>NZ_JAHHIR010000094.1 GCF_018678075.1 Epibacterium ulvae | reverse complement strand
ACCCCCCCTAAACACGCAAACGGCCGCTGGATTAGCGGCCGTTTTATTTGTGTATTTTGGTCCGTTTGTTGGATCAGGATTTGCCCTTCCAGGGGACGAGGAAGGCTTCGGATTTGCGCATTAGGATGTCGATGCCAAAGCCGATGAGGCCGATCATCACGATGCCCATGATGACGATGTCGGTGGCCTGGAATTTGGAGGCTGCGACGATCATTTTACCGGCGCCTTTTTCTGCCGCCACCAGTTCGGCCGCAACAACTGTGCCCCAGCACACACCCATGGCAACCCGCGCACCGGTGAAAATTTCCGGCAGGGAGTTGGGCAGGATCACATAGCGCAGCACCTGCCATTTGCTGGCCCCCAGCGAATAGGCCGCCTGCACTTTGGTGATGTTCACACCCGACACGCCAGCGCGTGCGGCGATGATCATCACCCAGAGGGCCGCGAGGAACAGCAACACGATCTTGCCCACTTCGCCGATGCCAAACCAGATGATCACCAGCGGGATCAGCGCCAAGGGCGGTACCGGACGCATGAACTCCACGATGGGATCAAACCAGCCGCGCGCCCAGCCCGAAAGACCCATCGCATAGCCCAGCGGAATACCCACGAGCGAGCCCAGCAGGAAGCCCACAAACACCCGGTAAAGCGACCAGCCCACATGTTCAAACAACGACACATTCTGATAGCCTTCGGTGGCGATCACCCAGAAGCGTTTCGCCACAGCTTCCGGGGACGGCAGCCAGATCGGCTCCATCTGCCAGCCGGATCTGGGCGAGAAGTTCAGCGAGCCTTTGGCGGTCATCGTGACCTCACCATTGGGGACCAAAACCGTGTCACCCGGCGCAATTGCCTGACCTTCAACCGATGTCACAACCACATCGTCACCATCGTTGCGATGGGCGCGGATCAGCACCGACCGCCAGGCCGCAACCGTGGCCGCGTCGTTCTGGGCAAAGCCTGCAGAGGTGCCCGCATCCGGGGTCTCCACGTCTTGACCGGCCTCATGCACCAGGACCTGCACGGTGCCTGTCGCCGTCTCACCAGCCAGGTTCTGCGCCACATAGCTAAAGCTGGTCGCGCCTTTGAACGGGCCCGGCATGTGGATCGGCACCAGTTTGGAGCCGGTAAAGGCGCCCCAGACCATAAAGACCACAATCACCGAGATCACCGAGGCCGCCCGGTCCGAGGTCACCGCGCTTTCATCGCCAAAGGTCACCGTCTTGAGCGAGGTGAAATCGGTGGTCTTGCTCATGAACGAGCGCACCGCCTGGACCACAAAATAGGTGCCAACCAGCAGCCCTAAGTAAATGAAAATACCGCCAATTCCTGACATCTTACTTGCCTCCCGCGCCCATAATCTCTTCTTCCATTTCCCAGATCATCTGCAGGATCTCTTTCTTGGTGTCGTTAAAGGCCGGGTCGTCCTTGACCACGCGCAGATCGGCACCCACTGCTTGATCGGCAAAGGGCAGATTATATTCTTTGAAAATCCGACCAGGACGCGGCGCCATCACCAACAGGCGCTCGCCCAGCAACAGGGCCTCATCCACCGAGTGGGTGATCAAGATGATGGTCTTGCCGGTCTTCTTCCACAGATCCAGCACCAGACCCTGCATCTTCTCCCGCGTCAGCGCGTCCAGCGCGCCTAAGGGTTCATCCATCAAGATCACATCCGGGTCATTGGCCAGGCAACGCGCCAGCGCCACCCGCTGCTGCATGCCGCCCGACAGTTCATAGACTGCCTTGTCCTTGAAATCGCGCAGACCCACGGTATCCAGCAGATTTTCCACAATCGTATTGCGGTCCGCCTCGCCCATGTTCTTCATGCGCGGGCCAAATTCCACGTTCTGGCGCACGCTCATCCATTCAAACAGCGCCCCCTTCTGGAACACCATGCCCCGTTCCGCATTGGGGCCCGTCACCGTATTGCCCGACAGGGTGA
Source organism: Epibacterium ulvae (assembly GCF_018678075.1). Classification (GTDB taxonomy): domain Bacteria; phylum Pseudomonadota; class Alphaproteobacteria; order Rhodobacterales; family Rhodobacteraceae; genus Epibacterium; species Epibacterium ulvae_A. Next base: position 1,024 of record NZ_JAHHIR010000094.1, on the reverse strand, counting down.
CAACACCGTCGGTGGGCGCCAGGAAGCCGGCCACGATATTCAACAGGGTGGATTTACCGCAGCCTGACGGTCCGAGAACTGACAGCAGTTCGCCTTCTTTGAGATCCAGCGACACGTTCTGCAGGGCCTGGACGTGGCTTCCGTCCGGCAATTCGAAACGCATGGATACATCATTAATCTGTAGGGCGCCCATGGGTGGGTCTCCTATGGTGTGCGTATGGGAAGGAGGGAGAGAGAGAGAGAGCGTTCGCGGGGTCTGCGCCACCCCAAAGCGGCGCCGCGCAGACCCAAAGTGCGAAAGGCTTATTTGATCGCAGCCAGCGGGCTGACGGTCACAGCATCTTCGTAGCTGTCGAGCGAGGACTGGATCGAGCCGCTTTCAACAAAAACATCCGCCACACCCTTCATAAAGGTTGCAGCCGCGCCGCCCAACCAGGCTTCAGACAGCTGCTCGTCGACAGAGGGGAAAGAGAAGGTCGACAGCGAGGCCAGAGCCGCCTCTTCGTCCATGCCGGATTCAACGGCGATCTTGGTCAGCATCTCGGCGGGTTGCGAGGCGTTCCAGACCGCGTTCGCTTCGGCGGTCACTTCCAGGAACTTGGCCACAACCTCTTCGTTCTCAACCACAAAATCGGTCGGTGCAGAGGTCACGTCGAACACCAGAATGCCCAGCTCTTCTTTCTCGGCGCCGGTCAACAGGATGTTGCCATGCTCTTTCATACGCGCCAGACCACCGCCCCAGCCGCAGGCGAAATCAACAGAACCCTGCGCCAGCGCTGCCGCACCATCGGTGGGCGCCATGTCGACGATCTCAAGCGAGGCAAGATCGATGCCGAAATGCTCCATCTGCTTCAAGAAGCCGTAATGCGCCGCGGTGCCGAGCGGAACCGCAACCTTTTTGCTGGCCAGCTCATCGGCGCTTTCTTTGTCGATCTCATGCGTGGTCGCCACAACGCAGTTGTCGTTCTTCTAGTCACCATCCGCCATGTCCAGCACCTCAACTGGTTCACCGTAAGAGGACACC
>NZ_JAHHIR010000006.1 GCF_018678075.1 Epibacterium ulvae | reverse complement strand
CGCCCAACTGGCGCGCGCTTCCTATCAGGAAGCCGAAGCTGGGCGGGAGTATCCCGGTGAATGACAGAAGGTAGAAGACATTGGCGACGGAACGTCATCAGCGCTCAATAGCCTTGATACGCGCCGACCACTGGATACGGTTGTTCAGAGAATATCATGCGCGGCGAGCGCGCGTTGGATTTCGCGGCGGACCAATTTGCGCACATTGCGGGTGATCTTTTCGCCCAGTGAGCCTTGCAGCTCTTTGCGTACGATTTCCACCACCAAATCGCGCAACATGTCTTCGTCGATAAGCGTGGCGTCATCCAAATCGTCCAGCGTATTCTCCGCGATATCGGCGCTTACATCTTCGGCAGTGGCGTCAATCACATCAGCAGTCAATTGCGCGGCAATGTCATCTGCGTCCACCTGCTGCGACGCTGCGGGTCGATCGACAGTCTCTGCCGAATCCACTCGTTCCGGCGCGTCCCAATCGTTTGAGGCTGATGTCATCGTCTCTGACGCAAAGGGGCCGTTTTGGCTGGCGTCTGGCTCCCACTGGGGAGAAGACGTTGCCGATTGAGCTGTCGCCGCTTCCATCTCAGCAATCTTGCGCACCACCGCAGCGGCGCGTTGGCGGGCAGAGGCATTGTGAAGATGGGTCACTTCGGCTGTGTCAGGCATCGGTTCAGGCTCAACCTGGTGCACAGCCTCGACCATCACGTTTTTGTCCACCGCGTCGTCGTCGGCAGTGTCCACCGCCTCATCGTCAGCAGTCTCATCGCCAGTGACAATTTCAGAAGCGCTGTACAATGTGGCTTCCGGGTCCTTCCACGGCAGAACTTCGTCTTCTGACGTCTCTTCTGCGGACTCAATGTCCTCAGAAACCGTTTTGTTCAGACGAAACATATCGAGGGACGCCGCGTGTTCGACCGTGTCCGCACCGCCTAGGAATGTGGGTTTCGGATCTTGGGGAGCAACTGCCGCATCTGAGGCGCCCTCTTGGCCGAGATCCGCGTCCGCCCCACCCTGCGCAGCCTCAACCGTGTCAAGGTCATCCGAATCCGCATCCTCGAGATGCAGATCGTCGTCCTCTGCCGCAGCAGGCTCCAGATCAGTGGTGGGTGGAACGCGCAGTGCCGGGGTCAGGACCAAACGCGGGCGCAAGCCTTCGGGGCGACGTGCGCCGCCGGATGGGCGTGTCTTTCGATTGTCCTCGCTCACCAGTCGGCGAATGGAGGAAAGGACGTCTTCGACACCTGCCTGCTCGAGTGGACCTGACATGATAACCTTACTGCTTCTGGCCTCTTTACGGGACTGTAGCCTGCACTGAGGCATCCGGCAACTGTCCTGTGCCCCGGTTCGTTTTATACGTTATTGCTTGCCGAGCGCCTTGAGCACGCGGTCCAGATCTTTGCCACGTTTACTGCCTTTGCCCGGCGCGTCTTTGACCAGGTTGTAATAGAGCGTCGGGTCATACACTTCGACCGCAAGGTTGAGGTGCTCGGCTGTCAACAGACCTTGAGACTGCAACAATTCATAAGCGGCCAGCGACAGGTTTGCGCGGGCTTGTACGCGTTCAACCTGTGCGTCCAGCAGCTCCTGTTCGGCTTCCAACACATCCAGCGTGGTGCGGGCACCCAATGTGGCTTCCTCACGCACACCGTCAAAGGCGACGCGTGCGGAGCGTACCTGCTGCTCAGATGAGGTCAAGCTGGCGCGGTTGGCTGCAAGGGTTGCGAAAGCTGCCGAAACACCTTGTTCGATCTGGCGTTGAACCGTCAGCAGGACACCTTTTTCGGCATCCAGACGCGCACGGTCTGCGCGCAAGGCTGATTGGCGCGCGCCACCGGCATAGATGGTCTGGCCCAGTTCAAGCGACAGGTTGCGCGTATCCGTGTCGGTGCGCTGATCAAACACTTGGTTGTGGCCAATGCCACCGCGCAATGTGAACGATGGTCCCAAAGCGGCGCGGGTGCTTTCGACCCGCAGCTCCGCCGATTTCACCGCATGTTGCTGTGACAGGAGCGACGGGTGGTTGCGGCGCGCCAGATATTGCGAGTCCCGCTCGGACCGGGCACCGGATGGCAATGGCGGCTGGCCCTGGGTTGCACCCGGCTCACGTCCGACCACTTGCTTATAAGTCGCGCGGGCAGACGCCAGATCGCCGCGTGCCTGGATCAGGTCGGCCTGGGCCCCTGCAACACTGCTTTCGGCCAAGGCCACATCGGTCCGTGTGACTTCGCCCACTTCGAAACGATCCTGCGCGGCACGCAGTTCTTCGCGCAAAAGACGCAGGTTGTTGCTGCGCAGGCGCACGTTCTCTTCTTGGAACAATACGCTGACATAGGCGGTCACAGCGCTGAACAGAACCTGCTGTTCAACATCCAGCAGTGTGTGGCGGGTCGCCAACACGGCTTCTTGCGCGGCGCGGCGGGTGAATTGGCGTTGACCGCCATCCCACAGAACCCAAGTCAGGTTGATGCTGGCATCAAAAGCGTTGGTGTCGCCGTCCTGCAGCGTGAATGTGCCGGGGGCGCGCGTGTATTGGTGGGTTGCGGTCAACGCCCAGCTGACAATCGGGCGAAGGGAGGCCACGGCGGCGGCCACATCTTCGTCTGCGACCCGCAGCAGGGCGCGGTTTTGTTCGAGAAGTCCGCTGGATTTATACGCTCCGATCAGCGCATCCGACAGGTTGTCGGCTTTGAGCTGCGCGGGGGCGCCAAGGACGGCCAGCATTGTGCCTGCCATCGCCAAAGCGCGCACAGCGCGTCTGGAGCCACCGTTCGGGGATCGTTTTGCGAAAATGGTCTTCAGCATTCTTTTCACCTATCTGCCGCCGCCCCGCCCCCGTTTCGGAAGCATCGTGGCGTGAATTCCAACATGGTTCTACGACGCACCCATTCTGACCACGTCGCGTCTCCATTCACATCACTTCGCCCAAGACCCCAAGCCCTGGTCGACCGCCCCTGACCCGTTACAGGATCACAGAGCGAATTCTTTGGCAGCTTCGAAACCGGGCAGAACCGGTGCGGTTGCATTGAAAGCAAAGCGCCAGGAGATTGCGCCGTTTGCTTTGTAGCCGATTTTCACTTCCCCCAAGGCCCCGGTCATGATCAGCGCCGCAATGCGACCGCCGTCTTTGAGCTGAGCCAGAAGATCGTCAGGCAGTGTTTCCACTGCTTCTTGTACCAAAATAACATCATACGGGCCATGCTCTGCCGCGCCGTCGGCCAAAGGCCCCTCGTGCACGATCGCATTGTCAGCCCCAACATCAGACAGCAGCGACGCAGCTTCGCTTGCCATGGATGTGTCTTCTTCGACGCCGATCACCATTTGAGCCATACGTGCAACCACTGCAGTTGAATACCCAAGCCCACAGGCCAGATCGAGCACCATCTCGTCATTGTTGATGTCCAACGCGTCCAGCGTTTTGGCCAAAGTGCGCGCTTCGACCATCACCCGACCGTTCCCCAACGGCACGTTTTGGTCAGCATAGGCACCCTCGGCCTGCGCATTGGGTACGAATTGCTCCCGCGGCACGGCCAGCATCGCTTCGATGATTGGATATTTGGTCACATCCGATGGACGGACCTGTGTATCAACCATCATGCGGCGACGTTCAGCAAAATCAGTCATGGGCACAGCTCGTTTATCCTAGACAGTTTCTTCTTTGTGCCACAGCAAAGGCGCTTGGGCAACAATTCAGCACCCTTTTGCCTTGTGATTGTGGCATGGGCAACTCATTTTCGTTTCACATATTTGGTTAATATTACAATGCGCTGGCCTTCGACGCGGCCTTCGATGTGTTCGGCGTTGTCCATAACCAGAGAGATATTGCGCACGGCCGTCCCCCGTTTGGCGGTAAAGCCTGCGCCTTTGACTGGCAGATCCTTGACAAGAACCACCGTATCCCCTGCGTGCAACGGCGCGCCGTTGCTGTCTTTATGCGCCGTCTCGGCGGGCACCGCATCGACCCAGGCCTGGGTCTCTTCATCCAGCCACAGCTGGTCGGACAGATCGCGCGCCCAGTCCTGATCGCCGAGGCGTTTCAGCAACCGCGCTGACAGAACCTGCGCGGCTGGGGTCTCGCTCCACATCGCGGTTGCAAGGCAGCGCCAGTGGTTGGGGTCTAATTCCTTCGCGATCTGGTCGCTGCAAGTGGCACAAATTTGCGTCACAGCCCCATCGGGACCGCCGGTTACGGCAAACGGGGCAAGTGGCGCATCACTGGCGCAGAGGTCACAGGTCATGGGCGGCGTGCACTCCTTGGGGCAATTGGTCCCTTCGCCCTTTAGAGCAGTGCGGCAGGTATGAAAAGCGCGATCCCCTTTGGTGCGGCGGGCATATGGCCTGCGCGCCAAATCACGCGCCGTACAATAGGTCGCCCCCAAAGAAAAAGCACGCCGCCCTTTGCAGGCAACGCGCTTCATCTTGAAAAGCCTCTGAAGATCAGGACTTGCGCTTGCGCAGAGCCCCCGCGGCACCCAGAGCACCAATCAGCAGCAGGCCACTGGCTGGCAACGGCACTGGCGCTGGCTCATCAAAGCTTTCGACAACTTGGAAGCTGACAGAACCCGAACCGTTGAAGCGCGAGACAAAGATATCTCCGTCCAGGTCTTGGGCGAATTCGATGCCTGTTTCAGGAGTCACGGCAAACGAGAAACCGACAGAGGCATTGGCAAATGGGTTCACATCGGAGCTCACGAAATCAAGCTGCAGATCGCCGCCCGAGCCGTTTGGGCCGAACCCGGACAGGGTAAATCCGGTGATAAAGTCAAAGTCGCCGCCCTCATCGCCGCCAAAGCCAAAGCCCGACAGTTCGAAATTTTCGGTCACAACGCCGGAAACGTCTGCTTCGATGATTTGGTCAAAAACAGGTTGGAACTGGAATTGAAAGACAGGGTTCCGTTCAGGAAATTCGTGGTTCCAAGGGAGGCATCTGGACCTTCGAAAATATCAAAGCCGAGGTTGTCAAAGGTTGCAACAAAATTGGCAGCGGACGCGGCGGAAGCAGAGGCAAGAGCCAATCCAGCGGCGAGCAGTAAATTCTTCACTTTAAACTCCTAGTCATGTGAATCACCAAAATTCAACCAGCTGTTTATTCGGGATAAATTCCCTATATTCTACATTTTGCACGCGAATGTGACTGGGCGCGAGCGCCTGTCATGCGCAGGATCCGTGCGACATTTTCACAGCACGAAACCGGAGGGCGACACCTTGCCAAAACCTGTGGCTGTGCAACAGTGGCACCAGATGATGTATGACACACCGGAGACAGCCGCACATGGTCCGAGCAGCCCTGATTACCCTCGCCCTCTTTTCTCTCGCTGCTTGCGAGACCGCCAAAGGCGCGGGGCGCGACATTGAAAAAGCTGGTCAGGCCATCGGCAAAGCCGCACAGGACGTGCAGCAGGCGCTGTAGCGGCTTCGGCCTGCGTCAATCTGGCGAATTCAGCCCCTGCCCGCATTGGCGTAGCGCTCCTGACTGAAAAGACACTGTTGTCATAAAGTGGAGATCTGCAATGGGCTTAAGCTGGATGGAGTTTTTCCCGATTGTCTTCCTGCCGTTCAAGCTGATCGTGCTGGGCGTCGGCATGTATTTCGCCATCAAATGGCACCATGATCAGGACAAGGAGAAGAAAGAAGAAAAAGTGGGGCAATAAGCTCCGCTTTTTAACTCCGACAACTTAGACCTTTTTTGAAAAACCTGCACCCCCAAACGCCAAGTGCAGCGCCCAAGCCTGAGAGGCGAAACAGACCCCGCGTGGAGGCGGACGGGGCAATACTGTCTAGAGACGGGCCTTTCAAACAGATATTTTTAGGTGTACCCGAACTACTCAGGCATACACTAAGCAAAAATGTATCATTTGGACGTGGGAGTATCTTTGGATGAGCACCGAACTTTTCACCATTGGGTATGAAGGTTCTACAGTCGAAGACTTAGTTTCCACACTTATTGCTTTGAACGTTGAGGTGCTTGCTGATGTTCGAGAGCTGCCTTTGTCGAGAAAAAAAGGGCTTTCGAAGAACAAACTTGCTGAAAGATTGGCCGAAGTTGGGATAGAATATCGCCACTACAAGGCACTGGGAGACCCGAAGCCGGGCCGAGAAGCCGCGAAAAAGGGCGATTTTCAACAGTTTGAAAAAATCTATTTGAACCATCTCGGTACGCAAGAGGCGCAAGAGGAACTGAAAAAACTCCTAAAGGTTGCAAATGCACGTAAAACTTGCATGATGTGTTTTGAACGAAGCGCAACCCATTGCCATAGGTCTTATATCGCGGATGAAGCCTCCCGAAATGGCTTCGAAGTATATAATCTCGTGGCTGACAGAGCCGAGCAATACCTACAGAATGGCAACACCATCCCGCGTTACAATCCTCGTAAAAGCATCTCCACAGCCAAGTAAGAAGCACTCAGAAACTGTATGCTGCGCTGGCCTACAAGAGGATGGTAGCTGGAAAAGGTTATTCCCGATTCGCTTTCGGCGCCTATCTGGAGAAAAGGCCTTTAAAAGGTGGGACATTGTTCAATTCAAATACAGCAAGCCCCGGGACGATAGCAGGGCTGAAAGCTGTCGCGTTCACGAGGACAGCATCCAAATTCAAGGCAATGTCAGAAAACCTCTTGAGAAATCAAGTTTAATTCAAAGAGCCGTTGTCACTTCGGAAAATGAGGCAGTTAGAAAGGGGCAATCCCTTGCATTGATACGACCACAAAACGTTTCCTTTTCGTGGGAGGCGCTATCAAAAATTGAAATTGAAGCAAACCGCGAAAAATTCGCCCAGCAAGCAATGCAACTTTCTTTACTCGAGGAGGAGCTTGCAGCCTATGAACCATGTCCCTACAAATTTAAGCTGCATTACGATGACGAGCATGGCCCACATAATAAGACATGTGCGGACTGGGAGACTACAGCAACCTTCTTCAACTTGCGTCAAAGTATGCCTGAGAAGGACGTGCTCAGACATCTCGAAAAAACGTACTGCGACGACTACGTCAAAAAGGGTCTAGTGCTTGCACTGGGCAACATAAAAAAGAGACCCCAGACTTGGCAACTTCTCGGAATATTTCCGGTTGAAGAAACCAAACAGTTGGATCTCTTCGGTTAATCAATCGTCCATTTTCAACGCAGAGATGAACGCCTCCTGCGGGATATCAACCCGGCCGAACTGGCGCATCTTCTTCTTACCCGCCTTCTGCTTGTCCAGCAGCTTCCGTTTCCGGGTGGCGTCGCCGCCGTAGCATTTGGCGGTCACGTCTTTGCGCATGGCCGAAAGTGTCTCACGCGCGATGACCTTGCCGCCGATGGCCGCTTGGATCGGGATTTTGAACATGTGGCGCGGGATCAGATCCTTGAGCTTTTCACACATGGCGCGGCCCCGCATATCGGCGCGGTCGCGGTGGACCATGGTAGAGAGCGCATCGACGGGTTCGTCGTTCACCAGCACCGACATCTTGACCAGATTGTCTTCGCGGTAGCCGATCATCTGGTAGTCAAAGGAGGCATAGCCCTTGGTCACAGATTTCAGACGGTCGTAGAAGTCAAACACCACCTCGTTCAGGGGCAGATCATAGACCGCCATGGCGCGGGTGCCGGCATAGGTCAGGTCTTCCTGAATGCCGCGACGGTCTTGGCAGAGCTTGAGCACATCGCCGAGATATTCGTCGGGCACCATGATGGTGGCCTTGATCCGGGGTTCTTGGAGGTGGTCGACCTTGGACATGTCGGGCATGTCAGCGGGGTTGTGCAGCTCGATCATCTCGCCGGGCTGGTTTTCCTTGCCCTTCATATAGATGTGGTAAATTACCGATGGAGCGGTGGTGATCAGCTCGATGTTATACTCACGCTCAATCCGGTCGCGGATCACTTCGAGGTGCAACAGTCCCAGGAAACCACAGCGGAAGCCAAAGCCAAGCGCGGCAGAGGTTTCCATCTCAAACGAAAATGACGCGTCGTTCAGCGCCAGTTTGTCGATAGCGTCGCGCAGGTCTTCGAATTCGGAGCTGTCGACCGGGAACAGGCCACAGAACACCACGGGCTGTGCGGGTTTAAAGCCGTCCAGTGCCTCGGTCGTGCCATTGCGGTCATTGGTGATGGTGTCGCCCACTCGGGTATCACGCACCTGTTTGATCGAGGCGGTCAGAAAGCCGATTTCGCCGGGCCCGAGCGCGTCAACCATCTGCATTTCGGGGCGGAATACGCCTACGCGGTCCACATGGTGTAGCGTGTCGTTGGACATGAATTTGACGCGCATGCCCTTTTTCAGGGTACCATCCATGATCCGCACCAGAACGATCACACCCAGATAGGCGTCATACCAGCTGTCGACCAGCATCGCTTTGAGCGGCGCGTCCAGCGTGCCTTGGGGCGCGGGCAGTTTATTTACTACGGCTTCGAGCGTCTCACGGATCCCCTGCCCGGTTTTGGCAGAGACCTGGATCGCATCGGTCGCATCGATGCCAATCACATCTTCGATCTGCTCCGCCACACGGTCACAATCGGAGGCGGGCAAGTCGATCTTGTTCAGAACCGGCACGACTTCATGATCGGCCTCAATCGCCTGATAGACGTTGGCCAATGTCTGCGCCTCGACCCCTTGGGTGGAATCAACCACCAGAAGCGAGCCTTCAACCGCACGCATGGAGCGGGAGACCTCATAGGCGAAATCGACGTGGCCGGGGGTGTCGATCAGGTTCAGGACATAGTCCTCACCATCGTCGGCTTTATAGTCAATTCTAACTGTATTTGCCTTGATGGTAATCCCACGTTCACGCTCGATGTCCATACTGTCGAGCAGTTGTTCCTTCATATCACGTTCCTCCACCGTGCCCGTCTCTTGGATCAGACGGTCGGCGAGGGTGGATTTGCCATGGTCAATATGGGCGACGATGGAGAAGTTTCGGATTTTCGAGAGCTCTGTCATGGCTTGGGGATATGGTTGGGATTTACGAATTGGTCAAGCATCTGTGTGACCAAGTGACAGGAAAATTGAAGCGGAAGACGCAGGAGTAATGGTAGCCATGGCAGCAGAGGCGGCGATGCAGGTGAATATGGACGAGGTCACCAACGAGCGGGAGCTTTATGCATGGCTCTCTTCGCAGCCTGCCGGGCTGAGCCGGGCAATCGCTGCGCGAGCAGCATTGCGCAGCCTGCCGGCGGTGATGAACCAGGTCGAGCGGACCTCTGGCAACAACGTCAATGCCGGCGCGTCGTTGGTTGCGTGCCTTCGGGCGACATTGATTTCCTGTGTGGCTGCCAATGGTGACGATACGCCGGCAGCCGAGCTGAAGGAAGCGGCGCATGCCGCAATCAGTGCCGCCCCCCGGATGTACCCATCGGTCACCGACCGCACCGCAACGCTGGCGGGCATGTCCGCGGCGGAGACGGTCATCAGCAGCTCGCGCGCGTCGGTCGCAGATGCCGCATCGCAAGCGATGCAGCTGGCGGCAGACACGGCCCGGTCAGCGACTTTGACGGCGGGTTTGAACCCGTTTGACTCCGAAGATACCGTGTTAAAAGACGCAGCCGTTGGCACTGGTGCAGAGCTTTTGATCACCCGCCTCTGGTCCACCGGCAAAGCCCCGATGCCGGTCATTGAGTTCTGGGAAGGCTTTGTCAAAGCCACCAAGGACGATCCGGTTTGGCATTATTGGGTTGAATGGTATCAAGGGCTTATGGGCGGGCGCCCGATTGATTGGGAATTCCAGTTTGCGGTCGCGCAAATTGACGATGCGATCTGGCGCAAGGGTGCGCAAGCGGTCGCAGAAGAGATCGAGCGCCTGCGTGCTGTGATGGCCGCCGCCGCGGCCGCACGCGCAAAAGCCGAAGCGGAACAGGCGGAAGCGATCGCAGCCGCAGCAGCAGCCCAAGCCGCAGCACAGGAGCGTATCCAGGCCGCGATGCCTGCATCTGTTGACCACCTGTTGGACAACCGCATCCTGGCCACCGCGGTTTTGGACGGAGCCGCCGCCGCGCTGCGCGCAACCACACCAAAACCCGCCGCAGACACCCCAGCAATCGGGGCTCAGGCTGCACTGTCGGACATGCCGCAAAGCTTGACCCAAATCGCCACACAACTGCGCAGCCTGCCGGTTGGCACCGTCGCTGAACCGGCGATATCCGCGCTGAAATCAGAAGTGGCCAAATTCAATATGGCGTTTGACGTGCTCGAAAGCACCTTGAGCAAGCTGAATGCACAGACATGTGCGCCTGGCGATCGCGCTGTGGTCTCACCGATGCTCGGGAATCCGGTGGTACTGGGAAATCTGGTGAGCGGCCTGTTGATTCTGGCTGGTCCAAATGGAAAATTGGTTGAACGTTACGAAGGCTTTACAAGTCAATGGCAAAGCGCGCGCAAAGCCGCATGACGTCTGAGAAAACTGCCGATCTGCACCACCCTCGCTGCAGATCGGCGATAAATTGCACAGACAAATATTTTACTATCATTTGATTGATCCCTCGTACCCGCCCACACATAGTGGGGCAACGTGTGGCACATAACCCGCACAAGGGGAAAACCCCGGGACACGTCACCGGCCTCATGAACGAAGGCCGGGCATAGGAAAGAGGGAACATCTATGACTCGAATCTTGCTGGCCGTCGGCGCCTTATCCATTGGATTGGCTCTTTTTGCCCCGCTGAGCCCCGCAAGTGCAGACATAGAACGCGCCTGCAAACAATCTGATCGCAGCTCCAGCCGATCTTTGTGCACCTGCATTGGCCGCGTGGCCGACGCGAAATTGAGCCGTTCGGAGCAGCGCAAAGTCGCCAAATGGTTCAGCGATCCTGACCAAGCCCAGGAAGTCCGCCAATCCAGCAGCGTTAGCGATAACCGCCTGTGGAAGCGATACAAAGACTTTGGACAAACCGCTGCACAAGTTTGCAGCTAATTTTCCTGTCACCCCGCGCATGTTAGGTGGTTTTTCAACCACCATACATGAAAAAACACAGGTCTATTTTCATATCTGAAAGACCAAAGGCGCTCGGGCGGACGCGTGTTCACAACCCGCACAAAAACTACTTCCACACGAACGAATTACACCTTTTAACTTCCAAAACAACGACTTAACCACCCCACTCCAGAGGTCTTCGCCCCAAATCCGCGGTCTCGCGCTGCAGTCGCGAATGTTGGGTATTGTAAATAACCCCGTTGTTTTTTGCGTTTAGGTTCCAGAATTTATGGGGAAAAGACAGTCAACGCGCACCTTTTTCTCTAGATTGCTTTCAGAATATCAGAAACCAATTTTAATTGGAGCGCGGGCATGTTGTTAAAAGGCGTGACTTTACGGGGGCTGGAAGTTTTTGAAGCCCTAGCAAAGACAGGATCGGTCGCACAGACCGCAGAATTGACGGGGTTGAGCCAGCCTGCCGTTAGCCAACAGTTGCGCAATCTGGAAAAAGCGCTGGGTGGCGATCTGGTAGATCATGGCCGCCGCCCGATGGTTTTGACCGCCGCGGGTCGGAATTTCCTGAGCCGGACCGAATTGATTCTGGCCGAACTGCGTCTTGCCCAAAGCGAAATGTCCGTGATGGATCTGACCCATCTCAGCACTTTGTCCATTGGTTTAATCGATGATTTTGACAATGATCTGACGCCGCGCCTGGCCACGATCCTTGCGGACAGCATGACGCAATGCCGGTTCAAGATGACAACCGCGTCTAGCTTGGAAATCATCAAGGCGATGGAAGCTCGTGAGTTGCACATCGCCATTGGTGCCTCCACCGGCGAAGAGCAAAGCGGCATCGATGAATACCCGCTGGTGCGCGATCCTTTCATTCTCGTAGCACCGCGTGGTTTTTTGCAAACCGTCGAAAGCGATTTGGACCGGTTGGGGAAACTGCCCTTCCTGCGTTACGCACGCGACCAGCTGATCTCGCAACAGATCGAAGCGCATATGCTCAGCCAAAAGCTAGACTTTGAAGAACGCTTTGAAATCGGCTCTCACCTCGCGCTGATGGCCATGGTAGCACGTCGGATCGGGTGGGCCGTGACTACGCCGCTCGGCTATATGCGTGCGACACGGTTCCATGATCAGCTGGATGCTTTCCCCCTGCCTTTTGGCAGCGCGGAGCGGACGATTTCCCTGTTTGCCGCCTCGGATTGGGCGGAACAGGTGCCGCGCGATGTGGCCACAACTGTGCGTCGTCTGGTTCAAACCCAAATGATTGACCCTGCATTGAAGCGCCTGCCATGGCTGACCGGTGAATTCCGCGCGATCGACAGCTAGTCACTCTCTACCACCGCTGCCATTAGACCGGCGGCGGCAACCTCGATCAGATTTAGACAGCCATCAAAGTCCCGCGTGTAATAGGGGTCTGGAACGTGGTCCATTCCGGAGTGCGGCGCGTAGTCTGTGAACAAGCGGACCGCTGTATCAGACCCGGTTGGGCGCAGGGCTTCGATGTCTTCCAGGTTGCTTTGATCCATCGCAATGATCAGGTCAAACCTGTCAAAATCCGCCGCCGCAAACTGCCGCGCGCGTAGATCAGACAGGCTATATCCGCGCGTCTTGGCCACGTTTTGCATCGGCCCATAGGGCGCGTCGCCAATATGCCAGCCGGAGGTACCGGCGCTGTCGGTGCTGACCTGCGGACAGAGGCTGCGAAAGACACCTTCTGCAGCGGGTGAACGGCATATGTTTCCGAGACAGACAAACAAGACGCGTTTGGGCATGGAAGGGCAACTCCCTGGTGATGGCGCAACACGCGCAAAGGTTCGAGACAAGGTTCTAAAGTGATGCCACAGACAGAGCAATCCGCAGACAAGATCGTCATTCTGACCGGCGCGGGAATATCGGCTGAAAGCGGGCTTGGCACGTTTCGCGATGCGGGCGGGCTCTGGGCGCAGCATCGGATCGAAGATGTGGCAACCCCGGAAGGTTTCGCACGCAACCCGGCCCTTGTGCATCAGTTCTACAATGCGCGCCGCATCCAGGCGGCGGAGGCCAAGCCCAATCCCGCGCATAACGCACTGCGACGCCTGACGGAAAACTGGCCGGGTGAGGTGGTCCTGGTCAGCCAGAATGTAGACGGGTTGCACGAGGCCGCTGGCTGCACGGATGTCATTCACATGCATGGGCAGCTGGATCAGGCGCTGTGCGCCACTTGCGGCCATCGTTGGGTGGCGCCGATGGAAATGCAGGTGGGCGCGACCTGCCCGCAGTACGCGCACCCCACAGCGCGGCCTGATATCGTCTGGTTTGGCGAGATGCCTTACCACATGGAAGAGATCTACAGCCATCTGGCCCAGGCGGATGTATTTACCGCCATTGGAACCTCGGGCCAGATCTATCCGGCCGCCGGTTTTGTCGATGAGGCGCAGGTGGCAGGTGCTTTGACGGTTGAGTTGAACCTGGAGCCATCGGCCGTGGTCAGCCGGCTTGAAGAGACGTATTTTGGCCCTGCAAGTAAGACTGTGTCGACTTGGGTGGATGCGCTGTTGCGAGAGGTGAAACCCGCCTAACGGACCATGCTTTCGGGAGCATGAAACGAAGGGATGCGATATATAGGTCGCACCGCATCCCTTGTTGGAGAGATCAATTGCCGTGGTCGTGGCCCGAATGGTCGTGGTCATCGTGACCACCATGCGCATCGGCACCCGGTTTACGATCAAGGTCGACAGAGACCTTGATCTTTACTTCGCCCGCCTGTTCAAAAACCAAAGTCAGCGGCACGGTGTCGCCGTCCCGCAGCCCGTGATGCAGCCCCATCAGCATGACGTGATCACCGCCACGTTTCAGTTCATGATGACCATCTGCCGGAATGACAATCCCTTCGGAGACATGCAGCATCTGCATGATACCGTTTTCGCCTTCCTTGTGGGTGTGCAGTTCGACTCGGGTCGCGACATCCGATTTCACATCAATCAACCGATCCGCAACGTCGGCGCGGTTTTCGATTTCAAGGAAGATTGCACCGGTCTTGGCAGTGGGCGAGGAGACGCGAGCATAGGCGCCCTCGACCATAATAGGTGTGTGGCTCTCAGCCCAACCGGCAACAGCTGCAGCCATCAGGCCAGCGGCCAGCACATAGGATTTAAGGGACATAACAGTCTCCGCTTTCTTTAGATCAGGGTATTGGAATTGGGGAATCAGGATCTAAACGAGTTTCGGCGGTGCGCGGGCGCTGGGGGAAATCTGTGTCCCTGCGACGCGCAGGTCTTGGTCAGGCAAAGTGGTGCCTGATGACAGCGCGCTTGGCGGTGAAACCACTTGCGCGGATGTGAGCAGCGCCACAACTGAGAGAATCAGGCAGTCCGGACACGGCACCGGCGCGTCCACAGGTTGGCCATCCGCGTCCACATAAACGGTCATGGGGCCAGTGCCGGTGCAGATCACGATCTGACCCGCTGCATCGGTCATCGTGACACGCGCGGCCGCGCTTTGCCCCTGAAGGATCAGCGTACAGGCCAGAACACAGACCAAACCTATCTGCCACACACGTGTCATGCGCAATCTATGCCGGTTGTGCGCAGGCAATACAAGGCGACAAAACGACAAGCAAAAACGCCGCGCGGGAAGGTCCCATGCGGCGTTTCAAATTCATCAAATCTCAGGCAGCGAATTAAGCTTCTACAGCCTGTGCCTTGGCGATTTCTTTCTTGAGTTTCAGAGCGTTTGAGGACAGCTCTTCATCTTTGGCTTTTGCCAGGAACGCGTCCAGACCACCACGGTGATCAACAGAGCGCAGAGCTGCCGCCGAAATGCGGAACTTTACGCCACGGCCCAGAGTCTCAGACTGCAGGGTCACATCGTTTAGGTTCGGCAAAAACCGACGACGAGTTCTGTTTTTAGCATGGCTGACATTGTTGCCAGTCATCGGGCCTTTTCCGGTCAGTTCGCAACGACGCGACATGGTTTCATCCTTCGTTTCTGGGGCACCAAAACCGAGGCTGGCCAAATCGCCAATGCGCCGAATCAAGTGCCAAATCACAAGGGCGCGGCCATTGGCTGCGCCCGAAAACTGGTTGGATGCGTTTAGGAGGAATCGGTGTCCGGGTCAAGCCATATGCAAAGCTTTTATGGCGCGTCCGGGCAGATTCTCGAAAAGCATCGTTTTCGCGGCTTTCCTACCCAGACTGTTGTCGCAGGACAAGAGGGGTTTGCGTCTGAAATCGCCCTCTTTTTCGCCCTCAAATGCCAACGCGCAGGCGCGATTGCGTTTAGCGGGCTTTTAACCCGTCAAGGAGCCGCGCGGCGGCGGCTGTTGGGGACACTTCACCCGCGGAGACCTGCGCTGCAAGATCGGCCATTTGCTGCTTCACATCGCTTGTGTTCAATTGCGCCAAAAGCGCGCTGCGCACCTCCTGGTCAAACCAATAGGCGGCCTGCCCTGCCCGACGCGCCTCCCAATGGCTATTGTCCCGGCGCCAGGTGATGAGGGTCTGAATCGCCTGCCAGGCCTCCTGCAGGCCATTTTGCTCGATCGCCGAGACCAATTTGGCACAGGGGTAGCCATCGGGGTCTTGCGAGCGTTTGCGCAGCAACCGCAGAGCACCGGCATAATCCGCGCAGGTGCGGGTGGCGGCGGATTTCAGATCACCGTCGGCCTTGTTGACCAGGATCATGTCGGCCATTTCCATAATGCCGCGTTTGACGCCCTGCAGCTCATCCCCGCCCGCAGGGGCCAAAAGCAGCAGGAACAAATCACACAGTTCGGACACCACGGTTTCGGACTGGCCCACGCCCACCGTTTCGATCAGCACCACGTCAAAGGAGGCCGCCTCGCACAGGGCGACCGCTTCCCGCGTGCGCCGCGCCACCCCGCCCAGATGGTTCTGGCTGGGCGATGGGCGGATAAAAGCATTTCGCTCGCGACTTAGGTGTTCCATCCGGGTCTTGTCGCCCAAAATCGAGCCGCCCGACCGTGTGGAACTGGGATCAACCGCCAGCACCGCCACACGCAGGCCAAGCCCGATCAGCATCATGCCAAAGGTCTCAATAAAGGTGGACTTGCCCACGCCGGGCGTTCCGGACAGCCCGATGCGCAGGGCTTGTCGGTTTGCCGATTGCACATGCTGCAACAGGGCTTCGGCGTCGCTGCGATGATCGGCGCGACCGCTTTCGATCAAGGTAATGGCCCGCGCCAGCGCGCGCCGCTCTCCGTTCAAGATCCCGTCACCCAGTTGCGCAATATCGCGAACCATACCCGTCCTCCAAACCTTTCGCAGACTTCAACCCAACTGCCCGCGCAAAGTCCAGTCTCTTGGCTAGGACAAAAGGTGGCAGGTCGGCTGGGATCAAACCGCGCGAATTCACCCGTGTCTACCACCAAGCTGGTCGGGATCACTGGACCTTTCGGCTGTCTCTGGCAATAAGACGGCATGAACACGCCCCATCGCCTGCCCATCGAAGACGCCCTGCCCGAGTTGATCACCGCCCTGCGCACGCGCGGACGCGCGGTCCTGCAAGCACCGCCCGGTGCCGGGAAAACCACACGGGTGCCGTTGGCGATGCTGGAGGCTGAGCTCTGCATCGGTCGGATCCTGATGTTGGAACCCCGCCGACTGGCCGCGCGCGCCGCTGCGGAACGGATGGCGGAAACGCTGGGTGAGCCCGTGGGTCAGGCCGTTGGTTATCGTATGCGCGGTGCGGCCAAGACCTCCGAAGCCACCCGTATCGAGGTCGTGACCGAAGGTATCCTGACCCGGATGCTGCAATCTGACCCCGACCTGCCCGGCATCGGCGCGGTGATCTTTGATGAGTTTCACGAACGCTCCCTGAACGCGGACTTCGGCCTCGCGCTATGCCTTGAGGTCACCGAGGCGCTGCGCGATGATCTGATGCTGTTGGCCATGTCGGCCACGCTAGATGCAGGCCCCGTAGCGCAATTGATGGACGCGCCGATGGTGACATCCGAAGGACGTAGTTTTGCGGTCGAAACCCGTTGGCTGGACAAGCCTCTGTCGCCCAAAGCCCGCAAAGTGGACGCGTTGGTCGACCTCATCACCCGAGCCGAGAAAGAGACCCGCAGCATAGGCGGCGCAATCCTAGCTTTCCTGCCAGGTGAGGGCGAAATCCGCCGAACCGCGGCGGCCTTGGCTGCGCGCCTGCCAGAAAACTGCACCATCCGCCCGCTGTTCGGCGCCCTTCCCTTTACTGAGCAACAAGCCGCGATCCGCCCAGTAGCCGAGGGACGCAAAGTGGTGCTGGCCACCTCGATCGCAGAAACCTCGCTCACCATCCAAGATGTGCGGGTGGTGGTGGATATGGGTCAGGCGCGGCGCGCGCGGTTTGATCCGGGCTCTGGCATGTCCAGGCTGGTCACCGAGCGGGTCACCCGCGCCGAGGCGACCCAGCGACAAGGCCGCGCCGGGCGGGTGTCAGAGGGCATATGTTATCGTCTGTGGACCAAGGGCGAGGAAGGCGCGCTGATGGCCTTCCCTCCGGCCGAGATTGAGGCGGCGGACCTGACACCCCTGGCGCTGGAGCTTGCGCTTTGGGGAGCACAGCCCAGCGATCTCGCCTTTCTCACACCGCCACCCAGCGGGACTTTGAGCGAGGCACAGACGCTTTTGACCCTGCTTGGCGCCTTGGACGGGCACGGGCGGATCACCGCCCATGGCAAGGCTTTGGCGAAACTGCCGCTGCATCCGCGCCTTGGACATCTGCTCCTGAACGCAGGTCCCGCCGCCGCGCCGCTTTGTGCGCTCTGCGGCGAAACGGACCCGTTGCGCGGCGCGCCACCGGACCTTGCTCTCAGGATGGAACTTCTGAGGGACTCCAAGGCCTTTGCCCAACGCCGTCGCTTTCAGGTGAACCGCCAAGCCGTTGACCGGATCAAATCCGAAACCAAGCGCCTACAACGGCAAGCACCGGACAAAACCTCGGACCTGTCGCCTGCCGCGATGGCGGCCCTGGCCTATCCCGATCGAATCGGTCAGCGCCGCAAGGGCGATATCCCCCGCTTTGTTCTGTCGGGCGGCAAAGGTGCCGTAATGGATGCCGCCGATGGTCTGGCCAACGCGCCGTTTTTGGTGGCTATCGACACTGATGGAAACCCGCGCGAGGCCCGCATTCGCATGGCCGCGCAAATCACCCTGAGCGAGATCCGCACGCTTTTTGCAAGACAAATTACCGAGGTTGATCACTGTGAATGGTCCAAACGCGACCGCCGCGTTGTGGCCCGAAAACAGGAACGTCTTGGTGCGATCACATTGGAAGACCAGATCTGGAAGGACGCCCCACAAGACGTCATTGCCCGCGCCATGCTGGACGGTGTGCGCGATCTGGGCCTGCGGTTTTCACCCGCGGCCGCGCGCCTTGTCGCTCGGGTTGAGCTGGTCCGCGCCGAGGGCCATGATCTGCCGAATTTCACAACCCTTGCCCTGTTGGAGACCTTAGAGGACTGGCTGCTGCCCATGTTGGGCCGCCAACGCACCGTCGAGGATTGGAAACGCTTTGACCTGCTGCCCGCCCTGCAGGCCGTGCTCAGTTGGGATCAAACGCTGCTGTTGGACCGCGAAGCACCCGGCAGCTTCAAAACGCCATTGGGGCGCAAGATACCGATCGACTATTCCGGTGAGATCCCAGCGATCGAGGTGCGCCTGCAAGAGATGTTCGGCGTGACCCGGCATCCGCGGATTGGCGGCGAAGCCTTGAAGGTCACTCTTTTGTCACCCGCGCAACGCCCCATTCAGATCACCCGCGACCTGCCGGGGTTTTGGGCCGGATCCTATGCGGATGTGCGCAAAGACATGCGCGCGCAGTATCCCAAACATCCCTGGCCTGAGGATCCAACCGAAGCGGACCCGACCTTGCGCGCCAAGCGTCGCAGCACAAAACCATAATCAAAAAGCGAATACGGTCACCTCATTGCAACCTACATCCAGTATTGTGCGACCAAGTATCAACATTTTGTGTGATTGTCACAAATTGTCACCAGAGATGCCCGTAAATCCAGCGCCAAAACCTTGAACCCGCGTACAAAATCGTTACATTCAGAAAAATTTTCTCGCCACAACTGGTATACTACCACCGATCATGACGGCAATGTTTTCAAATATTTGGGAAGAATATCTGCGTCCCATGCTCTTGCGCCCAAAACGGCTGCAGGTTGCCGCGCTGTGTTACCGTCATGTGGGCGACACCACCGAGGTGTTGATGATCACCAGTCGCGGCACCGGGCGTTGGATCATCCCCAAAGGCTGGCCGATGGATGGCAAAACCTGTGCGCAAGCGGCGCTGCAAGAAGCCTGGGAAGAAGCAGGCGTTGTCAAAGCCGAAGCCGATGAGAACCCGATCGGCAGTTTCGACTATCACAAGCTGCGCGCCACTGGCATCGAAGAGCCAGTGACCGCCCTGATCTATGCGGCCAAGGTTCAGGAACTGTCCAACGACTACCCGGAAGTACACCAACGCAAACGCCAGTGGATGCCTGCCGATGAGGCCGCGACGCTTGTTCACGAGCCTGCTTTGCAAAAACTGCTTCGGGGTCTTTGATCCACTCAAAAAGGAGCCGATATGTCGCCGGTGCCGAAAGGTTGGAAAACCCTCGACAAGGATCTCAGCCGTATTTCGCGGATTGAGCTGGCCACAGGATCGGTCGCACGCAGCATCATTGGCCGCGCGATAGCCGTTGCCTTCCTGCTGGTGGCCGCGCTGGTGGCCGCTGTGGTCTGGGGCGCACAACCCAATTTGCTATTGGTGATCGCAGCGACCGTCTTTGGGTCCTATATGGCGTTGAACATCGGGGCCAATGATGTGTCCAACAATATGGGGCCTGCGGTTGGCGCGCGTGCCTTGCCGATGGGGGTTGCGATTGTGTTGGCGGCGGTGGCCGAAAGCGCCGGTGCGTTACTCGCCGGACGCGATGTGATCCACACCATTTCATACGATATCTTACAGATCGAAACGGTGACCAACACACAAGGGTTGGTCTGGGCCATGCTCGCCGCGCTTATCGCGGCGGCGGGTTGGGTCAATCTGGCAACCTGGGTCGGCGCGCCGGTATCGACCACTCATTCGATTGTTGGCGGGGTCCTTGGATCCGGGATCGCCGCCCTTGGGTTTGACGCTGTTAACTGGCCTCTGGTGGCTATGATTGCGGCGAATTGGATCATCTCACCGATTATGGGAGGTGTCGTTGCGGCGGCAATCCTGGCTTTTGTCAAAACGCAGATCATGTATCAACGAGACAAGCTCGCCGCTGCCGTGCGTTGGGTCCCAGTTCTGGTGGCCATTATGGCGGGGGCTTTTACCTCCTATCTGATGATCAAAGGTGTCGACCGGTTGTTCACCAGTGCGTCTTCAGCCGTGCCACTGGCGGGGTTGGGCGTCGGCTGTTTGACCTATGTGATTGCAGCACCGCTGATCGAATACAAAGCGCGAGGCATGGAAAATCGCAACCGTTCGATCAAGGCGCTGTTTACGGTGCCGCTGATCATTTCGGCGACCCTATTGTCCTTTGCGCATGGGGCAAATGATGTGGCCAATGCGGTGGGGCCACTGGCCGCCATTGTACATGCGACACAGACCGGCACCAGCGTGGCCGATGTGGCGGTGCCCAATTGGGTCATGGTGATCGGCGCCTTGGGGATTTCCTTTGGCCTGTTTCTCTTTGGCCCCAAACTCATCCGGATGGTTGGGGATCAGATCACCAAGCTGAACCCAATGCGGGCGTTTTGCGTGTCGCTCTCCGCTGCCATTACCGTGCTGCTGGCCAGTTGGATGGGGCTACCGGTCTCCTCCACCCATGTTGCGGTCGGCGGCGTGTTTGGAGTTGGCTTCTTTCGTGAATGGTACATGAAACGCAGGCGGCAGAGGCTGAAGACGTCCCAGCCCAAACAGGCCGCCTTTCCCGCCGAAGAAGTGCGCCGTCGCAAGCTGGTGCGGCGCAGTCATTTCCTGACCATTGTTGTCGCCTGGATGTTCACCGTGCCCGCCGCAGCGGCGCTGTCGGCGCTGCTGTTCACGGTTATGATGACCTTTGCCGGATAAAAAAGGCCGCCCCAGATCAGGGACGGCCCATTTTCACAAACTGAGTGGCGTATCACACGCCCAGGCAATAGCGCATGACGGCTTTTTGCGCGTGCAGACGGTTTTCAGCCTCGTCAAAAATCACCGATTGCGGACCATCCATCACGGCTGAGGTCACTTCCTCTTCGCGGTGGGCGGGCAGGCAATGCATGAACAGTGCATCCGGTTTGGCATGGGCCATCAGCGCATCGTTGACCTGATAGGAGCGCAGCATATTGTGACGCCGCTCCTTGGAGGATTGGCTGTCATGCATCGACACCCAAGTGTCGGCCACCACCAGATCAGCGCCCTGAACCGCTTTGATCGGATCGCGTTCAATGGTGACGCTGACGCCTGCTTTGCGGGCGAGGCCTACGAATTCCTCTTCGGGGTCCAATTGTTCAGGGCCGCTGAAGGTCACATCAAAGCCGAACTGTCCAGCCGCATGCAGGAACGAGGCACAGACATTGTTGCCGTCGCCGGTCCAAACGACCTTTTTGCCTTTGATCGGGCCGCGGTGTTCTTCGAACGTCAGAATATCGGCCATGATCTGGCAGGGGTGGGAACGGTCGGTCAGACCGTTGATCACCGGCACATCGGCGTAGTCTGCCATCTCAAGCAAGACGCTTTCGTCGAAGGTCCGGATCATGATCATATCCACGTAACAGCTGAGCACACGGGCGGTATCAGCGATGGTCTCACCATGGCCGAGTTGCATATCCTGGCCAGACAGCACCATGGTCTGGCCGCCCATCTGGCGCACACCCACATCAAAAGAAACGCGGGTCCGGGTTGAGGGTTTTTCAAAGATCAGCGCAACCATATGACCGGCCAAGGGTTGGTCATCGTCCGGCGTGCCCTTGGGGCGGCCCTGACGGGCGGTTTTCATCGCTGCGGCCTGGTCAATCATGCCTCTGAGGGCGGTGGCGTCCGTCTTGTGGATATCGAGGAAGTGGTTCATGTCGGTCTCATGTTCTGGGGAGGATCTGATGGGGGCCAGCCCCCATACCCCCGAAGTATTTGTAAAAAGATGAAATCAGGCGGCCTTGATGGTGGTTTCGACCTGGTTTGCGGCGGCGTCCAGGCGGTTGAAGGCCTCAGCTATGTCTTCGTCCGTGAGGTTCAGGGCAGGCAGGAGACGGATGACGTTTTCCGCTGCTGGAATGGTGATGACGGATGCATCATAGCCAGCCTGCACCATGTCGATATTGGGCACGACACATTTTAGGCCCAGCATCAGACCGGAGCCGCGCACCTCGTCAAAGATGTCCGGATGGGCGGCGACCAGGCCTTCCAGTTTTTGCCGCAACAGGCTGGATTTGCGGTTCACTTCGGCCAGGAATTCGGGCTTTGAAACCTCTTCCATCACCGCATTGCCGACGGCACAGCCCAGCGGGTTGCCGCCATAGGTGGAACCATGGGTGCCTGCAGTCATGCCAGAGGCGGCTTTTTCGGTGGCCAGGACCGCCCCAAGTGGGAAGCCCCCACCGATGCCTTTGGCGACCATCATGATGTCGGGGGTGATGCCGGCCCATTCATGAGCAAACAGCTTGCCGGTCCGTCCGACGCCGCATTGCACTTCGTCGAGGATCAACAAGATGCCAGCCTCATCACAGATTTCGCGCAGCAGTTTCAGCTCGGCGTCTGGCAACACGCGGATGCCACCTTCGCCCTGGATCGGCTCGATCAGGACTGCGGCGGTGTGTTCGGTGATCGCATTGGTCACACCATCCAGATCGCCAAACGCAAGATGCACAAAACCCGGAAGCGTTGGGCCAAAGCCGCCCACCATTTTGGGCGTGCCAGCGGCCGCGATGCCTGCCGAGGACCGGCCATGGAAGGAGCCATCAAAGGTGATAATCTCAACCCGGTCCGGCTGGCCTGCATCGGCAAAATACTTCCGTGCCATTTTGATCGCCAGTTCACAGCTTTCGGTGCCGGAATTGGTGAAGAACACGGTGTCGGCAAATGTATTGTCCACCAGCGTGTCGGCAAGCGCCTGTTGTTGCGGGATCTCATAGAGGTTTGACACGTGCCACAGGTTTTGCGCCTGGGTTGTCAGCACCTCTACCAGTTTGGGATTGGCGTGGCCCAAGGCGTTGACCGCGATGCCGGAGCCCAGATCCAGATAGCGTCGGCCATCGGTATCCACCAGCCAGGAGCCTTCGCCTTTGACGAAGTGCAGCGGGGCGCGCGAATAGGTGGGCAAGACGGACGGGATCATCGGATCATCCTTTTCAGAAATTTGAGGCCAAATCAGTGCAACAGGCTGGCCAGCGGGTCAATTGTTTTGAAGACGGGATGTGCACAAATATTGGGAAACATTCAGGCACGCAGATCAAACGAGGCAGAATGCCCCGGCATAGCCAGTTAGCGTCGGCGTCGTAGAGACGTGATATCTGTGCGTTTGATCATGAGAAGGCTCCATAAGGGAGGAATCACCCTCTGTGAACCCCTTTTGTCAGCAAATTCCGCCGAAATGTAGCCAACAGCCGAATGGATCGCATGCAAGACGGGACGCGTGATTGACAGCGGAGCACTCACAGAGCCTTGATAGGGGCATGACCCATTTATGGACCTTTCCAAACTATCGGTATTTGTTTTCAGCCACCGCGATTTCCAATCTGGGGGATGGGGTGTCGGCGCTGGCGTTTCCCTGGCTTGCGACATTGATCACCCGTGATCCGTTTCTGGTCGCTTTTGTGGGGTTTGCGACCCGCCTGCCCTGGCTTTTGCTGTCGATCCCTGCCGGTGTTTGGACCGATCGCGCCGACCGGCGTCAGCTGATGATACGCGCCGATCTTGCGCGGTTGGCGCTGACCTTTGGTGTGATTGGCATCATCTTCTCGGTGCCTGATTTTCCACTCGCTGATCCGCTGCCCTATATCTTTGGCCTATCGGCGCTGGCGTTTTTGTTGGGTTGTGCCGAGGTTCTGCGGGACAATGCGGCGCAGACGGTTCTGCCCTCTGTGGTACCCAAAGACACGTTGGAGCGAGCAAACGGGCAATTGTGGAGCATTGAACAGGTGATGGGCAGCTTTGTCGGCCCGCCCCTTGCCGGTCTGTTGATTGCTTATGCGGTGCCTGCTCCTTTTGTGGTGGATGCGCTGACCTTTGGTGCAGCTGCGATGTTGGTCTGGGCGATGCGTATTCCTGCGCGCCCCTGTCCACCAAAGCGCAGTTGGCGCCAGGATGCGCGCGAAGGGTTCAGCTGGCTTTGGCGTAATGCTTTGATCCTGAGGCTGGCGATTATGCTGGGGCTGATGAACCTGTTGTCGATGATGACCCTGGCGGTGCTCCCCCTGTTTGTTCAGGATCTGTGGGGGCTGAATGCGGCGCAACACGGCCTGTTGCTGACCGCCGGTGCGGCTGGTGGCGTGGCTGGCGGGCTGTTGTGCCCCGGTATCGCCGCCCGCACCGGAGAACGCGCGGCCCTGTTGATTGCCCTGCCTGCCATGGCGTGTGCGATGGCAATGATTGCCGTGGCCCCGTCGATCTGGTGGGTGGCCATTGGGCTGTTTGTTGAAATGTTTGCCGCGCTTTTGTGGAATATTGTGACCGTGTCCTATCGTCAGCGCCATATACCCGACGCGCTGCTGGGACGGGTCAACAGCCTGTATCGGTTCTTTGGCTGGGGCATGATCCCGTTTGGCGCACTGCTGGGCGGAGGGTTGGTCGCGCACACCACGTCTCATTTGGGGTCCGAGATTGCATTGCGCCTGCCTTATGTGGCTGCGACCCTAGGGATGGTCGCGATTTGGATCTATGGGATTGCCCGCCTGCGTCTGTGAGATTTGTATGGGTACAGGCTTCCTCTTGCTAATGGGAGCTGATCCGCGCATCGCTGGCCTATGACCACCGCGCGCCAAAACCCGCCCCTTGCAGCCACGTTGATCCTGATGGCGACTGTGTTTATCGCGGGCACGACGCTGTTGGCCAAGCTTCTGGGCACCGAAACATTAGGCCAGCCGCTGCATCCGCTGCAGGTCAGCCATGGTCGGTTTGTGTTTGCCTTTGTCGCGATTTCCACGGCCGTTGGTGTCTTGCGCCCCAAGTTTGTGAAACCGAGCCTTGGCCTGCATCTTGGGCGGACATTGTTTGGCTGGGGTGGTGTGACGCTGATGTTTGCCTCGGTCGCCTTTATCCCGCTGTCGGATGCCACTGCGATCACCTTTTTGAATCCGGTCTTTGGCATGCTTTTGGCGATCCCGCTCTTGGGGGAACGGGTGGGCGCGTGGCGATGGGCGGCTGCCGGGATCGCCTTGGTCGGGGCGATGGTCTTGCTGCGGCCTACGCCTGAAAGCTTTCAACCGGCCGCAATGCTGGCCTTGGGCGCGGCTGCGCTGATGGGAATGGAGCTGATTTTTATCAAAAAACTGGCCGGGCGCGAGGGACCATTGCAAGTGCTTTGGACCAACAATGCGCTGGGTGTTTTGCTTGCCAGTGCTGCCGTTCTGCCGGTCTGGCACATGCCGAGCCTTGCGCAGTGGGGAGCTTTGGCGGCGCTTGGCGCGATGATGGCCTGCGCGCAGAGCTTTTTCATCAATGGAATGGCGCGGGCGGATGCGTCATTTGTTGCACCCTTCACCTATGCCACGCTGGTTTTTGCCGCGCTGTACGATATGGCGGTCTTTGCGCAGATACCGAACGCGGTCAGCATTTTGGGCGCAAGCATCATCCTGAGCGGTGCCGCGCTTTTGGCCTGGCGCGAAAGTGTCCAACGCCAACGCGCGCGCACGTCCGCCTGATCGTCAGGGTTTCAGGCGATAGCCGCTGCGCAACATCGCCCAGCCGAGTGCGCACACCACTGCGGACGCGCCTGCGCAGACCACAAAACCAAGGAGTGGCGAGCTGTCAGATGTGCCGATAACACCGAATCGCACCCCGTCGATCAAATAGAAAACCGGATTCACATGGCTCAACCCGCGCAAGATCGGCGGGAGCGCATCAACTGAATAAAAAGTGCCCGATAAAAATGCGAGCGGTGTGACGATGAAATTGGTGATCGCCGCCATCTGGTCGAACTTCTCAGCAAAGACGCCAGCAACGATGCCAAGCCCGCCCAGAAACAACGCGCCAAGCACCACAAAAACCAGTGCCACAAGCGGATGTTCCGGCACAATTCCAAGCACGAGAAACAGCCCCGCCGAAATCCCCAACCCCACAAACAAACCTCGCGCAACAGCGCCTGCAAGATAGCCCAACAGGACTTCAAGCCCGGACAAAGGCGGCATCAACGTGTCGACAATATTGCCCTGCACTTTGGAGATAACAATAGAAGACGACGTGTTTGCAAAGGCGTTTTGGATCACCGTCATGGTCAAAATGCCCGGCGCGAGGAAATGCAGGAAGGGCACTCCCATCACCTCTCCGCGGTTCGGACCGATCGCCAGATTGAAGATCATCAAAAACAAACCAGCGGTGACCAAAGGCGCCATCAGCGTCTGGGTCCAGACCACCATAAACCGCTTCACTTCGCGCAAGGCTATGGTTTGAAGACCCAACCAATTGATGTGACCAAAACGGCGTTCGCCCAATTCGACGGTATATCCTGATTGTGGCACCGGTGTCCCCCAACTTATGTGCTCTTGCTGCATAGCTTATGCACGCCTGAGCGCAAGACAGCTTGTAACTCCGCCGTCAGTGATTAGAATAGACGACTGATAAGGAATTCGATGGCGGCCGCAGGATGCTGGGGCCGCTATTAGCTTTGAAAGGCAAAATATGTCCTGGACAGACGAGCGCGTCGAACTGCTCAAAAAAATGTGGGGCGAAGGCCAGTCGGCCAGTCAGATCGCCAAAGAATTGGGGGGCGTGACCCGCAATGCGGTGATTGGTAAAGTCCACCGCCTGGGTCTGTCCAACCGCGCAACCGGCGCCAAGAGTGGTGGCGAGGCGAAGGAAAAGCCCGCAGCGAAGGCGGCCGCAAAGCCCAAACCGCAACCCAAGACAGAGCCCGCGCGCCCTGTCACGCCGGAGCCTACGCCCGCCGCTGCCGAAGCCAAGCCATCGGTGCCTGCGCGCAAACAGATCATCCCCGCAGGCCAGCCGCTGCCGCCGCAGCCTTCGGCCAATGAGATAAGCCCCGAGGCCCTGGCCAAGGTCAATGAGATCGAAAAGAAAGCCAAGAGGCTGACGTTGATGGAATTGACCGAGCGGACCTGCAAATGGCCTGTTGGGGATCCGGCAACAGAAGACTTCTGGTTCTGCGGCCTGCCCGTTCAACAGGGCAAACCCTATTGCGAGGCCCATGTGGGCGTAGCCTTCCAGCCAATGAGCACCCGCCGCGACCGCAAACGGTAATCGCCAGCTCAGTTCTGCAAGGTGCGAAAACGCCCTGCGCCCCATGTGGTTGCGGGGCGTTTTGCTGTCGGGCGGATGGAATTCAATTGCCAAACCCGGAATAAATGCGCCAGTTTGACGCGACCAACAGAACACCCCAATACCCGGAACCGCATTTGCCTTGGCCCAATCTAAGATCATCCAGCGCCTACGCATTCTGGTTTACCTGGCCTATGCACTGGTGTTCGCCTTTAGCCTGTTCCGGCTGTCCTACGACTATTTCCGTACCGAAGAACTGGCCCGCGCCGAAGGGCGATTGTCGCTGTATCAATCGACGTTGCAGGCGGAACTGGAACGGTTCTCCCACCTGACCCATGTCTTGGCGCAAGACAGTTTTGTGGCCCAGGCGCTGACCAGGGACAGCACCGCAACGTTGAACATTCGCCTGGCCGATTTTGCCCGTCGCGCGGGGTTGGATGCGATTTATTTGATGGATCCACAGGGCCTGACCATCGCGGCCTCAAACTATGCCTCTGCCGGCAGTTTTCTTGGTCAGAACTACGCGTTTCGCCCCTATTTCCAGAATGCGCTAGCCGGCCGTCAGGGCCGGTTTTACGCCATCGGGGCCACCACCGGTGCACCGGGGTATTTCATCTCAGATCCGGTCCGCGCATCCGACGAGAGCGTCATCGGTGTGATCGCCATCAAGCTGGATCTGACCCGACTATCAGAGAGCTGGCGGAATTCGGGTGAGGATGTCTTGCTCGCCGACCAATCCGGTGTCGTCCTTCTGGCTTCAAGCCCGGATTGGCAATATAGCACGCTGGCTGAACTGCCCGACAAGGCGCTGCAACAGATTGAGGCGGCGCGTCAGTTTCCCGGACAGAGGCTTGATGCGCTGGATTGGCGGATCACCGGCCAGCGGCGGGCCGAGATTGACGGATCGGAACTGTTGCACCTGACCCGTGGCACCGGCCTGCATGACTGGGAGCTGCATTATTTTGCCAATGACGACCGTGCTTTTGCGCGGGCCGGGCTGGTCACGGCTGTGGCGATGATCCTGTTGATCGCAGGGTTTGTCGTTCAACAGCTGCGCCGCACGCGGCGTTTTCGACTGGCTCTGTTTCGTGCAGAAACCGAAGAGAGCAAGCTGCGTGCCGCCAACGTCCGCCTGGCCCATGAAATCTCGGAACGGCGCACGGCCGAGCACAAACTACGCCGCACGCAAGGAGAGTTGGAGCGCACCAGCAGGCTGGCGGCTTTGGGACAAGTTGCCGCCTCTGTTACCCATGAATTGGGTCAACCGATCGCGGCGATGCGCAACCATCTGGCGGCAGCACAGATGACCAATTCCGCAGGCGGGCCGCTGATTGGCAACATCACATCGCTGGTGGACCGGATGGAAGGGATAACCCGGCAGCTGAAGTTCTTTGCCCGCTCCGGTGAGGATGAGTTTGAGCCTGTGGATCTGGTTGCAGCCCTCCATGCGGTTTTGGGTTTAGTCGAACCCAACCGCGCAGCAATCGACGCGGCTGTCGCGACGAACCTGCCGCAACGACCGCACTTGATCCGGGGCAATCGGTTGCGGGTGGAGCAGGTTCTGACAAATCTGCTGCGCAACGCTTTGGATGCGGTTGAGGGCGAAGAAGATCCGCGGGTCGAGCTGACCCTTAGACAGACAGCGCAGGAGATCACGTGTGAGATCCGCGACAATGGCCATGGGCTGGGCGCGGCCACTTTGGCGGATCTGCAGGAGCCCTTTATGACCACACGGGAAAGCGGACGTGGGATGGGGCTGGGGCTTGCGATCTCGGCCCAGATCGTCAAGGAACATGGCGGCGCATTGCAGGCGCGCAATGGGGAGCGACGCCGCGGCGCGGTCTTCGTCCTCACCTTTCCAACCCTAGACCATGGTGAACCGGCATGAGCGAGCACACTCCCTTTAGCGTTCTGGTCGTGGATGATGACAAGCTCATGCGCAAATCCTTGCTGGCCTTGCTGGAGGCCGCAGGTTGGCGGGTGGAGACCTTGTCACGTGCGGCCCAGGTCCAAGAGCACCTGAGCCATTCCGTGCCTGACGTGATCTTGTCCGATGTGCGGATGCCGGGGATGTCGGGGTTGGATCTGTTGGCGCAATTGACCACGATGGAGACCGCGCCGCCGCTGGTGCTGATCTCCGCCCACGGCGATATCCCGATGGCGGTGCAGGCTGTACAGGACGGCGCCTATAGTTTCCTGGAAAAACCCTATGAGCCGCGTCGGCTGTTGTCGGTGTTGCAAAACGCAGCCGAACGCGCCAGGATGCGGCAAAGCAACGCCCGGCTGACCGCGCGGCTTTACGAATTGTCGGGTCTGGATCGTATCGTGCTGGGGCAATCGCGCGAAATCCAAGCGTTGCGTCAGGATATTTTGACGCTCGCCGATATCGACGCCCCCATTTTGCTGCGCGGGGAGACCGGCACCGGTAAGGATCTATGCGCCCGCGCGCTGCATGACCTTGGCCCGTCGCCGGATGTGCCGTTTCTGGCGGTGAACTGCGCCAGCCTGTCGGCCGAGACCTTTGAAGCCGATATGTTCGGCACCGATGCCGCGCAAGGCGGACGTCTGCTGATGGCCGCAGGCGGGACGCTTTATCTGGATGAGATCTGCGCCTGCCCCATGCCCGTTCAGGCCAAACTGCTGCGGGTGATCGAGGACAAGGAAATCCTGCCGGTGGGTGCCGCGCGTCCAGTTTCGGTCTCGTTTCGGATCATCGCTTCCACCAATGAGGACCCGGACAAGGCCGTCAATGCGGGCAACCTGCGCGCGGATCTTTTGTACCGCTTGAACACAGTCGAGCTGGATCTGCCGCCCTTGCGCCAACGGCGCGATGATCTGGCGCTGTTGACCCGGCATTTCCTGAACCAGGCGGGCCGGATCTATGACATTGCACCGCCTGATCTGTCACACGACGATCTGGCAGCCCTATTGGCGCATGACTGGCCTGGTAACGTGCGCGAATTGCGCCATGTTTGTGAGCGCAGATGTCTGGCCGCGCGGCGCGGTTCTGGTAGCATGGTCGAGGCGATCAGGCGGGACCATACAATGGAAGATGTGCCCACGACCTTGCGCGACGCAGTGGCAGCGTTTGAGCGGGAATTGATTGCCAAAGCGATCCGCGATCATCAGGGCCGCATGGATGACACTGCCGAAGCCTTGGGTATTGGACGCCGTACCTTGAACGAGAAAATCGTGAAACTGGATCTGGACAAAGACGCCCTGCTCTGACGGCATTTGCGCCCTGCGGAAAGCCGCAGGGCAACGCTGCGTCACTACGCGATTTCCTTCATAGGCAAACCCTATCAGGTTCCCCAAACTGTGCCTCGAGAATTCACTTTTGCATCTGGGAGGAGACCGAATGCGCAAAATTCTTAGCCAAACCGCTGTTGTTGCATTGACCGTCGCGTTTGCCGGCGAAGCCATGGCCACTGAATGGAATGTATCGCTCTGGGGTAAACGCCGGGCCTTTACCGAACATGTTGAAAAACTGGCCGAATTGGTCAGCGCCAAGACCGGTGGCGAGTTCACATTGAACATCAGCTACGGCGGCCTGTCCAAAAACCGCGAAAACCTCGACGGTATCGAAATCGGCGCGTTTGAGATGGCGCAGTTCTGTGCGGGCTACCACCGCGACAAAAACCCGTCGATCACCGTTCTGGAACTGCCGTTCCTGGGCGTGTCGTCGCTGGAGCAGGAAGTCGCGCTGTCGATGGCTGTCTATCAGCACCCGGCCGTTGTTGACGATCTTGGCCGCTGGAACGCGACCCTGCTAATGCCGTCGCCGCTGCCACAGTACAACATTGTGGGTGTCGGTGATGCACCACATTCGATCCAGGACTTTGAAGGTCTGACCGTGCGCGCAACCGGTGGTATCGGTGCCGCGATGGAGACAATTGGCGCCGTGCCAACTTCCATGTCCGCAACCGAAGTGCGTCAGGCTATGGACAGCGGTGTGATCAAGGCCGTGAGCTTTGCTCCACACGCCCATATGTCGTTTGGCACCGTCGAAAACGGCGCCTGGTGGACTGCGAACCTGAACCCTGGCACCGTGAATTGCCCGGTTGTTGTGAACACCGATGCGCTGAACGACCTGTCGGATGAGCACCGTACCGCCTTGTTGGACGCCGTGCCAGAGGCGCTGGATTACTACATCTACAACTACAACAACAACACCATGGACGCTTGGGGTCCCGCGTTGGACGATCGCGGCATCGAGCAGGTGACGTTCTCTCCAGATGAAATCGCTGCATTCAAGGCCGCCGCCGCTGCACCCGCTGCCGCCGCGTGGATTGAAGAGAACAACAAGCGTGGCCTGCCGGCGCAGGAGCTTTACGACATGGTTACCGGCATGATCGCCGAAGGTAGCTGAGCCAAACCAATGCCCCCAGCAGTGCCAGCACGGCCTGTTGGGGGCTTTTTTGTATCCTAAATTTAAGGAGCGACCCGCAATGGCCGGATCCTCTCTTGTACTGTCGGATGACAGCACGCTCAGCCGTTTGGACGCGCGGCTTTATGCGATCGAAAAGGTGCTGGCGCTGCTCAGCGGCCTGGCGGTTTTCTCTTTGATGTTATTGGCGGTGGTTTCGGTTACGGGCCGCAACGGCTTCAACCAACCCCTGCCCGGTTATGTGGACTGGATCGAACAGGCCATGCCACTGATCGCCTTTATGGGTGTCGCCTTTACCCAGCGCGACGGTGGTCACATCCGCATGGACATGCTTGTCGGCGCCCTAAGGGGCCGCGCGCTTTATCTGGTGGAATTCATCACCACTTTGGCGATCCTTGCGCTGATGATCCTCTTGGTCTGGGGCACCTGGTCGCATTTCCAACGCAGCTTTGACTTTGGCTCGCCCTTGTGGAGCCGCGACAGTTCGATGGATATCGCGCTGCCGATCTGGCCTGCAAAACTGCTGGCACCCGTGGCGTTTTCGGTGCTGTGTCTGCGGTTGGGGCTACAGCTGTGGGGCTATGCCCGCGCATTCGTAAAAAACGACGCCAAACCCGTTGCGATCCCGATGATCGCAGATGCCGCCACCCAAGCCGCCATGGAAGCCGAGCATGTCTCGGGCCATGAAGACGCATAAGGACATATACTAATGGAACCTATTGAAATTGGTATTGCCGTCTCTGCCGGTATGCTCGTCTTGGTCATTCTGGGCATGCGAGTGGCCTTTGCGGCCGCATTGGCCGGTATGGTTGGTCTAGTGTGGATTTTCTGGGCCAAGTTCGGATATGACCCCGATCGGTTTGGTAAAGCGGTGACCGTCGCAGTTAAGACCGCAGGTCAGGTGCCCCACTCCAAAGTGTCGAGCCAAGCGCTGTCGCTGATCCCGACCTTCATCCTGATCGGCTATCTGGCCTATTACGCGGGCCTGACCAAGGCGCTGTTTGAGGCCGCCAAACGTTGGTTTGCTTGGGTGCCCGGTGGGTTGGCCGTATCGACTGTGTTTGCCACTGCAGGTTTTGCCGCCGTATCCGGCGCGTCCGTGGCGACCTCGGCCGTGTTTGCCCGGATCGCAATCCCAGAGATGTTGAAAATCGGTTATGACAAACGCTTTGCTGCAGGGGTTGTGGCAGCCGGTGGTACACTGGCCTCGCTGATCCCGCCGTCAGCCATTTTGGTGATCTATGCGATCATCGTGGAACAGGACGTGGGCAAGCTGTTGTTGGCGGGCTTTATTCCAGGCGCCTTTTCGGCACTGGTCTACGGCGTGCTGATCATCGGCATGGCCCTGACGATCAAGGGCTTTGGCCCGGCTGTCAGCGGATTCACGTGGAAGGAACGCTTCACCGCCTTGCCACCTGCGCTGCCGATCCTGTTCGTGGTCGCGACCATTATCCTGTTTGTCTACAATCCTTTTGGCGGCGACGCTTGGGGGACACCGACCGAAGGCGGCGCGATCGGGGCCTTTGTTGTCTTCTTGATGGCGCTCTATCAGGGCATGCGCTGGAACGAGCTGAAAGACGCGCTGTTGGAAACCGCAAAGCTGTCGGTGATGATCTTCACCATCATCTGGGGTGTCTTGATCTATGTGCGCTTCCTGGGCTTTGCCAATCTGCCCGGTGCTTTTTCGGATTGGATCACCTCACTCACTATGTCGCCGATGCTGATTCTGATCTGTATCCTGTTGGCCTATGCGGTTCTGGGGATGTTCATGGACGCCATTGGTATGCTGCTGCTGACCCTGCCCGTTGTTTACCCGGCGGTTATGGCTCTGAACGGTGGTGAGTTTGTTTCTGCCGCTGACAGTACTTTTGGCATGTCAGGTCCGATGTGCGCGATCTGGTTTGGTATTCTAGTGGTGAAAATGGCCGAGTTCTGTCTGATCACCCCGCCCATCGGCCTCAACTGTTTTGTGGTTGCCGGTGTGCGCGATGACATCAGCGTGCAGGATGTATTCAAGGGTGTGACCCCCTTCTTCATCGCCGATGCACTGACGATTGCTGGACTTGTTGCCTTCCCCTCCATTGTGCTGTGGCTGCCTAGCCTGGTATAAGGAACCGCAACAAAATCTGTTAAGGCCCGCGCCCCACATGCGCGGGCCTTTTTTGTGGCGACGCACCACCCGCGCGGCGATATGGAAAAAACCTCTGCATTATGTTAATATTCGCATGCGTCTTCTCGGCGCAAACAGGGGGACACATCATGACACAATGGGAACTTCACGGGCACGAACTGGCAAATTGCAACTGCGACACGGGCTGTCCGTGTCAATTCATGGCACTGCCGACACATGGCACCTGCGAGGCCACGGCCAGTTTTCAGTTTGATCGCGGCTACCACGGGGACACCGACCTGTCTGGAACCCGCGCCGCCATGGTTTTGAAGTGGCCCGGCGCCATTCATCAGGGCAATGGCACCATGCAGATCATCATTGATGAAAGCGCGACACCCGCCCAGCGCGATGCCTTGGCCAAGATCATGACCGGCGTGGACACCAATGACATGGCGACGATGTGGTGGGTGTTTTCGGCGATGTCTCCAAACAAGCTGGAGACGTTATTTCTGCCGATCGATTTCGAAATGGATATGGCCTCGCGCACCGGTCACGTGCGGGTGCCAAATGTCTTTGAAACCCGCGCAGAGCCGCTGACCAATCCCGTTTCCGGCGCCGAGCACCGCGCTCGGATCGATCTGCCCCATGGGTTTGAATTCCGCGTCGCTGAGGTTGCAAAGGGCACAACCCGCACACAAGGCGCCATATCGCTGGAGAACAACCAGGACAGCCACGCCCATCTGGTCGAAATTCACCTCTCCACCACAGGCGTGGTCGAGGCCGCCTGAACCAGATGCCAGCTGACCCGCAGACATCATCGCTGACGGAACGGATCCTGCGCCAAGATCGTCGCCTGCTGATTGCGCTTTTGACCCTGCTGTTCGGCATCAGCGCGCTGTATACCGTTTTGGGCGTGGGCATGAATATGACCGCGCTCGAGATGACGGCCATGTCCGGCATGCGCGATATGCCTGGTGGAACCGATCCAGGTGCGTGGAGCGCGCACTACCTGATACTGGTCTTCTTGATGTGGTGGGCGATGATGGTGGCTATGATGCTGCCCAGCGTTGCCCCCACGGCCCTGCTTTATGGGCAGTTGATGCGTCGCAGCCAGGTGGGGCGTGACCGGGCCAAGCTGCAAGTTATGGCCTTTGTCGGCGGCTACCTTTTGTCATGGGGCGCGTTTAGCCTTGCGGCGACCGTGGCGCACTGGGGCGGCGAAACATTGGGCGTTGTCTCTGCTACAATGATGACCTTTATCCACACTGGCCCCGGTGGTCTTCTGCTGATCTGTGCTGGATTGTTTCAGTTTTCCGGACTGAAAGAGCGCTGCCTGCAATATTGCCAATCCCCAGTCGCGATTCTGACCCGGTTTTTTCGCCCCGGCCCATACGGCGCGCTGCAACTTGGGTTGCGCCACGGGGTCTATTGTCTGGGCTGTTGCTGGGCCTTGATGGTGCTTTTGTTCGTGGGCGGGGTCATGAACCTCTATTGGATCACTGCGCTTGCGGCCTATGTCGCGCTGGAAAAGCTCACCCCGTTTGGGCGGCAGGTGTCAAAGCTTGCGGGTGTAGCGCTCATTTTCTGGGGTGGATTTGTTTTACTATCCTGACCTCACGCACCAAAAAACCCCGCCGCAATGGTGCGACGGGGATCATTACTTCCAACTTCAAAGCGATTAGCCTTGAGCAGGCGCAGGCGATGTGAAGTTCGGGATCGTGTTGCCGGATGCTGGCGCGGGCTCGATGCCAACCCAGTTGTCTTCGGCCAGGTTGAGGTTGCCAGGAATGTCTTCTTCCCAGAAGGTTACAACGTTTTTGGTGATGTTCAGGAACAGTTTGTCGTCCACGATGCGCCACAGATGTGGGTTCGCAGGCACTTTACCGCCTTTGGAGACGCCATAGGCGCAGTGACCGTCGTACTGCGGTGCGTAATGCGCTGGGTCGGATTTGAACAGATCGCGGTTCTCAGCCGATGCAAAGGCAAATGTCGCGCCATTGTAGTCTGCGGTGTAATCCGCTTTGCCAGGAACGGCGAGCGGCTGCGGGGTGCCAACTGGATTTGGTTCCAGCGAACGGTAGGCAACAACGTCGTAGCCGGAAACCGCAAAACCGGTTTCGTCAACAAATTGCTCACCAGCAAAGGCGGGGGCAGCCAGGGCAAGTGCCGCAACTGCGGCAAGGGCGTAACGTTTCATATTCAGCATCCTCTTTTCAGATGAGTCAGTAATTTCTTTAAAAGCTCAAAACCAACCGGGTAGTCGGCCTCTTCATGGCAGAACAATATGCGATTTCTCCCCGTTGCGAAGGGGGGCTCACAGCTCTGTGTCCACCAAAGAGCGGCCGTGAAGTTTTGGTAATATGGAAAGGTAAACAAATTTCGGTGAATTCCGGCCTGCAAAGCTTCCAGTCATTGGAATTTTTGTCAGGGTGCCTATGTGTGGAACTGCAGCGCGCTCAGCGCCGACAGAAAACAGGGCATCAAGAAAGCGAACACGATGACAGACAGCGCATATACCCCTCCCAAAGTCTGGACCTGGGACGACAAGAACGGTGGCGAATGGGCCAGCATCAACCGCCCCATTTCAGGGGCAACCCATGACAAGGAGCTCCCCGTTGGGACGCAGCCTTTCCAGCTTTATTCGCTGGCCACGCCAAATGGTGTCAAAGTCACCGTCATGTTCGAAGAGCTGCTGGAGGCCGGACATGAGGGCGCAGAATATGATGCCTGGCTGATCAAGATTGGCGACGGCAATCAATTCGGATCCGGTTTTGTTGAGGTCAATCCCAACTCCAAAATCCCGGCGATGACGGACACCACCGGCGATGCGCCAGTGCGCGTGTTTGAAACGGCTTCGATCCTGGTGCATCTGGCGGAAAAATTCGACGCCTTCCTGCCCAAAGATGGGGCTGCGCGCACCGAAGTGATGAACTGGCTGTTCTGGCAAATGGGCTCTGCACCCTATCTGGGTGGCGGTTTTGGCCATTTCTACTCTTATGCGCCAGAGAAGTTCGAATACCCGATCAACCGGTTCACCATGGAAACCAAACGTCAGCTGGACGTTTTGGACAAGCAGCTGGCCAACAACACCTATATCGCAGGCGAAGACTACTCGATCGCCGATATCGCGATCTGGCCGTGGTACGGCGCGTTGGTGCTGGGATCGCTCTACAATGCGGCTGAATTCCTGGATGTGAAAAGCTACACCAACCTGATGCGTTGGGCCGAAATGATTGCCGCACGCCCTGCCGTCAAACGGGGCCGCATGGTCAACCGCACCTGGGGCGATCTGGGTGAGCAACTGCATGAACGCCACAGTGCCGCAGATTTTGAGACCAAGACGCAGGACAAATTGGCCAGCGAAGACGTATAGCGCCTTTTTACGACCTTCGCCCTACCGCAAAGAGCGGTGGGGCTCCCGCGCCCGCATGAGCGGTGACGATGTCACCACACATTGGCGGCCTTGGGCATAGCTCCGTGCCTCTGGCACGGAGCTATGCCCAACGGGAAGAAGCTTTTTCCAAAAGCTGATGACGGGCGGGAGAGCACGCGTTGCTGGCGGCAATTCTACTTCCGAAGCCATTAACCTAACTTGATCGCAGTTAAATCAAACGTGGTGGCTTGTCCGGATCGCTTCCAGGTTTGCTCGGCGCAAAGGTCTTGGGCTCGGAGGCTTCGGGAAGCTCGAAGCGCAATCCAACGCGTGCAAGACGCGCTGACATTTCATCTGATGCGCCAAAGAACCCGACGTCCAACGCGCCAGCCTCGATGCCGGAAAAGGTGAGCGCCTCGAATACTGCTTGGGCAAGCGCGGATTCCGCGCCGTCTTTTGCGCCAACAAAGCCCAACAGATGCCCTTGTCCGCCGCCGGTATACTGCAGCGATACCAGATATGCGCTTGTCGCGAAGCCCGCAGCCGTCGCGAGCTTTGCATCCAGCGCGGTCAACAGCACCTCTGGCAAGCCTTTGGGGGGCAAAACCTCCTCGACACCGGCTTCCACTTCTTCGGGATTATGCGCCAATGTCTCGCGCAACCAATCCAAGGCGGATGCTGGCATCAACGCCTGTGAGGGTGCGACATCCAGGTTCACACCCAGACCAATATCGGATCCTTCCAGCATCTTCACGATCATCCGTCCCGAAAGCGCGGCATAAGGCACGATCTTGCCTGCAAACTCTGCCAGCCGTTCCTCACGATCAAAGACCAGGACAAACTCGCCCTCTTCTGTGGCAAAGACCTCAGGTTGGATTTTGTCGCCTTCGGGCTCTGCACCCAAAAGCAGGAACAGCTCACTGTCGGCCAGTCGCTCATAAAACCGCAGGCGCGCTGCCTCATCCTCGGGGGCGGCTTCCATTGCGGCATGGGCCAGATCCAGAGCTGTATCCTCAGTCATTTTGCATCACTTCCTTTACGCGGGCCCGCAACGCGGGCAGCACCTCTTCCCCGAACCAGGGATTTTTTCGCAACCAAGCCGTATTGCGCCAGGACGGATGTGGCAAGGGAAAGACGTCAGGTCCGAAGCCCTGCCAGTTCTGAACCGTCTCGGTCACACCAAATCGCGTCTTCAGATGGTACTTTTGCGCATATCCTCCTACGCCAATGCGCAGCCGGACATCGCGCAGCCTGTCAAACACCTGCGCATGCCAGAGTCGCGCACATTGCGGCGGTGGCGGCAAATCCGCGCCTTTGGCGCTGTAGCCCGGAAAGACCAGATTACATAACATGCAAATTGTCCACTTCGCGCCCATCCAATTGATATAAATATGTTTTTCCGTGAGCTCCAAGTAAACCCGTCTATAGACAGTTTCTTTCGAGTAACTGCTCAGCGAAAAGTGAGTTATTTCCTCTCAGATTCACTTAGATTTAGTCTCACGCTTTGCCGAATTCTTGGAATGACATCAGCTTCGAACCAAGGGTTTCGCTTAAGCCATCTGTTGTTTCGCGGACTTGGGTGGGGCAATACAAAGACTCGGTCTTGGCCTTCAGAAGACTGTTTGACCGCCTCTGCAACGGTCTTTCCATTCAGGTGAGGCAAGTGCCATGCGATGGCATAAGCACCCAAGATCAAAGTCAGTTCGACACTCTTGAGAGCTGCCATTGTTTTCTTCCGCCATGTAGTCGCGCAAATTTCTGGTGGAGGTTTGTCGCCTGAACAACCTGCACCAGGGAAGCAAAGTCCCATTGGAAAAATGCCGATCTGGGGATCTGCGTAGAAAGCAGACTTATCAATCCCAAGCCATTCTCGCAAACGATCTCCAGAGGGATCGTCAAAGGGGCGATTTTTTTGATGAGTAATGCGTCCTGGAGCTTGGCCAACGATCAAGATCCTTGCCCGCTCATCCAGCTGAAAAATGGGGTTTGGACCTAGCGGGAGATCCTTACATAGCCTGCAAGACTGCATCTCCAATTTGAGCCTATGAAAGTCCTTTAGCATCCATTCCCAACTAAGCAGTTTCAATACCTACGGACTAATTATGTGAGTGTATTCTCGTTCTCATACTTTTTTGCCCGTGTCAGCAATATGCTTTCTCAATCTCTTGTTGTTATCCGCCAGCCTATCTTTGAAGTGGTCCGTCAAAATTGGACGGGGTGCTACGATGTATCCAACGTTGAAAACAGGATACACGAATGACGAAGAGACGCAGTTTTTCAGACAAGTTCAAA
>NZ_JAHHIR010000010.1:39930-46289 GCF_018678075.1 Epibacterium ulvae | reverse complement strand
GGTCCGGTGGACGTATCCCGCCGGTAGGGGAGATCACGGAAAATACCGAAGACGACTGACGATCAAAGATACGCCCAATCGACCTCATCGACTCCCCACGCTGCCACCTGTCCCATATCTCAGCCCGCTGTTCAGCCGAATAGTAAATCCTGGTACGATACTTCATTCAAAACACTCCATCTCTTCCTAAGGAGCAAAGTGTTGCGTCGACCAGTTGAGGCCACCGACTTCGGTGGACATTCAATCGTTATGCTCAACTCTAAACATGGAGCGGCCGTAATTGCCGAAAGCCGGAGTAAGGACGAGTTGCGGCCCGCGTATCAGAAAATTGAAACGGCACGGGTGATCTGTTGCCAGAGTCGTGCCAACGTATTTGAGATGTATAAACATCTAATGTTTGACTCATTAAACATTAGATGTTTATACTTACCGCATGAGCGAGAGTCTTTTCTACGAACTTCAGGGGAAACCCAAGATCAAGGCCAGCTACTCTGCGCAGATCGCGCGCGAGTTGGGATGTAAGATCATTTCCGGCGATCTGGGTGAAGGGACTCTGATCAATAATGAAGGTGCATTGTCGGTTGAATATGATGTCAGTCGAACTGTAGTCCGTGATGCTGTAAAGATACTCTCGGCCAAAGGATTGCTTGAGGTGCGTCGGGGCAGCGGCACTCGCGTGCGTTTTCGCTCAAGCTGGGACCTACTCGATGACGATGTTTTGGCTTGG
The DNA here is from genome assembly GCF_018678075.1 of Epibacterium ulvae. Lineage (GTDB taxonomy): Bacteria > Pseudomonadota > Alphaproteobacteria > Rhodobacterales > Rhodobacteraceae > Epibacterium > Epibacterium ulvae_A. The sequence continues at coordinate 45,562 of NZ_JAHHIR010000010.1, read as the reverse complement.
CACCAAACTGTGCCACCGAACCCAATTTTCCTGCGCCAGTTGCTTGAGTTGCGTCTTATGATTGAACCGAGTGCCGCGCGCTATGCTGCGCTACGGGGTGCTGATCTGGAGCTTGACGAGATATCTCAGTCGATGATGGCGATGGAGACCGAACAGCGTGAGGTCGAACGTTTTGTTTTGGCTGACGCAACGTTTCACCGCTCTATTCTGAGGGCCGCCCAGAACGAATTGCTACGACCGATGGAGGGCGTCATCCACTCTGCTTTGATGATTTCGATCCGTCTCACCAACGCTGATCCGCGTGAGAATAAGGAATCATTGCCGTTTCACCGCGAAGTTTGCGACGCGATCCTGGCACGTGATGCCGATCTTGCCGAAAGCAAGATGCGGTTGCTGCTGACCGATGCTCAGCAGCGACTGGGGAAATACATGACTGATAGCTAAGGGCGTTACGCGAAGCGCGTAGAACTACTGTCATGATCATCGATGGAGCGCCGTGAGAGGAGTCACGGACCCAAGAAGCCATGCTCAAACACAAATTGCCAAACCTTCTTTCACAGCTTTTGAGCTTGCGAGAACGGGAGAGGTTTGCCTGACTTCGAACGAGGAGGCTCACGAAGATGAAAATCACCAAAGTCACCAGCCATGTTCTGGGCTATGACCTGCCGGAGCCTCTTGGGTACTCGCAGCAGTATTACCACAAACGCACCGCGCATCTGGTGGAAGTTGAGACTGACGAGGGGATCACTGGCTGGGGCGAATGCTTTGGCGCAGGAACGATTGCGCTTGCCAACAAGGCAATCGTTGAAAAAGTGATTCAGCCAATGGTGTTAGGGATGGATCCGATGGATCGCGATGTCATCTGGCACAAGGTATACAACCTGATGCGCGATCACGGCCAAAAAGGCATGCCGATGCAGTCCTTGTCTGGTGTTGATATTGCCCTTTGGGATATTGCGGGCAAGGTTTCTGGCCTGCCACTGAACAAGCTGATTGGCGGCAAATACCGCGACACTGTCCAAGCCTATGGCTATGGCATGATGTTGCGCCCCGAAAGCGCAGACAGCCTTGTGGCACGGTTCGAGGACGAGGCCGCCGCGATCAAGGCGATGGGGTTCAAAGCTACGAAAATGAAAGTTGGCTTAGGTCCGAAAGACGATGTTCGTCTGATCGAAGCAGTGCGCAAAGGCGTCGGCGATGACTTTCGATTCATGGTCGACGCCAACCATGCCTACACCACCCACGATGCATTCTACGTCGGCCGCGCTATGGAGGAGTTCGACCCCTATTGGTTCGAAGAGCCAATCGCGCCGGAAGACTATGAAGGCTACCGAGAATTGCGTCAGGGTCTGAACGTCAACATTTCCGGTGGAGAGATCGAGTTCAACCGCTGGGGTTGGCGCGCACTGCTTGAGGCGCGCGGTCTCGACATAGCGCAACCCGAAGTCTGCGCCCTTGGCGGTATTTCCGAATATTTGCGTGTTTTGGCCCTGTGCCATGCGCATTTCACACCCGTCGTGAACCACGTCTGGGGTAGCGCCGTTGCTGTCGCCACCAACTTGCATTTGCTCGCGGCGATGCCGCCACTGCCCGGTGGCCTGTTCCCCTGGGAACCGATGCTGGAGTTCGACACCACCGACAACAAATTCAGAGACGACCTGCTGACCGAGCCGTTGGATATCCAAGGCCAAGTCGCAAAGAACGATGGTCTTGTTGCCATCCCAGACGGCCCCGGTTTGGGCATAACGCCCGACCGCGACTTCATCCGTCACTACGACATCGGCAACGACTGAACGCCGATGACTGCTACTCAGTTCTAAAGGGAGGAAACCATGAAACTGATGTCTTTCACCAAAACAGCCCTCGTAACAGCGAGTGCAATTACACTCTCCAGCGCAGCTTTTGCGCAGGATGTCACACTTAAGCTGGGTCTCGTTACACCTACTGATCACCCACACTCGATCTCTGCACGCGAATTCGCACGTCTGGTCGAAGAAAAGACTGGCGGCGAAGTTGTCGTGACTGTGGCCGACAATGGCTCACTCGGGTCCAATCCAGAACTTCTCGATTCTGTTCAGGCGGGTATCATTGATTTCACTGTGTCCACACCGGGTGTATTGGCCGGATATTCCGCGTCCATGGGCATTCTGGAACTGCCGTATATCTTCCAAAGCATCGATCACATGATGGCCGTCACACGTGGCGACGTGGGCCTTCAAATGGCGGCGGAATATCAAGAAGCAACAGGCGTTTCGGTGCTCAGCTATTTCGGTGGCGCGCAGCGCAACATGATCACGACAGACGCGACCATCAATGGCATGGAAGACCTTGCAGGCTTGAAGATGCGCACATGGGAATGGTCCGTAATGCTTGATTGGTGGTCCGGCCTGGGCGCACTTGGGTCGGTTGTCGCCTTCCCAGAGGTCTACACAGCCATGCAAACGGGTGTTGTTGACGGAGCTGAAAACGAATTCACGACCTTCACGACCGCCCGTTGGGCCGAAATTGCGAAGAACGTTTCTTTGACGCAGCACGCAATCACAGTTCGCCCTTTCATTGGTAATGCTGGCAAAATCGCGGGCCTTTCTGATGAACATCAGACCGCCATTCGCGAAGCTGCGCTTGAAGCTGCTGATTTCGATGTTGCCCTTGAGGGTGAGTTGGACATTCAGAACATGGAAGCGCTTGCCGCGGACTATGACGTTGTCTTCACCGAGCCTGACAAAGGTCCGCTGATCGAAGCCTCTGCCGCTGTCATTGCTGGGTTCGCAGCAGACGAAGGGCTTGAGGATTTGGCCGCAGAAATTGCTGCCGTCGCCAACTAAAACACCTCCCGTGCGGCTCCTACCAATTCATCGGTGGGGGCCACATTTCATTAACAACGCTTTGAGGAGGGTGCGATGTTAAAATCGATTGTCGATAGACTAGAATGGGGGCTTGAGAAATGCGCCGCACTGCTGTGCCTTGTACTTCTCGGTTGCCTCTTCACAGAGGTGCTGACACGCTACGCGTTCTTCACAACTATTCCTGAAATCCAGTTCATCGTGCCATTCTGTTTCTTGTGGATGGTCATGTTTGCCACAGCCATTGCTGTGCGCAGAGGCACCCATTTTGAGGTAGACCTCGTGCAGAAAAAACTGCGCGGCGCGGCCCGAAAATATCACCGCTACGCGATGCTTCTTACAGTTGCGGTCGGCGGATTGATCATTGCTTGGTCATCCACCAGTTTTGTCGAGTTAGGCATGTTGCGAAAGAATCCCGCCACGGGAATTCGCATGGTTTACATTTATGCCTCTATCATGATTGGCGGGCTTTTGATCACGCTTATGGCGCTCGAACAGCTGTTTGCGGATCACGATGATACGACCTCTGGATTTGACGACCTGTTAGAAGCCAACAAGGCCGACATCACAGCTGAGGATCTGAAATGAGTCCTGAAACCGCTCTCTCAATTCTATTGATCAGCTTTGTAATCCTGTTCTCAATCGGCCTACCACTTGCCATGTCGTTGCTGTTTTCATGCGTAGTCACCATCGCCGTGGATCCTGGTCTCGACATCGTGGTGTTGCCACAAAAACTCTACACGGGTATCGACAATTTCCTATTGCTCGCCATTCCGGGTTTCATGTTTGCAGCCCTGATGATGAACAAGATCGGCGTCACACGCGACATTGTGCGATTATCCGACTTGTTGGTCGGACGTATCAAAGGCGGGTTGGCGCATATCAACGTGGTGTCATCAATGTTGATGGGCGGCGTGTCCGGTTCATCCACGGCTGACGTGGCTGGCATCGGTGCTATCTTGATCCCTGCGATGAAAGAAAAGGGCTATTCGCCTGGGTTTTCGGCGTCGCTGACAGCTGCATCATCGTCGATTGGTTCGATCATTCCGCCGTCCATCTTGATGGTGATTTATGGTGCATCGGCAAACGTCTCTATCGGTGCGTTGTTCATTGCAGGCTATATACCCGGCATTCTGGTTGGCCTGACCCAGCTGATCGTCGCTTGGTATTACGCCAACAAGTTTGGCATCGACCTGCCGACTACGGAAAAGAAACCCCGCGCCGAGAAAGTGGAAATTCTCGCAAAGGGTCTGATCCCTGTGTCGGTTATCGGTGTGATCATCGGCGGTATCCTGACAGGCGTCATGACGGCGACAGAATCCGCGGCAGTTGCCTCGATTTACGTCGTTCTGATCGGCATGTTCATCTACCGCAAATTGTCGCTCAAGATGCTGATGGATGTAGCGATTGAAACGGCGCTTCTGACGGCGGTTGTCATGATCTGCGTCGGGACGGCGACACTGTTTGGATGGTTGATGTCTTTCTATGGCATTCTTGATGTGGCCGGTGGCCTGTTCGAGACTTACGCCTCCAGCCCGACGATGTTCCTGATCTTTGCATCGGTTCTGTTCCTGCTTTTGGGGACGTTCATGGACCCTGCACCTGCAATGCTGATCTTCGTTCCAGTTCTGGCCTCAGTGGCTGCGACCGTAGGGGCTGATCCTTTGCAGCTGGGTATCTTGGTCATCATGGCACTGGCCATTGGTAAGATCACGCCACCCTACGGGATAAGTCTGCTTCTGGCCTGCACGATCGCGGAAATTCCGCTGTCCAAAGGTCTAGGCTGGACGTTGGTCTTCTTCGGCGCGTTCTGTGTGCTGATGCTGATCATCATTCTATTCCCTGCGATCACACTCGGGCTACCAACGCTGTTGGCGCCTGAATTGATGGGGCGCTAGGGAATGGGTGACGTGTCGTTCATTGCCGTTGACTGGGGAACTTCCAGTTTCCGGCTTTGGGCACTGGAGGCGGACGGCACAATTGCCGTCGCTTCTGATGGCCCGTCTGGAATGGCACACCTGAAAGGAAGTGATATTGGCAGTGTGCTTGATGGCAGCATTGCCAATATCGGTCTTGACGCTGACGTGCCCGTCGCAATCTGCGGCATGACGGGGGCGGCACAAGGCTGGTGCGAAGCACCTTATTTGCAAACCCCAACTCCGCTCCATTCGCTCGGCAGAGAGGCCGTCACCGTGCGCGAATCCACTGGCGATGTTCGCATCTTACCTGGCACCAAACAAATGTCGCCTGCCAACGTGATGCGTGGCGAAGAAACCTAAATTGCAGGTGTACTGATAACCACTCAGATTTTTTAGGCACCGTGTGCCTTCCCGGAGCGCACACCAAACAAGTGCGCGTCGCCGACCAGTCTATCCACGATTTGAAGCTTGCATGACGGGTGAATAATTCGCATTTTTCTCGAAAAATTCCGTGCTGTCCTACTCGGTGATCGTTGATGGCTGGAGCGATACTGCGTTCGCCGACGCCGTCGCGGTGGCCCTCGATGACCCAACATCCGTTCCCCACCTTTTGTTCGCCATCCGCGCATCAAGCGTGACAAGCCTGAACCGTTGGCGGTCCCAGACCTGCCAAACGACACGTGGTCGATGGATTTTATGGCGGATCAGCTTGCAGATGGCCGTTCGATCCGGACATTAAACGTGCTTGATGACTTTAATCGCAAAGGTCTGTGCATTGAAGTGGACTTCTCGTTGCCCGCCGAGCGGGTCGTGCGCAGCTTGAACCAGATCATTGAATAGCGGGGTAGACCGCAGACGATACGGGTCGAC
>NZ_JAHHIR010000010.1:0-39751 GCF_018678075.1 Epibacterium ulvae | reverse complement strand
ATGACACCCGCTATGAAGCTGAGAACAGCCGCGTGAATCGAACGGCTGAGCCCCATTAAAAATGGGGGATTACCGCAGCATCGGCCTGCGCCAGAAAGGTGCCTTTGTCGCCTTTGTTCAGGACGGGCATAGCCTCGCCACACAGGTAGGGTACCCGAACACGAAGCAGCTCATTTATATTATGACAGATGAAGACATTGATGCGTTCAAGGCACGCTTTACAACGATCACAATGCTGTCTGCTGAAACTGGGCAGCACCGAAACACAATTCGACACGCCTTGAAAATCGCAGGCATCCTTCCCTTCTTGCCGAGCAGCTAGGCCTATGGCGGGATCTACTTACGTGAGGATGCTGTTCAGGCTGTTTCTAAAAAGCATTTGAAAGCAGAAAGTTAGAGCAAGGCATTTGCTGCTCGTTACCGTCATTCTTTTCTGAGCACGGCCAATGTGAACAATTGCCTTAACAGCCAATTGGCACGATTTTGCCCAAAATGATCACTGTTATGCTGTAGGGACAGTGTAAGAGTGAAGAAGTGGCGATCCCGGGAGGACTGCCCAAAACCCGCTTTTTCCCTTTAAAATCAACGAAACGGACGGGACACAAGGGTGGCTTGAGGGGTGTTAGCGAACAATGGGTTAGTGGTCGAATTGGGACACAAACTCCCCCTGGCGGAGGCGAACTGCCTACACTTCAAAGAACAAAAATCCGCCAATACCCTAAATCCATAAACTGCCGAGGAACAGACACGGACCTACCCTGATGATGTTAGGCCGGTCTCAGCACCAGGTGGAGCTGCATCGGATCGTTCGGCCCCAGGTCAGACACCAAAACGGTGCCCGCGTCCGGTGCCACGCCCAGACCAAAGGAGATCACCGTGTCGCTGCCATGCTGGGCGTGGCTGGCCTGGATCTCCGGTAGGTAGTTATGGTTGGCCGCACCATCGCCTTTGCTAAAGACAAGCGCGCGCGCGCTCTTCGCATACTTATGGCGGTCCTTCGCGAGACGGGCGGCGTTCATCAGATCGTCACTATGGGTCATGTCTGAACTCCACTGTCCGCACCACGTCAGACAACGTGCCCGCCTCCCCTTCGGCGACCATGATAATCCTGTATGATGCGCCGTCGCTTAGCCTAGATCTGTCCACAGGTATGTCATTCACGCCAATTTCGGCGATTACCACGCCCCTGTCAGGCATTACATCCTGGGAATCACCATTCTGCGGCCCCGCCGCCCGCCCATCCGTCAGCCTGTGTTGGCGTGCGGCAACTGGGTTGGGCGTGTCGTCAATCTCTGTCACAGTCCAGTAAATGCGGGATGCCTCGGTCACGGTCGCCGTCACGGTGACGCTAGACCCATCCATTGACGCGGTGGAGCTTGTGATTTCAGGTGGCGTCACCGTGGGAGCTGCGCCCCATCCCATTGCGTCCCACCCTGCGGGGTCACTGGTTAGGTTCATTGGGTCTGACCACCCCGACCCTCGCATCAGGGCCGCCGATGCAAATGCTCGAATTTCATTTGGGTGATGGGAAAAGTTCACATGATCGGGCACGAAATAATTTCCTGCTGCGTAATGCTGCATGCTCTCTACAGAGCCCGCATACTGAGGGAACAGTTGGTCTATGCTGTCTGCCGCGCCGCTCGTCTGCTGGTCAAACTCAACCTCGTTTCCGCTGATTGTGAAAGCCTCATCTAAAAAGTGCGTGAATGCGATGTTTGACAGATCTGCCGTGTCGACGGTGTTGAAATCCAATCTCGACGCTAGCATGGGTAGCCCGGGCGGCGGCAGACACACAAACCCATCCATAGCGACGCTTTCGGCGTTTTGGAAAACCGCGCCATCATAGCCCGTAATGAAAAAGACGTCGTTTTCAATAACGACACGGCCCATCCTGCTATTGTCCGCTGGGACGCCAGTTCCATTCAGTCGATAACCTGTGGACGCGTACAGCCCCGCATCACTGATCATAACATTATATCCGGAGTGCACGTGCGCGCGGCGTCAATGCGGACCCCAGATCATGCTGGGACCCGATGTCAATGTGGGACTGCCCGACAGTCAGGTCGTCACGGTAAACTACAGTGTTTCGACTAAGTGTGTTGCCAAAAATGTATGACAGGGTGTCTGTTGCTGAGGTGTCTGAGAAGAAAAACCGAAAATGGTCCTCTGACATGTTGTGGAAATTACACCCAAGAATAGCGCCATTCGCAGCTTCAGTATTAATCCCACCATACAGGCCAGCAAATTCGCTCTTCTCGATTACATACGATCCGTTGTTTCGCGACCGCATCTTTAGATCCTGCCCCTCGACGGAGAAATCAATTCGCAACCACCACGATCCGAACCGGCAGGCTACAGCCTGCATGTGTATACCATCGGTCCCAACATCTACATAATTATTGACTGGAACTGTATCGTATGCGCCTGAATTCCCGCACCCGTGTATGTGCCATCCGACCATCACAGGAAAGGACCTGAGGCGAACTTGGCTAACTTTCGTGTATTCATCCGTGGGGTGCTGGGCCACAACCACGATGACAGTATTCGGGTCATCAATGCCAGTGCGAACGAAATTTGGAGCAGTGGCTTCATCTATGTGTGCCCCGGTATAAACGATTTTGTGATACTTCGGAGCGGTAACAGATCCCTGATCGTTGGCCGCAGATAGATACGCGGCTACCAATGCGGATTGATCGGCATTGGCGTCAACATTATCACCAACAGTTACATTGGTTGACCAAAGGTCTTGACGATCTATCGAAGTCCAATCAACGTTGCGCAGTGGATTGACCCCGGCATCCGCAATCGGCACGGGGAACAGGGCGTTGGGCCTAACGCCGAAGCTAACCACCTGATCCACTCCACCACGCGATATAGTAGCTTGCTCGAAAGGCTTAAACTCTAGAGGCTCACCCTCAATAACGCCACTATCGGGGTCAACGGACAGCCCGCGGGGCATCCCTGTCGAAGTGTACGGGCCAGCTGCAGCAATGTCTGCCAGCAGATTAGGTTCGACTCCACGGGTCAGCGTGTAGGACGCACCGGGGGCGATGACCTCTGGGCCACTTGGAGCAGTGTCGACAGGCACCACCGGCGGCGGGATATAGTCGCCAGCGGTGACGCGCGCGCCGATGCCCTGAACCAACGGGTACTGCCCCACATTAACGGGTAAAACATATGGCAACGTCTGGTCCTCATAGGTCCAGGTCACACCGCCATCAATCGACCAACGAAATTCGGGCATTTTAATTCTCCACGGTGACTGTGCCGTCTAGATTGCGGGTAGTTCTTAAGGACGGGGCTTCAAGGGCCTCCACGGTGACCGTGCCGTCCTGGTTGCGCACAAGGCGAGTGATCGCGGTGAACGGACGCAAAAGCAGAAGATTCGTGATACCGAGACCCAAACCTAACATCAGAGCCACCCAACGACATCAGCAGTGGTTCCTGTCTCATCAATCCCGACACCGGAGAAAGCAAACGTCTCACCAGCGAAAACGGGATAGACGATAGTTTCGCCAAGCTCGTCCCGTACAGCCAAGTTCCCCGTCGCGAGAACCCGGAGAACGCGGGGTCGAATTGGCAGGTCTTGTCCGTCGGCTGGGTCAATCGCGAAGTGCCGCACTCCGGGGCTGTCGAATTGGACGCCAACGTGGCCGAGATCTTGGAATTCAGGCATGTCTTTCTCCATTTGATTTGCGACGTGAGAACGCCGCGTAGATTTGTTCGGGCCAACGCAGCGGGCTGTCCAAAAAGAAGGCCAAAACCAACGCCCAGATCAGCCAGGGCTGGTTTTGGTAGGTGACAACGGTATCGATGGTTTCGGCGCGCACCTGCCGGGCGGCGCGCTCTTGGCGCACGTCGCCGGTCACGCGCGAAACCGACTGGCCTTGGTCTGTTTTGAAACCTTGCACGTTCTCTGCGCCCGCCTGCACATTGGCCGCGACATTCGGGCCGCCCAATTTAAGCGGCGAAACGCCACAGCCTAACAGCAGGAGGCACAGAGCTAGCGGGCGCATTACGCCACCCCTTCGACCGCGCGAAGACAGAGGTCGCGTTCCGACATTCGCCGGTTCGTGAGGCCCCGCACGACCCGCCCACCTGCACGGTTCCAGCGGGGCAGCTCGTTACACGCCCCCCGGACGTCCCCGACATTGGCCTTGCGCACCAATGTCGAGCGGCAAGCTGCGCCAACGCCGACGTTGTAGGCCCAAGAGACAAAAGCGATCTTGGCACCCACGGGCACCGACCCGGTCAAACAGCGGTCCAATTCGCGTTCAAACTCAAGGACCCGCGCACCCAACATTCGGTCGCACTCAGCTTTCGAATACCGGTCTATGGGGGTCACACCTTTTGTTTCGCCGTAGCAGACAGTCCAAACCCCTACGATGTCTCGGTAGGCTTCTGTTCGCAAACCCTCCCACTGTCCGACGAAAGAAACGGCCCCTGAAAGTGCAACACCGCCCGCCGCGAGCAAACCGACAGTTCGTTTCCGCACTGCACCACCCTCGTCGGTGAAAAACTGGCGTAGCGTCGGCAGGCTGTCCTGCAAAATCAGGCGGGCAGGGATAGCGAGTGTGTTCAAGAGCGCAGAAGCCGCAGCGAAATAGAGCGGAGGGACCCCTAACACCGAAGCGTCGATTGCGGCGAGAAAGGCGGCCAGTCCGGCGATCAATGCCGCCACAACCATGAGGCGGATCGACCACGCGGTCCGCGCCGTTTGTTTCCAGTCGTCTTGCAGTTTCATGGCAAATCTCCATGCCAAAAGAGCCCGCGTGCGGGCTTGTGGGGGTTATAGTCAGAGTTTTTAGAGGCTTAAGACTGCTCGAACGTCGCGCGCTGCTCTGGCGTCAATTTGGCACGCTCGATACGGGCCGCGAACCGAACCCGCCAGAAACTCAGGGCCAGGCCTGCCACACCGATGATGACGCCCAATCCGGCCGCGACATCTTGCGACCCGATCCAAGCGAGGACGGCAGCGATAGAACCGCCAAAGGTTCCCCAGTTCCCTGCGACTTCTGCGGTACGTGTCTCGACCAATGTTTCAAGAACTTCCTTCATTTCACCAGCCACATCTCTACGGTTTCACTGACGTCTTTCATCTTGATCCACCCCGGCGCGACCGGCTGTCCCTTGCGCAGGCGTAACTTTCCCATAAGGCCCGCACAGTCCCATTCCGCCCGATCTCTGCGGGGTGTGTATTCCCGATTTGGACCCCATTCGGGGTTCAGTACCCGGCGCTTGGCCACGGTCCTCTTCGCATCTTCTGGAACGGCAGTTCCATCTGGAAGGGCATCCGCAACGAACTGATAGTGTTCTACTTCACCCGTTTCACCATCCGTGGCTTCCCATTCGACAATTTCGTAATCTTCTAAGATTGGCGACCCAAAGTCGTCGCGCAGATACTTGTACATCCAGCGGTCAATGTCGGCGTCACCGACAACGGACGGGTTTGCCGAAATCACACCGAAAGGCACTTCACCCTCTTCGGCTGGCCGGATCTTATCCTCCACCAAAACAACCGAGACACCGCGCCGGTCATCTCCTTCGGGGTTGCCGTCCGCCCATTCAAAGAATTCAGCGTAGTCGGCACCGCCGCTTGACACATTGCCGTCCATAGCGAGGTCACCATTGCCCCGGCCAATAATCTCGACATCCGGACTTACTGCGTCATTGCTTATGCAACGGAAGAAGCTAAACCCGCTCGTTGCCGGTCTGCCATGGACGAGCCGAAAAGTATCATTGTTGTAGTTTAAATTTGAGCAGAAGACCCCGAGTTTATGGTTGTTGTTGGTGGCATCACCCGAAACATCCACTCTGCCGTAACTATAGAAATCCGCAGCGCCGCCGCCGTCATTCGCGATAATTCGGGCGCGGGCAAAATCCGCGATGAAGTCGGCGTGCCCTTCCCCATTTTCCACTCGGACGCGTGTGGAGCCTCCACCGCCTTGGTGCACATGGAGGTCGGTCAGCGGAGCCTGCGTCCCGATGCCCACTCCATCGGGTGTTAAATAGAAAACGTCTTGCCCGCCTACAGCGAAAGCTACAGCATTCTCGGATTTCCGGTAGAACCCCGTGTCCGGGTCGTCAGTGAAGGAATACGCGGGGAGAGCTTCTGTTCCGAAGACGCCGCGAACGGGCGCGCGGAAACCAACACTACCGCTCAGAATGTCGTTAATCGCCGCAGCGATCCCGTCAAATTCCTGGTCCATACGATCCGCGCGGATATTGACGTTGTTGTCGCGGTCAGTGCGCCAGTTGAACAGGCGCTGAAAAACGCCAGATGCATTGAAAGGCATTTATTTCTCCAAATTTTCAACGGAAAGGGCCGCGCCCGGTTCGTTCCAGGGTTGACTACATGGCGCTCGATCACCACTTTTGGGCCATGGATACGGTATTCCAAATCGCAGCAGGGGTGTTCTTGGGGGGCGTTATGTTAATGGCGTTCCGGGCCGGGATGGGCGAAGCTCGCTACCATGACGCCAGCGGGGACACGATGCCGTTGTGGGCTTTGCTCTGCGTGTGCGGCTCACTAGGGGCATTTGTCCTAATTATGGTTGGGTTCACCTAACGGACAGCTTCTACTGTGTTGGCCCCGCGTCGCGCCAAGCTCTCAATCAGTAGACGTTGCAGATTTCCAAGTTGAGGAACCGATTGGGCACCCCCGGACGCCGCCAACCCCCTCGCCAGTTCTGCGCTCTTTCGTGTTCCGCGTTCGGCAAGTTTCTGGGCGACTGTACCCGCGACTGGGACCGCCAACCCCCCAAGACCCCCCAGTGCCACCCCACCGGCGGTACCCGTGACAGCCAGTAGCGCGTTGCTTTGTTGACCAACGCCGACCCCGAGTTTTCCGACCGTTCGCGCCACATTGTTCAGCGTCGAGCCCCTAACAACGCGTTCCATGGCGGCGATTTCGTCTTTGGAGAACCCGCGCCGCTTGCGTGGGTTGTTCAGGATCTTTCGGTATTCCACCCTCAATCCATTCTCGAAGCCGCTGGCTTGGTTCTGGGCCGTTTCTGCGGCGTTGTCCAAAAGTTCAGTTCGGCGTAGTCGTCCCCAAAGCTCCCGCGCCTTGGCCACGTCCCGACCTAGTTGCGGGGATGCGGCGTCGACGACGCCGTCCAGATCTTCCACCAATCTCGAACCAATTGCCGCTTCCACCGGATTGCTTCGGTTCCCCGCGGGGACGGAAGCCTGACGCCGCAAAACATCGAGATCCCTGAACGCGATCTGGGGATTTTGGTTCGTGGCTTCGTCCAACACACGTGTGACGGCTCGGTCGGCTTGCGGCGTCAGCGCTTCGTCCAACCCGGCGCGTTCTGCCCGTTGGGCGATGCCGGTCGCAGCCGACGTCAAAGTCGCTCGATCCAACGCCGGGGCGCTATCCGCTCTCTCAAAGAGCTGACGGGCCTGGGATCGCAGAGCGTCGGTGCTCGGGGCGTTTCGGGCTGTACGACCCGGTGCCCGCAGTCTTGCAACACGGTCGAAGAGTTGCTTGGCCAACGTACCGCCGAAGGGAGCCAGGGCGCCGATACCCCCACTGATCGCGCCCGTAACTGCTGCGTTCTGTGCACGGTTTGTGATCCCACCTTCACCTGCACCAAAACCATATAGTGCTCCGCTCGCGGCTGCGACGCCCCCGCTTGCGGCTGCCCGGCCAAGGTAGCTGGGGCCGCGCAGTGCGCGGATCGCGGCGGCGGGGGCCGCGACTGCCCCGGCTACTTCACCCCCAATTGCGGCGACGGGAGCTTCTTCGCGCCCTTGGGTCAGCCGTTGGCGCTCTGCGGCCAATTCGGTTTCATAGTCGCGGCCAGATAACAGAGACGCCGCCCGCGCCGTAACCTCATCACTGTAGCCGTGCGAGACCCCTTGCAACGCGCCGCGTGCTGCGATCACGCCCGCACCCCCGGTGCTGACCTCCGGCGTCCACTCGCTGGCCTGGGCCGGGGTCGCCCCCTCCATGATCCGCGCAATTGTGTCCTGATCAGTGGTAGAAAAGCCCGGGCTCGCAAAACTCAAGGACCCGTCTGCCGCTCGAAAAACACGCCCCCCGTCAGCGGTGGTAGCGATAGGGGCGTTTTGCTGGGCCGTGCCTTGACGGCGCGCCTTTTCCCGCCGTGCCTTTTCGACCAAGGCCGCTCTCAGTGCATCGTTCATTGACCACTCCCGTTTGTCGCCAACCATGCGTCCAATTCTTCGTCCGACAGGCTTCCGAAGTCCGGTACGCCTTGGACTTGGTCCTGCAATCGGGCCGCGCTTTCTTCAAACGACGGGGCAGGACCGCCGCCACGTGCCTGTGCGCTGGCCATGCCTTGCTGAACAATGCGCTCGTAATCGCCCAAAGCTTCGAGGAACCCTTCTTCCGTGGACGACGTATTCATCCGGGTCACGGCAGCCGTCGCCGCTTGGCCTTCCGCATTCGAAAGCGCGCCAAGGCCTCGTAGGTTCTGGATCGCAGAAAGGAACGCCCCGGATTTTGCCTGATCCACTTTCAGTTGGAAGTCAAAACCCTTGGTCCCTGGAAATTGGTTCAGGATCGCGGTCTTTCCGGTACCTCGTTCGCGGTTCGGATCATCGCGGATGCTGTTGATCAGATCCAGCGCGTTTTGGCCTGTCTGGAAGTCCGCGTCCGCAGACGCGGTAGCCTCACCAGTGGCTTTACCAAGTGCGGTCCCGCGCGCCTGTTCAAACCCTCGAACCGATAGGTCCGGTTGGACGCCGTCTGGCAACGCGGTCTGTACCGCTTGGCCGTCTTTACTCAATTGAAGAATGACCGTGTTACCTTCCGCATCTCGGCCATAAACCGGCTGGATGCCCAAGTTTCCGGGGCGACCCCCCACCCCGTTCGGCTCGTAAATAACCTCACCCGATACCGGGTTCACGATCCGCCCGTCGACCTCGACGCCGCGAACGGGTTCAGGACCCCGCTGCCGCAACTGATCGAGCTGAGATTGATCAGTTTCCAGGCCCACCTGCGCCCGCTGGATCTGCAACTGGCGCAAGGGGTCCGCCCCCGATATCTGCTGTTGCAACAATTGCGCCAACACAGACCGCTGTTCATTGCTCGCGAACGGGTCAGCCGCGAGCTGTGCGAGTTCCGGGTTCACCCCAGCTTGCCCAGGGCCACCCCCCAAGTATCGTGCGGATCGTGTCGCTACGTGTTCCGGGGCCGGGCGTAGGAAATCGCGCAAGATCGCGTCCGCTGCACCGCCTGCGTCGTTGGCAGAGAAAATGGAACGGGCTGCGTTCGCTTCGGGGCCTTGAAGCTCTTGGACCAGAAAGTCCAACTGCGTGTCCAGATCCGAAACCGATGTGCCATTCTGCGTGGCGAACTGTTCCAATTGGCGGCGGCGCGGTCCGGTCCATTGCGCCAGACCGAAGCCGCCACGGCTGCCTGGAACCGTGGGGTTTTGCTCGTTTATGTCCGTGCGCAAGCCGCTCTCGTCTTGGAAGTTCATCACGAAACCGTCGGCAACATGTTCGGGTAGCCCGCGAGCGACCAACCCGTCGCGGACAGCGTTTGGTGAACCGCTGGCCCCCGGTTGTCGGCGTCCTGAACCGCCGAGTGCTGCGTTGAACCGATCATTGAAGGCGTCCCGCCCCTTGGTCTCTGCTGTGTCCACGCGTTTGCCTAACTGGCGGGCCGCGATGGCCTGACCGATCGCACTCAGCCCCTCACCAAGGTTTCTTGGCGTTTGAAGTGCTCCTTGCGTGAGGCGTTCCACCGTTTTGCGCTTGGATTGGATGTCCTCGTAGGACAATTCGGTACCGCCGCCGAAGATGAACTGGTCTCGGTTCGCCAGGATGTCGCGAAAGCTCATGAGGCCTCCTTGAGCGCTTTGTCATAGTTGACCATTTTCAGACCGTTGAATTCTGCGACCGCGCCCGGTTTCTTTTTCTCGACCTCCTGCGCCATGAGGCCGATCTGGGTTGGCCCGCCGCTCTTGTATCGGTATTTGTAAATCCCGAGGCCGTCATTTGTCTTGCCGAGTTTGTCGATGTCGGTTTTCGCACGCCTATCCGAAAGGATGAACGCGCTCCCGAGACCAGCAAGTCCGCCGATAAGGCTGTTTTGCTGACCGACCTGTGCCTGATAGTTCGCCTGCGCCGCCTGATTGGACGCGAAGTTGATACCAGCCACGTCCGTATTTGCGAGCTGCGCCGGTTGGGTATTCAGAAAGCTCGGCGTTTGCACTTGGGACCCCGACGACAGTGCGGAAATCTCGTTAAGTGTTTGGTTTCTTGTAGCGAACCGCTCTTGAAGCGCTGAGGCACGCTGTGCGTCCTGCGCGCCCGACAGGGCCAATCCCGCGTTAAAACGTTGCAGTTCGGCGGAGTTGTTCGCTTGGGTCGCCCCAGCCGCGTTCGCGAATTCTTGCTGTCGGGCGGTGTTTGTGAATTGGGCTTGCGCAGCGTTTTGTCCGAAACGCTGGGCCTGTGCTTCATTCGCGAAAGCGGACCGCTGAGCATTTTGTCCGAAACGCTGGGCCTGTGCCTCATTCGCGAAAGCGGATCGTTGAGCGTTTTGCCCGAAACGCTGGGCCTGTGCCTCATTCGCGAAAGCGGATCGTTGAGCGTTCTGTCCGAAACGCTGGGCCTGTGCCTCATTCGCGAAAGCGGATCGTTGAGCGTTCTGTCCGAAATTTTGGGCCTGTGCACTGTTTTCAAACTGTGCGCGCTGCGCCTCAAGTCCGGCAAGCCGTGACTGTTCCTGGCCCGCACCGAGAACAGCCGCCAATCGCGCGTCGTTCCGCTGGCGACCGAAATCTTCGAAAGCGTCAGAGAACGCCGCCGAGCCCCGGCGAATCCCTTGTGACGCTAAGCGCGCTTCGAGTGCCTCTTGGTCCCGCTCCAGCGAGGGGTTCAGCCGTTCGAGTAGTGCGTCTTCGACCCTTTGTCGATCTTGTGAAAAGTCGGTGCCGTATGTTTTGGTGATATCCCCCGCATTGGCGATCCCAGAAGTCACGTTCCCCGCATTGGCGATCCCAGAAGTCACGTTCCCCGCATTGGCGATCCCAGAAGTCACGTTGCCCGCGTTGGCGATCCCAGAAGTCACGTTGCCCGCGTTGGCGATCCCTGTTTGCAATCCCGCGCTGCTTTGCGTTTCTTCGAGGTCTGGCGTACCAAGCTTTCCGACACGTCCACGCTTCGGTAGATTGCGGGTGTTTATGGATTTACCCAAGACCCTACCCAACCGGTTGGATTGTTGTCTTCCCAGCTTCGCCAAGTTCAGCTGAGTGGTATCGTTGACCCTTTGGAGACGGCGCTGGCTACCCGAGAGAGTTTGTTCAGCAGTATACTGTGGGATGTTGTACACCTGACCGTTGTTCGGGTCGGTGTATTGCGTGGTCCCTGTCTGTTCGTAACTTAGGGAGCCGTAAGGGGTCACCTGGTTGATGTTGTTCAGAGACTGTTGCGCGATTGCCGTGCCGATGTTTTGTGCGGTCTGCGCACCGGCAGTGACGCGTGGGTCCGGCGGGGCCGGCGCTTTGGATTTACCCATTTTTTTCTCCGAAGAATTTTGAGTTTTGCCACGCTTCGCGGTCCAATACCGCGATGATTTCGGCTTCTCCGCGCGCTCGGATCTCCGGCACGTGGTGCTGGACGGCCCCGAGGCGGTCCCAAAGGCGAACCGCTCGCACATTTCTCTCAGAGTGGCGGGCGATCACGATCCGCACACCGACCTGCTCGAAAGGGTAGTGGAAGATTTCCCGCAAGTTCGACCGCGACAACCAGTCCGCCCGCTCCGCATACCCGGAAAGCTCAATTCGCCCTTCGTCCGGGTCAAAGTTGTGGTAGACGACGCCCGCAACAAGCCCCGCCTCGGGGGTCGCGAACCCAATGCCCGTCGCAGGTCCAAAAGTTTTTGCACCCTGCCATAGGCCGAATTCGACAAATCGAACGACGGGTCTAGGTGAGTCGAGAACCGGGATCAAACCACCGTGTCTCCCGTTGTGAACACCAAATCGACCGAGATCAGTTCGCAACCCAGTTTGGTCGTCGCGCCAGACGTGACCTGTAATTGGGCGGCCAAAGCGTACCCTTGGCCGCTCACAGCCTCCCATTTTTCACTTACTGACCAGTCGGTGTTGGTGGCTGCCCATGATGCTGCGTCCCACGCCGCCACGTCCCATTTGGTAGCCACACCGTTCTGCCCCTGTAAGCTGTTGGGCGCAGTGGGGAACCCGGTACGGTAGTCCGTGGTCACGCTCAATTTGGCGACGAACGGGGTGGTGTGCCGAAACACCCCCCGCATAGAATGTGCGGTTTTGAAAGCTCCCGGCGCGCCCAGATGGGTGAACGCCCAACACAGGGAACAGCTAACGACGGCCCCGTCATCGGTACCGCCTGTGTCCCCGCGCAGTAATCGGCCATCCTCGCCACCGAAATGTAGTTGGCCGGCCAAAACTCTTAGGTCATTCATCGACCACCCAAGAAATCGCGCCCAAGCTCTCGTTTCGAGGTTCACTACAAAAGCCTGGGGCTCCGCCCCGGCGTCCATAGGAGGGACCACCAGCGCCATATTGCGTTCGGCCCATTTCTCCACACGCCATGGCGTGCCGAACCCGGTCAGTTGAGCCGTCCGCCGCCATTCGTTGCCGATAGGGCGGGAGAGGGCCACGAGTTCAAGTTCTCCGACGTCTTTTTGAACCGCCGCAGAAACCGGGATCAACCCTGTTTGAGTGGCGATGATCAGATCACCCCCCACAGCAAGTGCGGCGTCTGGACCTAACGGGGTCCCGATGTCGTAGACCCCGGCGAATTGCCATGTGGCGGCGCTGCTTGGGTCACCTTGGTAGACCGCGAATTCACCGCGATCTGTCACGAACACGCAGCGATCACTGCTGTCGTCGCCGCTATCGTCAGACCAGGAAGCGCCAAATAGGAGGGAACCGCCCCTACGGAAGATCCCTGTCAGCGGTAGTCTCTCGGCAGGCCCCGCCACACTGTTGATGCCGAGGTACCAAGCGTTGAGAGAACCCCGTTCGATGTAGAATTGGCGGTTGTTGTAAGACCATACGTGCGCCAATCGGCGGGTGTCGACACCCGTAATGGAGAACGGTTCCGAAACGTCGGTAACTTGTTGCCAGTCCGTCCCGTCGTAGATTTGCAGGTGGTCGGCCCCGTTTACAACCGTCAGGTACGAGCCGCCGTCTGTTTGGGTTTCCAATTGGATGTAGGACCCGGAGGTCTGTCCCGAAACCTCGGGGTTCGTGAGCGTGGCACCCGTCGGAGTTTCGGGGAGGAATTCATAGATCGCGGTGTCCGTCGCGGCGAAGAATACGGGAGTTTCACCGCCTCGGTATTCAAAGATGGATCGGACCGCGCCAGGTACCGAGACCCGGAACTCGGAACCCCCGCGAGGTTCTACGCCGGTCGCCGTCGGCCAGAAATTGTCGAGCACCAACGCAGTGGTGGTGCCTTGCAACGCGAGGTTTTCGTTCGTCACCCAGCCGTCGATTGGTGCAGCAAACGTCTCGGTGCGCGCGGTCGGGGTTTTGTCACTCGGGGTCGCGACCCGGCCAGATGGGCGCACGCGAGATGGCTGCACACTGATCACGCTTGGCCTCTGTCTGCTTTAACTTCGGTCAACAAATCGGCTTCGAATTCGGCAGACGCATCGTCGTAGTTCAAACCTTTTTGCCGCTTCCAGCGCCAGACCGCGCCTTTTTGAACAAGCCGTTCCGGGATTTTTAAGGTGTCCGCGTTCGCGGCGATCCGATCACGACCGTTCACCCATTGGCGTGAGACATACCGGACCCGGGCACCGTCGGCGGGAAGCTCTGGCGAAAACCGCAACTGGCCACCCCGCAGATGGTAATAGGGTTGGGCCGAAGGTCTCGCGACCAAGAAATCCCACTGTTCCGGCGCAATGACTGACCGCACGGGGGTATACGGTACGCCAATCAAACAAACGGCGCCTTGCTCGGCCATCTCTTGGAAGTCGTCGGGCAGATCCACCGCCGAAACGCCCCCCGGCACTTCCCAATCAATGTAAAGCCGGGACCATTCAGTCCGACGCGCGATGTCTTCACCCGCATCATTCATGAATGCCACAACCTGCCGAACTTGGTAGTCCGCGCTGGTGATCTGGGCACCGGGTATGTCCAAACCGACTTCCAGCAAGACGCTTTGTAAAACGGTTTCCGCGCTCATTGCGCCGCCCTTGGCGGGGTGATCCGCATTTGCCCGTAGCGCGCGGATCGATCAGCGGCCAGGAACTCAGACACCAGTTGATCCAAGTAGCTGGCGGTTACCTGCGCCCGCTCTACATCCGTCCCAAACACATAGATCTGGTGGAGAACCGCGTGCAAATAGATTTCCGGCTCGCGCTCCAGCAGCCAGTTCGAGCCGTTTGTGACCAGCGATGGGATCGAAGCGTAATAGATCACTTCGTGCGCTGTCTCGCGCTTGCTGGACACCAATTCAGGCCCGCGGATCGCGTACCCTTCTACACGAGAGAATTGCGATTGGATCGACGCCAGAGGGCGCGCGGGCAGTTCGATCCCCGGTGGCACGAAAATCTGGCGCACCATCTCGAAATCGGATGGCAGGCCCGTGCGTCCCTCGGCATCTGTTGTAAGGGTGGCCACGGTCTCTGCGTCGGCTACCCGGAGCCGCTTGGACAGCGCGCGTTCGGCCAGCCCTACGAACATGGCCGCGCGGTTGGCCACCCCAGAGACGCCGGACCGTTCTGTGACCTCGGCGACTAGTTCGGAATAATCGGTGATCAAACGCGACCTTCTTTCAGCCGGAACGCTTCGTTGTCACTGTCGTTGAGCCACTTCATGACGAATTTATCGTCATTTTCTTTTGCGGCTTCACCGAGTGCTGTGTTGTAGAATAGGTGCTGGGGTATTGCGGCCACCAAATGCACGTCGCCCGCCCAACCTTTGTCATTGGCGTTCCGGCACTCCTGGTTGACCTGCAGAACCCCATCAACGAAGCGCTCCTCTTTGACGCGGTACTGGTCCCCGTCCACCATGACGTAGGTCGCGGTCCCCGTGTCGTGGTCGTAGTTGAAAAGGTGCCACTGACCCTCGACCAAGTCGTCGGAGTTCAAGACGGGGGCCGGGTTCGTCATCATCCGTCCACCAGCAGAGGGTCGAAACGTTCGGCCTTGCCCGATTTGCGGAGCTTTTTGGCGGTTTCAACAGAGAATGGAACGACTTTGCCCTTTTTGTGCCGCACACCTTTTTCGTCCCAACAGTCGCGGTGCAGCAGCATGTCCACGGTCGTCTCAGATTTCGCAGGGGGTGGGGCTGACGACGGCGCTACAGCGGGTTGCGGGGCCGGGGTCGCCGTTTGCGGTACGGGGGTCGGCTGCGCGGAAGGGGCCGACGTGGGTGCGGCTTTCGGCGCAGCCGCGCCAGTGCGCTCGCTACGTTTGGTCATGGGTTATCCTCTTGGTATCGGAAAAAGAGCGGGCGGCGCGTGCCGCCCGACCATACGGAGACTTAGTCGGCGGCGGAGAGCCCGTAGACATCAGCAACCACGCCGATGGCTTTTTCGTTTTTCACCTCAAGCGCCCCTTCACCTTCCAGAACGAACTGGCGGGCGGACCCAGTTTTTGCGAGGTCTTTGTCTTCTTTGACCTTCCGCAACCAGCGCCAGGCCAACTTGGATGTGTCCAACATCAGGACATTGCGCGCAGTGGTCGCATTCACGCTCATGACTGTGTTCGGGTGAACGTAGATCATGCCGTTCGGGCCACGGTAGGCTTCGACGTCACCCATAAGCGTCGTCTTACCACTGGCCGTGGCCTTCGTGCGCAATTGGGCCACATCGGCGGCGGTCATGAAGCCCGCAAAAACTTCTTTCACATAGGAGGTCATGAACGTGTGTTTCAACGTCGCACCGCTGTCGAACCCCAGGCGCAGCACTTCGTCGACCTGTTGTTTCGAAAATGCACGTTGCGCGCCGTTTGTGGGGGCCTCGGTCAGGTTCGTTGCCGGATTATATCCGCCGTTCGCCCCGCCTGCGCCCCGCGAAACGTTGGTTTCAGCCCAGGTCGAAAGAGATCCCGAGCGCCGAACAGCCCCACCTTGCGAAGCGTTCGCCGCGACCAACGAATACTCAATGTCCCGTTTGAGTTCGATACCTTTCAGAACCTTTTTGCGGGTCAGCTTTTCAGCACGACCGGCGTTGTCGACCGCAATTTGCGTATTCGACATGCGACCAGACTTACGGAATGTTTGGGTGTGGTTCCCCATTCGCTCTACCGGGTCGAGGGCGTCGAAATCATATTCGCTGCCCTCTTCGTGGGCGTTGTCGCCGGGGGCTTCGATATCCTCAGTTTCCCATTCAGGGAACGTTGCCTTCGCGGCTTTTCCTGCCCCGATCATGGAATAGACTGGGGTGTCCTGTGGGGTTGTCAGATCAACGATGTCCGACAGATCTTCGCGGTTACCGCGCGCCTCTGTTGAACGGAATGTATTGGCTACAACGGGCATGTCGCCGTCTCCTTCTTAGCCGCCCGTCAACGCGCGCACCGCGTCGTCAACGGAACCTGTTTGCGTGAGACGTTCCAGTGCCCCGTCGGATTTCGCTTGGGAGGCGGCCTTTTGCGTCCCACGGGCCTTGCTGCCCTTGGTCGGCTTTGGGACACCTTTGCGCTTCCGATAGCCATCGCGATTGCGCTCAGCCACCTTACCCAGCCCGGCATAGTGGACCAGTTGCAGAATGCGGTGGTCGAACGCCCCGGAAATCTCATCATCTGAAAAGCCGAAGTCCGCCGCGGTCTTTTGGATCGCGGCGTCAAATGCCGTGCGCTTTGCAGGGTCAGAGAGATGCGGCATCGCCTTGGCTAAAAGCGCGTCCTGTTCATCCCGTCCACGCGTCAAATCTTCGTCGGAATAACCCTGTTGGGTTCCGGCGAATTCCTGTCGCGCTTCAAGGACCTGTGACAGCTCCGCGATAGTGCGTTCGCGCATCGCATTTTGGTACTGATACGCCGATGGGTCGGTTTGGATAAGCGAGATATCCGGTTCAGGAGGGACCAGCCCTTGCAAAAACCCGATAAGGTTCTGGTACGTCGTTTCTGTCGTCTGGAGGCGTTGGTTGAGCGTGTCTTGCAGCGCCGAAGTTTGTTTCCGTACTTCTGCCAGCTCTGTAGTTTTCGCCCGGTAATCCTGTTCTTTCAGGTACCCGGATCGCAGTTCGGACAAGGCAACGCTTTCACCGTTTTCCAGCTCGATCAAATCTTCGACGGGGTCGTCGCCATCATCGCCTTCCACCTGTTCGGCTTCTTCGATGTCGTCTTCTTCCGCGTCGTTATCATATTCGCCGTCCTCGATCGCTTCGGCTTCGTCGTCGAAGTTGTCCAGGTCATACCCCAGATCCTCGCCGTCTCCATCCGTCACGTTGTCGTCGACAGTATCAAATTCACCAGCCATTCGTGGTGTCTCCTTTTCTCTGCTGTTGCAGGCGGTCCGCGCTTAGGCGACGGACACCCTTGACGGAGGCTTGGTCGTGCCCGCCGCGCGGGTCTCCAACTGCTTCCGAAGGGATCTGATCACGCGCACCTCCATCGCGGAGACGCGGCGCTGTTCATCGTCGGACACTGGCGCGTTCACAGCGGCTTCAATCGCCGCGCGCTCCATATCGTCCAAAATCGTGCCAAGCAGCGGGTTGTTCAGGAGCTGCTGTGCTACCCCGCTCGGGGCGGTATCGAACTCAGCCAAACACTTGCTCCGGCAGCCCAGCAGAAGCCGCACCAGGGGGCGCCAGCCCAGCCTTGGCGTATTCGAGTTCGAGCTTTTGTTGGTGCTGCATGTAAGCGAGCTGCGCTTTCATGGTTTCGATTTCCATCTGTGCGCGCCGTTCCGCGTCTTTGACAGCAAGGTCCGCCTGCATTTGAGCCTGTTCGACTTGCTGGCGCGCTTGCGCCTTCGCCTGTTCGAGCTGCATTTGCATTTCGATCTTCTGCCGCTGTGGGTCCGGCTGTTCTTGCTGGGCCGCGAGCTTGGCCTTGACCTCTTCGTCGTTCGGCGCGGTGAAGTACGGGTCCGCGCTCGGGAAACCGGCTGTTTCCGCGATCTTGGCCAGCGTGCGGTATAGCTGTGTCGGTTTCACAAACGGATTGTCGGGGCCGAACGCTGCGATCACTTCCCGCTGTAGACCCAGAATAGTCTGCAAAACCGAGAGATCCCGCTCCCGAGAACCCGCGCCCAGACCGACGTTGACCGTGCAATCGAGATCCGCGTCCCACGATTTGGGGTTGTAGCTGACCCACGCCCCGCTAACTTTTATCGTGCGTTCCTGATCGTGGTGGGCAACAACGAGCTTCAAAAGGCCCCGGAAAGCCTTTTCGATCCCTCCACGGGCTAGTGTTCGGATGATCATCTCTGCCTGGGCCGTGCCGCTGTCCGCCGCCAGCTGCGCCACACTGCTGTTCACATTGGCGATCTGTTCTGGGTCGAGGCCCCCAGAGGCGTCGGTGATGCCTGTGCGATCTTTGACCACTTCGTCCCAGTGAGGGAGCATCGCGAAAGCTTCGGCAGCGTAAAACGGGATCTGATGCAACTGGACCACCGGAACGCCGTTGTTACCGCCTTTGCGCCTGATCATTTGGCCAAAACGCGGGTTGAAAACGGCGTCCGGGTTTTCGACGCCATTCAGATCAACTTCACCTGACGGGTTGTTTTGCCAATAGACGTTATCCAAAACCCCGCGCGTCAGCGACGTTTTGATCCGTTGGATGTCCTCGGTGTCCTCGAAAATCGAGTGGCCTTCGAATTGGTGGGCGTCCCGCTCGCAGATGACCTCTGCATAGGGTGCTTCGCTCACTGCCTCGTCTTCCAGGACGATCCGGGACCGCGCGCTTTGCCCTTCGCCCCCGCCGGTGGTGTCCCGCTCGCCGCTCTCGCCGTAGACGATCTTGTACATCTCCGCGATGCCGTCCCCATCGCGGTCGATGAGCGCGTAAACCTCGTAAATCTGAACGAGTTCAAGCGCAGTCGGCTTGTGGTCGTCGGCGTAGCTGTAATCGTCGCCCTTGCGGGCGTGGTCGTCGGTGTCGTCATCGGCGCGTTTGCGGTACGCGGACAGTTTATCAACTTTGCCCCGATCATACCCACGAGACACCAGTTCGGATCGGCTGATCTCTTGTCGCTCACCAACAATCGGACTGTCTTCGATCGTCTCGGCGTCAGGGTGGATCAGGAAAGATCCCCGTGGGACGGCCTCCAAGCGCACGTCAATCCGGTCCACCGCGCGCTTTAGTTTGAAACTGTGGCGGCGCGCGTTGGGGATCAGCGCCAGAACTTCCTGGTCGGTCTCTTCGGCCTCTTCGTGGTCGATCAGTTCGTCGTCTTCTCCGATCAGACCCAACATGGCCTCTTCGGAGAGGTTGGAGTGTTCGGTGGTCTCTGAGCGGCGGTTTTTATACGCCGCCCATTTGAGGATGCCGGTCTTGACGGTGAACGCGTCGTGGATCGCGTCGTGGATCGCTTTTTCCGCCCCACACTCTGGTACGACCACCGCGTTAACGTATTTCGTAGCCTGTTCTGCGCTTTCTTCGCTCTCCGGTGTCTTCGGCTCGTACTCGACAACCTGGTCATTCGACAAAATTGCCCGCATCACTGACGGCATGATCTTTTTGACGGTATCGCGGAAGTCTCGGGACACCACGGAAGAACGAAGGGGGACGCCGTCTTCGTCTGCCTCGACAGGTAGGTCCCGGATCTCCCCGTTGTAATACTCAAGCGCGCGTTCACGATCCCCGGCTTGTTGGTCCAGGTGCCGTTCGCACTGGTCGACCAGCCGCACAACGTCGCTCATATAGTCGTCAGTTTTGTCCAAATCAGACCACTCGGATTGCTTTTTGTTTCGGCGTCTTTTTCGGCGGGGATTGCCAGCCGTCAGCGAAAGTCATCAGCGCATCGGCACCGTGACTGTGTTCATCGTGTCGGGGTTGCGATTTCCACACCCCGTATTTTTCGTCCCAATCGCGGCTGTACTGCTCCGCGTGGTTGAGGCCCGCTTCAACAGCGGGGGTCGAAAACTGGCACTGTGGCAGGATCGTGCGCACACGCTGGATACTGCCGTATTTGTCTTTGGTGCGCTCCACGACGTTGAAGTGGAAGCCCAACCGAGCGGCGACGTCCTTGACGCTTTCGGCGTTCTCGCCCTGCATCCGGTGTTCGATATCGTGCGGCCCGTAATGCTGACCGAATGTCGCGCCGTGCTGCGCCCGCCACTTTTCGAGGCGGTCCAAATAGTAGGCGATACCCTCGCCACTGTCTTCGATGTAACCGACAAACCGGTGCTTGCCCGCGATGATCTGGTGTAGCCAGATCGCCGTGCTGTCATCGACGCCCAGGTCCCAGAACGTGTTGACCACCGTACGGGTCTCGAACGGGAAGTCGCGGATTTCACCGCGCTGGCGCAGCCCCGCGATCCATTTGGCCCAGTACGCGCCGTCTTTGGCCGCCTTGAACGCTTCTTCGGGCACGGACGGGAACTCCCGGCACATTTCATCGCCCTGTTCACGCCACTTGGCCGCGTACCACCGCTCCTGTTCCTCGTCCAAATCGATGCCGTGTTCGGCCAGCAATTCGTCGAAGTATTTTTCCTCGTCCGGCGTCAGTTTGACGGGGTCCGAAAGGCGATATCTCTGATCCAGAAACCAGGGGAAGAAATGGAACTTGTACTCCATGATCCCCAAAGCAGCGCCCATGTCGCGCAACTTCTGGCTGGTCTCGCATTTGTCGAAAAAGTCACCGCTACGGCCCTCGGCGGTGCTCTCGATGAATACGAGTTGGCCCGGCGCGACGGTGTTCAGCGCGCCCGACTTGATCTCTTTGGCCCGATCCGGTGCCTTCGCGCACACCTTCCCGTATTCGGAGATGTGCAAGAAATTCTTGGTGCCGGATCGAAGCGACACGCCGACCTCGACACTCGACCCATTGCCGAACTCGACCTGGGTGGAATTCGACGCGGTGATCGGGCGGAGGTTTTTCAGGTCGCCCGGCAGTCGCTCGTAAGCGAACTTGATCCGGTCCAACAGGTTTTGGGCGTTGACCAACGTATCCGCGATCAAGCCCGCTTCGAAATGGCTGTTGAACAGGCAGCAGTCCAACGCCAAGATCAGGATGAACGTCGAAAAGCCCAATTGGCGGGCTTTCAGGATGATGTTCAGCGTGTGCAGCTCGTCCAGCAACTGTTCTTGTGCCGGATTGAGCTGGAACTTTACGACATTGCCGTCCTTGTCCTTGATCCAATAGAGGTTGTTGAGCCTCCACCGACGATCCCCGAACTTGGCGACAGCTTCGTTAAACGGACTTTGTTTGCCCATCAATCGCGGCCAGCACCTTCGCAAGATCTCCGTCAGCGGAGATCTTGGTCTCTTGCCGATCCCGCCAGTTTTGCGCCCGGCGGTTCTTCAACCAGAAAATCCCGGCCACGGTGTCGGGTGCCGCACTTCGTTGAACTTCCACGATCTCGACTTCTTCGATTTCCCGAAGCTTTTTGCCGTTTTCGTATTCAACTTTTTTGACCTTGATGGCCTGTTGTTCGGTCCATTCGGCCCCGGTCGCCCGGTCAAACAAGCTCTGAGCGACCTCCATATCCGCGTAGACGCGCCCGTCCTGTATCGCTGCCCGGAACAGCTCGTGCTGCTTTTCCCAGTTGGTGATCGTGCGGCGGGAGACCCCGAATGCGGCGGCGAGATCTTCCTCTATCGCGCCAAGCAAACACATCTTTTTGGCGATTGCCGGAACTTTGTCGTCGCCGCCCGCCTTGTCATATTCGGACGGTCGACCGGGTTTCTTGTCGGCCATCTGTTTGATCCTAAATTCTATCTATCAAATGCAAAGACCCCCAACAGCGTTACGACAGCGCTGTTGGGGTAGGAACCAGTCGAGGGAAGGAGTGTCCATAGCTTCGCAGTGTGTAACACTGGGTTTCCGTGGGGGTCCGCCAGTATCTAGGGGTTGCCGCACCGCATCATGCGTCTATTGGCAGTGGCCCTCTCCACAACATCTTGGGGAGCGCCCTATGGGTGGCACCCCCCGAGTGTACTAATCAACCCCGATGTGTTCTCTCGTGCGATCGCTCTGCGCACCACCCCCATTACGCCGCCTCCAGATGCATCATGGGGATCTCGTGTTCGGTTTGTTTGCCGAGCAAGTCCAGGATCACCACCGCGTTAGCGTCCCGTATGTCGGTCACGTCCACCGCGAACCCCGCAAGCGTGCCCCGCGAAACGACCGCCGTGTCGCCAATGTCGAAC
Source organism: Epibacterium ulvae (assembly GCF_018678075.1). Lineage (GTDB taxonomy): Bacteria > Pseudomonadota > Alphaproteobacteria > Rhodobacterales > Rhodobacteraceae > Epibacterium > Epibacterium ulvae_A. The sequence continues at coordinate 17,520 of NZ_JAHHIR010000010.1, read as the reverse complement.
TCGTGGTGCGTTGGCTGGTGTTGGTGGTGTCCGGGGGGTGGGTTGTTCCAACGCCTCGCCATGTCCTCGATCACGAACGGGTGGATCGGGCAGGGGTGTCCGTCGACACAAACGACGCTCTCCACGACATCGAGGCGCAGGAGGCGATGCCAGCCAAACGGCTCATCACGGCCCGTTGCAGTGTTAAACCGCGTCGGCATTTCGACAAAGCACCATCCGGGCAGTTTCGGGTATTCCATGGGGCGCTTGGCAAGCCCGTAACGGGACTTCCGCCGGAAAACTTTTTGAGTGGGAAGAAATGTTCGGAACCCGGCTTTGTGGATCAACTCCTCGATCACGAACGCCGCTTCACCAGTGCCCGGGATCAACCGCTGTTTCCGCACACCGCCGCGCCCGACATAGGTTTCGTAATCCCCGCCCACAATCGTACGAATGCGGCCCGAGTTTACGGGTGGCTTGGTCCTCACTGCGAACCACTGTGTGTCGTGTGCGTTCATTGTCTCACGTCTCCTTTTTTCGGGAAGCAGGTCGGCTTTCGCAATATTCACAATGTTCGTCGCCAGGTCGGTAAGGGGCCCCACAACCGCCACATCTAAAGCGCCAAAACTTCGGAATGGGGCTCTCCCGTTCCTCGACTGGGGGCCGCGACGGGTTCGGGGGAGGTGGTGGCGAGCCTCGTGATTTACCCATCCCCCGTACCTCCATTTGACCCGCCAGAGTGGTTCGCGGGGCTGGTTTCGTTTGATTTCAATGACTTAGAAGAGGTGGTAACGCTCATAGGCCCCAAAGGTAACGCTTGTTCCTCGCCTGTGGGACGGCGTTTTCCCTTTGGTTTCAGCGCGTTAATGCCAAAGGTCGCACCGGTAACGGTTCGTATCGGTGCCCTATAGGGCTGGGCGCACAGACGGGGGGCTGTATACAGAGAAATATATAGTACTACTCTAAAACTATTTATCAGTGTTACCAGAGTTACCGTTATATGTTTAGTCAATAAAAACATGTACTTGATCGGTAGGACAGCGGTCGTTCGTAGCCCTACCCTTGCATTACCAGTGTGACCGGAGACTGTCGAAAAACTTACACTTTGCATTTTTTGACACTTTCCTTGATCGCGGCGGTGTCGTTTTTCACACGTCGGTCCAAAATCCAGGGGCGCACAGGTTTACCGTCCACCTTCATCTGTTTGGCCTGCGTCGATTTATGTTGCAGGAGTTTCCGCAGCTGCCCTTGGTCGATGTCCGTGTCGAAGCTGTCCTTTTCGGACAGGGCCGTCATTTCGCGCACAATCTGGGAAAAGGTCATCGCGGGGGACGGAAGGTCGTCCAGCAGCGCAAAGAACAGGGTTTCTGTCTCGCTCCTGTTGTTCTCGATCATGCGAGACCGCCCCTTGGTACGCATCGAATGCTGCCAATCGAATTGGGACAGGTCCCGCGCCATCAGAGCGGCGTAGAGCGCGGCCACGCCATCCGTTTCGAGCCAGTCATAGAGCCGCAGATAGTAAGCTCTGTCTCGCGCCTTTTCAGGACCCGACAACACGTTCACGCGCCGGTCTTCCTCGGACAACACCATCGCGTCGGGGTGGTTCGACATAAAGAAAAAGTTCGTGTAGACGGCCTGGGTCTTCTTCCCGCCGAATTTGACGTTCACTTCCAAGTGGTTTTCGGTGATGTAGTCCCGGATCTTGTCGGACACACCGTACCGCTTTTCCTGTTCCCGTACTTCTTCAATGGCGCACAGCAGCGACTTGTCGAGATAGTCTTGATAGTTGCCCGCGCTCCCTTCGCCGGCCAACGTGGACATCTTTGTCTTTGTGACGTTCCACTGGCCCAATAGCCTCCCCATCAACTCCACCAACCAGCCGCGCCCCGTACCGTGAGCGACGGAGACGTGGAGAGGTGCCACCTTACACCGGGTGCCAGGCCGTTGGATGTTGAACGCGATCCAATCCAGGAACCATTCGCGCTCTCGTTCATCGGGGATCAGGTACGCCATGTGGTCCTCGAACACGGAAAAGTCCGCGGCGACCTCTTTGAACTCCGGCATGTAGAACTCGTTCACCCACCACAGGCCCTTATGGTGCGTGTCTTCGAAGAAGCCGGGCGAATTGGGGTCATAGCGCACGCCTTGCGCACTTTTGCGGTCCCGGTCGATCATCCAGTTCGTATGGACCGGTTGCCATTTGGTCTTTGCCGGATCCGCCTGGGTCGGGGCAGGGACTTCGTGCCGGACATTGGCCGTTGCGTTGCGGAACTCATCCAGTTTGGACACTGCGCAGTGCGGGGGCTTCTGCAGATCGCAAACCATATTGCCTTGCTCGATAAACACGTACCGGTCTATGAACCGGTCCAAGGGGTCTTTCTTCTGGTCGTTCTCCCGCCGTTCGGCTTTGGCCAGCTGCAAGATCGTGGCCACCGTCACCGGGTTCTGGCTGCGCAAGTCCGCCTCAAACGAACGCCATCTCGCGCGCATCTTGTCGGGCTCGTATTTTATCCCGTCTGACGACCATTCGTCCCACAGCTCGAAACCTTCGTCGCTGCCGTCAAATTGGTGATACAGCGCCATCCCGATGCGAACCCAGTCATGCATGCGCATATCCGCGTCCAGAACGGCCAATGCAGACCGCAGTTTTGTCGATGAGATCTGAACCTTCGGCTTCGAATTGGACAGGACGCGGTCGACTTCCGGCAACGTGACGTCCACCCCCTTTGTACTCGGGGCTTCGTCAACGAGCATCCAGTCTTCCGGGACAATGCTTTCAAAGTAGGCGATCAGATCCCGCGCTTGCGCCTCGGTGATCAACGGCAATCGATCGGCTGGTACATCGGCCAGGGACTGTTTGGTCACCCATTCGTATGGGCGCCCAGTATCTGGGTGGTCCGCGAAAGCGACGTATTGTTGGCCGTCGCCAAGGATCTCCACCTTGTGCTCGATACCGAAGAAGTCTTCATATTTGGCCGAGGCCACCTTGGCAAACGGCGTGTCTGTTCTATACGCCAGCAATATCTTGGGGGCCTCTCCGACCCTCTGAACGGTGGGGCCGATGTGTTCTTCGCACCATTCCACAAGTTTCTGAGTGATCCCCGCGTCCCTGACGTCAAGATCCACACCGGGAAAATCGCGGCAAAGGACACCGACGCCGCCGTCGGCGAACCCGTTGGACAGCCAGCGACCGAGTTTGGTCCCGTCCGCCCGTGTGTGTTGCCAATCTTTCAGGCCCCGGGGAAACTTGGACCCGCGCTTGATCGGAACGATGGGGTAGCCGTGTTCGAGCAAGCGCCGCCCGTGGCTTCGCAGGAAATGTTCGGCCATGGGCTATTCGCTTTCATCGTCTAGGCGGTGATCCGTCACACAGGCATTGATCAATTCGGGCAGGGCGACGTTGTGTTCCGCCGCTTGCAGCTCAAGCCACATCAGGTTTTCATGGGACAGAACCACTTTGCGGGTGCGTTCACCCTTCCGCTCGCCCACGCTCAGCTTTTCTTGGTGCGCGACATGGCGCACATAGTCGATCCGGACGCCCGCCGCTTTCGCGATGTCTGCGGAGGACCGGTAAGGATCGCGTTGGATCTGATCGACCACACGTTGTTTTAGTTCGCCTCGGGCCATCAATCGCACCCCCCAGGTTTGTAGAGGTTGACCCAAAGCCGCGCGGCCTTGCTTTTGAAATGCCGGTAGCGGGCCTGGGCCCGGTTTGCGCGGGCGTCGAACCACCGCGCCAGTAGATACGTTCGGACGCTCATTCGGACACCTCAATCTGTTTGAAAATTATTTCGGCCTTCGCGACCACCAGAACCTGAGCGACCACACGTAGCGGCGCGTCGTTGCGGGCGTTGAGCCAGTTGAGAACCTGCCGTTCGGAACAGTCCAAAACCTTGGCTGCGGTCCGGGCCAACTCTCTGTCGGATTGCGAAGGGAAGGCGGCCCGCAGCAGCTCGCTGAACCACATGCGGGCTTCGTTTCGAATGCACCGGCGACGGAAAACCTTTTGCGCAAGATCTTTCCAGCGAGAGACCGTATCTTTCAATCGCAGGGAACGAATTGAAGGAGTGACCAACCGTGCCATACTCATGACCCCACGATCTCCGCCCAGTCCGGGCGCAACTCTGATGGATCGATGCCCAAAGCCGCAGCGAGGTCGTTAACCTTGTTTGGTCCGATCTGTCGCTTACCGCTCTCAACCAAGCTTAACATGGCGCGCGAGATACCTGCCTGTTCGCAGATCGTTTCCCGTGACAAGTTGTGCGTTTTTATGTGTGAGGAAATGTTCATGGTTCGAAATTTTACACATAGTGAATTTTTACAGCAAGTAAAATTTCACAATCAGTCTATGGAGTGGTCGCCGGGGATCAGGCAAACCTGTGGGATGAAATTTCTCATCCGTGAAAAACGCCTCGCCGCAGGGTTGACCCAGGAAGCATTGGCCGACCGCCTGGGCATATCCGTCAGCCTGTTCAATGGTCTCGAAACCGGGAAACGCCGTGTAAATGAGACACACTTGGAAGGTCTTTCCAGTGTTTTGGGGATGCCGGTTTCGGAATTGATAGATGAGAAAAGGCCGACGGTGGTGCTCGCTGGCGAGGTGAGAGCAGGGGCCGAGGTGGCTTTCTCCGCAAGCGGGGACGGGAGCCGGGTAGAGTGCCCGCCTGGGCTGCCATCTCCCAAAATGTTAGCCGTGTTGGTCGAGGGGGACGGTATGGAGCCGGTATATTCCAGGGGCGACGTTCTGTTCTATGCACGCGATGAGCACGAAGGCGTGCCGCGTAGCGCTATAGGGCACAAGTGCGTCTGCGAAGACGAAGACGGCGTCGGGTGGGTCAAACAAGTGCGAGAGGGTAGCGAACCCGGTCTGTTCCACTTGATTTCTCTAAACCCGTTCGCACAAAACAATTTGAACGTCAGGCTCAAGTGGGCCGCCCGGATGCGCCTGCATTGGCCCGCAGACCTGGTGACCAAGGTGTGACGCCGCAGCCGGTGTCACACCCAGAGCATAGTCCCCGGATCAAGGAACAGCATCCTGTCAGTGACTGTCTGAACCTCCACGACGGTCATCCCGTCCGTGTTTTTGATCTTCAATTCAAAAGGTGACCCCGGCTGAGGCAGTAGCTCAGCCGTGGCTTGGCTAATCTGTTCGCATAGTACTCTAAAACAATCTGCACCACGAACGGGTGTGGCGTAGCACGAGGAAACCGCGACCGCCGCCGGAGCAGCAGTGATAAATTCTCGTCGCTTCAATTTTCCGGTCCTTAAATTCACGGCACTCTTACGTAGCCTGTAAGGCACTGTAACTATTCTCTTTTAAATTGCAAGTGGGGCGGTCGGATTAGGGCCGGTCTTGTAGCGCGCGCTTCACTGTGGACCGAGAAAGCCCAATATCTTGTGCTATCTGCCGCTCGCTGGTGGGGCCGAACGCCCGGACATACTCGACCACCAAGGCCCGGTTCAGGTCCCCGTACCGCTCTTTAAGACGTAGCAGCAGTTCGACTGTGACCTTGGATTTCACGCTCATAAACCCTTTCTACCATAAAAATACAGATAAAAAATCTATCCTTTCGGATAACCGCCGGGGCATGCGGTCAGTGAATTTCACAATGTGTAAAAATTTTTGATTGACAGAAATTCCACAATGTGTGAAATTTAGATCATCGAAATTCATCGAAGACGCACAGAGCCGCCTCGGGCACCGACCCAACAGGCCAGCCGATCATGACATTTTGTAAAAACGCAAAACCGATGAGACGCGACCATGCAAACCGATAGTCAGAACGTAACAACCTCACTCGAAGCGACCCTCGAATTGAACCGTCTGCGCAAACAGCGCGCCGACGTCGCATTTAACTACGAGAACTCGGCCTGGGGTTCCGGCCCGGCGTACCGGGCGCGACTTACCGAAATCGATCTTGAGATCGCGAAACTGAAACGCGCACGGGGGTGACACGCCCGTCATCTCAAGACGTCATCTTCGCGGCACTGATGGTCGGGAAGATCCTCACAGAAGACTTAGTAGAAATCGAACGAAACGGTCTCACGACCGGCTTCAAACCCGGAGTGCCCCGAAAGTACTTGCGGGAAATCGACCACGCGCTGTCGCTCTTGGACAGTGCCCCAATCGCGGAGTTGAACATGTCCCTTGAAGATGAAATCGCCAAGTTAGCGGGCCGGGTTGGCGGTCTGGAAAAGAGCGCGGAAACCACCAACGATCTGTTGGCCGAGATCCTCAACGTCCTGAAAAGCGGGACGACCCCACCAACCCAAGACAACGTCGTCGCCCTCCACGAAGTCGCCAAAGAACCCCTCGAACCGGTCGTCGAAGAGGCTCCGGAGACCGCACAAGAAGCCTCGATAGGGGATCTCCGTGAAGCCATGCTCGAATACGGGGAACAGTATGGTCGGCCAGCGATGGCGGCTCTTGGTGCGCGCTTTGTGCCCGAAGGTAAAGCCCCCAAAATCGCCAATATCCCGACCGACAAATACGCCGCTGTGATTGAGGCGTGTGGCGAAGCGCCGGAGGCAAACGCCGCATGAACAAGGTCGCTGAAAACCTCGTGCGCTGCGCTGTGTCGTTCAAAATGAACGAGGGCACCGATTGCAAAACCGTGCTTCTGCGCGGCAGCACGCCCCAGCACAAGCTGGAAGAACAAGCCCGTGCGGCGCTCTACCGCCAATACGACATCGCAGGGGCGCAGATAACCCGGATCAAACTCGAAGTCCCGGAAAACCCACCCCCCGCAACGGGCGCAGAAACGGAGGCCGCAGCCTAATGTCTATCGCACACGCAAAACTAGGGCCATCTGGCGCGCACCGGTGGATGCTCTGCCCGGGTTCGGTCGGCCTGATCGCCCAACTTCCGGTGGGCGACGAAAGCAGCGCTTTCGCAGTCGAAGGTACCACCGCCCACGCCTTGGCCGAGATGGCCTTGGCCAACGACAAAGACGCGGACACGTATCGAGGTGTTCGGTTCAGCGAAGAACTTTTCAAGGTCGACGACGAAATGGTCGATTACGTCCAGATGTATCTGGATTACGTCCGAGCGCTCGGCGGCACTCGCTTTACCGAAATTCGCGTAGATCTGTCCCAGTGGGTGCCGGACAGTTTCGGCACGGCGGACAACGTGGTCTTCACCGACGACGGCGTGATGCACGTGATCGACTTGAAATACGGCAAAGGCGTCCCTGTCCACGCAGAGAACAACCCACAGGGCATGTGCTACGCCCTTGGAGCGTTGGCCGAATACGACTTCCTGTTTGATATCGAGACGGTGCGCATCGTGATCCACCAACCCCGGTTGGACAGCGTCAGCGAATGGGACATCAGCCGCGAGGATCTGTTGTCCTGGGCCGAAACCGAACTGGCTCCTGCGGCAGCCGCCGCGCAGTCCGAGGACGCGCCCGTCGTGCCCGGGGACAAACAGTGTCGGTTCTGCGAGGCGAAGCCCATCTGCCGCGCTTTGGCTGAACGCAATATGTCGCTGGCCAGCCAAGACTTCGAAGTCGTGGGCGCGCCGGTGACCCCGGTCGAATTGCCCAACCTCTCGAATGAAGAGATCGCCGCGATCCTGCCGCAATTGGACTTGTTGACCAAATGGGCGACAGCGGTTCAGGGCCACGCCAAAGGCTTGCTGGAACTGGGTGAAGAGGTGCCCGGCTACAAGCTGGTCGAGGGCCGATCACAGCGCAAATGGATCGACGAAGAAGCCGCCGGGAAGGCGCTGGCCCGCAAACTGGGTGCGAAAGAGGCCTACACCAAAAAGGTTATCACGATCACCAAAGCGGAAAAGCTTCTGGGCAAGGACAGCCGGATCATGGCGGACCACACGGAAAAGCCAGAAGGCAAGCCGACAGTCGCGCCGGTAAGAGACAAACGCCCGGCCATCGTGATCGACGTAACCAGCGACTTCGACGACCTCGACGTCGCGGTCGCCGCCTAACCCCCACGAAACCCGGTCAAACACTCACTCACGGAACCGGAAACACGAAAAGGAAAACGATATGTCGAACAACGAATTCATTATGATCAAGGACGCGCGGGTGTCGTTTCCGCATCTCTTCACACCGCCGACTATCAACGGTGAAGAAGGGAAGTGTGGCGCAACCTTGATGCTCGACCCAGAGACCCACAAAAAAGTCGTCGCGCAGATCGAAGATCGCATCTCAGAGTTGAGCCAGTTTAAGTTCAAAGGTCGCAAACTCCCGAGCGAAAAACTTTGTATGCGCGCCGGGGAAGACAAGGGTCGCCCCGAATACGATGGCACACTGGTGTTGTCGGCGAACTGCAAAGACCGTCCGGTGGTGCTTCGTGGCGATGGCCGCACGCGGGTCCACGAAGAACGCGACAGCCAGATCTACGCCGGTTGTTACGTGAACGCCAAGGTGCGTCTGTGGGCGCAAGACAACCAATACGGCAAGCGGATCAACGCGGAACTGGTCGCCATCCAGTTCATGCGCGACGGCGACCCCCTGGACGGCTCCTACGTCTCCGAAGACGAGGCCGTCGAAGGTTTCGGCGAAGTCGACGACAACGACGACTTCCTGGCCGCGTAACCCATTCCTCCCCAAGCCAACCCTGTCGCCCGCTTCGGTGGGCGGCGGGAACCGGAAACCAAACGAATTCTAGAGATTGGACAGTTCGCTATGGACTTCATGTTGGATATCGAAACCCTTGGTACGAAGCCGGGCTGTGCCGTTCTGGCCGTCGGGTGTATCGCGTTCCGGCGCAGCACTGGTGCGATCCATGACGAGTTTTACCAGACGATTGATCTGCGCACTAGCCGCAAGGCGGGCTTAGGGATTGATGCAGACACCCTGCTTTGGTGGATGAAACAGGATCGGGAGGCCGTGCAGGGGGCTTTCCTTAACCCGCAAACAACAAGACCGCTTTCAGAAGTTGTCGAAACCTCCAAACAATGGTTCATGAAACACCGCACCCGTGAAAACGCGATTTGGTGCCAAGGTATGGATTTCGACATCCCGATCTGGGGCCGCGCGATGGCCGCCGTCGGCGAACGCCCCCCGTGGGAGTTCTGGGCGGGCCGGGATACCCGCACCGCTTACGACTTAGCCGGATTTAACCCCCGCACCGTCAAACGTGAAGGCGGGCACCACAACGCACTCGACGACGCACGCCACCAAATAGCGTGTTTAAGGAAGGCGTTGGACATCCTCACCGGTGAAGACTTCTTCGCCCCCTAGATCCCTCGCTTTTACTACACGCCCCGTAATTCACTGTTTTCGCGAAAAGAACGGTTGCGGACTGCGTGATCCGGGGCGGGCGAAGCGAGAAACCACAAACCGCCCGTTTTTCACACAGGAGGCCCAAGCATGTCCTTTCACATCGAATTTGAAGATCAAGGCCAAGATCTGACGCACCTTGTCGTGAACGCAGACACCGGTGTGATCGAGAGCGCGGGCCTCTTGGATCGGATCTATGCGGACGGCTCCTGCGTCGTCGAGATCGACAAACTGACCGAGGATCGCATGGTCCACTACATCCAATACGGGACCCGCCGCACGTTCAAATACCCGATGATCCGTCTTGAACAGGACGGCGAATTGTTGGCGGCGGCGTAAACGATGTTAGTCGAGCTTCGAAAAAATCAACCCCCACACCCCCGCAAGGATAAAGCAAGCTGTCCACATTTCAGTTCCCTCGGCGGCGTTCGCTATCCCGACCCAGTCCGACAGGGCGTCGACGCCGAAAAAGGCGACAACAAAGTCGTAGACAGAAGGTGCGCCCCACACGCCGGTCACCGCCCAACTATAGACGGAAAGGCCGAGCAATCCGCAACCGCCCAAAACCAACGCGAGGCCGACGAGACCCTTTACGCCCGCCCAAGTTTGCTTGAGTGCGCTATCAAATGCTTCACCAAAATTCATGCGTCAGAGTTGACAGATTCCCGTTATTGGGGCAATATTTCTTTACAACAGCAAAAAACTGTTGTCGGGATTGGCGTCCTGTCTGTCATACGGCGCTTTGACGCCCGCATTTTCTATGCGGGTTTTTCTATTACGGTCAGATGCGCAGGAGCACCCTCGGGTGCGCCGCTCCGTGTGGCGGTAACGCCAATCTTGCGTCATCTGGCCACCAGAGATTGGCGTCTCCGTGGTCAGTTATCGAAACTGTTCACACGGAGGTTCGCTATGAGCGTTCACGATATCCCTTTGCCGTCTAAACTGATGTCGGACCTATTGGTCCTGGACGGGCTGGTCAAATCCGCCACGACCATACACAACGACTACCCCGAAGACGTGCGGGAAGACCGCATTTACAGCATCCATGCCGCGATCCAGACGCTGTTAGAGGGTGTGATCCGCGATGCCGACGCGCTGGAACTCAAACTCGCGGGGGCGCAGCTATGAACGCGATCAACGGCGCCCGCCCTTTGCAAAACGCCGAAATAAACAAGATGCAAGGAGAGTACGACCCAGTGATCCCGTCTTGCCCAAGACGGAAGGGGGCCGCGTGATGCTCTACATCGACACCGAGACATTCAACTCCGAAAAAGACATTTCCGCCGGGACTTTTGAGTACGCGCGGACAGCGGAAATCCTCTTGGTCACTTATGCGATCGGTGACGGCCCCGTGAACCTGTGGGATTTGACGGACGAAGACGTCGAACGGCCCGAAGAACTGTTCGACGCACTCTTGGATGGGTCGATCCAGATCACGGCCCACAATGCGATGTTCGACCGCCAAATCTTGCGCAACTGTTTGGGTTACCTGGTCGGCGATATCGCGGCGCAACCCGACCGTTGGCGGTGCACCATGGTCAAGGCCATGACGCACGGCTTTCCCGGATCGCTGGACCAGCTGGGCAAGATCCTGGGGCTGCCGAGTGATCAATCTAAGATCAAAGACGGCAAAAAGCTGATCAATCGGTTTTGTAAGCCCGCGCCCCGCAACCACAAGGCCGACCGTTACACCCGCGAGACGCACCCCGAAGAATGGGCACGCTTTTGCGAATACGCCGTGCGAGATGTGGAGGCCATGCGCGAGATCGACAAGCGGTTGCCCGATTGGAACTACCGTGACGACGAACTGGAAATGTACCGCCTTGACCAGAAGATCAATGATCGAGGGTTCCTCTGTGACGTGGGGCTGGTGGAAGCCGGGGTGCTCGCGGCGGTAGAAGAAAAAGAGACTTTAGCCGCAAGGTTCATCGAACTGACGGGCGGCGCGGTGGATAAACCGACCAAGCGCGCCAAGTTTTGCGAGTTCCTGAACGACACCTACGGTCTGGAACTCGACAACACCCGGTCCCAAACCTTCAAGGATCTGCTGAAAACGGACCACGGTTTGCCGGAAGACTGTGTCGAGCTGATGGAAATTTCTATCATGTCGAACAAGACCAGCACCGCGAAATACGGCGCACTCGCACCGGCGGTTTCACCGGACGGTCGGTTCCGTGGTGGGTTGCAGTTTTCCGGCGCGGCGCGCACACGGCGGTGGGCGGGGCGGACCTTTCAGCCCCATAACCTGCCGTCGCGCGGTCTGCCGCCGCAGGACGACGTGGACCAGTACATCCGCGCTTTGAAAGCAGGGGTCCAGGACCTGCTGTTTGATGACCTGATGTTGTTTGGATCGGCAGCGCTGCGTGGGGTCGTGATCGCACCAGAAGGCAAACAGCTCACGGTCGCGGATCTATCCAACATTGAGGGTCGCGCCAACGCGTGGCTGGCGGGTGAGACGTGGAAGCTGGAAGCGTTCGAGGCGTTCGACGCAGGCAAAGGGCCGGATCTGTACAACGTGACCGCCGGCTCATTGCTCGGGAAGTCGCCTTACGAGATTAGCAAGACCGACCGCAACGTGATGGGTAAAGTTCCAGAATTGGCACTGGGTTACCAGGGCGGGGTAGGGGCGTTCCAGACCTTCGCCCAGGCCTACGGCGTCCACATGGCAGACCATTGGCACACAATCTCCGACAACATGCCTGGGTTCGCCAGCAAAGCGTTCGAAAACTACGCGATCTGGGGCAAGGAGCGCGATCCCGATCTGGACGAAATGGAGTGGATCGCCTCGGAAACCGTCAAACTGGCTTGGCGGCACCGGCACCCCGCCATCGAACGACTTTGGCACGCCTGTGAAACCGCTGCACGCAGCGCCGTGAAGAAACCCGGGCAGACATTCGCAGCTGGCCCGCACATGCGGTTCAAGGCGGTGGCCCACGCCGGACACCCCTACCTGTTGAATCGCCTACCGTCTGGCAAGTTCCTTGTCTATTTCTCCCCCAAGCTCGATCAGCAAGGTCGGATCACGCACCGGGGCGTTGACCCGCTGACGCGCCAATGGGTTCGCCAACACACCTACGGCGGTAAACTGGTTGAGAACGCGTGCCAAAGCCTCAGCCGCGACATTCTCGCGCAGAACATGTCGGCCTGCGAAGCTGCCGGGTTCGAGATCTTACTGACGGTCCACGATGAGACCGTGACCGAAGCCCCAATCGACGAAGACCACACCGCCGAGAAGCTGGCCGCGATCATGGCGACCCCGCCCGCTTGGGCGACGGGTTTCCCTCTGGCCGCAGCCGGGTTCAGTGCAGACAGATACCGGAAGGACGACTGATATGAGCCGAAAGACTAACACCGTCCGTCAAATCGGCAACGTCCTTGTTCTGGACGTATCGACACCGAAATACCCCAGTCGTTTCGCCAAAATCGACGCCGCCGACCGCGAACTGGTGTTGGACGGCGGCGGACGCTGGTTCGCTATGACTTGCGGGGGTGAAACGCTCTATGTCCGCCGTCGCCACGGGAACGGTGTCCAGATGTTGCACCGGTTGATTTTGGAGGCACCGAAGGGCGTGTTGGTCGACCACAAAAACGGCGACGGACTGGACAACCGCCGCAAGAACATCCGCTTGGTTACGGCAGGCGATAACATGCGTAACCGCCGTTTGAACGCCAACAACCGTTCCGGTGTCTCCGGCGTGTGCTGGGACAAAGGCACTCGCAAATGGCAAGCCCAGATTAAGGTCGAAGGCCACATGATCTATCTGGGGCAGTTCGGCGAATTGGACGACGCAATCGCTACACGGCTGGCCGCCGAAAAAGAACACGGCTTCCACAAAAATCACGGCAGGCAGGGGAGGAACGCGGCGTGATCCGCGAAAGTTACATCGAGCGAAAATCCTGCGCGATAGCCAAGGCGGCGGGGTGGTTGGTCTATAAATTCACGTCGCCCAACCAGAAGGGCGTCCCAGACCGGGTCTTTGTTCGGGCGGGCCGGGTAGTGTTCGCGGAATTCAAAGCCCCCGGAAAACAAGCGACCCCGCTGCAGGTGCGCCAAATCGAAAAACTCAGGGAACAAGGGATGGATGTTTATGTCATCGACAGCGTTGAAGACGCCCGAAACACTTTCGAGGGATAACCTTCACGGATACCAAGAACGCGCGGTCCAGTTCATCAAGGACAACCCGTCCTGCGCGCTGTGGGTCGACATGGGGTTGGGCAAGACCGTCACGGTCCTAACAGCTGTCTCCGACCTTTTGAAATCTTTCGAAGCGCACCGCGTGCTGATCATTGCGCCGCTGCGTGTCGCCCTGAATACGTGGCCCGGAGAACTCGGTGTTTGGGGCCATCTGGGCCATCTGACCCTGCGCAACATCCACGGACCACCCGCCGCACGCACCGCTACCATCCTGGGGGATCGTTCCGATGTTCACGTGATCAACCGCGAACTCGTGCCCTGGCTGGTCGAGACGCTGAAAGAGCACAAAGCGGGCTGGCCCTACGACGTGGTCGTGATCGACGAAGCGTCCAGTTTTAAATCGTCCAAGACACGGCGTTTTAAAGCGATGCGCAAGGCGCTGCCCGCGATTGATCGACTGATCCAGCTGACCGGCACGCCTGCCAGCAACGGCCTTTTGGACGTGTGGTCCCAAATCTTCCTTTTGGATCGCGGTGCTCGCCTCGGAAAGACATTTACCCAATACAAGAACCGGTATTTCGAAGCCGACTACATGGGGTATAACTTCACACCGCGCCGGGGCGCAAGCGACCAGATTTACGAGGCCTTAGACGACGTCTGTCTGACCCTATCGGCGGTAGACTATCTCACACTGCCGGATCGGGTCGACAACGTCGTACCCCTCCAGCTGCCCGAGACAGCGCGGGGCCAGTACCGCGAGTTGGAGCGCGATTTCCTCGCGGAGATCGGCGACGACACCGTCGAAGTGTTTAACGCCGCCGCGCTCACAAACAAGCTGCTGCAGTTCGCAAACGGCGCGGTCTACACCGACGACACCGGGGCGTGGGCGGATGTCCACAGCGCGAAATTGGACGCGCTGGCCGAGATCGTAGACGGAAGCGCCGGCGCACCGCTGTTGGTCGCCCACAATTTCAAAAGTGACGCGGCCCGGATCTTAGCGCGGTTCCCCCAAGCGCAGCCCCTGGGTAAAGACCCGGCACAAATCGACGCCTGGAACCGGGGGGAGATCCGAATGCTGCTGGCACACCCGGCCAGTGCGGGCCACGGCCTGAACCTCCAAAAAGGCGGCAACACCATCGTGTGGTTCGGGTTAAATTGGTCGCTGGAACTCTACCAACAATTCAACGCGCGCCTGCACCGACAAGGACAAACCAAACCGACAATCATCCACCATCTCGCCGTCGAAGACACGGTCGACCAAACCGTTCTGGCCGCACTGGCGCGTAAGGACGTCACGCAACGGGCGCTATTGGACGCGCTGAAATCGGACATTGGAAGGAGAGTTTAGAATGCCCAATACACACCTGTTACTTGACGCACAGGCCCCCGCCGGGGCTTACGGTGCCGAACCCTTAAGCGTTTCGGACATTGACAGTTCCCAGCTCGGTGAGCAGATCTGGGCAACCGTCCTCGACCTCCGCGAGGCCCACGCAGAACTCGTGGAGCAAGCCACCGACCGCAAAGCCACCGCATTGGAGGACGATTGGGACGCCGAACGCAAAGGCCTTGAAGAGACTATCGGAAAGCTACAAGGCGAGATCAAAGACCTTGAAGAACAAGTGTTCGCGCTTGAGTTTTTGGCGGCTTAACTATGGGACGGCCATCAGCTCCACACATGCCTACGGACAAACAGATCCGTGATGCCAACGCCTCAGTGGTTGAACTCCATCCGCGCGCCCGCATTAAATCCGTGGGGCCGAACGGCATAGAATTCGAATACCCAGACCCCAAAGACGCGGCCAATGATAACGCGGACTGGTCCGGAAAGCCGTTCAGCGCGGGGTGATACACATGGACGACCCCAAATACCTGCGCAGTCGACGAAGACGAGGGCGGTGGTTCCACTACTACCGGCGCGCCGGAAAAGAGATGAGTTTGGGCGTTCACGGGCTCCACCCAACAGACCCCAAGGTGTTCACCGCGTATTGTGTGCAGCACGCCCGCTGGGAAGATCGCCCGCTAGAGGCAAAATCACCGAAAATCAACACCTTCGCATGGGGAGTTGAACTGTACCAAGCGACCAATTGGGAGTGGAACAACAAGTATTCGGTGATGACGAGAAAGGGTCGGGCCGCGATTTACGCCCGGTACACGGCGGCCCAGGGTGATCGTCCGATTTCCACCATAACAACCGAGGACCTAGAAGCCGCGCTATATGCAAAAGGGGGCTTCGGGGCTATATCGGATTTAAAAGCGTTGAAGCCGGTGTTCAAACATCTGAAAAGACTAAAGTACATCGACATCGACCCTGCCACCGGTGTGAAATTGGACAAGCCGAAGAGTGACGGCTTCCCAACCGCGAACGCGGACGACATCGAAAAGTACTTGAACCGATGGCCGCAGGGTTCCGTTCAGCGCCGCGTTTTCGAACTCGGACTGCTGACAGGTGCGGCACGGCAAGACCTCGCCCGGATCGGGCCGGGGGACCTGAACGGGCGATTGTTAACTTTCAAACGCCACAAGACCAAAGTGGAAACGAACGTCCCCATAACCCCGGAATTGCGGCGGCTGCTTGATCAGACCCCGGACGGTGCCGCAGCCTTTATCACGAACAGCCGGGGGCAACCTTACAAACCAGCCAGCCTTGGGAACCTTTACGGCGATGCCGCCACAGCTGCCGGGATCGTTTCCCGGCTCCACGGTCTGCGGAAGGCGTTTTGCGTGTATTGGGCTGAACAGGGTATGACGACGCACCAGATCGCTACCATGGCGGGCCACCAGACACTGACCGAGGTGGAAAGATACACGAAAGCGGCAGACCGCAAGCGTATCATCCGGCTTATCGTAGACGCGACATAGTGGGACACACTCGAAAAACGAATGGGACACACTCACGTAGTCGTTTGTTTTTCAAGGATAAATTTTGTAAGTGGCGATCCCGGGAGGACTCGAACCCCCAACATCCTGATTAGAAGTCAGGTGCTCTATCCAGTTGAGCTACGGGACCGTGGCTCTTTGATAACGGTTCGGAAAACGGTTCGCAAGCCGGTGACGTTTTCCCAATCGTCTGTATTTCGATCTTCTTCTGGCCCCAGATCTCCGGCTTAGAAGGCGGATGCTCTATCCAGCTGAGCTAAGGGGCCTGTGGCGCGTCCCGACGTTTTAAACGATTGGTGGCGAATGCACAATCGGGCACAACTAAGTTATGACACTGCTTTCAGTCATAAATTGTCTGGCCCAAAGTCGGGAGTAATTTCTGAGCCAGAAAGTGACTGACCGACCATACTGGCCCGATCTTCTTGTCCGCGTTGAGCAAGTGGTGGTCGAAGGTGCAACGGACACTTAGATCGGATTTCAAGTCCAAGCAAATTTTGGGTTGCGGCGTCAATACTGCCTCACAGCTGTCCGTAGAGGTGACGTGTCCGCGCTTCCTTCACCTGACTGAGCGCGCCCAGAGGCGCGGGCGCGCGGGACAGAAAGTTCGAAGGCAAACCGCCTATAAAATGCGTACGCGAGAATAAGAGGCCGCATGGTTGACCTCAGCGCCCAAACTTTAGCGTACCTCGAACATTTCCCTGACTTCTGCGTTGGGATAGAAAGCGGCGTGCCTGCGGCGGCAGGGGATTGACGATGGTTCGGATGGGTTTCTTTGATCTTTCAGACCGCTATGTGAGCCTTGATGCCTAGCGTGACCCTATGGTCGAGATTGACGCCATCGTGCCGTGGGATGGGTTTCGCCCGACGCTGGAGCGGGGCTGGCGCAAGCCTGCGGCGGCGCGCTAGTCCCGGGCGGGCCGCAAACCGATGGACGCAGTGGTGATGTTCAAGACGCTGGTAGTGGGCACGCTCTACAACCTGTCCGACGACCAGACCGAATATCAGGTGTGTGACCGGCTGCCCTTCATGCGCTTCCTCGACCCCGGGCTTTAGGACCGGGCCCCTGACGCCAAGACCGCGTCTGGCTCTATCGCGAGGGCGGGGGTGGTTGAGGCGCTTTTCCAGCAGTTCGACGGTTACCTGGCACGGCAAGGTTACATCGCACGCGGCGGGCAGATTTTGGATGCTTCCATCGTGCCGCCATCCTAGGTGTTCAGTCCCGGCATCTGGTGGATCGGGTCGATGATGAATTGATCTGGCTGTGAAGTCCAGATTTTGCAGATG
>NZ_JAHHIR010000049.1 GCF_018678075.1 Epibacterium ulvae | reverse complement strand
GCACAGATCAATGCCCAATACTTCGACATCCATCAGAATGCTCCTATCTCTCCACCGATGCCCGCAACAATAGCTGCGGTTTGGCAGGAAGGCAGTTCATACCATTAGCTCAGGCTGCCACTCACCCGATTTGTGCAACAAAGCCCTTTATGCGTATCAATGCCGATGATTACTGGATGTGTGGTCTTCATGATGCCCTCATTGCTAAGAATGCCCCGGATCGATCCGAAGGGAACAGGACTGTGATGGTACGCAGACCGTCAGGCTCCTATGAGGTCAAATCTCGCCCGCTTCCGGGGCGACTTGACGGTCAACACGTCAACACAATGACACGTGGTCAATCGTAACATGGGTCAGGCCATCAAGCCGCAAAACCATACTCACAGTCCTAGGAGTTCTTTCAGTTGCCTTAAACTCGGGGAGGAAGATGAGTGGGTTGCTTTACCGTGCTATGCAATCTTCGAAAGGTAGGCTTTCCAGCCTCCAAATTCTGTGATGTCCACGGCATTCCCCAATGTACGGCTCTCACAAATAAATCCGTTCACCTGTCGTCCGTCGGAAAGCAAAATTGTCCCCAAGCCAAGCGGTGCAGGAATGAGTTTGAGGAAGCCACCAAGTGTGCTTTCAGGGAGCCGCCAGATTTCCAGCTCAATACCGGCTCCGCCATTTTCGGGATCACGTACAAGTCCCGGTTTGGGAGGCGTTGTTTCGGCAAGCGCAAACAGCTTGTATTCCGGTGATGTCTGAACGGTTTCAAGCAGAACACCATCCCGTTCTGTAAGCTGGCTGTTCAAAGGCATACCCGTCAGATGAGCTCCGACAACGGCGATGTCGATGTAGGACCAACCTTCTGCGTCCGGTGTGTCCTGATCAGCTATTGTCAGTCGATCACGTCCAGTGCCGGCTGACAATAGCTGATGGATTTGACCACCAAAACGGGCAAGTGCTGAATCCGTGAAGGCCGGTGCGACGAGAGTGACGCCTGCGGGCAAGCCGTCTGTGCGGAACCCCGCCGGGACAGCGAACGCCGCGTAGTCCAGCAGATTGACACAGTTGGTGTAATAGCCAAGCTGCTTGTTGAGCAGGATCGGCTCCGCTTCCAGTTCCCTCAAAGAATAGAACGACGGCGTGGTTGGCACGCACATCACGTCGATATCGTTCCAGACCACATCAAGCGCGACTTTCGCTTCGGCAGCTTTGTATAGCGCGTCAAACGTATCTACAGCGCTGTATTGCAAACCGTCCTCAACGATCTCGCGGGTGATTGGGTGCAGCGGGTCAGGCGATGCATCAAGCCAAGGTGTCAGGGCGTGGGTACGCTCAGCCACCCAAGCCGAGCCGTAGAGCATTCGGGCGGTTGCGGCGAAGGGATCAAAGTCAAACGGGACAAGTGTGTAGCCAGCTTTTGAAAGGGCTGCACAGGCGGCCGCATAGTTATCCTCGGCCTGTGTATCACCAAAGAATTCAAGCGAAGCGGCGCTTGGCACACCAATGCGAATGTTGTCTTGTGGCAAACCTACGAATGCGGTGTCACGTGCATAGGGGTCTACCCCATCTACACCTGAAATGATGCCACGCACCATATCGGCATCCTTCGCGGTCAGCGCAAAAACCGACAGACAATCCTGGCTCTTGTTGGCAGGGAACACACCTGTGGTCGGAACCATGCCTTTGGTTGGCTTGACCCCGACGATATTGTTGAACGCCGCCGGAACGCGACCTGATCCTGCGGTATCTGTGCCAAAAGAAAAGCTAACGAGATGCGCCGCAACCGAGACGCCCGATCCAGAACTGGAGCCTCCCGAAATCATCGTGTCATCGAACACCGAATGGGGTGCGCCATAAGGCGATCGAACACCAACCAGCCCCGTAGCGAACTGATCCAGATTGGTCTTTCCAATCAAAACTGCGCCTTGATCGAGCACGCGTTGCACCGCCGTGGCAGTGCGCTCGGCCTCGGGTTGTTCGCCTGCCATGCCCATCGTTGTGGGCAGACCGGCAACGTCGATATTGTCTTTCACTGCAAAGGGAACGCCATGAAGTCGCCCGCGGTCTGCAGGATCGATGGCGTCCAATTCTGCCGCACGCGCCAGAACATCAGCATGGTCTATCCGTTTGATGAAGACCGCAGGGTCGCTGTAGTCGTCACAGTCGGCAAGGACCTGTTCCATCACATCGGTGACGGTTTCACCGCCTGCATAACGGCAGGCGAGTTCGCAAAGGCGTAAATCCATGGGTCAGTCTTCCTCAGGGGTCCAGATCAGCACGTTAACCGGCGTCGGGTTGAACCCGTTGCAGGGATTGTTAATCTGCGGGCAGTTGGAGATCAGGCAGATCACATCCATCTCTGCGCGCAGATCCAGCGAATTGCCCGGGGCGGACAGCCCGTCGGAAATGGCCAGCGCGCCCGTGGGCTCAATCGGGACATTCATGAAGAAATTGACATTGGCCACGATGTCGCGTCTCTCCATGCCCCACTTGGCGGCCTCTGTGATGAAGTTGTCGCGGCACGCGTGCAAATGGCGCACCTCATGGCCAAATCGCACTGTGTTGGCCTCACAAGAGCACGCCCCGGCAGACGTGTCGTGCGCCCCAACGGTATCACGTACAACCGTCATCATCGGGTTGCCTTCGTTTGACAGAAGCACTGAGCCTTCGGTGACATAGGGGGACTTTTGAGCAAGGACCGTATCTTGGGCCGAGTAACGTTCAGACGTATCGTCGGCGCTATAAAACAGCGTATCAACCGCCTGTTGGCCTTCAAGATCGATGATGCGCATCATCTGGCCTTTGCGAATGATCGCAGACCAGCCTACATTCGCTGGGATGTGGTGGTTGTCCGCGTGATTGGGGGCGTCGAGCATCTGGGCACTCCTTATGACAAGCGTTTACGGTCGCCGAAAAGGGCGTCGGTGTTTTCAAAGGCGCGCCGCGCCTCGACTGTCCCTGTGCGGGCCAGGTCGTCGGTCGCGGCGTGCGGCGCACGAAATTGCGTTACTGCCAAGGGCAGCGGCTCGCGATCCGGCGACATTGGATGTGCCGAGTTTGACAGGGTCACAATCAGATCCATTTCCGCTCGCAAATCAACAGTGAACGGACCGGTACTGTTTTGATCCGCCCAATACAGTCGACCGCCGGATTCGACCGATACCGGTGCAAAAAAGCTGATGCATGGTCCGACGTCGCGTTTGTTCAACCCGTTTTTTAACGCAGCGCGTAGAAAATGCTCCCGCCCGCTCTGCCAATCACCACCGTCCGCGGGGCCAGGCAAGGATACACCCGCCAAACAGTCGGACCGCCCAAAATCATCGTGGGTGATCGACACCATCGCACGCCCCATATCCGACAAAAGGACGCGGCCTGTGGTCATCTCGCTGGTCCATTGCACCTTGATTGTGTCACCGGGATTGAACCGTTCGGAGGTTTCGTCGGCGCGCCAGAAACAAGCCGCGACACCAGTTACGCTTTCGACCACAAGCCGCAAGCCGTCACCGCGTTTCAGACGGCCATGCCAATACCCTTTGCCCGGCACGGCATCTTCAAAGATTACTGATTGTCCATCAATTTCCGGTGCTAATTGAACCCGGGCGGCAGACTGGCGAGCGGCAAAATCACCGCCTTCTCCGTTCCCTGCGGCCTTGAGCCTCTCATACCGCTCCTGTGGCGTTTCACCTGTGCTCAGGGTAGTTTGAACTGTCATGATGATTGGCTCCTCGTATCTGGTAGAGTTATGAAATCGAGAGGGCAGCAGGAATTGACTGCCATCAAGATCGGATCAAGCGGCCTGCGTTTCAGCTTTGTTTTCCATCGCAGACAGGACCTCATCCAAGGTGCGGATCGCGCCGTGCTGAAGGTATTCCATCGCGTTGAGCGATGCCTGATGCGCCTCCAGGCTAGAACCAGCGACACAGTTTTCGATCACGCGGCAGAAATAGTCGCCCTGATGGGCATCAACGAATGTGTAATGCACGCAAACGTCGGTCAGGCCGCCCACAAGGATCAGAGTTTCCGCCTTGAGCCCTTTCAGCAAGATCTCCAAGTCGGTCCCGTAAAACGCGGAATAACGACGCTTGGAGATGCGGTAATCATCCGGAAGCATGCCGAGCTCTTCTTCGGCGAAGGCCGTCAGCGGGTTGCTGTCCAAGCAGTGTACATCTTCGTCGCCATCAGTTTCGCGCCCCATGTCGATCAAATTGGCGCGGTGGATTTCCTGGATGAAGATCACCGGAATTCCGACCTCGCGTGCCTTGTCTACCGCCTCTTTTGAACGCGCCATACGCTCTGCATAGTCTGGCATATGAGCAATCGCGCGTTTGTCATCCGGGATTGGTGCAAAGGCCGATTTCTGGATGTCGATAACGATTAGGGCCATACGCCCTTCGATCAGGTCGCGGTTTTTTGAATTGGTCATGTGAAAGCCTTTCAGCGGAGGTTTTGAGAATGGTGATCAAGGCGCGCGACTCGGGCCGCGATATTTGCCGTGCCGGGAACTGATGTTTCCCGAGGTCGCAGATGGCCGAGGAAACGTTTTTCTGCCATCTTGAAGGCGAAGGTGATGAGGAACACGATGGCCATGTAAAACATCATCGCCGTTAGAAAACCCTCATAGGCCAGGTAGTAGCGGCCATTCAGCCAGCGCCCGACCCCCAACAGATCCTGCAAGGTGACTGTGCTGGCGATCACGGACCCATGCAGCGTAAAGATAACCTCGTTCGAATAGGCAGGCAGGGCACGTCTGAAGGCGTTCGGCAAGATCACCAGCCGCATTCGTGTGAACGGCGACATGCCACAAGCCTTGGCGGCTTCGACCTCGCCATGCGGAGTCGCCTCAATGGCGCCGCGCAGGAACTCGGTGGTGTAGGCTGCTGTGTTTAATGTAAAGGCGATGATCACGCACCACCACGGGTTGCTCAGGATCGGGTCCCACAGGAAACTTTCCTGAACCGTAGTGAACTGACCAAGGCCGAAGTAGAACAGATAGACTTGGACCAAGAGCGGCGTTCCGCAGAAGACATATGTATAGACACGGATGGCAGGACTAAGAAACGGTTTGCGATAAGCCCGCGCGATGGCCAGTGGTACTGCGATCAGGCCCCCAACGAGAAGCGCCAGGAATGTCAGTTGGAGGGTGACCAAGGCTCCGTCAAAAAACCGTCCGAGATTGTCATAGATCAGCACAAAATCGATGGGGGATTGGTTCTCACTAAAGCTTTCCAGATACTCATAAAAGCTGCGTTCGGGGTTCATGGTGTTACGCCCTTCTCACGCCGACGGCGTATTTCCGGTCGACCATCCGCAGGAGGAGATCGGATAAGCCAGTGATCACCAGATAGACGCCCATCACCGCGATCATGAAGCTAAAGAGTTGATGCGTGGACCGGCCCGCTGAAAACGCGTTCCAGACCAGATCGTGCAGGCCGATCACCGAGACAAGCGCGGTGGATTTAACCAGCACCAGCCAGTTGTTGGTGAAACTGGGCAAAGCGAAACGCACCATTTGCGGCCAGGTTACGATGCGGAACACCTGACCGGGGGACATTCCCACCGCTCTGGCCGCCTCGATCTGGCCCTGCGGAATGGCGAGGATCGCACCTCGGAATGTCTCTGACATATAGGCACCGAAAATAAAGCCCAGCGTCAAAACCCCGGCAACAAATTGGTTGATCTCTATGTAATCCCAAAGGCCGGTCAGGCCACCAATCTGGCTCAGCAAAGTCTGGCCGCCAAAGAAGATCAGCATCATCAGCACCAGATCGGGCACGCTGCGCACAAATAGGGTATATACATTACCCATCCGCCGGATGCCGCGCGTCGGCGACAGTTTGGCAAAGGCCCCGATAAGCCCCAGGACAATGGACAAAGCCAAGGACAGAACCGCTAATGAGATCGTGACCAGTGTGCCTTGGATCAAGATCTGTCTGTACTCAAAGATCACGTCCATGTGCGGAACCCACCAATTGGATGCAGGATGCGACAGGAAAGCCGGACGGTTCCCCTGTCGTGCGATATCGGCTGGATCACTTGCCGTAGATATCGACGTCGAAATATTTGTCGTTGATCGTCGCATAGGTGCCATCGGCGCGGATTGCCTTGATGGCGGCGGACAGTTCACCCGCCAACTTATCACCTTTGCGCACGGCGATGCCGGTGCCTTCGCCGAGACAATCGGGATCGTCCACATCATCACCAAGAAAGGCAAATCCCTGACCCTGCTCGGTGTTCAAAAAACCGTCCATTGCCTGCAGAGTATTGTTCAACTGCATGTCCAGACGCCCGGCAACCAGATCCGCGAACACGTCTTCCTGCGTGTTATACAGGCGCAGGTCAGCCTCGGGATAAGCCTTTTCTACATGACATTGCAGCGTCGTGCCGCGCAGAACGCCGATCTTCAGATCCTTCGTGCCGTCGGCAGTCATCTCATAAGTAGCGCCTTCCTTGGCGACGAACCGCGATGGCGTGAAGTAGTATTTTTCAGAGAAATCGACGCGTTTCTTGCGGTCTTCGGTGATCGACATCGAGGCTACAATGGCGTCATATTTCCGGGCGATCAGAGCAGGGATCATGCCGTCCCATTCCTGCTCGACCAACTCGCATTCGCGGTTCATTTCTTCGCAAAGGGCAAGCGCGATATCGATGTCAAACCCGGACAGCGTTCCGTCGGCTTCCTTTTTCGAGAACGGAGGATAGGCTCCCTCCACACCGATTCGCAATGTGTCTGCGGATGCCATTCCGGCCATCAGCGTCAGCGTTCCAACGGCGGATGCGAGAAGTGTCTGTTTCAGTGTCATTTTGATGTTCCCTGGGTTGGAGTTTGTTTCAGTATTGGCCGGAAAGGGCGCGTCGAGACCTCGGCTATTGTCGTGTGTTCGACAGGAATTCCTTGAATCGCCCCGATTTCGGGCTTGCGAACATCTGGGCGGGCGCGCCCTGTTCCTCGATCAGCCCTTGGTGGAGGAAAATGACTTTTGACGAGACATCGCGCGCAAAAGCCATTTCATGGGTGACAACGACCATCGTGCGTCCCTCTTCGGTCAGCGAGCGGATGACTTTCAGCACTTCGCCTACAAGTTCGGGATCGAGCGCAGAGGTCGGTTCGTCGAACAGCATGACGTCAGGCTTCATCGCCAGCGCGCGCGCGATGGCAGCACGCTGTTGTTGTCCGCCGGAAATATGGGCAGGATAATAGTCGCGCCGCTCGTACATGCCGACGCGTTCCAGCACCTCTTTGGCCTGCTCTATCGCCTCGGCACGCGATTGTTTCAACACGTGGATCGGTCCCGCGATGACGTTTTCCATGACGGTCATGTGGGACCAAAGGTTGAACGACTGAAAAACCATTGCCAGTCTTGCGCGGATGCGCTCCACCTGCCGCGGGTCCGCGGGCCGGGCCACGCCGCTGCGATCTTGGGTCATCTTGATGACCTCACCATGGACCGATATTTGGCCGGATGTCGGCGTCTCTAGCAGATTGACGCAACGCAAAAGAGTGCTTTTTCCCGATCCGGAAGACCCCAATAACGAAATGACTTCACCTTCGCGGGCCTCTAGCG
Organism: Epibacterium ulvae; assembly: GCF_018678075.1. GTDB lineage: Bacteria > Pseudomonadota > Alphaproteobacteria > Rhodobacterales > Rhodobacteraceae > Epibacterium > Epibacterium ulvae_A. The sequence goes on along the minus strand of NZ_JAHHIR010000049.1, from coordinate 1,289 downwards.
AAACACCCTTAAGGACTTCATGCGTACCGAATGACTTGTGAAGTTCATCGACTCCAAGCGAGACGTTCGTGTCTGCAGAAGGCAAAACAGCGTTCATACGGGTTCCTATGCAGTTTAATTGCTTGATTTGTAATTTGAAGGTTAACAACCAAATCCCAAGATCAGAAAGCGCGTTTAACTTGCGCTCAGCGAAGCTTTTACCTACGCTAAAATGATGGGAAACACGCTTCGTCACCTTAATGCTCTCAGGGTCTTCGAGGCCGCTGCACGACATTCCAGCTTTGCCAAAGCTGCAAGTGAGCTGAACTTAAGCCACAGTGTTGTCAGTCAGCATATCAAAAATCTGGAGCGTTGGTTCGAAACCGACCTTTTCATCAGGCACCGCAACCGGGTCGAGTTGAGCGAAGATGGGCGAACCTTACTTCCGCAAATCGCGAGCGGGCTTCAAACGTTGACGGATGCAAGCGAGACCCTGCTTCGAAAGACACGGACCGGTACGGTGGTTGTCAGCGCCGAGCCCGCGATTGCCTCACTCTGGCTGCGCAAGCGCATAACAGAGTTTTGCAACCTTTTTCCGCGAATAGACGTAGATCTGCGGCCAGCGTGGACACCGGCACAGATTGGCGACGGGCACGCCGACATTGTTATTCACTTTGAGACGCGACTACCGGGACGTGGTGTGGCAAAGGACAGATTGTTCCCGATTGATGGCTTTCCGGCCGCGACACCGCACTTGAGCGCTAAACTTTCGTCGCAAGATAACGAAGTCGATTGGAGTCGCGCGTTTCTCATCCACGACAATGGAAAAGAAACCTGGCACAAATGGTATGCGACCCACGAGCCGGAAAGCACTGGCTGGAACGCGGGCAAGGTCTATTCGGATCTTTCTCTCGCAATTGATGCGGCGGCGGACGGAGAAGGGGTTATCCTTGCAGACAAGATCCTTTGCGAGCGAGAATTATTTTCGGGGCGGCTAGTCCGCATGGATCCACGAAGTACCCGCTGCATCTGGTATGAAATTGGATTGGACAAGAATACTTCGGGATCGTCCGCAGCTTCATTCTTCAAGAATTGGCTGCTCGAACAGACAAAGCATCTACGTGATTAGCGAACACTTGGTCGGTAGCAACCGTCGACTCCTCCGATCTGCAAGACTGCCTCTTCATCTTACCCAGCTCACTCATAAAGCGGTCGTATGACCGCAACCAAATACTATTTAAAAGTGTGAGGATTGGTTGCGTTGTGCCCGTCCGTTGAAGGCACTCTGTGAAGTGGTCCGTCAAAATTGG
>NZ_JAHHIR010000020.1 GCF_018678075.1 Epibacterium ulvae | reverse complement strand
CCCGGCCCTGATTGATAAGTCGCGGCCTTTCGGTCACCAGCCGCTCGCGGGCCCGATGCAGAGCCTGAAGATCAAGCTGCTCTTCCGATTTGATCGCGACGAATGACATTGTCGGGCGCGTCGCGGCCTCGGCGATCGCCTCCGCATCACGGTCATCACTTTTGTGAACCTTGACGTAGGGCCGGACATAAAGCGGCGACATCAGTCGAGGCTCATGACCGTGTTGAAGGCAACAACGACCAATGTGATGCGCGCCGCCGCAAGCCTCCATCGCAACAATGCAGGGATCCAAACCTTCCAGAAAGTCCAGCAACCGGTGCCGTTGAAGGCGCTTGCGGTACACGACCGCGCCTGTTGCGTCCAATCCCGCAAGGCTGCAAACGGTCTTGCCCAGATCAATGCCCAATACTTCGACATCCATCAGAATGCTCCTATCTCTCCACCGATGCCCGCAACAATAGCTGCGGTTTGGCAGGAAGGCAGTTCATACCATTGGCGCAGGCTGCGTTCGAGCTAAGCTGATCTTGCGGACAGATCTGCATCCGCATCGCGGCAGCTTTCGCACATGGTGTAAGTGGCTTGCAGCATCAGGTCGCGGTTCAATGAAAAAGGGTCCTGCCATTCGCCATCAAGATAGACAGAGTTGCAAATGCTGCATCGTGGGGTGGTGTTTGACAGGCGTGTCGGCGTCGAAATGGCCACCGTTGTGTCCATTGCTTCTTCTGAGATGAGCTTATGGGTGAAGCAAATCGTTTCTGGAGCTTCCAACACACAGGTCAGTTTAAACAAACGTCGTGCGTATGGTGCATCGCATCGATAGTCGCGCTCTACTGTCTTTCCAGAGACGAACACGCCGGTGACAAGTGCTTCAAACCACATCCAAATCACGTCGCCGGTGATATGGTTGCGCAGATTGTCGCCAATCACATATTTGGACACACATTCATCTGAGCCGTTGGAAATCGCGAAGTCATCCCAGGCTCCACCAACGTCAACGATTTGGTAATTTCGATCAATGCGGTAATAAGTTTCCATATCATCACTAAATTGCGTCAACGGGAGTCAATATCCATTCAGACTACGGTGCCAGGCGCATCGTGTCACGGATAGACTTGCGCAATTTCAACTCTTAATTGCAATTTATTCTGCAGCGGGCACTGTATTCGCGGCAATTCACGCGTTCGCGCGCATGGTTCTGTCGGATGTTACGTGATCCACCAGGCTCAGTAAATCGACAAGGTTGACCGGTTTTCTCAAGACCCAACGGGCGTTCTTACTCATCTGGAAAAGCTCGCCGCTCGGAAAGAGGCCGCTGCCAGTGATATAAAGGACCGGGATCTCGGGAAATGCTACGCTGGCGTAGTCGGCGACACCCGTTGACATTAATCCACCGATTTTAAGATCCAAGACGAGGACTTCGACATCACCTGCTCTTAAAAGATCCATGGCACTGTCGCAGTCTGCGGCTGTCGTCACGTTGTACCCGGCATCTTTTAAAGCCATAGCAAAGGTGAAACGAAGACCGGTGTCGTCTTCCAAGAGTAAAATATTCTTCATACTCGTCACCTCTGCCCAAGTAAAAACTAGTCAACTTAGGTAGAGTGGCAGGAAACAACACATATTCCTAGGGGTTATATAGTGTTATCTTAACTTGTTATGAAGGTTTAACTCGACGTAAATTCCAGACGTGTATTTGCGCCGCCGGGATATGGGTTTTTAGCCAATTTATTGGGCAAGCTCATCGTTTGTATTGTATTGAGGCGATTTTATTTAACACCAAAGGTGACAGTGAAGACTGCGCCGTTGCCTGGTTTTGAGTCGGCGGTGAAAATCCAGTTATGACGGCGGCAAATTTCCGCGCAGGTGGACAGACCGATTCCCGTGCCTTCGACGTCATGATTGGCGCGATGAAAGGGCAAGAAGATTCGTGTAGATTCGGCGGGGTCAAACCCGACGCCGTTGTCCTTAATCGATAGGGACCAATATTGCTTGCCGCTGCCCTGGATCTCAATATCCACTTCCAAGGCACGGGTCGGCGCCCGAAATTTGATGGCGTTGGATAGGATATTGGTCAAAACCAAACGCAGTAGGGCAGGATCCGCATGAATCTGGAATTTGGGGTCGCCGGTGATCCGAATTGTTCCGTCGCACGCATCCAGTTCAGAGCGTATGTCGGCGCAAGCTTCATCCAGCGCGGTAGAAACTTCAACTTCCTGAAATTGTATCTGGGCAGACGTGGACACGGAGTGGTCCAACAATTCGGCTGTCAAACTCTCCATCTGATGGGCGGCGCGCATCATGACCTTCAAGAATTCCTGCGCGGTCTCAGGCAGGTTCTCGTTGTAGCGTTCGCCAAAAAACTGCAGTGATCCCAAAAGCGTGTTGATCGGCGTGCGCAGGTCATGCGAGGCCGCGTGGGCAAAAGCCTCCATCGACAGCAGGATTTCATGGAGCCGGTGGTTGTCGTCTTTGAGATTGTGAACCTCTTTGAGCAGCTCACCGCGGCGTAGGTTCATCTTGGTCAGCGCTTCGGCAGTGGGTTTCAGCTGGTCCTGGGTCAGCAGGATCAAACGTTCGCCGCGTGTTGCGGACCGCAAGAGAGAGACGCGAAACGGTGCTTTTTCCGACGGTTTTCCCGGAGCCCGTGGCAACATCGGCAAAGAGGCATGTCCCGCGGCGGCGCCTTTACGCAACAGCAGCAGTACCTCGGCATTTTCTAAAGTGGTGAGTTCACAAAAGGATGCACCGCGTAGGTTTTCACTGTCTTGAATGTTTGGCGGACAAAAGCTGCGTTCGGCGCGGCGATTGCAGACCAGGATGGTGCCCTGCCAATCCAGAATAAAGGACGCATAGGGGGAGACCAGAAATGCCGTGCCTAAAACCGTTTCATCCACATCGGCACCCTCCGGCAATTGCGCCAGCGCAGTTTCGGTGTCGGTGTTTCGCGTGCGGTAGCGTAGATTGAGCTGTGTGTTTGGTAGGTTCGTCATAGGTGTCGTGATACTCGTAATCTACGCAAATGTTAGCGGGGAACGGCGATTCATTTGGAAATTGGGCCCATAGATAGCAATTTTTTGACAGGCCATCCATTATTTATTCCCTACGTTTTTCTATTTGTCGTAAGCTACCAAAAACATGAGTTATTTGACCGCTACTTGAACGTTCAATGTCGACAAATAACTCGATCGTTTTACTGTCACGTGTCTTTTTAGGTGCCGTTATCAAATTGGCAGTGAAACTTTTCCCTTCCATCAGGGTGGCTTGTAATTTCTTTTGAATTTTTTCACGATCTTGCAGGCGTAAACTGTCCAAGATTGCTTCGAACGAGGGCTCGTCAATATCTCTTGTTAAATCAAGAGTATTATACATCGAGTCATTCCAAAGCGTGGAGCTGGAATTCACATCAAACAAGAAGAAGCCAAGCCGTGCATGTGTTTGAATTTGCTCCATTCCATGCTGTAGGATTTCATTTTGCTCGAGTTTGAGTTTGTCCCAACATACACCCACGAGCTGTATTGAATCACCATGTGAGTCTTTGATCGACATGAGTTTCCCGCGCAGGGTGCGGCACAGGCCGTCGTGACCCAGATATTGCGCCTGAAACTCCGAGGTTGCGCCGTTTTCGACGACATCTTTCACCAGATGTTCCATTGAAGGACGATCGTTGGGGTGAATTTGGTCAAGGACTTGGTCCCAGGACAGGGGCTCCTCCACCGGGTCAGCGCCAAGGATCTGATACATTCGGTCGGAGAAAAAGCTGTCGCGCGTATCAAGGCTGTGCGTCCAATAGCCGACCTCGGTCACGGTGCTGACCATATCCAGGATGTTTGTCAGCGGTTCGTGGTCAAACCGGGTTACCGTTATCGATAGGCCAATGAGTTTTTGGTGAATGTCGAGGACGGGGGACAGGATCAGCGTGAAGAAACGGCTGTCCGAGAGGACTTGCACCCGGCGGGTTTCCTGTAGCCGCAGCACTGTATTGGCAATGGGCGCCAGGGCGGGGAACCCATCGGGCAAAGTGAACTGGCTGAAGTGAATGCCGGAGGGCGGTATTTCGGACAGGCCAAAAAGTTCCAACGCAGCGCGCGACATGCGCCGCACAATAAGGGCCTGATCGGCCAGCGCAACGGCATACGGTGAGGAGACTAGGGTCGCTTCCAGCTCGGATGCAAGCGCTTGGCGTTCGGCGGAGCTGATCTGCAGTTCTTCGTTAACCGTGAGCAGTTCTTCGTTGGTGGACTGCAGTTCCTCGTTAGAGGTTTCAAGCTCTTCGTTGGTGGCCTGAAACTCTTCGTTGGTGGATTGCAATTCTTCGTTCGCGGACTGTAGCTCTTCGTTTGCGGTCTGCAGCTCTTCGATTGTTTGTTGCAGCGCCTCTTGGGTTGAGCGAATTTCCAGCTCCATCCGTTCCACATAGGCGCGCTGGTTATGGTCGGAGATTTCTTCAACCCGGAACTCTTTATCCTCCTCAAACTTCACATTGATCGCCAGCAAACAGTGCACTTCGCCGCCGGTTTGGTGGTAGTATGGGAAGGCTTGCAGCTGGACGCGATTGCCCGCCGGTGAATCGATGGCGTGCCAGCGCCCTTCGCGTCGTTCCTCGTTGCGAATGGCAACTGCGATCAGGCTTGACGCTTCGGTCCGCAAGGGTTCCTTCAGGATTTTCACATTGAGCGATGTGGGCATTCCCGCGCGAATTTCGCTAAAGGCGCTGATGTCTCCGATCACTTCGACGATGTTGCCGTTTCGAGTGCACGCCAGACCATTTGGCGCAACGGACCGGGCGAGTGACAAATTCGCCTGCCCATCAAGCGCGACCACGTCTTCGGATTGCGAGCGGCTGCGCCTGTGCGGTCTGAGGTAGCTGGAATTGCCGACCGTGGGTGTCGCCGTGACTTCGCCCGCGACGCCGCGTCGTTTGCTGTAGACTTTGTCAGCGCCTTGTCGGGCCTCAAAATAGATGCCCATTTCACCAACAGTTTCTGATGTGCCAACGAACAAAAGGCCACCCGAAGCCATCGAATAATGAAGCCGGGTCAAAACACGTTCTTGCAGCGCAAGGTTAAAGTAAATCAACACGTTGCGAATGGTCACCAGATCCACGTTGATAAAGGGCGGATCCTGGAAAATATTGTGCCGCGAGAACAGGGTCACATTGCGCAGTTCCTGGCGGACGGTCAGTTCGGTCTCTTTTATGGTGAAATACTCCGACAGGTAATGGTCTGGAATATCCTGCGCAGCCGAGATCGGATACACGCCGCGCCGGGCGATTTCGATTGCGTTTTGATCGATGTCCGTCGCAAAGATTTGCACATTCCCTTTTGTCAGCTCTTTGACGCCGCCGAGAATTTCCGCGATCATAATGGCGATGGAATAGGCTTCTTCGCCGGTGGCGCATCCTGCAACCCATACGCGGATCTGGCCAGAGGGGCGGTCGTGAATCCGCCTGCGCATCTGTTCATGTAGCTTTTTGAATTGATCCGGATCGCGGAAAAACCGGGTCACCGAAATCAGCAGATCGCGGTGCAGAGCGTCGACTTCGTCTACGTTGGACCGGCAATAATCCACATAGCGGTCATATTGATCAATGCCCAAGGCCGCCAAACGCCGGGAAATGCGGCGGTTCAGCATGTTCTCTTTGTAATTCGCGAAATCAACATGGGTGCGTGCAAAGAGGATGCCGATCAGCTCACCCAGCTTGCTTGGCTGGTCTATTGAGGGGCGCAGCAGTTCCAGATCGCGTGGATGGGCGAGGATCTTTTCGAAGTGCTGGCCAATTTGTTCTGGGATCAGGGTCAGATCCGTGCAGCCTGTCTCAATCGCGGAGGCTGGCATGCCGTCATATTTCGCCGAGTTTGGCTCTTGCGCGATTGTGATCCCGCCTGCTTCGCGGATGGATTGCACGCCATAACTGCCGTCACTTCCGGTTCCGGACAGAACAATCGCAACGCCGTTCTCACCGCTGGCGTCTGCAATCGACTTGAACAGACGGTCGGCCGAAGGTTTCGGCGATGCTGCGTGGCCGCTGGGAGTGCAGAGCTTCAGCTTGCCTTCGAGGTAGACCACATCTGAATTCGGCGGCGTGATGTAGATTGTGCCGGGGACGGGGTCCATGATCCCCGACAGCTCGACAATCGGCAACGTGGTCTCGCGCGAGATCAGGGATGTCAGGACAGATTTATGCGTCGGAGACATATGCTGCGCGACCACGTAAATCGCATGCGCCTGCAAGGGCAGATTCTGAACCAACAGCGACAAAGCCTCAAGCCCGCCAGCAGAAGATGCAATGCCAACAACACGCAATGGACCCTTGTCGCCAGGGTTAACGACTTTATGGTCATTGCCGGTGTGTTGTTCGGTGTTCGCGGCCGAGCTGTCCATTGTCAGTTTATCGTCCCAGTCATTTGAAAGCGTCTCAAAGTCGTCCGTTCCGTGCAGTTCGTTTCGTGCCGTGTCTTCAAAGGTTTGCGCACGACAGGCCCTGTATTAGGTGTTATGCCGAAGCACCATATTGCTATCGCACTGTTGGAAACGTGATAGGTCATGTGGCTGCCGTGTGCTAATCAGTGGCTCGTTTTGGCCACTGTTCCAATGTTGTCGGTATTCTAGATCGTAAGTGTACAGTAAAACGGCGTGTCCACCGATTCTTTTTCTTACTAGGCACACTTTGTTAACGGTACAGAGGGTCGCGATCTAATACAACCTTTGCGATAAGTTGAGTGTGTTTGGCGTTATCCAAAGCGTCAGTTACTTTGGAGATGCGGCTGGGAGAAGACCCGTGCTGAACGTCACGATTTTCAGAGAGTTACCGATGACACTGGGGACTGGGATGTACAGGCTGGCGCTTATGAGCCAACAAAACGCCCCGATGATCACATTTGCACGCCTGCCTGAGGTCCCTTTGGACCAGATTACCGCGCATATGTCGGATCCGCGGGTGACACGGCATTTGCCGTTGATGCCGGATCATTGGGATGACGGGGCCAGTCGGGACCTTGTTGCCGCAAAAGAGGCCAGCTGGGCGCGGGAGGGTTTGGGCCATTGGGCGTTTTTGCAGGATGGCGCATATGTGGGCTGGGGCGGGTTCCAGAAAGAGGGCGCAGAGTGGGATTTTGGATTGGTGCTGACCGCGCGGGCGTTTGGGCTGGGCGGTGTGATCACTCGGCAGGCTCTGGAGTTTGCGCGCGGCGAGCCGAGGATTTCTGAGGTGACGTTTCTTCTGCCCCCCAGCCGTCACAGTCTGCGTGGGTTGGCGCGGATGGGTGCCACGCAAGTCGGTCGCGTCACCTATGACGGTGCGGAGTTTCTGAAATTCCACATAGATGTGACGCGGCCCGGTTGAAGGTGGCCCGCGTCAGAGATGTGATCAGTTCAAAACACGCAAGGTGATGCGCCGGTTCTGGGCGCGGTTTTCATCCGTGGTGTTGGGCAGCAGCGGAAACGCCTCACCATAGCCGATGGCGGCGATGCGATGTTCCGGGATGCCTTGTTCAAACAGATAGGAGGCCACCCGGTCGGCGCGACGTTGGCTGAGGCGCTTGTTTGATGCGGCACCGCCGGTGCTGTCGGTGTGACCCCCGATTTCCAGCAACGCAGCCGGGCATTGAAACAGGGAGACCGCCAACTGGTCGAGTGCCGAGATGCCAGCCGGGGTCAGACGTGCGCCGCCATCGGCAAAGGACACGCGGGTGGATTTGGCCATTTGCACCAATCCGCCCAGACAGCCCCCTGACGTCGCGCTGCTAAGATCGGGGCCGGGCAGGCCGGGGGTTTCTTGGGCGGTTGCGCTGGCGGGGGTTGCGACCGGTGGTTTGGGGCGCGTGGTTTGCGCTGCGGGTGCGCTGACTGCGAAGGGTTTTGCGACCGCCACTGTGGTGGCAGGACCGGCCTCACGTCGGAAATGCAGGTGAGTGGACACCATGCCAAGGGGGACGATCTGAGCCTCGGCGGCTTCTTCCAGCTTGCGCAGGCCAGTTAACAGATCAAACGAATCGGCGGGCACAAACAGGGGCCGGGTGGTGTGGATGGTCACGTCCCGATCGCTGAGCAGGGAGACGCGCACATGGGCGTCCACTTCGGCGGTAACCCCATGTAATGTCAGCAAAATCGGCAGCACCAGAGCCCGGCTCTGGCCCACGGCGAGACCGGCGATATCCTCATCGCGCACCTGTGCCACAATTTCGGCAAAAGGATGTGTGAAGGTTTCAAAAAACAGGAAGCGCATGCGCACGTTGCGGATGTCGATGCCTGTATCAACCGATTCCAGTTTGACCTTGAGGTGCACAAGCCCTGTGGGATCAATCTGGCCCTCGACGGTGTCAAAATGGCTGGTCTCCGCAACCGAGCCTTTTTTGACCGAGGTGAAATGCAAAGATGAGTCAGCGGGCTGCAGCGTCCAGCCTCCCTCAAACGGGGAGCGGGCCTGAGCGGGTGCAGACAGGAACAGAAGGCTGGTGAGTAGGAGAAGAAACCGTTTCATAAGGCTCACTTGTGAATACACATGTGCCCAAGTCGGGCAGTGCGGGAAGCCCCCGCAAAAGGAAAGATCTTAACCACGCAGAGGATTGCCGAGCGGCGCCTCAAATGCAACCTTGCTGGTAACTGGTGATGCGGTTCTTGTACCGCGAGTGAAAGAGTAAATGATTAATCAATTTTTGTCTCTTGTGGTGATTTGCCTCTTTTATGTGGCGCAAACGGTTTCTGCCGCGGCAGAAGCGCGTATTGCGCTGATCGTGGGCAACAGCACCTATGGGCAGGTTTCGCCGCTGGACAATCCGAGCCACGATGCGCAGTTGATGGCGACCACGCTTGAGCGCTTGGGGTTTGACGTGCGCCTGCTGGTCGATGCCAATCAGATTTCCATGAAACGCGCGATTGCCCAGTTCGGACGGGACCTGCGGATGGCGGGTGAGGATACGACGGGTCTGTTTTATTACGCGGGTCACGGGGTGCAGAGCTTTGGCAACAACTACCTGTTGCCGGTCGATGTGGCGCTGTTGGATGCGGCGGATCTGGATCTGGTCGCGGTTGAGGCGCAGTCGGTGCTGCGCCAGATGGCCTCGGCTCGCAATCGCACCAATATCGTGATCCTGGATGCCTGCCGGAACAACCCGTTTGAAACCGTGGCCGAGCTGGATCAAAACGGTCTGGCCGAGATGAAAGCGCCGACGGGTAGTTTTGTGGCCTATGCCACTGCGCCCGGTGAAGTGGCGTTTGACGGCGAAGGCAGCAACAGCCCGTTCACGGCTGCTTTGGTGCAGCAGATGGATGTGCCGGGGTTGCAGATCGAACAGGCGTTCAAGAATGTGCGCCGCGATGTTCTGGCCCAAAGCCAGGGGTTGCAGACGCCGTGGGATACCTCGTCCCTGGTGAGCGACTTTTCCTTTCGCACAGATGACATCACACCCGCGCCCCATGTTGATCTGGTCGCGTTGGTGCCCAATCTGGCAAATGTCCCGAGCGAGATTGCAACCCTGCATTCGGCAGAGATGGCGATGTATAAGGAAGCCGAAGCCAGTCAGAGTATCGAAGCCCTAGAGGCCTATTTGCGCACCTATCCGCAGGGCGCGCATTTGACGGCGGTGCAGGCGGCGATTGAGGCGTTACGCGCCGAAGCTGAGGTCCAGAACGCCTCGGCCGTGCCAATTGCCGCGTTCGCCACGGTCACATATGACACGCAGCTGGACGCAGGCCTGTCGGAAATCGCCGGGCGCAGCATGGCGGAGCTGATTACGGGCACGCCAAACTATGCCCCGTTCGAAGGTCTGCCCGAAGAAGTCTGGAAAGGGCAGAGCTGTAGCAATTGCCACGACTGGAACCGTGACCGTCTGTGTGAGCAGGGACAACGGTATCAAGTCACAGCCTCGGCGCGGTCGCTGCACAAACCACATCCCTTTGGCGGACAATTCAAAACCGTGTTGCGAGCCTGGGCAGACAATTCCTGTCGTTGATCGAGTGAGGGGTTGATGAAGCGGTCTTCGTTTGATTTCTGTCAAGAAAATCGATATTATTACTTGAAGTAAAAATTTGTCGTAACTATCGGCACTGTTGCACAAATGGCGTTGGGTTCAGGCCTTCGGTAACGGGAGCACTTCTGTCAAGAGATTCCACGCAAACAAACTGATCCGCCGGAGCGGTGCTTTTAGTTCGTCGCGTCCGCGCTGCTTTCTCTCACAGCCTTTGACTGAGGTCTTTTGGGTACATGCTTCGGTTCGTGGTCAGCGCGACGGCTGCCAACAGGATGCTGGTTCGATGTAATTCCGATGTGCCCATCTCATAGGCGTGCTTGACGGATGTCAGCGACGTCCTGACCACGGCATCATCGTAACCACGTCCCTGCGGGACCTCGAAAGCTTGCGATTAAGCAGGCAACGGTTCTGTGCTGGAGATCAGATCATTTTCGGCGCTGCATCTGTTTGGAACACGGAGCCATCGATCCAGTTTCGATGGAGAATGACAGCAATGCGGCGCGCGAGCCCGACCATCGCGATTTTGCGGCCACGCCGCTGCGCGAGCCTGGCTGCCGAGCACGGCGAACAGAAGACCGTCATGATCGACGCGACTTATCTCAAGGCCCACCGAACAGCGACCAGCATGGGCGTGAAGTAAGGAGGATTAGGCATTGGTCC
>NZ_JAHHIR010000054.1 GCF_018678075.1 Epibacterium ulvae | reverse complement strand
GCGGCCTCACACTGCTCTCGACGAACGATCACCCGACGACGCATTCTTCACAACAGAACAGACGCAGAAGGCCGCATGAATCCAACCAGATTACATCTTAGCTGAGCCGCAAACCTGTCCTTAAAAGCAGGACCACTTCAGCAGCGTTCGCGGAAACACTATTGAAGACCTATGAGGAGCACGGCGTGATCAAGCGGTGACGTTTTCGACTGGGGGGCTGGGATTGCAAATCCTGATCACCCGGTCCCAAGATCAAAGGCGCTAGTTTTAGAGTGCTAAACTTGAAAGACTGCAAGGCCACAGAGTTTGGCCTCACCAGCTATTCGAATATGATTTGCAACGAAGGTCCGTCCCCATGGGCCGCTTTGGCCAGAAACGCTGCGATATTTGAGGTCTACGCGCTTCTGGCCAAAGCTATGTCGCACTTGGTTCTGCAAGCCAAATTTCACGCTAAAGTCCGTAGACATTCTGGACATGAGATAACAAAAGGCCATGGGAACAATTGCCACCCGGTCTTGGTCGTAAAATTCCTTCAACGTGAGGTCCAACCAGTCGCACAGCCGATCACCGGAGGCATCTGCAAAGGGGCGACCTTCCCCATGGACCCGCATTCCCGGCGTTTGTCCGGCAATCAAAATGCGTGCCGACGGGCGAAACCAGACAACGGGACGCGGTTGATGCCGGGTATGGGTCAGCGAAAACCGCTCTGCGCATTGGCGGCAGTCGCGGATGTTGTTCACCAATTCTGAAGCTACGTTCGCCATGATGTTTTTAGTAGCAGACCTTCGGCCAAAGGGCTGCATGTGACCGACGTTTTGAACGGGAGCATTCGCACAAACTGCCGTTCTGGACGTTCACAAAAGCGCGAAACCCGCGCAATTGGGCGCCAATCCTTGCGCAAAACCCCAGTTAGGGCTGCGCAAAGCCCCGAAAATAGGTTAACAAGACGTAGCTCCATTTGTGGAGAATTAGACATAATAAAAACAAAGTCGCCGCGTAATTGGTTAACTGTCTGTGGTTAAAATCTGACACGACAAAGTCTAAGTTCTTGTCAGCCAACCAAAACAGAGCCCCAGACGGGACGATTTGAGCAGTATCGGGCATTTAAAATGCTGGAGTTTGAAAACGTAAGTAAGTCCTTTTGGACCGGGAAGCAGCGCAAGGTTATCCTTGATCGCGTGTCTTTTCGCGTTGAACTCGGCAATTCCATCGGCATCCTTGCGCCTAACGGCACCGGCAAGACCACGTTGATCAATATGATGGCTGGGCTTGAGAAACCTGACGAAGGCGCGATCCGGCGCAGCTGCAAAGTCTCCTTTCCACTGGGGTTCATGGGCGGCGTCGTCAGTCGTCTGTCCGCGATGGAGAATGCGCGCTACATCGCCAAAATCTACGGGCTTGATCCCGATTATGTCGAAGCCTATTGCCGCTGGCTGTGTGGGCTTGGTGAGTATTTCGACCAGCCTGTGGGCACATATTCCTCGGGCATGCGGGCTAGGTTCAACTTCTCCTTGATGCTGGCCCTGGATTTCGACATTTACCTGATCGACGAAGGCATGCCGAGCACCACAGATGTGGAGTTTAACAAAAAAGCGGGCTCGATCCTGCAAGAGCGACTGGCCACCACCACCATCGTGATCGTGTCGCACCAAGCCAAGACGCTTGAAAAATTCGCGCGATCTGCCGCAGTGTTGCTGGACGGGCAATTGTATATGTTTGATACCTTGGAAGAAGCGAAGCAGCTCTATGACTATGAAACCCAAGGCTAAGAAATTCCGCATCCGGCGGTCCAGCGCATCCTCAGGTGAGGACGCGCCCAAACCACGTGCCGTTCCGGGGCCCCAGGCACCTGCCGAGGCGCGCCCTACCGCTCCGGCACAGCCTGTGCAAAAATCGGCCCCCAAAGCAACAAGCCACGACACGAAACCCGCGCTGTCCGGCATGGTCAGCAGCCGTCGTGAAACCAGCATGGAAACCGATGTCGACGCCATTCGCAAAGAGGGGCTGACAGGGCGCCAGCTGCGTATGGCGCGTCGCCTGGCCCAGAAACATGGGCTGTCGCCGACGTCCGATTTTGATGCGGTGCGCCTGCTGCGCACCAAAGGCATCGACCCGTTCCAACATGCCAATATGCTGGAACTTGTCGTTCCCAAAAACGAGGCCCAGCCCACCGGCATGCCTGTCGCTCCGGGCAAGGTGCAGCTGCCGCAGACCCTTCCTGCGGGCAAAACCTCCCTGCCCTCCACGGAACTCAGCCCGGCGGAACGCCGCGAGCGTGAGATCCAGGAGATCCAGCGCGACATTGGTCGCCGCCGTCGCCGCCGTCTTGGGCTTTTGCTGGGTCGGTTGAGCTTCTTTGTCTTCGCGCCCACGATCGTTGCGGGCTACTATTATTACTCGGTCGCGACACCGATGTATTCGTCCAAATCCGAGTTTCTGGTCCTGAAGGCCGACAGCGCGTCTGGTTCTGTGGGTGGCTTGTTCAGCGGCACCCAGTTTGCCACCAGCCAAGATTCCATCGCGGTGCAAAGCTACCTGGAATCCAAAGAGGCGATGCTGCGCCTCAACGAAGAGCTGGGGTTCACGACCCATTTTCAACAAGAGTGGATTGACCCGATCCAACGCTTGGATCCCGAAGCCAGCAATGAAAAAGCGTACAAGGTGTACGGGCGCAACGTGAAGATCGGCTATGATCCGACCGAAGGCGTTGTCCGAATGGAAGTGACCGCAGCAGATCCACAGATCGCCGCCGCCTTCTCGGAACAGTTGATTTCCTATGCCCAGGAACGTGTGAACAACTTGTCGCAACAAAAGCGCCGCGATCAGATGGGCGACGCCGAAGCCACGCTGACCGATGCCGAGGCCAAACGCCGCGAAGCGCAGCGGCAGCTCGTTTTGTTGCAGCAACAAGGGTCGGTTCTCGACCCCGAAGGCGTGATTGCCTCGCTTCGTTCGCAAATTTCCACGTTCGAGCTGCAACTGCAGGAAAAACAACTGGAATTGGCGGCGTTGAAAGACAACTTGCGTCCCAACCGCGCCAAAGTTGCAGGCGTTGAAGGCGATGTACAGCGTCTGCGGGACGTCATCACGGAACTGAATTCCAAGATGATCAATGCCTCCGAGGGTGAGAATTCGTTGGCGAACCTGCGGGTGCAGATCCAGATGGCCCAGGCCGATCTGGCAACGCGCGATTTGATCCTGCAGTCTGCGTTGCAACAGGTCGACACCACACGCATGGAAGCCAACCGACAAGTGCGATATCTGACCACCTCAGTGGCGCCCGTGGCAAGCGAAGAACCGTCCTATCCGCGCAAGTTTGAAAATACGGTTTTGGCCTTCTTGATCTTTTCGGGTATTTACTTGATGTGCTCGCTCACTGCATCAATCCTCCGAGAACAGGTCTCTTCGTAAGTTATGAAAAACATCGACATCGCCGGTATCACCCTTGGCAACGACCAACCGCTGACAGTCATTGCTGGCCCCTGCCAATTGGAAAGCTCCGATCACGCGCAGATGATTGCCGGAAAAATGAAAGAGGCCTGCGCCAAGGCAGGTGCGCAGTATGTGTTCAAAGCCTCCTATGACAAGGCGAACCGCACATCCCTTGCGGGCAAACGCGGTCTGGGCATCGAAAAAGGCCTGCAGGTGCTGGACAGCATCCGCAAAGAGTTCGGCGTTCCGGTCCTGACCGATGTCCATACCGAAGCGCAATGCGCCCTAGCTGCCGAAGCCGCAGACATCCTGCAGATCCCCGCATTCCTGTGCCGCCAGACCGACATGTTGTTGGCTGCGGGCAAAACGGGCGCTGTGATCAACGTGAAAAAAGGCCAGTTCCTAGCCCCGTGGGAGATGGGGAACATCACCACCAAGATCGAAAGCACCGGCAACGATAAGATCCTGCTGACCGAGCGCGGCTCCTCCTTTGGATACAATACGCTGGTGGCTGACATGCGTTCGCTGCCGATCATGGGTCAAACCGGATACCCGGTCGTGATGGATGCAACGCATGCCGTACAACAGCCTGGCGGCCGCGGCGGGTCATCTGGTGGCCAACGTGAGTTCGCACCGGTGATGGCACGTGCAGCTGTCGCGATTGGTGTGGCAGCAGTATTTATCGAAACCCACGAAGATCCTGATACGGCCCCCAGCGACGGCCCCAATATGATCTATTTGGATCAGATGCCTGAACTGGTCGAGACCCTGATGCAATTTGACAAGATCGCCAAAGCGCACCCGGTCAAGATCTAAAACGTCATCAGAATTTACATGTCAAAGAGCGCGTCCAATACGTTGGGCGCGTCCTTTGTTTGCTGTACCCTGTGCAGGTCAATTGCCGCCAAGTAGCTTGAGCAGCTGGTCTTTTGCTTCCTGTTCGATCCGGTTTTTCAGCACTTCATTCAGGTCCTGCTCTGGCTCGATCACAGTGTCCAATTCTTCGCTGATCTTCTCACGCAGCTTCTCTTGGACCTCTTCTTTGACTTGGGTCTCCACCTCTTCCAAACGTGGTTTCAACGCGCCCTCTAAGTCTGGGCGAATGCTTGGGTCAGCCCATGGACCGGTAACTTTGACAGGGATCGTGAAGGCGGATCCGCCGTCGCGTGACAGCGTGGGTTTGAACAGATAGTCCAACGCCTGCGCGCCGAGCATCACCTGCCCTTCGCCTGTGACAGTTGCGCCTTTGACCTCAGCAGACAGGTCGTCGTTTTGGACAATGCCATCGGCAATGGTGTAGCTGGCAGACAGGCCATCAAACACGGTGCTGCCACCATTGCCGCCCCCCGTGCGCATCAAGGCTTCGAGGTCAAAGCCGGTGTAGAACCCTTTGCCCACTTCGAACCAGCCCTTGCCAGACAGCGAGTTCATAATCGCGTCCATATTGTTGCCGACGCCTAGGAAATTGACCTCCCCCAGCACGGTGCCGTTCATATTGTCAAATCCCGCCAGCTGCCCCAACGCCTGTTCAAGGCGGATATTGTTGAAAGCAAGTGTGCCGCCCACCGACAGGCCATTGCGGTTATTGGCAACCAACTCGCCCTCCAGTGTGCCGCCAAATCCGGTGGCAGGCTGCAAGCCCAGCACAGCACGGGCGCGATCAATGGTCAACGTCAGAGCCGAGGCGCCCAACACCACTTCGCCTGTTTTCAGGTTGTTAAAAGACAGGCCCAGTTTGGCGTCCATCAGGCCAAGGGCGCTCGCATCAATCGGATCGGTAGACCAGCCTGACGAAGACGACGTACTCGCACTGTCCCCACTGTTTGAGGCGCTGGTTAGGGCCGAGAAATCCAACGCATCGGCAGTCAGTTGCGCCGTCAGTTTGGGGCGTTCACCCGATGTGTTGAAATCCAATGCACCGCGCAGTTGGTTGGCACCGGATCCGACCAACATGTCACGCAGGCTCAGATTGCCCTCTTGGGTGTAGGTCACATCCGCCGCCAGAACCGCATTTGGGCCCAGACCGGCGGGCAACTCCATGGATTGACCAACGGCAGCCAAAACCGCGCTCAGGTCCTCAGCCTCCGCGGTCAAACGCCCCTGAACGTCCCCCGCCAGATCTGCGTTGCCATCAAATCGGGCTGTTCCGCCTGGTGTTTCGATTCTCATTCCAACCGAGGAAACCGCGCCCGTCAGGAACTGCGCAAATGTGCCGATCTCCCCCTGCAGGCGCACTGGCGCCCCCGCTGGGCGCAGGGTCAGGTCGACGGCAGCGGTGCCTTGTGGGTCCGGCCATTGGGCGCGCAGGTCGATCTGTGTCATCTCCACCGATTCTGCACCATGGGCGGCATATCGCAAGCTTGCGCCCATAAACGTGAGGCTTTCGACGGTGAGGTCCAAGGGCTCGCTCGGCGTGCTGTCTGTGGCCCCGGACGTGCTGGCCGGAGCGTCATCAAACATCCAATTGCCGACGCCGTCTTCGCGGGTGGTGAGGTTCAGTTCCGGCAGGATGGCAGAGACTTCGGTCACCCGGATGTCGCCTCTGATCAGGTCAGCCGCAGCCAGGCCAATCGTGACCCGTTCGGCCCGCAACATCGGTTCAGGTCCGGCCCAGTCTGCGTTGGAGAGCGTCACCCCGTCCGCCTTCATCCCCAGAGTCGGCCAGAAGATAAACCGCACAGGGCCCGCAAAATTCAAGGTGCGCCCGGTCTGTCTTTCCAACTGGTCGGCGGCCAAGTTCGCGATCTTCTCCCCCGGCAGCAACAGCACCAGTCCCAGCAGCAAAGCTACGGCAAAGAAAACTGCTGAAATTACTCGAATGATCAATCGCATAGGGACCTCCTGCCACCTTTGGAGCCCAGACTAGAAAGAGCAGCACTGCAACGCAATAACATAGCGCGCGCTTGGGTCATTCCGGACAAAAAACGCCCCCCAAAACTGGGAGGCGTTCCAATGCTGTTGCCGGTTGAGGGACCTTGCAGCCCGCCCCGAAGACCGGTTTACCCTTGCAGGCTTTTGACTTCGATGTCGTCTTCTGCCTGTGCCTGGATCGCCAATGCTGCGGCATGGGCGCCTGCGGCGGTGGTGAAATACGGGATCTTGCCGTACAGCGCGACCGAGCGCATGTCTTTGCTGTCCTCAACCGCTTGCGCGCCTTCGGTGGTGTTCATCAGCAGCTGCACCTTGCCGTCTTTCATCAGGTCGACAACGTGGGGGCGACCTTCATAGACTTTGTTGACCAGCGCACAGGGCACGCCCTGCCCGTCCAGCCAGCTTTGGGTGCCGCGAGTTGCAACCAGATCGAACCCTTGGCCCACCAAGATTTGCGCCGCTTCGATCATGTCCGGAGTTTTATCCGCATCCTTGATCGAGATGAACGCGGTGCCCGACGATGGCAGAACCATGCCCGCACCCAGTTGCGCCTTGAGGAAGGCGCGCGCAAAGGAGCGATCCCAGCCCATGACTTCGCCGGTGGAGCGCATCTCTGGGCCCAGAATGGTGTCAACGCCGGGGAAGCGGGCGAAGGGCAGCACGGCTTCCTTGACCGAGAACCAGGGCATCGCCGGATCCGCGAGTGTCATCGGGTCAGCGATAGGGGTGTTGACGTCATACCCTGCGTCTTCGCTGTAAGGCGCACGCTCTGGGAAATTCGTCAGCGGCTCACCCGCCATAACACGCGCGGCGATCGACGCGATGGCGCTGTCGGTTGCTTTGGCCACAAACGGCACGGTGCGCGATGCACGTGGGTTGACCTCGATCAGGTAGATGTCGCCGTCTTTGATCGCGAACTGAATGTTCATCAGGCCGACAACTTTGAGCGCTTTGGCCAGAGCAAATGTCTGCTCTTTGACGCGGGCCAGAACCTCATCCGAAAGCGAATATGGCGGCAGGGAACACGCGCTGTCACCGGAGTGAACGCCGGCCTCTTCGATGTGCTGCATGATGCCAGCCACATGGACGTCAGTGCCGTCACAGATCGCGTCAACATCCAGTTCAACCGCGCCCGCCAGATAGCTGTCGAGCAGAACCGGGCTATCGCCCGAGACCACAACCGCCTCGGCGATGTAGCGTTTCAACTGGTCCATATCGCGCACGATTTCCATCGCGCGACCACCCAGAACATACGACGGGCGGATCACCAGCGGGAAGCCGATGTCTTCGGCGATTTCCAGCGCTTGGGTGTCGGTGGACGCGATACCATTGTGCGGCTGCTTCAGGCCAAGTTCGTTGACCAGCGCCTGGAAGCGTTCACGGTCTTCGGCCAGATCGATGGCGTCCGGGCTGGTGCCCAGGATCGGAATACCTTCGGCTTCCAATGCGTTGGCCAGTTTCAGCGGGGTCTGACCGCCAAACTGAACGATCACACCGTGCAAATTGCCGTTCTCCTGCTCAACCCGCAGGATTTCCATCACATGTTCAAAGGTCAGCGGTTCGAAATACAGACGGTCCGAGGTGTCATAGTCGGTCGACACGGTTTCGGGGTTGCAGTTGATCATGATGGTTTCGTAACCGGCGTCCGCCAGCGCGAAACAGGCGTGACAGCAGCAATAATCAAACTCGATCCCTTGGCCGATCCGGTTTGGACCACCGCCGAGAACCACAACTTTCTTACGCTCCGAGGGGCGCGCCTCACACTCGACCTCACCCATCATTGGGGCTTCATAGGTGGAGTACATATAGGGCGTCTGCGCCTCGAACTCAGCCGCACAGGTGTCGATCCGTTTGAACACGGCTTTGACGCCAAGGTTCAGACGGGCGCGGCGCACGTTGTCTTCGTCGCGACCGGTCAGACTGCCAAGACGGGCATCGGTGAAGCCCAGCATCTTGATCGCGCGCAGCTCGTCTTCGCGCACCGGCAAGCCGTTTTTGCGGATGTCGCGTTCGGCGTCAACGATTTCGCGGATCCGCGCCAGGAACCACGGGTCAAAGCTGGAGACACTTTGGATTTCGTCGTCCGACAATCCATGACGCATGGCCTGGGCAATGGTGCGCATCCGGTCGGGTGTCTGCTTGCTGATCGCCTTGATAACGGCGGCTTTGTCACCGGCTGTGGCATCTTCCCACAGGCCCACGGCGATACCGGGAATTTCGACCTCATCAAAACCGGTCAGACCAGATTCCATCGACGCCAGGGCTTTTTGCAAGCTCTCGTGGATTGTGCGGCCGATCGACATCGCCTCACCCACGGATTTCATCGCGGTGGTCAGGTAAGGTTCAGAACCTGGGAATTTCTCAAAGGCGAATTTCGGGATCTTGGTGACAACATAGTCGATGGACGGCTCAAACGAGGCAGGCGTCACCTTGGTAATGTCATTGTCCAGCTCATCCAGCGTGTAGCCAACGGCCAGTTTCGCCGCGATCTTGGCGATTGGGAAACCGGTCGCCTTGGACGCCAGCGCCGAGGAACGTGACACGCGCGGGTTCATCTCGATCACAACCATACGGCCGTCTTTTGGGTTCACCGCCCATTGAACGTTTGAACCGCCGGTCTCAACACCAATCTCACGCAGAACCGCAATCGAGGCGGAGCGCATCATTTGGTATTCTTTGTCCGACAGGGTCAGCGCGGGCGCCACGGTGATCGAGTCACCGGTGTGCACGCCCATTGGATCCACGTTTTCGATGGAACAGACGATGATGGCATTGTCCGCTTTGTCGCGGACCACTTCCATCTCGTATTCTTTCCAACCCAGCAGGCTTTCATCCACCAGGATCTGGTTCACAGGCGATGCATCCATGCCAGAACGGCAGAAGTGGATGTAGTCCTCACGGTTGAAAGCCACACCGCCGCCGGTGCCGCCCAGGGTAAAGGCCGGGCGGATAATCGCAGGCAAGCCAATGTCGTCCAGCGCTTCAAGGGCGATCTGCACCCCAGCTTCCAGATCGGCATTGCCGTTTTCCAGTTTCGGAGCCGTTACAATTGTGGCCCGTGGGTTTTCGAGGCCAAGACGGTCCATCGCTTCGCGGAACAATTTGCGATCTTCGGCCATTTCTATGGCGTCACGTTTCGCGCCGATCATCTCGACCCCAAACTTGTCCAACACGCCCATTTCTTCGAGAGCGAGGGATGTGTTCAGACCGGTCTGACCGCCCATGGTCGGCAAGAGCGCGTCAGGGCGTTCTTTTTCGATGATCTTGGCCACAACTTCCGGCGTGATCGGCTCAATATAGGTGGCGTCCGCCAGACCGGGGTCGGTCATGATCGTGGCCGGGTTCGAGTTCACCAGAACAACACGGTAGCCCTCTTCGCGCAGCGCCTTACAGGCCTGTGCCCCGGAATAGTCGAATTCGCAGGCCTGGCCAATCACAATGGGGCCCGCCCCGATGATCATGATAGACTGGATGTCCGTTCTCTTTGGCATAGGCTTAACCCTTCGATTTTCCGCGCGCGAATTTTATTTGTAACGAGTCGGGCACACCACCAAGCGCCCAAATTGTCCTGCGTTATAGGGAGCGACGCGAAAGGTGCAAGGGGGCGCGTGCTGTTTCTTGGATCGACAGGCGCTGACCGTTTTACGATCCGAGAATGCCGCATTCTTTGCCTTTTCCATTCTGCAAATTCATTATATCGCCATTCCCATGACGATGCATGGCAAAATGAAACTGCGTTTTGACGCCGGACCTTTGGGGCAGCCTAGCCTTTTTGAAGGGCCATCCGCCATGCTGGAAGCCTGGGAGCCTGAGGAGGTTCCAAAGGTCCTGACGGCCCTTGATGCCGCGCGCCGGGACGGTGCCTGGGTTGCGGGATATGCCACATATGAGCTGGGCTATGTGCTTGAACCGCGTCTGATGCAGCACTTGCCGACCAAGCGCGCGCTGCCATTGTTGCGCTTTGGCGTCTATGATGCTCCGCGCGCGCCGGATACGTTGCACGTGGGCGCGGCCGAGATTTCGCCGCCCCTGCCGCGCTGGGAATTGAGCCGTTATGCTAAGGCCTTTGCCGAGGTGAAACGCAACATTGGCCAGGGCGACATTTACCAAGCCAATCTGACCTTTCCAATCGACGCCAGTGTCACCGGCACATCCCAAGCCCTTTATGCGGCATTGGTCGCGCAACAGCCAGTTGGGCACGGCGTGTTGGTCGAGCAGCAAGATTTGCCGGATCTTCTGTCCCGCTCGCCCGAGCTGTTCTTTCGCACCACCGCTGATGGTTTGATCCAGACCCGCCCGATGAAAGGCACCCAACCTCGCAGCATTGATCCGGTCGAGGACAGCCGGCGCAAAGCCTTTCTAACCCGCGACGAAAAGAACCGCGCCGAGAACCTGATGATCGTCGATCTGCTGCGCAATGATATCTCGCGTGTGGCCGAAACAGGATCCGTCACCGTGCCAGAGCTGTTCCATGTGGAAACCTATGCCACTGTGCATCAGATGGTTTCTCTGGTGCAGGCGCAATTGCGCAAGGACATCGGCCTGGCCGAGATTTTCGCCGCCCTCTACCCCTGCGGATCCATCACTGGTGCTCCCAAAATCCGTGCCATGGAAATCCTGGCGGAGCTGGAACCGGACCCGCGCGAAATCTACTGCGGCACCATTGGCTGGGCGGCACCTGATGGGCGATCTGAGTTTAATGTGGCCATCCGCACCGTCATCACCGATGATGACACAGCGACATTCAATGTCGGCGGAGGGGTGGTTTGGGATAGCACAGCCGCCTCTGAATACGAGGAAGCGCTATGGAAAGCCCGGTTCACGGATCTGAGCTAATTGCCTCGGATCCGGACTTTCACCTGATCGAGACCTTTGAATACGCGCCGCAAACTGGTGTCGCCCGCCTGTCGATGCATCTGGATCGGCTGACAGTATCGGCGCGGTATTTTGGCATTTCCTTTGATCCGCGCGCTGCACGGGCAAAAGTCCGCGCTTTGACGCACACGACTCCATTGCGCTGCCGCATGACCCTGTCTGTCGACGGCGTGCTGTCGCTGGCAGCGGCGCCGATGCCAGCGCCTGTGTCCCATTGGTGGTTTGCGGTTGCCGAACAGCGTCTGGCGGCCGGTGATCCGTTTCTGGCGCACAAAACATCACGGCGCGCCATTTACAACGACGCCCGCAACGCATTGCCAGAAGGCGTAGATGAATGGGTGTTTTTGAACGAGCAGAACGAACTTTGCGAAGGCACCATCACCAATCTCGCCATCCAAACGCCGGATGGCGCCCGATTGACGCCGCCGCTGTGTTCGGGCTGTTTGCCGGGTGTCTACCGCCAAAGCTTGCTGCGGGACGGAAAACTGCGTGAAGCCGCGCTGACCCTGCAGGATTTGAGAGAGGCGAAACGGGTGTTTTTCACCAACGCCCTGCGCGGAGAGATCAGCGCCAGCTGGTCGCCAGATTGCAAGGTTTTGCAGGATCTGAAAAAGTGGGCGGGCTGATCCGTCTTCTGTGAGCTGCTGACTCAGCGGGCCAATCAGAATTTGAAGTCTTGTTACCTATTGGCCTTACATCCAAAGCTATAACGCCCATCTCATTGAGACTTTCGACTATTTGCAGCAAGGCAGCATCAAGACATGACCGTCAAAAACCGTCTGTGGCTGGAGTTCAGTCTTTTTTATCTGCTGTCACCGGCCTTGATTGCGATCTTTCTGCCGCCACGGCAGATGTTCCCGGCACTTTTTGCATTCACCGCCCTTGGTCTGGTGCTTTTGGCCGTGACACCGCGCTTTCACTGGGCGCGTTTGTTGGACGGCGCACGCAATTGGAACCTGCGCGAATTTCTCGGCTTCACCCTGATCTGTATTCTCGGCTTTAGCGCGCTGATCTACCTGCTGCGCCCTGAGGCTGCCTTTTTTCTGGTGGCGGACCGTCCACAGCTTTTGGGCATGATCTGGCTGTTTTACCCGTTTCTCTCAGCCCTGCCGCAGGAGCTGTTGTTTCGGGTGCTGTTCTTTCGCCGGTACCGGATCATTTTGCCAACTGGCATCGGCGCGGATGTGTTGAACGCTGCGGTCTTTTCCTTTGCCCATTTGATGTATTGGAGCTGGGTTGTGGCGCTGATCACCTTTGTCGGCAGTTTTGTCTTTTCCCATGCCTATCGCACGCGGGGGTCCTTCCTTTATGCGGTTTTGCTGCACGCGATCGCCGGCAACCTGCTTTTCACTGTTGGAATGGGTGTCTATTTCTACTCTGGCAATGTGGTGCGCCCTTTTTAGGAAGAATGGGCGCCGCCTGCTCTGCACTCCCTTGACTTTGCCGCCCATCCACGCTTTCTCACCGCGACCACAGATGCCGTCCAAAGGGATGATGACCATGCACGCATATCGCAGCCATACCTGCGCCGACCTGAACAAATCCCACGTGGGAGAGACCGTCCGCCTGGCGGGCTGGGTCCACCGGATCCGAGATCACGGCGGGGTGCTGTTTATCGATTTGCGCGATCACTACGGCATAACCCAAGTGCTGTGCGACCCGGACAGCCCGGTGTTCAAAGACGTCGAAAAAGTCCGCTCGGAATGGTGTATCCGCATCGACGGCAACGTAAAAGCGCGCGACGAGAGCCTGGTGAACACCAAGATCCCAACCGGCGAAGTCGAAGTCTTTGTCCGCGATCTGGAGATCCTGGGTCAATCCGAAGAGCTGCCGCTGATGGTTTTCGGCGATCAGGAATATCCGGAAGAAACCCGCCTGCGCTATCGCTATCTCGACCTGCGTCGTGAGAAGATGCAGCAGAACATGGTTCTGCGCGCCAACATGGTGCAGTCGATCCGCAAACGCATGTGGGACAAAGGGTTCAACGAATACCAGACCCCGATCATCACCGCGTCTTCGCCCGAAGGGGCACGTGACTTCCTGGTGCCGTCGCGTCTGCATCCGGGCAAATTTTACGCCCTGCCCCAAGCGCCGCAGCAGTTCAAACAGCTGATGATGGTCTCGGGTTTTGACAAATACTTCCAGATCGCGCCTTGTTTCCGCGATGAAGACCCGCGCGCTGACCGCTCGCCCACCGATTTCTACCAGCTCGACATGGAGATGTCCTTTGTCACCCAACAGGATGTGTTCGACACCATCCAGCCGGTGATCCAAGGCGTGTTTGAAGAGTTCGGCAAAGGCCGCAAGGTCGACAGCGAGTGGCCGCAGATCTCTTATAAGGACGCGGCGAGATGGTATGGCTCGGACAAGCCCGACCTGCGCAACCCGATCAAAATGCAGGATTGTTCCGAACATTTCCGCGGATCCGGATTTGCGATTTTTGCCAAACTGTTGGAGCAAGACGGAACCGAAGTACGCGCCATCCCAGCCCCAACTGGTGGTTCGCGGAAATTCTGCGACCGGATGAACAAATTCGCGCAACAAGAAGGCCTGCCCGGCATGGGCTATATCTTCTGGCGCAAACAGACCGCAGACTCCATTGCCCAAGAACGCGGGATCTCGGTCAAAGAAGTCAATGCGCTGGTTAAATCCGGTGAAATTATACTGGGCAACGAAGCGGCCGGTCCGCTGGCGAAAAACATCGGCCCCGAACGTACCGAGGCGATCCGTCAGCAATTGGGTCTCAGCGTCGGCGACGCGGCCTTCTTCCTGGGCGGCAAGCCCAAAACCTTTGAAAGCGTTGCAGGTCGTGCCCGTAACGTGATCGGCGAAGAGCTGAAACTGACCGACAAGGACCGCTTTGCCTTTGCCTGGATCGTGGATTTCCCGATCTATGAGCAGGATGAAGAAAGCGGCAAGATCGACTTTGAACACAACCCATTCTCCATGCCGCAAGGCGGTATGGACGCGCTCGACGGTGATCCGTTAGACGTGCGCGGCAACCAGTATGACCTGGCCTGTAACGGTTACGAGCTGGTGTCAGGCGCGATCCGTAACCACCGCCCCGAGATCATGTTCAAAGCCTTCGAGATCGCTGGTTACGGCAAGGAAGAGGTCGAGAAACGCTTTGGCGGGATGGTCAACGCCTTCCAATACGGTGCCCCCCCCCACGGTGGTTGCGCGGCCGGTATCGACCGTATGGTGATGCTGCTGGCGGATGAGGCTAACATTCGCGAAGTTATCATGTTCCCGATGAACCAGCGCGCCGAAGATCTGATGATGTCCGCACCATCCGAGCCGCTCGCCGAGCAGCTGATGGAGCTGAACCTGCGCGTGATCCCGCAGGACTAAATCAGCTGGTCAGACAGTTTTTTGTGGCGGGCTGCCAATTGTGGTGGCCCGTTTGCGTTCAAGGTGACGGTCTGTCCGCACTGGCGCTATGCCCTAGCTAGTTTTTGAACCTTTGCGCCGGAATCGGCGCGCCTCTTTTGCATGGGCAAAGGATTGCAGGGACAAGCTGATGCCCAATGTGGCAAATACAACGACGACGGCTTCCATCATGATCAAATCGCGACTCGTTTTTCCAAGCGGTCTTGTACCAGACCTGCCATTGCGGCCGTAGCTGTACCCAGGGGCTGGCCCTCGGAACGTGCGGTGGCAAGGGTGATCGCAGCATCTGCCAGCGTCTGATCCCCAATGCTGCGTGCGACACCGCCCACGAACTGAGCCACGTAATCCAAGCTCTTGGCGTCGTCGCCCTCGCTCAGGATATCGGCGGCATGAGCCAGATCATCCTGGAACGCCAGCATATCCGGTTCCACCGCTTCGTCAGACAGCGGCGTTGGTCGTCGCAATTGCCAGTCTGGCGGTAGATGGCGCAGGATTGCCGCTTGGAACTGACCCAGGGTCGCGATCGGCTTTTGCAAATACCCATCGGCCCCGGAATCCAGCGCCTCAGTTTCGCGACCCAGATCACCGGAAGTCCCCAGAATGACGCCCACGCGTGGGTTTACCTCGGCGCATTCTGCGATCAATTCGGTCCCGCTGCCATCGGGCAGGCCCAAATCGGCAATCACTACCGAGGGGCGATAGGCCTGCAGATGACGACGTGCTGATTTCAAACAGTCCGCGCGTCGGATCCGGGCCCCGCTTCGCAGGCACAAAAGGCGCATAGCCTCACATGCAAAACGGCTGTCTTCTACAACCAATACGGTCAACCCAAGCAACGGTCGACGGGATGTCGGCATACGTTGGGCGGCGGCAAAGAGTTCCGAATCTTCCATGGCTTTACATGCTCCAGGTCGAATGTGTTCCGAATCGAGGCTAGGAAAACGAGGCTAATTAGAAGTTAACTGCAGTCGTATTTCGCGCTGACTTACGTCGATTGTTACAAGCGCCGATGTGCCGCACTTGCGTTGCTGCGGTGCGGCACGCATAAACATGCCACTTAAAACTCAGCAAACCCATGCACTGCGACAGGAGGAGGAAGCAATGATTGGACGGTTGAACCACGTGGCAATTGCCGTACCGGATCTGGAGGCGGCGGCGGATCAATACCGCAATGCCCTTGGTGCCAAAGTTGGCGCACCTCAGGATGAACCCGACCACGGCGTCACTGTGATCTTTATCGAATTGCCGAACACCAAGATCGAGCTGCTTTATCCGATGGGAGAAGACTCCCCCATCAATGGCTTCCTTGCAAAAAACCCGACCGGTGGCATCCACCATGTCTGCTATGAGGTGGATGACATTCTGGCGGCGCGCGATCACTTGAAAGAACAAGGCGCACGCGTTCTGGGATCGGGCGAGCCAAAAATCGGTGCCCATGGCAAACCGGTTCTTTTCCTGCATCCCAAAGATTTCAACGGTTGTCTGGTTGAACTCGAAGAAGTGTGAGACGATAAAGCCCTGCGCCTGATCTGGGCGCGGGACATATAACGCGGGTCTCATACCCGGCGTCGAGATATCTGATGGGAGAAAAAAGTGGCGATTACGTCTGGGCTCGTTCTCTATGCGGTGATTTGGTTCATGACCTTCCTGATCATCATTCCAATCCGGATTGAGACTCAAGGGGACCGCGGCGAAATCGTTCCCGGAACCCATGCAGGTGCGCCGGAACAACACCACCTCAAGGCCAAGGCGCTGATCACCACGGGTGTTGCCGCCGTTTTATGGGCGGTTATAGCAGCCATCATCTTGTCCGGGGTGATTTCGGTGAATGATTTTGATTGGTTCGACCGGATCCCAGATCCCGTTTAAGGGCTCAGCCGTTAGGATCGTGCCGCCTCATCCAAACCGCTTGGGGATTGGGGTGGCGGCCCTAGCTGGAGAAGGGCCGCCGTGCGAGTGTGAGGGCGCTGGGAATGAGCGCAAGAGCGCCCCCGCATATTCAAGCTACGTCTGGTTTTCGCAAATCGCCCAGTAAAACCATGTTTTGCGCCTGTTTCGGGATCCTGCAGTGCCGCATTTCCGGGCAAACAGCGGGCTAACGCAAATTCCCTGCACTTTTTTGCCAATCACGCGAGGCATGCGAGTATCACCTGAAAAGGCAACCCGACTACGCCGCAACCACCCGCGTGTTCAACCGGTGGAACACATGGGTAAAGGTCGCAGCGCCTAGGATCGGAACAATCAGGTTCACCAAGGGGACCGACAGCGGGATGGCCATTAGCGCACCTGCCAGCCAGATCGTTGCCGCATGTTTGGATCGCAAAGCCCGCGCCGCGGTGATGCCGATCCGACGGCTGGCGACCAGTGTGAAATACTCACGCCCCAGCAAAAACCCGTTCAAAGCCCAGAAAATCAAGGGCGCTGCAGGGGCAAACATCACATAAAGGATCAAGGCCAATAGGTTGGCAACGATCAACACGCCGAGGAAATTCAACGTGTCTTTTAATGCCGTCAGGAAAGGAATGCTCTCGGCAGCGGGAAGATACGGATAGTGTTTGTCCTCAACCGCCTGGGCCACGTCCTCCAAAAACATCGACGTGATGGCGGATGCGACGGGCACCATCAGGACCGTCGACAGCAAGATCATCAGGATGATCGACCCCCAGGACAAAAGATCATCCACCCAAGCCACCTGCCCGATCAACGGCAACGTCGTCTCACCACCAACCAGCGTGTTGATCGCCACAAACACCAAAGCATATGCGCCAAACAGCAAGGCGATTGTCAGGCCAATCCCCTTGAACAGAACATGGCGAAACCGTGGGTCACCGAGCTGGGCCAGAGCCTTGAAAAAAGAATCCAAAATCATGAGGTACTGCGGCCTTCCTGCCAGTCGTGGTGTTTACTCGGATACCCAAGTGGTAATGTCGTCAAGGTTGGGACGCGGGCGTTCCGGCGGACGCGGGCCTTCGGTCGCGATATGGACGATGCCAGCAACGCGCTCGTTGTCTTGCAAATCAAACGCCGCCTTGCAGAAGTCATGATCGTGGCTTGCCCAACCCGACAGCCAATTGGCACCCCACCCCGCCGCCAGCGCCGCATTCAAGAGCGACAGACAGGCACCTCCGGCGGCATAGCACTGCTCAACCGCCGGAATCTTGGGGGATGGGGTCTGTACTTCGACCACAACCACAGCCAGATGCCCCAGATCAAACTGGCTGCGCCCTTTGGCAATGTCTTCGTCTGATTTGCCCAAACGCTGCCCCGCCGCGACCGTCAGCTCTGCCATCCGCGCCATGGCGCCTTTTTCCACGACGATAAACCGCCAGGGCACCAGCATTCCATGATCTGGCGTGCGTGCCGCGGCCGTCAGGATCGGGGCCAGTTCGGCGCGGCTCGGTGCCGGAGCAACCAGTGTCTTGGCGGGACGCGAGCGCCGTGTCAGAAGGAAGTCGAGGGCTGCGTCGTTTCGGGTGCTCATATGTGAAACCTCTTTACATGGGCGTAGCCTATGTCTGTTGTCACAGGCTCAAGTTCAAGGTGCAATCCCGTCCTAGCTGAGGTTTCGCTAAGATTTCTATGGGATGGCCGGTGATGTTCGACTTGCACGCATGATCTGTCCCCGTCAAGGATCCGGACAACACAAACGACCCCGGATTTTGGATGACATGGGCAAACCACGCAAGAAAGACCTACCGGATCTGACGCATCTGGCCGCTCCTGCATTGAAGGTCTCAGTCACCACGGTGCCGGAAAATGGCAAGGCCAATGACGCCGTGCGGGACATGCTGGCGACCGCAATTGGCATAGCGCCGTCGCAATGGGAACTTGTGCGCGGCGCAACAGCCCGTGACAAGCTGTTTCACGTGACGAGAGCTTGACGGCCCTGATCTGCCGTCTCACCTAGTCGTCTTCGTCCTCGTCGTCTTCCACCAAACGATAGATCCCTTCGGGCAGATCAAGAGCCGCCGCAAGATCACGCACCTGTTCATGGCTCAACGTCAAGCGCATCAGCTGATCGGTTCGGGGATCCATCTGTTCTACCGTGACACATTCAGAGAAAGCGTTGACGACGATGTCCTCTTGCAATGGGGTTTTCCCCTCATCAACCAGAGTGATCACCGTGGAGTCGAATTCATGTTCGATTGTAAACATGGGTTCAGACTGGCATGGGATTGCGATGCTGGCAAGGCACAGCAATGTGACGGCTGCCCCCATCCGGTTAAAGGCTGCGCAGAGATTGATCCTTGCGGTCCAAACGGGTTATGATCGGGGTTAGAATTCCGGAAGGGAAAAGGATCAAAAATGCGCCGGCTCTTGATGTTAATGGCTGTGTTGTCGATTGCAGCCTGTGATGTGGTCATTGAACAGCCTCAGGTCACCACAGCGCAGCAAGCGCGCAGTTCCAAGGGTGTTGACCGCGCGGCTTTTGCGTCGGTGCAGTCCGTTGTGGAACCCGTGGCAGAGCGTGAGTGCCGCAACCGTACGTCCGGGCTGAACTGCGATTTCCATGTTAGCATCGATCCCGATCGCAACGCGCCGCCCAACGCCTTTCAGACCCTCGACAAGAATGGCCGCCCGCGCATAGTCTTTACCCAAGCCATGCTGCGGCAATTGGCAAACCGGGACGAGCTGGCCTTTGTCATGTCGCATGAAGCCGCCCATCACATCCGCAATCACCTGGCACGCCAACGTCAAAACGCCATATCGGGCGCGATTATTCTGGGAGGCCTCGCCACCCTTGCCGGCGGCACCTCGTTAGATGTCGCCAATGCGCAAGACCTTGGCGCGACAGTGGGCGCACGTGGCTATTCCAAAGAGTTCGAACTGGAGGCGGATGAGTTGGGCACCATTATCACTCACCGCGCGGGCTATCGTCCAAGCGAGGGGGTCAGGTTCTTCTACCGCCTGCCAGATCCCGGAGATCGGTTTCTGGGCAGCCACCCGTCAAACCCGGATCGTGTCAAAGTGGTTCAGGCCACTATTCGTAAATACGGTCTGAATTGATGGCCGTTTCAGACACGGGCCAACTGCCGGAACTGCGCCAACTCGGCGTTTTGCTGACCGATCGAGGTTCCAAATACGCGGTGAGCGGCGCGTCGGTGCAATCGCGCGCCGATGTGGACACAGTGCTGCGTGATTTGAAATCTGACCGCAGCTACGCCAAAGCCACCCACAACACTTGGGCGGCAATATTGCCGACGGGCGGGCTGAAAGCCGACGATGGCGAAAGCGGCGCCGCGATGGTGATCCTACGTATGATGGAACGCGAAGAGCTGACGGATCACGTGATCATAGTCACCCGGTGGTACGGCGGCAAAAAGCTCGGCGGGGATCGGTTTCGCCGGGTTCAAGACGCCACGCGCGCCTACCTGGATGCGCTGAAGGGCTAAGCCTCAACGGGGTTTCGTCGGTTTATCGAAGCTTCTGCCATTCGTGGCACGGGCAAATACGCCTCACCCACACGGGTTAAGCATCTGCAAAACAACATGATTAACCTCATACGGAAATCTGTATCTCGGATAATCTGTTTTGATTGATACATGTCAAGAAACCACGATGCGTCCTTTGCTAAGAAAGATCTGACCCCAAGCAAAAGGAGTGTTGTGATGACCGACTTGGCCAAGATCAAAAAGCACGTGCAGCTGTTCGACCGGATGGGCAAAGCTGTGGGACTTGACCTGGAAGAAGAAGCTACTTCCGGCCACCTCCAATTTGAAGAGATCGCCGAAGCCGTTATGCGGTGCAGTCGCTGCAGCGCACCGCAGGCCTGCCAAGGCTGGCTCGACCAAAACGAGGCACGCGGCCAGTTAGAGGAAACTGCAGGGTCAGCGCTCAAGGTGGATCGCACGCCTAAATACTGCCGCAACGCTGATCTATTCTCCTACTTGCATCAGGCCCGCTGACATGAGCTCGCAGAAACGCGAAGCTGACAGGGAAACCAGCCGCCGCTACCCCCTTGGGCAGGTGCATCGTCACATGTGGCTGACCAAAGAAGTCGCCGCCTCCGTTGGGGTAGATCTGAGCGCCGCGATGCATTCCGGGCAGTTGGATCCACGCAACTATTCAAATCTGGTCACCCAATGCCGCAGTTCCGGCTGTGACAATACTTGCGCGCTGCATGTCTCTGCCTTGCCAAGTGGGCGACAGGACGAGGTGCAGGATTTTTGCCCAAACAAAGCACTGCTTGATCGGCTCGCAAAGATACTGAACGACGGGTAAAGGACCTGATCTGTGAGGCCTTAGAGCCGCCCCCACAGATCATATTCGCCAGCCTCATCGACATCGACGGTGACCAGATCGCCCACATTCAACGCCTTGGTGCCTTCGTCGATAAACAGGTTGCCATCGATTTCCGGCGCGTCTGCCTTGGTCCGGCAGGTGGCAATGCCGTCTTCGTCGATGTCATCGACAATCACTTGCATGCGCTGGCCGACTTTGGCCTCCAGCTTGGCCTCGGAAATCACCTGTGCGGTCTGCATGAACCGCTCCCAGCGCTCTTGCTTGACCTCTTCCGGCACGTGATCCGGCAGATTGTTCGACCGAGCCCCGGCGACGTTTTCGTATTTGAAACAGCCAACACGGTCGAGCTGCGCTTCTTCCATCCAGTCCAGAAGATGCTGGAATTCTGCTTCGGTCTCACCCGGGTAGCCCACGATAAAAGTCGAGCGCAGGGTGATGTCCGGACAGGTCTCGCGCCAGGCGCGGATTTCATCCAGTGTTTTGGCGGCAGCAGCGGGGCGGGCCATGCGTTTCAACACATCCGGGTGGGCATGTTGGAACGGAATATCCAAGTAGGGCAGCACGGCATTGTCGGGATCCGCCATCAGCGGGATCAGCTCGCGCACATGCGGATAGGGGTAGACATAGTGCAGACGCACCCACAGCTCATCCGCCGGTGCCAGACGCCCCAGCTCGCGGGTCAGGTCCTGAATGTGGCTGCGGATCTCACCATCTTTCCACGGGTGGGTGTCGTATTTGCGATCCAACCCATAGGCCGAGGTGTCCTGGCTGATCACCAACAGTTCACGCACCCCTGCCCCAACCAGCTTTTCAGCTTCGCGCAGAACCGCATGGGCCGGACGTGACGCCAGTTTGCCGCGCATATCCGGGATGATGCAGAATTTGCACTTGTGGTTGCAGCCCTCGGAAATCTTCAGATAGCTGAAATGGCGCGGGGTCAGTTTGACGCCAGAGGCGGGAAGCAAATCAACAAACGGATCCGGGCTTGGCGGCACTGCCGTGTGTACAGCGTCCAGCACTTGTTCATATTGATGGGGGCCGGTCACTGCCAGAATACGCGGGTGGTGTTCGCGGATGTAATCCGGCTCTGCACCCAGACAGCCCGTCACAATCACCTTGCCGTTTTCCTTGAGCGCTTCCCCAATCGCATCGAGGCTTTCGGCCTTGGCGCTGTCCAGGAAACCGCAGGTGTTGACGATCACCGCATCGGCACCGGAATAGTCCGGTGAGATACCGTAACCTTCGGCGCGCAGACGGGTCAGGATCCGCTCACTGTCGACTAAGGCTTTGGGACAGCCAAGCGACACCATCCCCAATGTCGGCTGCCCTTCGCGAGGTGCATCAGACAGCGTGGGTTTGGGGGCAAGGTCGGGGCGAAGCTCTGGCGGATTGCTGGTCATGGGCGCGCGTATAATACGCTGCGGCCCACATTGGAATGCATCATTTTGCATGAGGGCGGCCAGCGCCCCGTCGACGATGCGCGAAAGCTAGCTGTCCATCGCCTCACGCCAGTGCTTTCGACACAGCGATACATAGCTTTCTTGCCCGCCGATTTGTACCTGGTCGCCGTCGGTCAGAATGTGCCCATCCGCGCCCTTGCGCACCACCATCGTGGCTTTCTTTCCGCAGTGACAAATGGTGCGCACCTCGCGCATTTCATCCGCCAGCGCCAGCAGCGCCGAAGAACCTGGAAACAACTCACCACGAAAATCGACACGCAGGCCGTAACACAGAACCGGGACTTTCAGATCATCCACGACACGCGCCAATTGCCAGACCTGTTCCTTGCTGAGAAATTGCGCTTCATCAATAAAAACGGCCGCAAGTTGGTGTTCGGCCAAGACGCTGGCGATCCGCTCAAACAGGTCGTCGGTGGGAGAAAACGAATCGGCCTCAGCGGCGATACCGATTCGCGAGGCAATTTTTCCAGCCCCTGCCCGATCATCAAAATCCGCCGTCAGCAGATAAGTGTGCATATTATTTTCGCGATAATTGTGGGATGCCTGCAGCAACATCGCCGACTTGCCCGCGTTCATGGTGGAATAATTGAAGTAGAGTTTGGCCATAAAAGCCGTTTACCGAGCCTATGCGGATTCGGGAAGAGCCTGCACTGGCCGCGCAGCCCTCGGGCTCCAGCTGTGCATCGCTTTCGGTCAAAACGAAGACGCCCCGTGCCAAAAGACCCGGACAACTACAGGGCAAAAAACTGCCAAACCTTTGAAAAATGGCGCATTCCGACCAACTTCAATACTCGTTCAGACGGTCGGTTGCCGCTGATTCTGCAAAACCAGTACTACAACCTACGACGGCACATGATTAACCCGTGCGGCCGGAATGCACTCAAATGGCAGACCAATTGCCCTGAAAAGGTCGTCGCCCACTCACTGATCCGACGACCTATACGTAAGCAAGGATGCGATTTCGCCACGCCTCTCTACTCACAACCCCACTAAACCCAGTAGGGATGGTCAGAATTTCGCATTTCCTTTACACATCTGAAATGGGAAATTATTCCGCGAGTTCCCCAAGAAATGGGACAAGGGCGAGTGGTGAAGGACGAGAATGGCAGACATTGGTACATATCTGAAGAAGCACACTGAAGCACTGGTGAAGGATGTTGGCATCGAAGCAGCCTGCGAAATCACCGGGAAATCCAAGGCGACTCTGGGGCGATACTACTCCGAGAACTCGGAGCATTCAGACCGCTTCATGCCAGTGGACGCAGTTGCACGCCTAGAAGGCTCGGCTTCTTTCCCGCATGTCACATCTGCCCTGGCGGATCTGCGCAACATTACCTTGTCTTATGGAACTAACGCGGACTGCACATCGCGCCCTGGTGGGGTGAACGCAGACGTCATTGCGCTCAGCCAGCGTTTTGCAACTTTGATGAGCGAATATCAGTCTGCGATGGAAGACGGCATTATTACCGTGAATGAGGCAAAACGTCTCTTGAAAGAAACGGTGCTTTTGCAGCAAGTGTTGCTCGACATGAAGCTTCACTTGGAAGAAGACAGTGCCTGACATAAACGACTTAGGATCTGGGACACCAGATCTGAGCGACCTTTCGGCAGTAAACGCAGACGCGTTTCAGCCTATAGATGCCTCAGCCCTTGCTGCAAGTGACGATCCGGGGCATCCGCCACGGATTTTGTTGCTCTATGGCTCACTGCGAGATGTGAGCTATTCGCGAAAAGTGGTTGAAGAATGTGCCCGCATTCTGACGGCGCTTGGCTGTGAGGCAAAGATTTTCAATCCATCCGGGCTTCCCTTCCCCGATGACGAAGGGGCGGCGGACGATCCCAAAGTGGCCGAACTCCGCGATCTCGCAATCTGGAGCGAAGGTATGGTCTGGTCCTCACCCGAACGCCACGGGGCCATGACCGGGATCATGAAAACCCAGATCGACTGGCTGCCTTTGTCGGTCCAAGGGGGGATCCGTCCAACCCAGGGCAAGACCCTTGCGGTGATGCAGGTGTCTGGTGGGTCGCAAAGCTTTAACGCTGTCAACCAGATGCGCATCCTGGGCCGCTGGATGCGGATGGTGACGATCCCGAACCAAAGCTCGATCGCAAGAGCCTGGCTTGAATTCAAAGAAGGCGACCGCCTGCCCGAAGGTCCATTTTATCGCCGCGTGTTCGATGTGATGGAAGAGTTGGTGAAATTCACCTACCTGGTGCGCGGACGCAAAGACCACCTTGTCGACCGCTACTCAGAACGTGTTGAGACGGTCACAGATACCCATACACGCGTCTCCAAACTCTGAAATCAAATGATCACACCCACGCAGGCGTGGCACTCCCGCGCCCGCGTGTGCCTTGACTGCGTCAAGCCCCACTTATGCGGCCTTGGGCTGCGCGCCGGGCAAGCCCGGCGCATTGGCACTCCAACATAAGCCACGGCATTTCGCACGAAACGAAGGAAGAGGTGAGGTAAAATCGCGGATCCTAGATCAGCGGCACCAACGGCACTCCGTTACAAGCTGCCAACAGGCTTAGGCTAACGACCGTCATAACAATACGCATTTGTATTACTCCTAGTGTTCTTTAACCGCTTACATCGCGAAACGTCTGCCTCAATCTGCCTTCAGCGCACCGCAGGTGCGCTGCCATGCCCAACGGGAAGTGATGCGCATTTGCGCGTCTGCGACGGGCGGGAGCATCTGCCTTCACCGTGTCAATTGATCACGACACGCTGTTTGGCAATGTTTGCCCGTTGATAAAGGCCGCGACGTTGTCCAGCGCCATTTGCCCCATATCACTGCGCACATCCTCTGCCGCCGTGCCAAGATGCGGCAACAGGGTTACGTTTTCCCTACACGACAAGGCTTCGGGTACTTTTGGTTCAAACTCGTAGACGTCGAGTCCTGCACCTGCGATCTGTTTGGTCTCCAACGCATGGATCAACGCGGCCTCATCGACAACTTCGCCGCGCGCGATGTTGATCAGAAAGCCGCTGCTTTTCATGCTCTCAAACACATCCGCGTCGACCAGATGCTGGGTTTCAGAACCGCCGGGTACCGCCACTACCAAGAAGTCCACGGAAGCTGCCAAGGACTGAACGTCTGCGCAGCGCGTTGCTGGAAAGCTCAATTCTTTGTCGCTGCGTGCCACATAAGACACCACCATGCCAAAACCGAAATGACAGCGCCGTGCAATTGCTTGACCGATGCGGCCCATGCCCAGAATGCCGACGTGTCGTCCGCTCATATGGGTGCCCAAGAATTGCACCGGGTGCCAGCCCTCCCATGCTCCGGCCCTCACAGCACGCTCCCCCTCGCCAGCGCGACGCGCTGTCATCAGCATCAAGGTCAGCCCGATGTCCGCCGTAGCATCGGTAACCGCGCCGGGCGTGTTGGTGACCGCCACGCCAGCGGCTGTGGCTGCCGCGACATCGATATGGTTGAAGCCAACGCCAACATTCGCCAGCAGTTTGCAGCGCACTACGTGTCCAGCCTCGGCAAAGACCTCGGCCGTGAAATGATCGCCCAGCGATATCATGACCACGTCATAGTCACACAAGGCCGCGACCATTTCGCCCTTGGACATCGGCGCGGTCTCCATGCGGATAGCGGCGTCGAATTCTTCCTTTGCGCGCGCCTCCACATCCGCAGTCATGCGGCGTGCGATCAGAACCTTGGTCAATGCAATCTCCCGCCCAGGGGGACATCCACTTCGACGTCACCGTCCGGGCCGATCAGCACAATCTCACCGTTTTCATCCGGCAGGCCCAGCACCAGCACCTCGGACATGAACTTGCCGATTTGACGGGGGGGAAAGTTCACCACGGCAAGCACCTGCTTGCCCACCAGACTGTCAGGATCGTAATGCGCCGTGACTTGGGCTGAGGTCTTTTTCTCGCCAATCTCATCGCCGAAATCGATCCACATCTTGATCGCCGGTTTGAGCGCCTCGGGGTAGGCCTCTGCGCGCACCACGCAACCGGTGCGCACATCCACTTTCATAAAGTCATCAAAGGAAACATCAGCCACGGGAAAGCTCCTTGGACCGTTCAGTTGCAGCTGCAACCGCGCGTTTCAACAACGGTGGGAAGCCGTCTACTTCGTTCATCAAGACCTCCAGAGCGGCCTGCGTCGTCCCATTAGGACTGGTCACATTCTCACGCAACTGGCCTGGGCTTGCTTCAACCGCCTCAGCCAGCGCGCCACCGCCTGCGACGGTTGCTTTTGCCAATTGCAGGGCCAAGGCCTCGGGAAGCCCCTGCGCCACGCCGCCGGCCGCAAGCGTTTCTATAAGATGGAACACATAGGCTGGGCCTGATCCTGATACGGCGGTCACCGCGTCCATCTGGTCTTCTGCATCGAGACGCACAACCTGACCTACAGCGGTCAGCAAAATCTCTGCCTGAACAACGTCATCCGCGCTGCAATGCGCATTGCCAACCACGGCTGTGATCCCTTTTGCGATGGCAGCCGGTGTGTTTGGCATGGCCCGCACGATGGGAGTTTGTTCGCCCAAAACATCAGCCAGGGTCGCCAGGGAAGTGCCCGCAGCGACGGAAATAAACAATGTCCCGCCACCGCCATACATTTTCAGCACGGGCAGCGTTTCTTCCATCATCTGTGGTTTTACGGCGATCAACACAATCGAGGGTTTCTTAGGCAACGCCGCATTCACGTGGACGCCGGTGCCTTTAACCCAGTCAGAAGGGAGTGGGTCAGCGACCCAGACCGCATTTTCCGGCAGCCCGCTGTCCAACCACCCGGCAAGCATGGCGGATCCCATCTTGCCGCAACCCAACAGCACTAGCCCGCGGGCCGCGAATTCTGTCATATCCATGGTTACCCCTCTCCATCAGTCGTTTGGTTTGGGACAAATCATTACGCCCGGCCGTAGGCCTCTGCAATGGCGACTTGCATCGCGTCCTCGGGCTTTCGCTCGCCCCAGACATTCAGCTGGATCGCAGGATAGTAGCGCTCGCAATTGGCCACAGCCATATTCATCAGACTGTCGATCTGTTGGGGGGTCACCGTCTGGCCGCCGCTCAGCAGCAAGCCATAGCGATACAGCATCAGTTTGTGGTCCGGCCAATAGGTAAATGCACCGGTCCAGCACTGATCGTTCATCTTGTTGATCAGTTCATAAAGCCCCGACAATTTGTCCTGGGGCGGGTCCATCTCAAAACTGCAGACCATACGCAGGGTTTCTTCGTAATCCGACCAGGCCAGTGTCAATGAATAGGTCCGCCATTGGCCTTCAACGGCCATAGCGATCTGATCATCGGCAATCCGGTCGAAATCCCACTCATGATGTGACGCCAGGTGTTCGACAATATCAATTGGATGGGAATCTTCGAAGAGTTGTTGCTCGGAAAGGGACATGGGTCCACCTCTTTCGCTTCTAACAATCGGGCGTGGCAGCACCCCAACGGTTAGTTTTCTGCTCAATAGAAAGGGGCAGAATGCCGCCTCCCTACAAAATATGGTGAAGATGCAGAAAGGATCTGGCAACCCTTTATTTGGGGATAACGACAATAAGTTGTGGATGATCTGTGGAAGCGCGCAAAATATCGCCCCACGCCCTATGGAGCGAAAATCCACCGCAAACAGAGCGGTGGGCTGCGAAACGCCAGCATCAATGACCCGTAAGAGCAAGTCGGGGTGAGCCCGCGCCCACCCCCGAAGCCAGATGTATCCTCAGCGGTTGTCCAATTGCGCGCGCACAGAGCGTCGCCCACGTTCAGAGATCCGATAAGGGTTCGAGTTTTTGGATTCGATCAGCCGTTTCCGTCTGAGCTTGCCAAAGACCTCCAAGGTACAATTGGTCAAAACCATACCGTCACGGGTAAAGCAGGTGACCTCGACCACACGGCCATTGGATGAGCGTAGATATCGGATCTGGCCGCCTTGGGCCAACGCGTGCAACACGCGCTGTTCGTTTTTTGAGATGTTCATTGTAAGTGCCTGTGTCAAACCACAACGCCACAGCGCCCGGACACAAGAGCGCCCAGCGGTGACAGGTGAGACCTTGCAAAGAAAGCAAGGGATCAGTGGTGAGCGGCAAGCCCGAACATCAACAATTCCCGAATTGGGTTGGTTTCTCCCCCCTTTAAACCCGCACGTCGCAGGATGAGAAGGCCAAACATTTCGGTGGATCAACACATGTCACAACATGTGTCGGCGGGATCACAATGGGGAAACGGACCCCACAGTCAGCCACAAAAAAGCGCGCGCCCAAAAAGGACGCGCCACACATCGCACGCGATGCAATGTCAGATCGACGGAAGGAGCCTTAGCCGTTCAGCTTTTCTTCGATCGCCGTCAAACGTGTTTTCAACGCTTCATTTTCTTCGCGCGCCTTCTGGGCCATGGCCCGTACCGCATCGAATTCTTCGCGTGTAACAAAGTCGCGGTCGGCCAACCAGCGGTCCACCAGGCTTTTGGCGGCGGTCTCTGCCTCGTCGCGCGCACCCTGCGCCACGCCCATGGCGTTGGTCATCAGCTGCGAAATATCGTCCAGGATCTTATTGCGAGTCTGCATATGTCTTCTCCGTGTGAAGCTTACCCCCTATATGGGCAAGCAAATCGCCAACGGCAAGCCGTTGACTTTGGACCTGTTGCAAAGGCATTCACCCAATATGCACGCTTTGATCCCATTTCCCGAAATTTCGCCCGAGATCTTCTCCATCTCTATCGGCGGCGCGTCATTCGCCCTGCGTTGGTATGCCCTGGCCTATATCGCCGGTATCCTGATTGCCTGGAGGCTGGCTGTTATGGCCGTGACACGCCCAGCGCTGTGGCCAGGTCAGACTGCGCCGATGCAGCCGAAACAGGTGGAGGATCTGATCACCTGGATCATCCTTGGCGTGGTTCTGGGCGGACGGTTGGGGTTCGTGCTGTTTTATCAACCGGCCTATTATTTGGCGAACCCGATGGAGATCTTGCTGATTTGGCAGGGCGGCATGGCGTTTCATGGTGGATTGCTGGGTGTTGTTGTCGCCTCTTGGGTCTATGCGACACTGAACAATATTCCCAAAATACAGATGGCGGATCTGGTGGCCCATACCGTGGCTCCGGGTCTGATGCTGGGGCGGCTTGCGAATTTCATCAATGCCGAGCTTTGGGGGCGGGCGACCACCCTGCCCTGGGGCGTCGCTTTTCCGGGACGCGCCGCGCAAAACTGCGGCCAAGCGGTGGGCGACATCTGCGCGCGCCATCCCAGCCAGCTGTATGAGGCCGCCTTGGAAGGTCTCGTCCTTGGTGCACTCATTCTGTTCCTTGTCTACCGGCGCCATGCGTTCCTGCGCCCCGGGCTGGTGGTTGGCGTGTTTCTCGCGGGATATGGCTGCGCAAGGTTTCTGGTGGAATTCTTCCGCCAGCCCGATTTCCAATTCGTCTCCCTTGGCAACCCATTGGGGCTGGCGTGGCATATTAACGGGTATGGCCTCACTCAAGGACAGGCGCTGTCTTTGCCGATGATCGCGCTTGGCGTCTATTTTGTGCTGCGCGCCCGTAGTGTTCACAGCAAAGAGGCGCGCGCATGAGCCTGTTGGACCACCTGAAATCCCGGATCATCACCGACGGCCCTTTGTCCATCGCCGATTACATGGCGGACTGTTTGCTGCATCCGGAATTTGGCTACTACACCACCCGCGATCCCCTGGGCGCACAGGGGGATTTCATCACAGCGCCCGAGATTTCCCAGATGTTTGGCGAATTGATCGGCCTGTCACTGGCGCAGGCTTGGATGGACCAGGACTCCCCTGCCCCCTTTTCACTGGCCGAGCTTGGCCCCGGTCGCGGCACCTTGATGGGGGATGTCCTGCGCGCCACCCGCGGTGTTCCGGGGTTTCACGCCGCCCTTCAACTCCACCTGATCGAGGCCTCCCCTACCCTGCGTGCCGCGCAGAAAGACGCCCTGGCCGATTACCCGGTGACATGGAGCGATCACGTCGCAGACCTGCCGCAGCAACCACTATTTTTGGTGGCCAATGAATTCTTTGACGCGCTGCCTGTGCGCCAGTTTATCCGCCAGGACATGGGCTGGGCTGAGAAACGCGTCGGCCTCACGGACGGGGCCCTGTCTTTTGGTCTGGCCGAGCCCACGCCGCAACCCGCATTGGATCACCGGCTGGACGACACCAAAGTCGGCGACCTGGTCGAGATTTGCACCACGGCGCATCCCATTATGACGGAAGTCTGCACCCGGATTGCGACCCATGGCGGTGCGGCGCTAGTGATTGACTATGGCGATTGGCGCTCCCTTGGGGATACTTTGCAAGCGCTGCGGGCCCATGCGCCGACAGACCCATTGCAAGACCCCGGCGCGGCGGATCTCACCACCCATGTGGATTTTGAGGCGCTGACGGTTGCGGCGGCGGCTGCCAACTGCGCCTTTTCCCGGATCACGCCACAGGGGATCTTTCTCGAACGGCTCGGCATCACAAACCGCGCGCAAAGTTTGGCCGCCGCCCTCAGCGGTGACGCACTGGAAAACTTGATTGCCGCACATCGACGGTTGACGCACCCGCAGGAAATGGGAAATCTGTTCAAGGTCATGGGACTGTTCCCCAAGGCGCTGACACCCCCACCCGGATTGGACGTATGACGCTGGAAATTCTGACCTCGGACTTGCTGTCGCCTGTGACCCATGGCTTCTTCACCCGCAAAGGCGGTGCGTCATCTGGTATTTTCGACGGGTTGAACTGTGGCCTGGGCTCCAGCGATCAGCGCGAGGCTGTGACCCTCAACCGCGCACGCGTGGCCGAGGCGATGGGCGCGTCTGAGGACGCCTTGATCGGCATTCATCAAGTGCATTCGCCAACCGTTACCACAATTGTCGAACCCCAATCAGGCGAGGACCGCCCCCGCGCCGATGGGATGGTGACCAATGTCCCGGGGCTTGTACTGGGCATTCTGACAGCGGATTGCCAGCCGGTTCTTTTCTCGGAACCCGACGCCGGTGTGGTTGGAGCGGCCCATGCGGGCTGGCGCGGCACCTTGGATGGCGTTTTGGAAGCCACCATTGACGCGATGGTGGACATCGGTGCCCGCCGCGACAAGATCCGCGCCGTCATCGGTCCCAGCATTTCACAAGCCGCTTATGAAGTGGGTCCCGAGTTTTTTGACAGCTTCATGTCTCAAAGCCCCGGCAACAGCCATTTCTTCCAAGCCGGAAAAGGCGATCGGTATATGTTCGACCTTCCCGGACTGGGGCTGTCAAAATTGAACGCAGCCGGAATTGCCTCCGCCGCATGGACAGGCCACTGCACTTATCAAGACGCGGCGCGGTTTTATTCCTATCGCCGCACGACCCACGCGAGCGAAGTCGATTACGGTAGATTAATTTCCTGCATTCGCCTTTGACGATCACATTACATTGCGACGCTACGCGCATGCCGCAACGTAAAACTTAATGAAATTTGGCGACATTTTCGCGAACAGAACGTTAACGGACCTGTTTCAGCCTCATTTGACGTAGAAATTGCGCCCTTAAAGTTAGCGCAAATACTATTTTATTGCAGAAAATCAAAAGAGTAAAACAAAGGTGGCAAAATGGCCGTAAGATTTACGCCACCTCGCTATTTCCTCTGCCACGCCACAATGCAGGCACAAACCCCGCCCATAAGGTAAACAACAATAACCCTTTAATACCCTGTTTGTGTGATGAGTTGACTAAGGAGAAGACATGAAAAGCCGTTTTTTGAAATCCGTGATAGCCATTGCCCGCGCGCACAAAGCCCCTCTTGTAATTGCACGCGGTTCAACACGCGGTACTTCA
Source organism: Epibacterium ulvae (assembly GCF_018678075.1). Taxonomy (GTDB): domain Bacteria; phylum Pseudomonadota; class Alphaproteobacteria; order Rhodobacterales; family Rhodobacteraceae; genus Epibacterium; species Epibacterium ulvae_A. The sequence goes on along the minus strand of NZ_JAHHIR010000054.1, from coordinate 15,315 downwards.
GCTCCACGAAACCAAGACCTTGCTCCGCAACGCAAAAGTGCATGATGCGAATTGTTAAGTGCCGATTTCAATGAAATCGACCTCTGCGCGAAAGAGATGCTTTCCCGTGCAGACGCCACAGCACCAGACGACCTCCCCGTCTGAGCCGGCAAAATTCGGATGATGACCATTCGTTAGGAGATTTCGCCTAACGTCGATTGCAAATCGGAGCCAAGCAGGACATCGCAGTCCATGTTGCAGAACCGACCCTCACGGTTGTGTAACTTGTACAGGTCCCATGCTTCCCGCTGGCCTTCTGCCATGGCTGGGATGGGGACGTGTACAACACTGGCTGCTTTTGCGTGGTGCAAACAAAAAGGGTCGTTTTAGATGACCATTCCTTACTCGCTGCAACGCGCAGCGGCAAACTTAGTTGAATCCCAGGCCCTGCTGCAGGACCCGGCATCAATGCGTGGCGCGACGAAACCGCAGCTGCGGCGTTATGACGTGATGAGCCTTCTGCCCAACGGCAACATCGCCGAGACCCGCCATACGGCGCCCGCGATGCCGCTGTTCGAACAGGCGTTCACCGCCTTTTGTCGCGGATCTTTGCTGGATACGACCCATGGGCCGATCGCTGTCGAAGACCTCCTGCCTGGGGATGAGGTCATGAACATCGACGGAGAACCGCAGCCGCTGATTTGGAAAGGGTGTACGACAATTCTGCCGACGCGCCCCAATGCGCGCGGCGAACGTCAGCAATTGATCAGCTTTATGCCCGACAGCCTCGGGCTTGCAAAACCCGCCGCCTGCGTTGTCGCAGGTCCGGCCGCCCGTCTCATGCGCACCCCTGCTCACCTGCGCGGAGACGAAACCACCGAGGGGCTGCTAACCCCGGTGGGCGAATTCCTGGATGGGATGAACATCGTTGAAACGGCGCCTCCGACGCCTGTCGAAATGTACCATCTTTGCCTGCCTCAGCATTGCGTCATTCGGGTCGGCGGTCTTCCGTTTGAGACTTATCACCCCGGACCAGACGCGCTGAAACTGGTCAGCCATGCGATTAGAACGCTCTATCTGAACCTGTTCACCCATATTGAGACGGCTGCGGATTTTGGCCCCTTGTGTCATCCCCGTATGGAAATGCCGGATGCCAAGAGCAACATGCCGCCGTCGATGGTCTGATAGCAGCAATCTCAAGTTGGTCGGCTGCCAAACATCACAGGTCATTGAACAAACAAAACCGGGGTCAACAAGCCCCGGTTTTTTGGTGCTGCCACCTGCAGCGATTGGAAGACGCGCACCAAGTGATGCTCCTCCAGTCTTTATGCCTCGCGCGCCAAACGCTCTTCCAGCGTTTCAAATGGGACGCCCGGTTCATCTTTCGCACCGCGAATGACCAAAGACGTTTTGACGCTGGCGACATTTGGCGTGGTGAGCAATTGCCCGGTCAGAAAGCTTTGAAAGGTCGACAGGTCCGGCGACACGCATTTCAGGATAAAATCCACCTCACCGTTCAGCATGTGACACTCACGCACCAACGGCCAGTTGCGGCACTGCTGTTCAAACGCGCTCAATTCATGCTCGGCCTGGCTTTCCAGCCCGACCATTGCAAAAACCTGCACTTCGAATCCCAGTTCGCGCGCGTTCACGTCGGCATGGTAGCCGCGGATCAACCCGGCCTCTTCCAACGCGCGCACACGACGCAGACAAGGTGGCGCAGAAATGCCAACACGCTTTGCCAATTCCACATTGGTCATGCGCCCATCGGCCTGCAACTCCGACAAAATCATACGATCAATCGGATCCAGTCGCGTAGTGACCATTATCATGCTCCCGTAAAATCAGGTTTGTTATAGCAACCCAGCTTATTTGCGCAATATTGTTTCACAGCCGCGCAGCATTATTCTTCTTTCGTCAAAGCAAGAACAAAAATACCGGCAATCTGTCAATGATAGGATGTTGGTCTTTGCGCATTCTAAGGGGTTTAAGCAACCGCATGCGGCAGCTATATGCAACGCAACTGGACGGCAAGCCCGTTTTGCTACTTGAGGAATTCATATGTCTGAGACGCGCCACACCAAGGTTTTGATCATCGGCTCCGGTCCTGCGGGCTATACCGCGGGGGTATATGCCGCCCGTGCGATGCTGGAACCGGTACTGGTTCAGGGCATGGAGCCAGGCGGCCAGTTGACCACAACAACCGAAGTGGAAAACTACCCTGGCTTTACCGAGGTCCAGGGCCCCGACCTGATGGTCAAAATGCAGGAACATGCGGCTGCGATGGGCTGTGACATTGTGGGTGACCTGATCACCAACCTCGACACAACCGTGCGCCCCTTTGTGGCCACCGGCGACAGCGGCACAACCTACACCGCGGAAGCAGTCATCCTGGCGACTGGCGCGCGCGCCAAATGGCTGGGTCTTGAGACCGAAGAGAAATTCAAAGGCTTCGGCGTCTCTGCCTGTGCGACCTGTGATGGTTTCTTCTATCGCGGCCAAGAAATTGTCGTGATCGGCGGCGGCAACACCGCTGTCGAAGAAGCGCTGTTCCTGACCAACTTCGCCTCCAAGGTTACGCTGATCCACCGCCGCGACGAGCTGCGCGCCGAAAAAATCCTGCAAGACCGCCTGATGAAAAACGAAAAGATCGAAACCCTGTGGTTCCACGAACTGGATGAGGTCTACGGCACCGACACGCCACTGGGCGTCGAAGGCGTAAAGGTCAAGAACGTCAAGACCGGCGAAATCAACGACGTGCCGTGCAAAGGTGTCTTTGTTGCCATCGGTCACGCCCCGGCGACCGAGCTGGTCAAAGACGTGTTGGAGCTGCACAACGGCGGTTACGTCTCGGTCAAACCCGGCACAACCGAGACCTCGGTGCCCGGCATTTTTGCGGCTGGCGACCTGACGGATCACAAATACCGCCAGGCCGTGACCTCGGCCGGTATGGGTTGCATGGCCGCGCTGGACGCCGAACGTTTCCTGGCTGAGCAGGAAGACTGACCCAAATTGCCAAAGGCGGCGGGTATTGTCATCGCCGCCTTTGGTTCAATGTGAGTTAAAAACCGCATCGTTCATCTTATGGCAGTATTCTTGCCAAAATTTTCGCTCATTCATGTTCCACCCAGAACTGAGTTTTTTAACGCACTGGATAGAACCATGAATTTACATAGAACCCTGACCGTTTCTGCGTCAGTTGCCATTGTTTCCTTACTTTCCGCCTGTGTCACACCAAACAGCTCCACGCAGGTCTGGCAAAGTGCCGCGACTTCGGACCCACGCCACCAGCAACTGTTGAACATGCCGGTTGTCGCGTTTTATCAAACCTCGTCTCTTGCCAGCAATATTCACAATCAATGCCCAGGATTGTCCAAAAACGTGAGCCTGGACCTGGAGCTGAATGAGCGTCGCAATGCCTTGGGACGTGGATCGTTCTCTGCCATCGGACGACGCCAAGAGATCCTGCAGGCATCAAGAGCCCATCGTGAAGCTTACCTCGAGCGCAATGGTGATCTGTGCAGCGCGGCCCAGCGGGAATTGTCTGCGGGATCCTCAGCGTTGAGCTACCTTTTGATCCCATCATAAAATACTAACCACATCGGTGGCGCGTTTGTGTGCCACCGAAACGGGCAGCCATACACCCATAGCCCTTTTGTAAGTTTCAAACCATCGCAGCCTCGGAACGCAAAGTGACTTGACCCCCGCCGCCCAGCGCCACAGTTATAGAACAAACGCGAGCGGAGGGGCATTTGGCAAAACAGCTGTGGCACGGTGACCAGGTTACCAAGTGGCGGATCATCACCGGGTTGATCCTTTTATTCTATTCCTTCCTGCATTTCGTAAATCTGGGCTTGGGGCTGATATCCTTTGAATGGATGGATGCAATGCAGGATGCGCGCACTGTTGTGACGCGCAGCCTGCCTGGGTCCATTGCCCTGGGTCTGGCGCTTCTGGGGCACGCGGGCCTGGCCTTTTATGGGCTGGTGCAACGCCGCACGTTACGCATGCCGACCCATCAGTGGCTTCAGGTTATCCTTGGGCTTGTTATTCCACTGCAATTGCTGGGCCATATTGTCTTCACCCGCTTCGCGCATGAGATCTTTGGCGTGGATGACGAATACGGCTATATGATCTTGCTGATCTGGGGCAGCCAGTCCGCTTGGTATCAATCTGCGCTGTTGCTGGTTGTCTGGGTGCACGGCTGCATTGGTCTGCATCACTGGCTGCGCCTCGCGAACTGGTGGCGGGCGATCATTCCCTATGCGATCGGGGTCGCTGTTTTTGTGCCGTTCTTCGCGCTGACTGGTTTTTTGGTCGAAGGACGCCGTCTGGCCGATCTTGCCTATGAGGACGGGTTTGCCGCAGAAATGCGCGCCGATTTCAATTGGCCCGATGGAGAGGCGCGTGGTTTTCTGGTGCAGTTGATGGACGGCAGCGTGCAGTCCTACTGGATCCTGTTGGGCGCGCTTGCAGCACTCTATGTTCTACGTCGCCTGATGCGTCGCCGCCGCGCGGTAAAGATCAATTATGTCGGCGGCCCCATCGTGGACGGGGATCGCGGTATGACCCTGTTAGAGATGTCGCAAACCCACGGCGTGCCCCACACCGCGCTTTGTGGTGGCAAAGGGCGCTGCACCACCTGCCGTGTGGTCATCGAAGAAGGTGCTGAGACCTTGCCGCCCCCATCGCTGGCAGAGGCCCGGTCACTGCAGGCGGTCAAGGCATCACCCAATATGCGCCTGGCCTGCCAGATCCGGCCCGACCAACCTGTCACAGCCTACCGGGTTTTTCGCCCCAAAGGCGGGCGGCATCGTGCACATGCAAGCCAGGGCGAAGAACGTCAGATCGCAATTCTGTTTCTGGACATGCGTGGCTTTACCCAACGCACTGCTGGCCTGCTGCCTTATGACGTTGTCTTCCTGTTGAACCGTTTTTTTGATGCCATTGTGCCGCAAATCACCAAAGCCGGCGGGAATGTGGACAAATACATGGGGGACGGTCTGTTGGCGGTGTTTGAAACCCCAGATCCCCGCTCGTCTGCGCGGGCGGCCCTAACGGCGGCCTGTGGAATTTCTGAAGCCCTAAAAACCTTCAATGAGAGCCTGGAAGCGGCCGGTGACACAGCGGTCAGAATTGGCATGGGTCTTCATCTTGGTCAGGTGGTTGTTGGGGAAATCGGCAGCGGAGCCGCTGCACCACGTACAATCATCGGCGGGACCGTCAACGCCGCAAGCCGACTGGAAGCCATGTGCAAAGAGCTGCGTGTCGAGCTGTTAGTGTCCGAAAGCCTGCTGCGCGCGGCGAATGTTACACTGGCCGGCAAAGAACTGCGCACGTTCGAGCTGCGGGGAGTGTCGCTGCCGGTGCGGGCCTGGCCGTTAGAAAGCGCCTCATATTTACGCGGCGAACTACCGCAAATGGGGTAATTTCACGCAATCGTTACGCGACCGACCGAAAAACAGGCGGTAATATGCGATTTACAAACACATTCCACCCGAATTTCGCAAAAAACCCATAATCTCGTCCTAAAGCTCATCAAAAAGGCCGAACACGGGTCTAGATGAGCAAGCAGAAGCACATCTTGTCCTTTTTACATTGGTGTGGTGGACATCAACGTCCTGTTACCTGTATGCCCCCAATTGGAAAAGGCTCCTACCTTGACCAATTCTGCGAGAACGATGAGAGAATTCGCATGTCCACATTGAGTAACTTGGCTCCCATTCCGGAGCTATATGTATCGTATGAGTCCGCGCAAAAGCTAAAGGTTGAGGCCGCAAGCCTCAAAAGCCATGACCTTAGCCCGCGCCAGATTTGTGACCTTGAACTTTTGATGAATGGCGGGTTCAACCCGCTCAAAGGCTTCCTTGGCGAAGCTGACTATAATGGTGTTGTTGAGAACATGCGTCTGGCGGACGGCTCCTTGTGGCCCATGCCGATTACTCTGGACGTCTCAGAAGATTTCGCGCAATCGCTGGAAATTGGCGAAGATATTGCCCTGCGTGACCAGGAAGGTGTGATCCTTGCGACCATGACCGTCACAGACAGCTGGGAGCCGAACAAATCGGTCGAAGCTGAAAAAGTCTTTGGCGCAGATGACATTGCCCACCCGGCAGTGGACTACCTGCACAATCAGACTGGTAAAATCTACCTCGGTGGCCCTGTCACCGGTATCCAACAGCCGGTGCACTACGATTTCCGTGCCCGTCGTGATACGCCAAACGAGCTGCGCGCTTACTTCCGCAAGCTGGGCTGGCGCAAGATCGTTGCGTTCCAAACACGCAACCCGCTGCACCGTGCCCACCAGGAGCTGACGTTCCGCGCCGCGCGCGAGTCTGAGGCAAACCTGCTGATCCACCCGGTTGTTGGCATGACCAAGCCTGGCGACGTGGACCACTTCACCCGCGTCCGCTGCTACGAGGCGGTTCTGGACAAATATCCAGCAGCCACCACCTCCATGTCGCTGCTGCCGCTGGCGATGCGTATGGCTGGCCCTCGTGAAGCCGTTTGGCACGGTCTGATCCGTAAAAACCACGGGCTGACCCATTTCATCGTTGGCCGCGACCACGCGGGCCCCGGCAAAAACAGCCAGGGCGAAGATTTCTACGGCCCCTACGACGCCCAGGATCTCTTCAAAGAACACCAAGAAGAAATGGGCATCGAAATGGTGCCGTTCAAACATATGGTCTGGGTTGCGGAACGTGCCCAATATGAGGCCATCGACGAGATCGAAGACAAGGATGACATCACCATCCTGAACATCTCGGGCACCGAGCTGCGCCGCCGTCTGGCGGAAGGCCTGGAAATCCCGGAATGGTTCTCCTTCCCGGAAGTTGTGAAAGAGCTGCGTCGGACCAAACCGCCACGTGCGGACCAAGGTTTCACCGTCTTCTTCACTGGCTTCTCTGGTTCAGGCAAATCCACCATTGCAAACGCTTTGATGGTCAAGCTGATGGAGATGGGTGGCCGTCCGGTGACCCTGCTTGATGGTGACATCGTGCGTAAGAACCTGTCGAGCGAGCTGGGCTTCTCCAAAGAGCACCGCGACCTCAACATCCAGCGTATCGGCTATGTCGCATCCGAGATCACCAAAAACGGTGGTATCGCGATCTGTGCACCGATTGCACCTTATGCAACCACCCGCCGTCAGGTCCGTCAGGGCATCGAACAGTATGGTGCGTTTGTCGAAGTGCACGTTGCAACCTCGATCGAGGAATGCGAACGCCGCGACCGCAAGGGCCTCTACAAGCTGGCGCGTGAAGGCAAGATCAAAGAGTTCACCGGCATCTCGGACCCCTATGACGTTCCAGAAAGCCCCGAACTGCGTGTTGAGACTGAAGGCACAGATGTGGACAATTGCGCCCATCAGGTGATCCTGAAGCTCGAAAGCATGGGCCTGATCAAAGGCTAAGCTTCGGCTTCAGTGTCTAACAGATTGAACGCTCCACCCATTGGGTGGGGCGTTTTCTTTTGACCAACCGAACGCATTGCGCATGCTCCGGCAAAACACAAATGGCGGGCCATAGGCCCGCCATTTGCTTGGTGTTTCATGCTGTTTGGATCAGACGCTGATCACGACCTTACCCATCGCACCGCCGCCCATCAGACGTTCATAGGCCGCACCAACCTCGTCCAGAGCAAACTCATGACTGTCGAGCAAGGGTTTCAACGCGCCGCGATCTGCGATTTCGGCCAGTTTAGCCAAGATGGCACCATGTGTGGCACGGTGGGCATCGTGTAGCATCGGGATCAGCATAAAGACCACATGCAGTGATAGACCCTTCATATGGGCCAGGGTCAGATCCAGCTCCACCATTGCCACCGTTGTGGCCACATGACCGTTCAACGCGGCAGCCTCAAAAGACTTGGCCACATTGGCACCGCCGACGGAATCAAACACCACATCAAACCCCGCGCCGCCGGTGTGTTTGGCGACATAATCGGCGACCTGCTCCACACGGTAATCAATTGGCGTCGCGCCATAGCCGCGCAGGATTTCATGCTGCGGTGCGCCAGACGCGGTTGTGAAGACGTCCGCGCCCAGGTCTTGGGCCAGTTGCACCGCAACATGACCAACGCCGCCTGCCCCACCTTGGACCAGAACTTTTTGCCCCGCGGCCACATTCGCACGTTGCAAGCCTTCGAATGCGGTGATCCCAACCAACGGTAGCGCAGCGGCTTCGCGCATGGTCAAGGATTTTGGTTTCAGTGCAATCAAACGCGCATCCGCCAGCATGTATTCCGCCAGCGCGCCTTGCAGATCGGCAAGCCCGCCTGCACAGCCATAGACCTCATCCCCGACAGAGAAGCCGCTCACACCGGGGCCGACCTCTTCGATGATTCCGGCAAAATCCATCCCCAGAACCGCAGGCAGATCGGGCGACAAGGGCAGGTCCTTGCCCATGGTTTTGATCATCGTATCGACCGTGTTCACACTGGTCGCGACCACCCGCAACACCACATGACCCGGTGTGACAATAGGGCGATCCAGATCCACGGGTTGAAATGCTGCCTCTGGCCCGTATTGCGTAAGTGTCATTGCTTTCATGTCTTTATCTCCTTTGACAATATCCCTCACCACTCGGACCGAATGGGTCCAAGCGCAGCCACAGGCTGGAGAGGGTTGGTTTTCTGTTTGGGGTTGGCCGGCCTTACATCAGCGTGGCTATGGTGCGTTTCATGACATCCATCACCTCGGCCACATGGTCGGGGTTTTGGGCTGCAACATGGGGTGGTGCAAACTGGCCTGCGTCATTGTCGAAATACTGTCCCGACGCATCGGCAAAACTCGGACCCAAAGCGGCGCGTGCCAGGATATCCGCTCCGATAGCCAGATCATTGCCGGCAACACCAAAGCCATCCTTGACCATCTTGGACGCCAGCAATGAGCCCGGATTGACCGAGACAACAACGGGTCCGTTGGGATGTTCTTTGGCCAACTCTTGCGTCCAGATCATCAGCGCCAGTTTGCTTTGGGCGTAAGCTGGAAAACTGCCGAGCGTCCCCGTTCCAGCCAGCGCATCCAGATCCACTGGCGCCTGCGCGGCAGAGGAGACATTCACAACGCGACCCTCTTGGGGCAGGATCGGCATCAAACGCTGTGTCAGCACAAAGGGGGCAAATGTGTTGACCATGAACCGGATGTCATGCCCGTCAGGCATGCGGGGTTCGGGCGTCTCGTAAATACCTGCATTGTTGATCACCACATCCAACCCGGCAGCGCGCGCCGCCACGCCGTCTGCCAGATCAACCACATCGGCCATCCGCGACATATCCGCCAAGAACGGCTCGCTATCACCGCCGACCTCGGCCACTGCGGCCTCCAGTTTCGCGGGGCTACGCCCGTGCAGCAGGATGTGATGCCCCTGCGCCGCAAGCGTCTTGGCCGTCAGCAGGCCGATCCCATCGGTGGATCCGGTTATCAAAATCGTCTTGGTCATGACACTCTCCTGAATGGGCGTCTTGAGGCCCCTGCAAATGGTCGCCTGCTCGTCTGCAAGTAATCTATTCATTGAATTTCGAATAAAAATGCCCAATTTAGCGATGGATAATTCGTATTTTGGATATAATATATGGACACTGACAGCCTTCGCCTGTTTGTTTTGGCCGCAGACAAGTTAAACATCAGCGCCGCCGGTCGGCAATTGGGCATGGCGCCAGCGGTGGCCAGCGCGCGGCTTGCGAAGTTGGAACATAAGCTCGGCGCGGATCTGCTGCATCGGTCCACGCGCAAGGTTTCCCTATCCCAAGAAGGCGCGGAATTTCTGCCCTTTGCCCGCGAAATGCTGGCGCAGGAAGACTCTGGACGCGCAGCCCTTGGACTTGGACAACCGCAGGCTACGGGCACGTTGCGCTTTACCGCGCCCAGCACCTTTGCCCAGCTCTACATCGCCCCCATCCTGCCCGAGTTCCTGCGGGACCACCCCAACGTCACCCTGGATTTGCGACTGTCCGATACGGCCTATGATTTGATCGAGGGCAGCTTTGATCTGGCACTGCGCAATATGCCGCTGGAGGATACCAGTCTCAAAGGGCGTAAGCTGGCAGATGATGAACGGATCCTCTGTGCGTCCCCTGATTATCTGGCACAGCATGGCTCACCCAGTACAGCCGGCGACCTGATGGATCACACGCTCATTGCGTTCAAATCCTTAGCACGCAGGCCGCTGTTTGGAACGGACGGGCACATCGCGCCATTTGACCCACGTGCTGCGGCGTGCAATCTGATCTTTGACGACGGTCTCAGCCAGAAACTGGCCACCGTAGCCGGGGCCGGCATTTCGGTGAACTCGCGCTGGAGCGTGCATCAGGACCTGAGTGAGGGCCGCCTGATCCACGTTCTGCCGGACTACCGCGCCTCCCAGGATACGGCCCTGTGGCTGGTCTACCCCAAGGCCAATGTCCTGTCGGCCAAAGTGCGGGTGTTCATGGATTTCCTGCTGGAGAAGGTCGGAAAATCCTCGATTTGGGCCGCTCGATAGAGGCACGCGCCCGTTAGGGACGCTGCAAAGCCGCCTTTGCCGCATCGCGCCAACCGTACAGGGCCTAACCAACGGTCGAGGCCATGAGCCCTATGACCTGCACCGCATAGTAAGAGCCTCCCCTCAGACCGAGGTTCGGCACACACAACACAGGTGACAAAAATTGCGGTTGTCAAAACGCCGCCTGTTCGCCCCCCAAACCCTGATTCATCTGTCGCTGATCACCCTGGCCAAGAAGACTGGGTTTTCGTTGGAAGAGATCACCGCGATGATGGGGCGAGATAGTCAATGAGCACTTGGCAAATAAGCGACACCGGACATCAGGACAAATCCCTGGCCCGCCACTTTGACGCCTGTTATGGCGTCGGATGATCCTACACGCGTGACCCGTGCCTGTCCAGGGCGGCCCAAACCGTGGCCTTGTTCTGCGATAAAACTGTCCTTGAGCATCAATCCGTGGTGCCAGAGATAGGCCGCCATTGCACCAGTCGCGGACCCCGTAAATGGGTCCTCTGGTGGGCTAGGTGGCGCCATCAGCAGCCGTGACAACGTGTCACCTGCCTCTGTCGCGCCTTCCAGATTGACAAGGAAAGGTTCCATCATATCAATGCCCTCTACGCCAATGGATTGGCCCAAACGTTCCAGCGCGTCAAGGTTCAGCTGAGCGGCTTCCAGGCTGGCGCGATCCTTTAGCACGGTTATGCAGAACGGCAGCCCGGTGGAGACTTTTTGCGGCGGGCCAACAATAGCCTCAACCGGGAGCGAGACTGCGGCGGCGACCAGATTTGGGTCGGCCATGGTGCCAAAGACAGGCGCGATCTGCGTCATTTCGATCTCATCCCCGTCGAGGTATATCGCCACGATCCCGGCCTGTGTTTCCAGCGTCAGATGGCTGCCCGGAACCAGGCCACGACTGCGCAGAGCCGCAACCGTGGCAATCGTGGGATGTCCGGCAAACGGGATTTCGCGGCTGGCCAGGAAGTAACGCACATTGAAATCGGCAAGCTCAGAGGGGCCGGTAAATGTACACTCCACAAGGGAAGTCTCACGCACAAAGGCGCAGGCAACGGCCTCGGGCAGATCTGCGCCGCCATGCACAACGGCGCAGCCATTGCCGCCAAAGGGACGGTCGGTAAAGGCATCGACCCAGTCAAAATCAAAAGCAGTGGTAGACATGCGGCAGTTCCCGTTCTGGCATTTGTTGCCCAGAGCCTAGGCACCCCAAAAAGGCGGGTCAAAACCCGCCTTTGTATGCTTACATTTTTACGTTCCAACCTGAATGCCACGCCCCGAAAGTGGGACGGCGCAGGTAGTTCAGCGCCTGTTAGTGCACAGGCACCGGCGAGCAATCATTTTGACGCGCCAGCACAAAAGCCATGCGGCGGTCGGCAACCAACGCCAGCTGTTCGCCGCTGTCATCATGCACCGCATAAAGCTGGCTGCGCCCTTCGGCACTGTCTTGCACCTCTTGCGGCAGGGCTGCGACATCTACGGCTTTGACATAGACCACGCGCTGCACGCCGGTGACGTTTTCGAATTCTGCCTGCATCTGATGTTACCCCTTTTTTATGTTGATCGTTTGAACCACAGTTTCCGGGCGGGACCGGGTCAGGTCCACATGCAACAGGCCGTTTTCCATAACGGCCTCGCCCACTTCTACGCCATCTGCCAGTACGAACATGCGCTGGAACTGACGCGCGGCAATGCCCCTGTGCAGGAACACGCGGCCTTCGCTGTCATCGCTTTGGCGTCCGCGGATCACCAGTTGGCGATCCTCGATGGTGATGGCCAGATCTTCTTCGGCAAAACCAGCAACGGCCAGTGTGATCCGATAAGAGAAATCCGAAGTCTGTTCGATATTATACGGGGGGTAGCCTTCGTTGCCGGATTTGGCAGAGCGTTCCAGAAGGCGTTCCAATTGCTCAAACCCCAACATATGCGGGTAAGAGCCCAAGGTAAGTTTTGACACGTATCTCGTCCTTCAAATCAAAGCGACGTCTTTGCACCAGACCCCAAAGCGGCTGCCTGATACAGACCAATATGGGCAGTTTGTCGGATTTCACAAGGCCATCCCTCTCTAGGCCTAGCGAAAAACCGGTTAAAACCTTATGAATGGACAAGTAGCAATCACAGTATCCGAGTCACGAAATGAATGCGCAAAACGATCTTTCGATGAAAACCGACGAGGTTTTGAAAATCGAACTGGAGGTCTTTCGCAGGCAGCACCGCGATCTGGATGAAGCAATCACGGCTCTGGAAGACAAAGCGACCAGCGATCAGCTGACCATTCGCCGCCTGAAAAAGCAGAAGTTGCAACTGAAAGACGTGATCGCACAGATCGAGGACCGGCTTACGCCGGACATCATCGCCTGACAAAGAGCGGGTTTGGCGGCAGGTCATCGCTGTTGTTCAGCGCGCCTGCAGCTGGAAGCCCAAGGTCTAGAATGGACCGCTTTGGCGTTGCTAAAAAGATCTACCACTTAAAACACGGGCATGCTCCCGCCCCCATGCGCAGCCGGGGCAAATGCCCCGCCCACACAAGGTGTTGGGCCTAGCAGCGCTGCCGACCTGCGGTCGTTTGCGCTGCGGGCACTCACGATCCGTCGGTTCGCCATTAGCACACCGGCGCTGTCTGGCGCGACCGCACCCTGCAGCTTGCTGCAGGGTGCCATGCCCAAGGCCATAAGGTGCATGCCATGCATCGCGATGGGCGCGGGAGCCTTTGGCTTTTGGTATTGTAGCGCTGGTCGGCGTGAATACCGCTCGCAAGCCATTGCGCCACCGCCCAGCATCACTATAGTGCGCGCGCATTCATGACCGTCACTCGCCGCTCTGTCGCCCGGTGACCTGCCACCCAAAAGGAGCCTTTCGCGTATGGCCGATGTAAAAGTAGGCATCATCATGGGCAGCCAGTCCGACTGGCCCACCATGAAGGAAGCCGCCACCATTCTGGACGAGTTGAATGTGCCCTATGAGGCCAAGATCGTCTCGGCGCACCGCACTCCGGACCGCCTGTGGGACTATGGCAAGTCGGCCGCCGATCGTGGCTTGCAGGTGATCATCGCCGGCGCTGGCGGTGCAGCCCACCTCCCCGGCATGGTAGCCTCCAAAACACGCGTTCCGGTCGTTGGTGTCCCTGTTCAAACCCGTGCCTTGTCTGGGGTCGACAGCCTGTATTCCATCGTACAAATGCCCAAGGGCTTCCCTGTTGCCACCATGGCCATTGGTGCCGCAGGTGCTGCAAACGCAGGCCTACTGGCCGCCGCGATCCTCGCCAATCAAGATGCAGACCTTGCCCAGCGCCTGGAAGACTGGCGCGCGGCCCTCTCTGCTTCCATTCCCGAGGAGCCCATCGATGACTAGCCCCCTGCCCGCAGGCTCAACCATCGGCATCCTCGGCGGCGGTCAATTGGGCCGGATGCTGTCGGTTGCCGCAGCGCGTCTTGGCTTCAAATCCCATATCTTTGACCCCAGTATGGCCCCGCCTGCCGGTCAGGTTGCCAATCAAATCACAACCGCCGCCTATGAAGACGAGGCCGCGCTCAAAGCTTTTGCTGCCAATGTCGATGTGATCACCTATGAGTTTGAGAACATCCCCACCGCCGCGCTCGACACGTTGGAGGCGATCCGACCAATTCGCCCCGGCCGCGAAGCACTGCGGGTCAGCCAGGACCGCCTGACGGAGAAGAACTTCTTGCAAAGGCTTGGCCTCAAAACGGCGCCCTTTGCGGATATCACCGATATGGCCAGTCTCGAGGCTGCGCTCGCCACCATCGGCGCGCCTGCGATCCTCAAGACACGGCGCTTTGGCTATGATGGCAAGGGACAGGCCAGCATCAAGACACCCGATGACGCCGCCAAGGCGCTGTCGGATATGTCCAGCGCGCCTGCGATCCTCGAAGGGTTTGTAGAGTTTAGCCACGAGGTTTCCGTCATTGCCGTGCGTGGCACCGACGGTCAGGTTGCCTGTTTCGACCCAGGCGAAAACGTGCACCGCGACGGTATCTTGCACACCACCACGGTGCCTGCCCGCCTGTCTGGCAGCCAACGTATGGACGCGGTGCTGCTCGCAGGTCAGATCCTCAACGCGCTGGATTATGTTGGCGTCATGGGGGTGGAGCTGTTTGTCACCTCAGACGGTCTGATCGTGAACGAGATCGCACCGCGCGTGCACAACTCAGGTCACTGGACCCAAAACGGCTGTACGGTGGATCAGTTTGAACAACACATCCGCGCAGTTGTGGGCTGGCCTTTGGGTGCCGGTGAACGTTATGCGGATGTTGTCATGGAAAACTTGATAGGTGACGATGTCACCCGCGTGGCAGAGCTCGCACTGGAAAAACACAGCTCCATCCACATGTACGGCAAAGCCGAAGCCAAACCGGGCCGCAAAATGGGCCACATCAACCGGATCGTCGGCGCGAAAGGCTGATGTATTTGGTTCATTAAACAAACGCAGCGCCAATCTAGGGCGCTGGTTTGCCCAACGTCAAATGATTCTGCTTTTACGTCGGCAACGCGGGACAAGGACGAAGCCGCTGGCGCGGCAATGGCGCTTGCTGCGGTTGTTGTGCGCTGACTTTGGCGGTGTGGATTTTGAGATCTAGCGAACCTGTCTGACGATTGAGCCTTCTCAATCAACGGACAGGAGAGTTTCCATGACACATGAGAAGACAACCCCGCTGCGTGAGCGGATGATCGAAGACATGCGCATCCATGAGATGGGCGATAAAGCGCAAAAGGCCCATATCCGGGCGATCAAGGATTTTGCCGGGTTGCTGAAGAGGTCACCGGACACGGCCACGCCTGACGATCTGCGTGCCTATCAGCTTCACATGACAGATTCCGGGGTCAC
>NZ_JAHHIR010000035.1 GCF_018678075.1 Epibacterium ulvae | reverse complement strand
CGGGCAGTGAACGCGTGGCTTGCCGTGGGACTTCGGAAAATAGGGCTCAAGACGCGCCATCTGCGCATCCGACAGCCAGAAGAGATCAGACAGGTTCACCGTTCAATTTTTCGGTCAGTGAATCATGCAAACAAACGGAAATCAATGGGTCCTGACCCTAGCGTAGTATTGGTTTTGGCTGTCCGCGCTGCAGATACTAGGTTACGGTCCGCACCTAATTTTCGCGCAAGTAACCATGTGCTGTAACAAAGGTGGCCACCGCAGCATACCAACCTTCTGGTCGGCGGCTGACGGAGGCAGAGGAGCTACTTTGTGACTCTATTCTTACCCACAATATTCCCTCGATGAATATCAAGAAATGTGGAATGCGCTCCGGTCAGACTACCGCGAACGATTGAAAACTGCTCTATTGGAACACTTTTGAGAAATTACATCCAGCAATGCCATTTGCGCAAAACTGCAGTTTAGATGTCAAAAACTGGCGGCTCGGCGTCAAAAAGTTTCACCTTATCTGTCATTCCTGATGCAAACCACACGAAACGACCTTTCTCAAATCTTTAAGCCCTTGTTTTTAAGTGGCTTCGGAAACTGCCCTAATACTAAAGTGACCACTAGAGTCATAAAAGTTGTCCTTTCGTTACTTAGGCTTTCGCGACAAACTAGGTACGACAGCCTCTACAGATTGTGGCGACAGTCACGACGACGAACACTATCGATAATATCATTGACCATGAGTTAAGGCCACGCCCAACATCACTGAGCTGGGGTCGTGCTCTCTGCAGTGAAGGCCTAGTCTTAGCCAAATTTCTAGATGTTACGAAGCCGACCAATGACTGCAACTCAACAAGCCGACATACATAGCCAGTGTCTGGCTTTCTTGAAAAGCACTTCAGGTCGGCATTCAATCTCTGAGCTGAGGAACGCCGGTACGCATTAGTCTATCTAGTTCTCTTCCTCAGCACTACCTTCCTTGTAGCCTTTTAGCAAAAGCCAAGCAGTCGCGACAAAGGATATAATAATCGCAAAAGTCAGCAATCCGGTCGTCATATCGGCAATGATATTGTTAAGTCGATCGCTCCGGAGAAGAACGGCAACTACGGCATGCCAAGCAAGAAGATAAGAAAACGCATCATACAAGAATATTCTAAATCGCTTCTTTGTCTCCCCCCAAAAAGAGATTTTCTCCCGCTGCTTTTCAACGTCTAAAGAAAATGAATTTATGAACGAATTCCTCATGTAGACCATGGAAAATGCAAAAACCGTAGCGATATCTCCCGTCGTCGACATGATTTCGGATAGTTTAATGTCACTAAATGCCCAGACAAATCCATTTATAATTAAGTACATCATCCCAAGCCACAGGATGCCCATAGCTAAAAACACAAACGAACGAACGAGACTTGCCCTGCGGCTTAGAGAGAACGACATCGTGCACTGAATTCCTTGTTATTTTCACGGAAAATTCTCTTGAATGTTGGCCAGTTGCAAGTTGAACCTTGGTTCTGCCCATCGAAAAGAACTAACCTAACCACCAGAAACAATAAATGCAGATTGCAATAACGAGTATTAGTGTCGGCAGATACATCGGGACCTCGATCGGAAGATATCGCTTCCAGTGGGCCAAATCATCACCACCGTCTTCAATCCCAGCCATCCAAATCTTAGCAAACCCGAGAGACATAAAACTTAGCATGAAAGTTATGATCCCGAGGTTACCCATCAAAGAGAGGTGTGTCTGATCGGTACTAAGCACTTCAAAACCAAAAAACCTCATCCCACCCAAGATAGATATCAGCAAAAACGCAGGGATGAGAAATGCCCAAATCGGCAACATCAACCACATTTTCCATTCTTTTTTGTTCCGCAATGCTTCACAGAGCGAAAACACCAACCCCAAACAAATTGGAGCAAGCATCAGCTCAGATGGCGCTAGTTCCATACCCGCCAGCAACAGCGCCATAACCGACAGAGCGAAGCCAGTTGCAGAAGTGCTTATCAGTTTCTCTGGGTCAACTATATTCATTGAAATTTTCCTCGTGTGTAAAATTGCTTGAACTGGCAACGTTACAAACCGCGTTCAACATCGCAACACCCACTTCGATCGCACGCAAATCAGCTTTCACAAAAATTCGGCCCCGACACCCCTCTGGCATGTCGATGGGTCGTACACCTAGCTTTTCCAACCTATTTGCAATCGTTCGAGTATTCGCCAACAACGCTTCCGCGAGGGTTTTTGCGGGCGCATAGGTCTCTAAGAATTGACCCATGTCAGCATACGAGACGATTGATATCGCTTTCCGAGAAATCGGGTGGCGCGACTTGGTTATCGGCAACAGGCCACTAGTTGTCAGGTGTTTCACAGCTGGATCATTCACCCCCAGAAGCCCACCCAACTCGTGTTTCATATAGCCCTTCGGTGCTGTCAGTTGCATCTGCTCTGCCACTTCAATGGGATCGAGCAAGACAGAGAGGTATCCATGTTGGGATGGATCTCGACCAACAAATTGCAGCCTGCCATCTAGGATCAAGTTTACGACCTCAGCAGCACTCGACACCGTTTTTCGACATGCAGTCTGGATATCGACATACTGATCGGATGGCTGCTCAGTGATTACCGCCCCGTCCGACAGCCGTTTCAGAAAGTTGTCGATTTCTGAAACATCATAACTAGGCCGCGCATCACCAGCGCCACCGATCGACTTGATGATGTTGTGGGCCAGCAGAACATCAAACTGCGCGCGTGGCGCATTGACTCGCCGTCTCGTCGCCACCTGACAGATCGACCCATTAAACTTTCGCAAGATCGGGTCGATGTCGTCAGCACGAAAAAGGACATTCTTTTCAAACTGCCCTGTCTTCGGATCCTTATCTAGGAATCCATTTGTATGAAGAATGTGCTTTATCTTCTTCGGCTCGATGCCAGTCGCAGCTTTGGCGGTTGCGATACTGTGGACTAGCCGACGCTTGCATGGCGCCCCCAAGACATCCTCGCCTTTGCCGATTGGATAGGTCGCAATAATATGCTTACGCATAATCTCTTTGATAGGCTGGTAAAGTTTAGACTTGGACGCCTCGAGCCAAAGGAAAAAATAGCCATAGAACCGGCGCTGAAACCATGTCGGTCCGCCGCCTTGGACATGTAGATCGTTCAGGCAAGCGCGAATAGCGGCCTCACCATTGCTAACGACTTCAAAGCCCGCTTCTCCGGCTTTGCAGCGTTGGCCCGGAGATAGCCCCCCAATCTGTTTGTCCGGGCCGAATGCCAACATGAGGCCCAATGCTTCACTTGCCATTGCAACTGCGTTGAAAGGTAATTTGTCCAGCCAAGGGTTTTGGGGAACTCCCTCTATACGCTTGGTCAGATAGCATTCGAGTTTGGTCGGTGATCGTTGAGTTCGTTCTTTAGAAAACCAATCTTGGCTGAATTCAAGATCACGCAACCGCCCCGAAAAATCATGCGGTCCTCTTGTGTGACAGATTTCCGCGATCTCCATGATAGGGATCTGATGTCGGCAGCATGTCCTTATGAATGGCACATGCCAGTATGCTTGGAGAGCCGCACCCTGCCGTGTTTGATCACTCAGATCGTCCGCGACGCAATATGGGCAAAAACGAAGTCGCGATCTTTGGATCCATCGCTTTTCTAGCTCCTGTCCCGCCACGGCGTATTGTGTTTCGCCAATGCGCTCGACGGCAAAGCGACTGAGGACTTTCAAGTCGACTCCGCCAAGCTGAGCGAGAGACGAGAGGGCATCTGCCCTCCCGTCCGCTACATCTTGCAGGCGAAAACCCATATCGAGACAGAAGTCCGTGCCGTATTCAATCCCATTTTTGCGACCCAATCGGGCCGCAAAAGATGCTGGTGTTTCTGCAGGGAGTATATCAACGCTCAAAGGAAGTGGCTTCGACATCAGCTCGCCCTCCGATAGCTATCGATTGCCTGGTTCAACTTTTCAGGCATGAGGTTATCGACACCGCCCAACAACTTGCCAGCATCAACGACTTTGAAGTCGTCTGTCACAAAGGGGTTAAGCGCATCAACGCAGCCGACCCTAGATCGATACATCTCGGCAAAGTTGTCGATACTTACGGTTTTACTGTCCTCCAACAAAGCTTCTTCGATCGCGCCAACAATCATTTCGACAGCGATGCCAAATTCTGAAGATGCAGCATGTATTAACCGGCGCAGGAAGAATCTGTTGTCGATTCCCTGGCCAGTCTTGAGCCCCACAGCGTCGATGTAGGACTCAAGCACACCCAAGATTTCAGGTCCATGCGTGGTGTAAGAAATTTGAGGAAAGTGGATCGGTTTGAAACGCCGCCACAGCTGAGGATCGAGGTTCATCAACTCTTTGAGCCAAGGTAGACCGGATAAGATTAAGCCAACTGGCCAATCCTTATTTTGCATAAACGATTTCAGGGTATTCATGACTGGTTTGATCTCGGTGCCCTTGGAATTTGAGATGAAATCCTGCGCTTCATCATAGTGCACGAAGAGCGTTCCGCGATTGCGGGCATGGAACTGCACCTTGTCCCATAGCCAGTTACTCGTCTTATTGCGCTCGATTTTCAGGCCGAAACCATGCAAGGTTTTCTCGCCCACGAATTTCAAGCTCGCCGGGCTGGGAACCCGAACTGACAGAGCTTCCAGCTTCACCGAACCATCCTGCCCCAGATTGAGTTGCGGATGACGTGCTGTCAGTCGATCAACAGCCGTGGTCTTTCCGCTGCCGGAATTCCCGACGACGATGAGCCCGCGACCTTCTGGTGTTCGACCAGCAGAAATATCTGCGCGTCGTCGCCACAAGAGACGGTTAAATTCCGTTTCCAGCTCTTTGTAGCCAGCGTGGCTAACGAAACGGGCGGATAGGTCAGCCACAATGTGGCTGACCTCGTCAAGACGTCCGATATCCATTACGCGTCCTCCAGACGCCACGTCGGCGCACGGCTGAAATCTGGTGTCGGTTCATCCACATCTGGTGCAATGACTGGCGTTGGAAAACTTGCAGTCTTCCCACCCCCAGCAAACCGCTGCCCAAGCAGGCCGCGTGGCTTGGACTTCCCGGTATCAGCTTGACCCGCAATGACATTCAAACCAAGGAACAGCTTCTTGCGGTTCTGATTTACCTGTTCAGGAGTCAAAGCCTGCGGGGTCACACCAATGCGCAAACAAGCCTGCCGATCCAATTCGGAAATGTCATCAATTGCCTGATCAATACAGCTTTGGTTGATGTCAGCTTCGGCCTTATATTTACGCCGCAGTATCTGGCACGTGTGGGTCCAGGCCTCCAGCGACATGCCGTCAAACCCTGTCGCCAGGGGCTTCGCGGGCACCCATCCGCCCTCAAGATTCACCTCGATGCAACCTAAGTCGCTGCGATCGACACGAATATCGATCTTACGTTTGTTTGATTTCAGGAAATGGTCGCGCAACTCGGGATTGGTATAGTGAATTCCACAAAACCGAACGCCTCGACCTGATACGGTTCTTGAGTACTTTTGACCAAGAGCTGCCAAACGATGGCGTCGATCGGGCGGCGCTAGCCGCCCCACCCTTTCAACTTGCTCCGCCCAACAATTGGCGGGCGTCTGTCCGTTCAGGCCCGCATGAGGTTTCTGATGGTAAACGTCAACCACGAAACGAATGAGGACTTCTGCGAGTTGGTCATCGGTCAGCGCCGCAATCTTTTCAGGTTCGAAATCCCCTTTCTGCACAACGTTGGAGAATGTTCTCGCCGAGAGCAAAGGCATGAGCTCGAGGGCAAACGTATTGAAGAACCTCTCAACGTGCCCCCGAAGCTTGGGAACATCGCAAGCTGCATGATGATCTTTGTGATCTGGGTGAGACCTGTTGCCCAAACCGTGTGGCCCGACTGGCCAAATTGGCTGGGATATACGCGCAAATCGGATATAAACGCCGCCCTGGCAAGTACGGTGGCAAACCATCAGTCGTCGTCGATAATACGTTAGACCGTCAGTTCGATGTCGAGGCCCCCAACAGCGTCTGGGTAACAGATATCACCTATATCAAAACGCACGAAGGGTTCTCATATCTCGCGGTCGTAATTGACCTGTTCTCACGCCGCGTCGTGGGGTGGTCGATGCAAAACCGCCAGCCAACGGATTTGGTGTTGCAAGCGTTACTCATGGCCGTTTGGCGACGCAAACCAACCAACAAAGTTTTAGTGCATTCAGACCAGGGTTCACAGTTCACCAGTATTGATTGGGCGTCGTTTCTCAAGCACCACAATCTGGAACACAGTATGAGCCGTCGCGGGAATTGCCATGATAATGCCGTGGCCGAGAGCTTCTTCAACCTGCTTAAACGCGAACGCATCCGTCGCAGGACATACAAAACCAGAGAAGACGCAAGATCTGACGTGTTCGACTACATCGAGATGTTCTACAATCCTAAGCGCAAACACGCTAGGAATGGGATGTTGTCGCCAGCGGCCTTTGAAAGGCAACAACAACGGAAGCTGCAAGGCGTCTAACAAACTAGGGGCTATTCAACAATCAGCACGACTTCAGCAAGTTACAAGAGAAATTGGGATAACTGTGATGATGCCATTTGAGACTACGCGAAGCGAACAGGAGGTATTCGACGAACTCGAGGCTCTCTGCGGCAACAAAGGCTACATCCACATCCTCGCATACCTATCATTTCGAGACAATTTCATTTCTTACTCGAAAGAGATGACACCTGAGGCAATGTCGGCGTCATATGACAAATCGCGTACTATAAGGACCGAATTTTCTACGCTGCTAGGCTTGATGATGAAAAGCCCGATAGACTTCTCGATGCCGTCACCGCAGAAAATGCAATCTATGATCGAGAAAACACATGCACTCCTAAGTGAGATGCATGCCTGCTTAAGCCAGCCAATGTTTGGCGCAATAAAAGAGGCTGCAGCCGAACATGCTGCGGGCGGTGCATCAGAATTGCAGAGCCCTTTCCGGCGCGGTGACGTTTTGAGAGAGCCAATTTTCTATGGCGGGGAGTCTGCTTACAGCTTCCAATATCGAGACTTCGCTGCCGAAAGATACGCCAAGGATGAAGATTGGCTCGTCGCCAACCGAGGTTTCAAGATTACGGACGGTCATACAATAGCTTCAGCATTAACACGACTGCAAAACCGCAAATTGATTGAAACTAAGAACGGAATGGCGAAGCTGGATCCGTCAGAATGGACGTTGTTGCCAGGGTTCACGTTCTCCCTAGAAGAGCTAAGCAAGGAAGCAGCGTTGCCGGTCGAAATCGTTGAAGCCGCTTTGAACTCGCTGGCTGCGCCCGATGGTCCCACAAACGCAGGCTTTTCGACGCTTGGGAGTTTTAACGTTGCAAATGCATTACCGATCCTGAGGTCAGAAGCCGAAGAATTCATTTCGCTACAGACTTACGGGGTCGTTGAGGCGCTCTATGACTCTCCATTCTATTGGATGGCCGAGGACAAAAAGTATAGAGATATCGCGTTTAAACACCGTGGCGAATTCACAGAGGAATGTGTTGCTGCTCGGTTAATGTCAGTTTTTGGGAAAGCCAACGTATATAAAAACGTTGACGTATTTGATGGTAAATCCCGAGTTTGCGAAGTTGATATACTCGTGCTGTTTGCAGACCGCGCCTTGGTTATCCAATGCAAATCAAAAAAACTTACCTTGGAAGCGCGCAAAGGAAACGATCTGCAGCTCAGAGGGGATTTCAAGAAATCTGTTCAAGATGCCTACGATCAAGCTTTCTTATGCGCGGGTGCACTTAGTGACACGGATCTACGGTTTGTCACCGAAGCAGGGTCAGACCTTGAAATCCCCAATATTTCAGAGGCCTACCCAATCTGCGTGGTTTCCGATCACTACCCGGCTCTCGCAGTTCAAGCCCGCCATTTTCTAGAGCATCAGCATGACGATGTGATTCAGGCACCTTTGGTTACCGACGTGTTTCTAATTGATGTGCTAGCCGAAATGCTACCAAATCCACTGTGGTTTTTGAGTTATATCAACCGGCGGGCAAACTTTGATCAACGTGTCATGTCCGTCAATGAACTTACGATCTTGGGGTTTCACCTAACACAAAACCTCTGGGTTGAAGATGATCTCAATATGATGATCTTGACGGATGACCTTGCTATTGAGCTCGACACGGCGATGACCGTCAGGCGTGAGGGTATCGAAGGTAATCGAACGCCAAACGGTATCATGACCAAACTCGGAGCGACCCTGGTTGGGCGAATTCTAAGATCAATCGAAAATCAGCAAGAACCGGCTTTGGTTGATCTTGGGTTTATGCTCTTGAAGCTAAGTGGCGAAGCGATCGATGATCTAAATAGTGGACTCGGTCAGATCAGTAAACTTGCCAAAGAAGATGGGGAAAATCATGATTTTACCATCGGGTTTGATGGCAAAAGTGCCGGACTAACAGTTCATTGTGGATCACTGCAAAACACTGAGGCTCTCGAAAAGTTACGCTATCACTGTGAACTCAGAAAATATGCACATCGTGCTGAAAGCTGGTTTGGTTTGGTTGTACGCTCAGGCGACGGCCTTCCTAAATTTGGGCTCCATTTGACGTTTCCCTGGAAACACGACGAGGCTTTGAGCGCCGCGACCAAAGACATGCCAAAAACAAGCCAGCGATCACCTTTACCTAGAGATGTGGGCCGCCGGAAAATAGGTCGGAATGAGAAATGTCCCTGTGGTAGCGGGAAGAAGTACAAAAAGTGCTGCATAAGATAATTTCAGAATAGACGTCGGCTGCGTTGCAGATCACCACCGCGTACGTTCGATTATGCTGTTCAAGCAAGACGCCATGATCCGATCAATTGAGTGGCGACTGGCAAAACTCAATCCCCAAAACCCACACTGTGATATCGGGATCGAGTGGTCGGGTTTGCAACTCCGACCACCCAACTCACTCGCAGTACCTAGAGTGTCATCGCTTTATTACACCGTACCGCTCATAGGCCTTCAACAGCGCTGCCGTGAACTCGGCAGTTTCTACCGTCATACTGCCTAATTCAGGCCAGGCAAACGGTTCTGAGAACTGGGAAATCTCTTGCTCCAACTCAAGCCCGAGCTTTGCCGCAACCGCTAATGCGGACTTAGGCTCTTTTTCTTCGGGCCACAGCATCTCGTCAAATGTGATCCAGACCTCTTCTCCATCCAAGAGACTGATTTCTGCTCGCATTGCGCCTAGCCGTTCGTTGACTGAAGTCGCGTCTTCGAGCAACGCACACCGGATTAGTGTTGAGACGGTTTCCTCATCCAAGTGCAGAGTATGCCTAGGTTCAACGATCCGCACCTCCGGGTTTTCTCGTTGCGCCGTATCTGGCGTCTGCACTGGCTCACCGGGAAACTGATCATCAAACGGCTCAGCGTGGATGTTGAGAGGGTGCGTGCCGCAGTTGGGGCAGTGCCAATAGTTCTCAGCCACTTGTGAACCTGTAATCTGCGCATCACAGCTGTGACAATACCAATTGGCGGCGTCCCCACCTCGCAGCGGGTGGCGTGCCACCCCATCAAGATCCGCTTTTGTCGATCGGCGAGGCCAATCGACTGCCATTTGCGCGCGTATTCGTGTGCTGCGCACTTGAGCGATCTCAATGAGTTTGGCCAGAAAGCGGGAATCTTTGACCGGGCTCGTTTTCGAGTGGCGCTCATCAATCTCAACGATCGGTGCTTTAAATGGAGCTTCCGGAACTCGTAAGTCCCACCCTTTTCCAGTGACAACGACGTCCCCGGAGCAGTCTCCGATCTTGTATGCGTGGCCGCAAAGCTCACCTTCCTCCCATTTTGGTTCCTTGAAGAACAAGGTATCAGGGCTTGGGACGACTGGACCCGTCTTCGCGCCAGCTTCGCGTACAAACGCTTCGGCCCGAGCGACATCCTCGTCGTTCGGATGCCAGTCGCCCTTCGTCGCATCGTTTAGTGCTTTCCAATGAACGAACCCAAACTCCTTTGCAAAGGCGTTTAAAGCTTCATTGTGCGCCATAGCGGTCGCGCGCGCGTACCGCTTGCCCAGCATTCTTAATTTTTTCATCTGATAGTCTATCAAGTGTCATCTCCGATAGGATTTGACTAGGTGCCCACTGCTAATCATCCTGCGCAATTTACGCAGAGTTTCAATTCAAAGCTGAATACGCTGCTTAGCTTTGCATGGCGGGCACACCGGCCTGCGATAAGGCCGACTAGTTGGTATGACTTCTATCGAATTTGGTCAAGCGGCCCCTTTCCGAAGCCGACGTTGACGAAATTGCCCAGAAGGACATATTGAACCCCATTTGGGAATGGAGGGTTAAAATTTATGCAGATGCCAAAAGGAATAGTGAACGATCAATTTCTTACAGAGTTGATAGATCCCAACGATGAAATTGGTAAGGGAACTACGCGTAAGGTCTTTGGTGCAATTGGGGCACCGGATTTTGTAATAAAAGAAAGTCACAGACCTTTTCATTACAGTAATTTCGTTGAGTGGACAGTATGGCACGCGGTTCAAGAAATGGCCGAAGACATCATGGGAAACGAAACCAATCCGCATTTAGCAAAATATTTTGCGCGATCGGTTGCGATTTCGCACTCCGCAAAATTCCTGTTGATGGAACGGCTGCAACCTTTGGAAAACGCAGCTCACCTTCAACTGAAGGATTTCCCAACTTGGCTAAACGATCGAAAGCCAAACGCATTTGGCTTGGCTAAAGATGGCAGTATCAAAGTCATGGACTACGCCATGGTGAATTTTTACCATGTTCTTAATCCTCTAAATGGGCATAAGCCATTTTGAGATGTACTGCCCAGAACCACCATTGCCGACGGTCTGGATTGTCGCGGCGCAGCGCATCATTCCGAACATTCAATGCCTAAGTGTCGAATTCTGCCTCATGTTCGACATCGCCCCAATGCTTGTTCGGTGACAGCTTCTTTGTCCGGCGCACGATGTCGCTAAAGTTGATAGGCATGAATTCCCAGACGTCGACGCCAACATTCACCGAATTGCGCGACCCGCGCCAGTTATTATGAACATGGCCGAAGAGCTGTAGCGCGCCTCTGCGAGCGTGATTCCAAGTGATCATCGGGTAGTGGCAGAGCGTGTTGAGCTGGTTTTGGGGGCCGTCACGCAGTTCAGCGAAGTGAGAGACTGAATCCCAGGGTAGCTCCAGTGTTGGTTTGTGATCGTGGTTGCCGATAATCAGGTGACGTTCAGCACCCGGCAACTGATTGAAAATTTTCTCAACATAAGTGCTGTCCTTGGCCTTGGAGCCAAATGCAAAGTCGCCCAGAATCCAAAGCTGGTCTTCCGGGCCAACCACCTTCCACATTTTTTCCAACATCGCACCATCCATCTGTGATGCCGACACGAAGGGGCGATTGCAAAACCGCATGATGTTTTCATGGCCGAAATGCGTGTCGGCAGTGTACCAGATTGTCATTGAGTGTTCTTTCGGTTCAGTCAGCCCGCCAGAGCCCGAAATTCCTCGGGTGTGTAGTCGAGCGCCAGTAATTTCAGAAAAATTAGATCCAGAGGCAATTGCGTCTCCATCCAGCGTATTTCCTCTGCTCGGATGCTCAAATTGTATCCGCAACGTTTATCGACGCTGACGCATATCTCGCGCCCATTGAAGAAATCCCAAAGCACCAGAGTGAAAAAGGTATCTTTTTGGTCCGTTTGGGTCGTTATGCCCGAACATTGCGCCAGAACTTCTGGAACAACAGTCACCAAAGCATCCCACGCCTGCTGCTGCTCAGTCACACTTAAGGGTTTTGCAGTTAGAGGCATCTCTTGAGCAGCCGATTTAAGCGCCAAGACGGGGGCAAATTTCACCCGAAATGTTTCTACGGAACCTAGCGTTCGAGGAGAAACCTTATCCATCATTCTGATCTTATTTGGGCGAAGACTGCATTTTGCAGCGCTGAAGCACTGATTGTATGTATACCTAATTTCATCACTTTTCCCTCGGTATTGCAGACATCACATATGCGCAAATTGAGCCCATAAGCAGTTTCACATGGTTCAATGAAGAAATGTGATCACACCAGATTTGAGCGCCCTAAGTTCGCACATTCACAGTATACTTCATAGACCAAACGGTAAAGACCCATGATGCCGATAGGATGGAAGAACTATCGGATAAGTTACTCACTTCATTTGCCTTTGTCGTGCGCCAGCGTCGACTGGAGCTTGGGCTAACGCAAGAAGAACTCGCACACAGGGCGAATGTGTCGATGCGCTATGTATCTCTTTTGGAGACGAAGAAGCACCGACCAACGCTTGAAACGATAAACGGCCTAAGCAAAGGTCTTGAGATGACAATGACCGAGTTGGTTCGAAAAATTGAGGAAACGCTCAATAAAGCGTAACCTCAATTTTTACATTTTAAATCAAAGCGTTGGAGCGATGCCGCACCTATTCCAAAGGTCGTTTTGTGACGCAAAAGGCCGTGTCGGCTGACCCGTTTCAATTCCAGACAAAGCTGTGGATTGCCCCATAGTATTGCCATTTCACTTTTATAAACCCTTGAATTCGTTGCCACGATAATACGCCATTGCAAGCAACTTTGCCATTCGTGACCCCATAAAATTGCCATTCAAGCGCAAACCTCGCAATTTTGGCAAACCTATTCCCGATGAGGTGATTCCCGACCTTCAATCATATCAATCGCTTTCAGCATGGCGTGAAGTTCGGTTCGAACCACATCAAGGCGTGCCAAGGCGTTCGCCTCTCTTCTTCCTGCAAGGATGAGCACTGCCGAAAGTACGGCATCAGAATTTCGTATCAGTTCGATTAGATGTTCCCCTGCTGGTGCATGAGAACCTGAAATCCAGTTTCGTGCAGTCCGTTCGCTAACTCCAGTCCACCGCATCGTCGTCTTGGTCGCCTGATGTGTACCACCTAACTCTGCCGTCAACGCGATCCAAATGGCTTCACGATATTCTACCTGCGGATTCAATTTTTTACTCGTGTTTTGAAAAGTGTTGCCTGTCTTAGGAAACATGTTGCCGCCCTTCCTCTGTTAGAAATGGAACAAGGAATCGCAGACGACCTGTGCAAATTTAAGAACCCGAACGAAGGAGAGAAGAAGCATTGAATTTGTCAGATCGCGATCATTTAGAGGCTCGCAACCCAAAGGCGCGCAAAGCGGCACAGTATGTTCGCATGTCGACAGACCATCAGCGCTACTCGACCGAGAACCAGTCCGACGCGATTGGGCGCTACGCTGCAGAACGCGGTTACCAGATCATTGAAACTTATACCGATTCCGGCAAAAGCGGATTACGGATTGAAGGCCGAGATGGCTTGACGCAGTTGCTTGAGGACATCCAAGCAGGAAAGACAGATTTCAATACCGTTCTCGTATACGATATCAGCCGCTGGGGTCGGTTTCAGGATGCCGATGAGAGCGCATATTATGAATATATCTGCAAACGTGCAGGCATAGCAGTCGAGTATTGTGCCGAGCAATTTGAGAACGACGGCAGCCCAGTTTCCACCATCGTCAAGGGCGTCAAACGCGCAATGGCAGGTGAATATAGTCGTGAATTGTCACAAAAGGTTTTTGCAGGCCAGTCTCGTTTGATTGAGATGGGATATCGTCAAGGCGGCCCGCCAGGGTTTGGTTTGCGGCGGATGTTGATTGACGAAGCCGGCACCCAGAAAGGGGTTCTTACTCGAGGCGAACACAAGAGCATTCAGACGGACCGTGTAACACTTGTACCGGGCCCCGACGATGAAATCGCGGTCGTGAACCAGATTTTTCATAGCTTTGTAGACGACAATAAATCAGAAGCCGCGATCGCGGCCGATTTGAATACGAAGGGCATCAAAACTGACTTGGACAGGGACTGGACTCCGTCGGTGGTGCGCCAGCTACTCTCAAACGAAAAATATATCGGCAATAATATCTGGAATCGCAACTCCTTCAAACTGAAGAAGCGACACGTACGCAATAGCCCTGAACATTGGGTGCGATCCGTAGGCGCGTTTGAGGCGATCGTAGATACTGGACTGTTTGCTGCGGCTCGTGCTGTTTTCACAGCAAGGGCTCAACGTTATTCCGATGAAGAAATGCTGGATGGACTGCGAGACGCACTTGAAATTCACGGTTTTCTATCTGGATTTGTAATCAACGAAGCCAGCGCCTTACCATCTAGCGGCGCGTATCAAAGCAGGTTTGGCAGTTTACTGAGGGCTTACAGATTGGTCGGTTTCACACCCGACAGAGATTATCGATACATCGAGATCAACAAACGTCTGCGGAAGATCCATTCCGGGATCATTTTTGAGACGGTGGATGGCATCGAACAGATCGGCGGGCACATTCAACAAGATCCCAAATCCGGCCTGCTGACGATCAACCATGAATTTTGTGCATCTGTCGTCATTGCCAGATGTACACAAACCGGTGCTGGTGCGTATCGATGGAACATACGGCTGGATACCGGTCACTTGCCGGACATCACTGTGGTTGTGCGCATGGACCGCGCCAATGAGGCGCCACTTGACTATTACCTTATACCTACAGCTGACATGACACTTCCAAAGTTGCGCCTTTCGGAAAGTAACGGTCTGTCGCTCGACGCATACCGTTTTGATGACCTCGCCCATTTTTTCTCCATGGCCGAGCGCACTTCAATCTTGGAGGTCGCATGATGTCTGATACCCCGCAGGAACATACCGAATTGATTGCGGTTGATACGATCACAGTGGTCAACCCTCGGGTCCGCAATCAAAAGGTCTTTGATGAAATCGTCGATAATATCGCTGAACTTGGTCTGAAACGTCCAATCACAGTTGCTGCCCGCAAAGATGATGAGAGTGGTGTCCTTTCATACGAACTTGTCTGCGGCCAAGGTCGATTAGAGGCCTTCAAGACCCTAAAACAAGAGAAAATACCGGCGGTCGTCATCACGGCAAGCTCTGAGGATTGCCTTGTGATGAGCTTGGTAGAGAACCTCGCGCGAAGACAACATCATTCACTCGAACTGTTGAGGGACATCAAGCGCCTCAAGGACAGTGGATATTCCGAACGTGAAATCGCCGCGAAGACCCAACTCTCGATCAAATACGTTCACGGCGTTATTCGGTTATTGGAGAGCCATGAACATCGACTTCTGCGCGCCGTTGAAAGCGGAAGAATCCCTGTGAGCGTAGCGGTCGATATCGCCGAAGCCGATGATGTTGGTGTGCAAGCAGTGTTGCGCCAGGCCTATGAAAGTAAGGTTTTGCGAGGCGGTCGCCTCATGGCGGCGAAACGCTTGGTCGAAGCACGCAAAAATTTTGGTAAGGGGCGTGGCACATCTGACAAGCGAAACCGCAAAAATCTCTCAGTCGAAACTTTGCTACGCACATACCAAAACGACGTCGAGAAAAAGAAAATTCTGCTGCGCAAGGCCGGGGCGACCCGAAGCGAAATCCTGTTTCTGACACAGTCCTTGAAGACGCTGCTTTCAGACGAAAATTTTGTCACGCTTTTGCGCGCCGAAGGCCTTTCCGACATTCCCAAGACGATTGCAGATCGATTGACCCGGACTGAAGGAGCCATCACATGACAACTGAGGACGAAGAAAGGGTCGTTGCAGCGGCATTTGAACGTAATTTGCTGCGCATTGCTTTTGATCATATTGCACCACTGTATGTCGTAAGCCCGCAAACAAAGGAAACGATCAAATTCAAACGAATTGCCGCATCCATTGCGGAGATTGGCCTCGTCGAACCGATCGTTGTGTCGCGCGATCAAAGGGACCCTACGCAATACACATTGCTAGATGGTCATTTGCGCCTAGAAGTGTTGAAGGACCAAGGTGCTGCGGACACCCCGTGCATTATTTCCACCGATGACGAAGCCTTCACCTACAATAAGCGGATCAGCAGGCTTGCGACTATCCAAGAACACAAAATGATCCTGCGTGCGTTAACCCTTGGTGCATCCGAAGAGCGATTGGCGAAAGCACTGAACGTAAACATCAGAACGCTTCAAGAAAAGAGGCGTCTGCTTGACGGCATTTGCTCGGAGGCTGCAGAGATGCTGAAAGACAAGCAGGTCGCACTCACCGGATTTCAAATCCTTAAGAAGATGAAGCCGATGCGCCAGATCGAGGCAGCACAGCTGATGGTCGCCATGAACAAGTTCACGATCAATTATGCACGGTCTCTTTTGGCGGCAACGCCGGAAAGTCTGCTGGTGTCGGCAGCAACGCCGAAGCAGATCAGAGGGATATCGCGTGAGCAACTTGATTTGATGGAGCGCGAGTCTGCGAATTTGGAACGCGAAGTGCGCCTTGTTGAGGACAGCTATGGTACCGACCATCTCGATCTGGTGCTCGCACGTGGGTACATCTCCAAACTGATGAGTTGCGATCGCATCACAAGGTATCTGTCGCTGCATCACTCAGATTACGTGCCCGCATTTGAGAAGATCACGGAGACGGAAGCTTTCGCATCCTGATTGATTTGAGCGTTTTGCTAAGATTTGGGGACCCGGACCCATCAAGCGCGGGGACCGCAGGAGACGCCGCACTGTGGGGCGGATCGAGTGCGGGGATGGGGACGGCGGCGATCCCGCTTGGGCCCATCATGCCGGACACTCAGTCCGGCCAATTTGTTCCAGACCGTCTGCGCGTGCTTGTCAATTTTGGGCGCACGCGCAGACAACCCTTGAGTGAAACCACGCGCCATAACGAAGCGTGAACGTCGCCTAACGGGTGTTATGTTAACCGCCCATAGGTTGAAAGCTGTGGCCGAAGTGGGCATCGGTCGTGTATCATATTTCAGACAAAAATGCTGGCCATCAACCTGGGGGGAATCCCAATCGCAAACTTTGAAAAAGAATATGCTTTTGCAAGCGACATGAACGCCCAGTTTCGACTTATCAAGGATGCATTCGGCAGTGGCGAAGAGCAAAAATTCGAACAAGCGCTTCGTACAGTTCTTGATGCAAGAGACAGTCTTCGTCGTGGCATTCTCGACATGTTAAGAGACGTTGATTGATTTCAACCCGCTGCATACCATCAAGCGGACGGTGAGCGCTTTAGGGCACCTAGCGCTTGATCCCGAATGTAGATGCTGCCAATCCCCCCGCTTGGCATGGCCAGCTTCTCAACCCCTAAGTTCTTCAGCTTTGCGATGATGGTCGGTGGTTTCAGGTCAAAAAGCGCGCCGAGTTCTTTTGCAGGAACATAGTCATCCAAGAACTGGTCGAGCCTAGCTTGCGTAACGACGGAAGCGACCTTTCTGGTTCTTGGGTTCCTCGATTTTGAAGCCTCAATGTAACCCTCTTCGATCAGAAACTTGATGCTTGGATCGTTGACACCCAAAAGTGCCTTGAGATCTGCTTTGGTGAACCCCTCGATGCCAACGCCATCAAGCAGTGAGGCAAGTTCCTGAATATCAACACGAAGCGAAAGATAACCGGTGACACCACTTACTTTCCCTAAAGATCCGCACTTATTGTCGATGATCAGCTGAATGACCTCCGCCGCCCCGCAAACCAGCTTTCGACATGCAGTCGGTATATCGACCATCTCCTGTGAAAAATGTTCAACGGGGACCGCATTGCGCATCATGTCGGAAAGCAACTTGCCCGCAGCCTTTGACGAATAATGGGGAGTGATGTCCCCTAGCCCAGCGATCGGCGTAACGAGCCCGGCTTCACATACCGCATCAAACTGCGCCCGAGGGATGTTAAGCAGCTGGCTGGTCGCCAATCTTGTCAGGCCATCATTCAGATCGTTCATCAATCCTTTTGATTTCGTCGCAGAGAACGTTCCAGGTTCTTTGACTGCACCGGTTCGTGGATCCAATGTCAGAAACCCATGCTCCACCAATGCCGCGCGGACGCGCTGACCAGACATTTTACACTCCGATTGGAACGAACTGAAACTGTGTACGCGACGGGTCTGAACCTCTTCGCCAAAAACCGTTTCTCCAGCACCAATTGGGAAACTGTTGACGATGTAGTGCCGGATTGCATTTTTAATGGGCCGGTATTCTGGCTGGCGCGCCGACCGGCTGAGCCAATGATAAAGCGGTCCAAGATGGCCTTGCGCTTTTTCGAGCAAGCCCGGTGTCGGCAAGCCTTCTCTGAGCGCCTGATAGATCCTCTTGTGTCCCATCTTTGCAATCTGAAAACCCACATGCCCAGCTATGTTGCGTTGGATGTTGGTGAGGCTTTGTACTTTGCAGGCAGAACCAAACTCGAACAATACGCCAAGCAACTCACAAAACTGGGTCACTGCGTTTAGCTCAATTCCGTCAAGCCAGCCACTCGTCGCATTTCCCAGCACTCGTGCTTCGATGTAGCGTCCAAGCTCAGAAGGCACGATCGGCTTAAGGGATGCAGCGCTATCTTGGATATCAAATCGGTTGCGTAGGATGCGGTTTGTAAAGTCGTGCTGAAACCCCCAGTCACGCTCTGGTGCCAAGTCAACAAGAGGAACATTGTGCTTCCCGCAGTCACGCAGAAACGCCATATGCCAATAGGCTTTTCCAACGGGCCCACCGTCTTCACCAAAACCCTCTAGATCCTCAAGAATGCAATGGGGGCAAAATCTGATTTTGGTGCGCAAAATCCATCGCGTTTCAACGAGTTGACCGGCGACGCGATATTGCTTGTTTTGTTGCCTGCACACAGCAAAGCGCCGCATTTCTTCTCGGTCGACGCCCCCGAGGGCTGCAAGTTGTGACAAGGGATGTAGGCCGCCGTTCGCCAAACCACCCAAGTCAATTCCAAAGTTCGCACAAAAGTCAGTCAAGCGTTGGCCATTTAGGTAGGCAATTCTAGCGCCGTAAGATGTTGGAGCCTCGCCCAAGCGCAGATCCGTTCGAATGGGTAACGGCCCCATCATGAACCAGTCTTCTTCCAACGAGCTAGCGCGCGTTGCAACGCAATACGTGTTAAACTGTTCTCATCTTCTTTTGTTTGCTCCCGAACACCAATGTCGCGGTAGTCGGGGGCCAAGAACGGATTTAGACCATCTAAGCAGTTAAAGTTTCGGCGGGCGTACTGAGCAAAGTGATTTCGTGTAAGAACCTTATCACCCGAGCGCAAACATGGCCGAATTGATTCTACAACGAATTTGAATGCCAAACCCGGCTTGTGTTGCGCCGCATGGAACAGACGCAAACCGAAATCTTCACCTCTAAGATCATCCGAAACAGTCAGACCAGCCTTTGCTGCAAGGTACTTTACGATCCGAGGGATGTTTTCCCCGTCCTGGGCCCAGGATAGCTTAGGGATCTCAATGATTTCTTTCCTGCGGTTCACCTCGCCATTCAAGGCGACCAGCTCTGTGAGTTCTGGCGTTCCGGCCAACAACAAGTTTACAGGCCATTTGATACTGTTGAGAAGCGATTTGAGCGTACTGAGCGCGGTTAAAATTTCGCGCCCTTGATGATTGAAGATCAGATCATGCGTTTCATCAATAATGAGAAACTTGACCCGACGCTGCCGAAACTGAGTTTCAATCTGATCCCAGATGTCAAACTGGTTGCTTCCCTTCGTGTAAGGGTGTTCCAGTTCCCCAAGTATCTGCTTTCCAATGTTGAGTACCGTGGTCGTTGAAGGAGCGCGCACACGAACGACATCCAAGTAACGATCTTTTTTGTCGGACCTGATTTCGGGAACGAACTTTGCTAGTCGTTTTGTCATTTGGGTTTTGCCGCTGCCCGGTGGGCCTGTCAGAATAATCGCTGTGCACTCGGAATCATTCCCTTCCTTGAGGTCTGCAACACGCTGGTAGTGTAAATCTAAGAACTGTTCCCGAAGCTGAAGATAGGTCGGTGTTTCAACGAAAACCGTCTTCAATTTGGCAATTGTATCCGCTGTCTCTTGAATGGTTTTGGGGTCACGTTCAGTCATCTGCAATTCCCCATCCCTTGCTGGGTTTTGGTGGCATTGAGACTTCTTCGGGACTCTTTTCGGATTTCTCGGGGGAAGTTAAGTCTTCGACAGGCGGACCAATCGGCTCAATGACATCAGACAAAAACCCTGTATCCTCGGGAACTGATGGCGTGTCCTTGTCTCCTCTTTGAATGCTGAACCCATAGAACAGAGATTTTTTGTCGTACTCGAGTTCGTCGGCAGAAGTTTCCTCCATGCCGAATCCAGCACGTCGCCTTCCAAAGTCATCCATATCCCGTATTTTACGAATGCCACGTCGGACAACCGGTAGACTTAGTTCGGATTCAGCACGATTACTTTGAACAAGTTCTTTGAATTCACGCTTCCAGTCTTCATATGAGATGTTCTCAAAACCAGGTGTGGCGCAAATTGCGAGGTAAGGCTTCTTTTCGTACCAAACCGTTACATGGCCCAAATCAGCAGGATCGATGCGTATCTCAACTTCGGCATCCGCGACATCTAGCGAGATTTGTTTGAGTTTGTCACAATAATAGTCAAGCCCCGCGAACCGCACTTGGCCACCCGAGACTTTGCACTTTGTTGGAATTCCGACGGCAGCAGTACGCGTCAGATGTGGCACTTCGGCAGGGTACCCAAACTCCTCACACAATTTTTTCCAAGTATTTGCTGGGGTAGCGCCATTGAGACCAGAATGCGGAGAATTATGATAAACGTCAGCGATGAAAATCGCCATTGCAGCGGTTAGTTCATCATCCGTGAGAACGGCTTCACTCTTCGGATCCGCATTGCCTTTCTCAACGACGTTGGAGTGAGTTCTTGCAGAAAGAAGTGGCATGAATCCAGTTGTGAAAGTGTTAAAGATGCGTTCGACATATGGCCGGTTATCTGGCAGACCGCCGACCTCGGTTCGAAGATTGCTCCCCAGGTCCTCAACCGCTCGCCGAAATCGAGCAGCAACGAACGGCGGGCCGTTGTCGCAGACGATCAATCCGGGCCGTCCATAAAAATCCCATTTACTTTCTGCGCCGTATGATTGAGCGAATTCTGTTTTGTCCCGCAGGATTTGGTCCAACACGGCTATTGAATTGGAAGAGTGTGGTTTGGCCGAAACTTTTACGCCAACGACGACGCGCGTCGCACAATCAACTGCAAGTGTAACAATTCTTCTTGTTCGCGGCACTCTTGCAAGTTGCTTCTTTGTGAAAACATTGGCCAAATTTGTTCTGATTGCCAACGAGAATACATCTCCTTCCCAATCGTCGCCTTCTACTCGCTGGAGAGGATAAAGAACGTCAAAGCCATCTTCACGAAGTCTGAATTCCAGATTTGCGACGTCTCGCCCGTAGGCTTTAACCGACTTGTGGTAAGGTGATATCTTCTCGACGTACTTGGGAATGGTCCAATAGCTTGGAACGACCAGCGGACTTTCGCCTTCTACTACTCGGCGGTCATTCTCATGGGCGAACTCGTCAAGTACCAATTTAGCGACCTTAAACGGCTTTGCCCGCTTAGTGTTTAGGTGCTTCATGATCATCTGATTCATGAATTGGTAGGTTTCTGGCGGAAATCTTAGCGTCCGATTGCCGCAGTTCTCGGTCAGTGGACGTAGAGCCTTAGCCGAACCTTCGTTGCTGCGGTACGCTTTCAGCAAATCTCGAAACCTACGAGGGCCAGGTATCTCAAAATTCCATGGATTTGGATTGGCTGTGCAATCCTTATCTCGGGCTTCCGGCTTACGCGCACCGCCGCGTTTTTTGCGTCCATCGGGAATCTTGTCACGCATCTCTAACAATGCGTGCTTTTCAATTTGTTGTAGCGTTTCCTTTATTGCTGGGTCAGTGATCTTTGTGCGCCCTGCATCATATTCCACCATGAACAAGCGGCAGAGCGATTGATACCATAGCCCCGTTTCTCCAGAATACTCACTCGCTGTCAGCAGCAAAGCGTCGCGCCCGGAGGCGCGAAGTTCTTCTCGTTCTGGTGCGAAATGGTCTGGTATCAAATTCCAGTCAGCCGACTGCATGAACTTCGCGATTTCAGCATATGTCAAAAACACTTTCACATTTGCGAGGTCCAAACGGATGAACTCGCCACCGAGATCATTTTTGCGATGCAACCTGTATTCAATCCCTTTGAAGACATAGAGATCAAGCATCCGGAGAAAAATCTTGCGAGCGGTCATGAGCAAGCCAACCGAACTTGGCTAGCTGAGCAAATACGCCCTGGAGAAACTAGTTGTAGCATGCCTCCAAATAACTGTCGGACGACGGCTCGGAACATCGCTCCACCGTGCCCACTTAAGGCCACGATGCTTGCTATTGTCATGGTACCAATGAGATCTCCTGAAATTGACAACAGACACTGGTCAGCTTCGGGATCCTGATCCTTCGAAAAATCGACGAACATTGCAGCGTTAAAAATCTGCACGCGTGTAAAGGAGCGGTCTGTGACCAAACACACTCTGTCTGCAAAAGATGGCGGCATTTGCCCCGCAATAACAGACAGAATTTCTCGGAAGTCCGAATTGACGACTCGGTCAAATGGCTTGACTGCTACCGCTGTTTTCATACCGTCGCGGTGTTCCAACAGCACATCAAACGTATGGTGACGTTTCTTACCCCGCTTATCGATGAAAGAGATGCGTTCTGGTTGCGGAATGACCGACACAATGTCTGGACTCGCCAATGCCAACTGCGACGTAAAGAACTCCGTTCCGCTCTCTGACACCAACCTACGAAGATGATCATCGCTTGGTATATATGCCGTATGATAAACTCGGGCGCTCTTCTTGGACCTAGCCGGGGGCATTCTTGATGCCAAACATTCCAGAGGTGGCTGATAGATGGGTTCTTGGCTTGTGTATTGCTCGATGGATGACTGCATTTTGTTGCTGCCCTTTCGCTATAGTTGAGCGCATCGCGACCCAACGCTGGCCGCGAAGCACTTGACTTTTTTTGCTAAAAGAAGGAACAAAGACTCAGCTTAGAGGGACTCGTTCCTTCAAAAATGGGGGAGACCTAGCGTTCCAGCGCTAGGTTTTCTTCGTTTTCGGGAACTACATTTCCTTAACCTCCTGATATCTTTCTGGGAAGAGCGCCTCTGGGGTCGTCTCCAAGATTGCTGCCAAGTGGGATTGAATCTTGTGACTTCGCCTAAATCCTTGCGACACAAGAGTGACCGATGTTGGCGAGATTTTCAAAAATTCTGCCGCCTTCGCCAATGAGCTGCCTCGCTTGCGTAAGGAGCATTTCAGATTTTCATGTCGCTCTAGGTCTGGTGTCAGCATTGGATCCAAATTAGCTAATAATTTGGACTAACTTTAAGGAATAGCGACCTTAATGTCAAAACTATTATATTGCAATATCAATGACTTAATACATAGTTAATAATAGATTCGATATTTAACTTAGGAGCGCTCGAGAGAGCCACCTGATCGCCGTTTTGTTCCGCACGCCAACCGGGGTGGGAAGCGGTCGTTCGACGCAATTGCATGAGTACCCTTGCTCATCCAAAGCACCACGCGCAAGAAGAAAGGCTGCGACCAAAATCAGACGCCTATGCCTCGGGCGTTGCGCCTCAAGGTCGGTGCGTGGCCAATCAACGACAATGCGATTTCCACAGTCCCCATTGAGTCCGTAAGTGAAATAGCCACACTCATTAAGACAGGGAGAACATCTGGCGGTCGAGCATGGATACACAACCGCAGGAGAAGTATATATACAGACACTAACGCAGCAATTTCTGCGAAAGGAACTCCGATATTATGAAACTTACACGCATAGAAATCTTCAATTTTCGCAAATTGCGGCGCGCCCGTCTGGACATGTCGGATAAGCAGACTCTGCTCGTCGGGGCAAACAACAGCGGCAAAACATCAGCCATGAAGGCGTTGCGTAAATTCCTCAAGGATCGCGGCGGAATCGACACGCGTGATTTGACAGCCTCTAACTGGCCCGCGATCGAACAGATCGCGAGCGCATGGACAAAGGAGGCCGAAGCGGATCTCACCCCACTCCTGGCACAGCTTCCGTTCCTCGATGTATGGCTCCATGCTGATAACTCAGAGCTGCACCACGTCGCGCATCTGATTCCAACACTTACCTGGACTGGCGGTCTGCTGGGCGTGCGCCTGCGCATGGAGCCCAAAAAGAAGGCGGACATCAAGGCGCAGTACCTGGCAGCGCGAGAGGCCGCGCAGACACTACAACCCGGCGGTGCAACAGCTAACGGATTCGCGCTTTGGCCACGCGACTTTCGGGAATTTCTGGACAGGCGCCTGAAAGACCTGTTCGAGCTTAACGCCCATCTTTTGGACCCCGCGAGCATTACCAAGACGGGGCCGGTGGAGCCGCATCCTTTGCCGCCCTTGTCGGAAGGGATCGGTGCGAACCCATTTTCTGGTCTCATCCACATTCGTGAGATCAACGCTCAACGCGGTTTCGCAGATGCGGGAGACGGTAAGGGCGACGACGATGAGCCAACGAACGCAAACAGCCGTAAGATCGCCAGCCAGATACAGCCCTATTTCCGAAAACACATTGACCCCGAAACGAACCCCACGTCGAACGACGTGAAAGCGCTCAAGGCGATCCATGATGCCGAAATCACATTCAATGACCGCCTCAAGGATGGCTTCGCCGATGCTATCAAGGAACTGGAAAAACTTGGCTACCCCGGCGGACTAAACAATCCGAAACTCTCCATTGCCACGCAGATCAAACCCGTTGACGGGCTCAATCACCCGGCGGCCGTGCAATACGACATCTCTGGCAACACATCCGGGGTGAAACTGCCTGAAAGCTACAACGGCTTGGGCTTTCAGAACCTGATCTCCATGGTTTTTCAGCTCATGCGTTTCCGGGATGATTGGATGCAGGTAGGCAAATACAAATCAAAGATGGTGACCCAGGACGATAGGGGCATGGAGCCCCTACAACTGGTGTTGATCGAGGAGCCGGAGGCGCATCTGCACGTTCAGGTGCAACAAGTCTTTATGGCCCGGGCGTACAAGGTGCTGCGCGACCATGAGGATCTGGAGAAGGAGGACTCGGCTTTTACTACACAGCTGGTAGTGAGCACCCATTCAGGCCACATCGCGCACGCCGCCGCATTTGAGGAGCTGCGCTATTTCAAGCGAGAGTTACCTAGTGCCGGAGTTGTGCCCACAGCCAGTGTGGCGAATATGACGGGGCTATTTGGTACAGACAAAGAAACCGGACGCTTCGTAAAGCGGTATCTTCAGAGCACACATTTTGATCTGTTCTTCGCTGACGCCATTGTCGTGATCGAAGGCACCGCAGAGCGGATACTACTGCCGCATCTGATCCAGAATCATTACCCTGACCTAGCTGCGGCCTATCTGTCCTTTCTGGAGCTGGGGGGCAGCCACGCGCATCGGATGCGGCCACTGATCGAGGCGCTCGAATTACCGACGCTGATTATCACCGATCTCGACGCAGTAGCGGAGGTCGACAAGGACGGTAAAGCTGTCAAACAATCGGCCCAGCCTTGCTACGGGGCCGCTCAGACCACCGCAAACCACGTGCTAAAGACTTGGATCCCCGGGCTGACAGAGATCGACACGCTTTTGGCCCCGCCCGCCAATGCCCTGTGTCATACGGCCTCAGACCACCCCATCGCGGTCAGCTACCAGATCCCGCAAAGCCTGACGCTAGGCACGGTGTCCGAGAAAGTCACACCCAGCACCTTCGAGGATGCTCTTGCACTGGCCAACCCGAAAGCCGTGGAAACCGCCGCAACAGCCGAGCTCGCCTGCCGCATGACCCGCGCCTTTGCCAAGTCCATTGCCGCCGAACCAACGCCGGTGGGCCTCGCAAAGGCGCTCTTTGATCGGTTGGAAAAATACCCGGAGAAAGCCGCCTTCGCGCTAGACCTCCTTTATATCGAGGACATCAAATCGCTGCGCACGCCGCCCTATATCGACACCGGCCTGACCTGGCTCGCAGGCCAATTGAAGGGCATGACATGACGGAAGTGACCGACGCCAATCGCGACGCCAGCGCCGACGAGACGATCCGCGGATGCCTGTCCCTCATCGCACCTCGCAGCTTCTTTCTCTTTGCTGGGGCGGGATCGGGCAAGACGCGCTCTCTCAAGGAAGCGCTGGAAGGGTTGGACACACAGACCCTGACCACCTTGCGCAAACACAGCCGCAAGATCGCCGTGATCACCTATACCAATGCCGCCGCCGATGAGATCACGCGCCGCGTCAAGGCCGATCCGGTGTTTCAGGTACAGACAATCCACAGCTTCGCTTGGTCGCTCATCGAGGGGCGCACGACGGATATTCGGGGCTGGCTGAAGAGCAACCTGCAGACAGAAATTTCCGAGATCCAGGCAGCCCATGCGAAGGGCCGTGCGGGCACCGACGCCCATGATAAACGCGAGAAGAAGATGGCCTCCAAGACAAAGCGGCTGGAGCGCCTAACTGAAATCCGTGCCTTCACCTATGCGCCCGAGGGGGACAATTTCGGCCGCGATGCGCTGCAACATACCGAAGTCATTGCGCTTGCCGCGCATTTCCTGACCGAAAGCGAGACGTTTC
Source organism: Epibacterium ulvae (assembly GCF_018678075.1). Taxonomy (GTDB): domain Bacteria; phylum Pseudomonadota; class Alphaproteobacteria; order Rhodobacterales; family Rhodobacteraceae; genus Epibacterium; species Epibacterium ulvae_A. The sequence goes on along the minus strand of NZ_JAHHIR010000035.1, from coordinate 250,442 downwards.
AGAACATCGTTCTGGCGCGCTACCCGTTCATCCTAATCGATGAGAGCCAGGACACGATGAAACCATTGATGGAGGCGCTCTTGACCTTCGAGGCGCGCCATCGCGGTCGCATCGTCCTAGGGCTGCTCGGGGACACGATGCAGCGCATTTATACTGATGGTTTGCGCGATCTTGACCAGCGAGTGGGAGATTTTGCGCAACCGGCCAAACAGATGAACCACCGCAGCCGCAAGCGGATCGTAGATATGGCGAATTCGATTCGGCGCGACGATGATGGCCGCCAGCAGCGGGCGCGCGAAGATAAACCGGGTGGCACCGTGCGTGTTTTTCTTGCGCCAAGTGCCGGCACGGATCGCAGAGCCTTTGAAGCCTCCGCTTGTGCGGACATGGCACGCATCACCGGAGACCCCGCCTGGCAGAACCCGGAGGCAATCAAGACACTTACGATCGAGCGTCACATGGCCGCCGCGCGTCTTGGTTTTAGTGAACTGTTTGAGCCATTGAGCAAACCCGACAAGCTCAAGGATGGGTTTCGCGCTGGTACATTGCCCGCAATGCGGCTTTTCACCCATCGTGTGTTGCCATTGGTGACTGCGCAAAGGGCCGGCGATATCTTTGCGGCGATGGCGGTGCTGCGCGACAGCTCGCCACTGGTCGATAAGAAAGCCATCCGTGGGGCGCGCGGGGACCAGGCAACTGGCCTAACGGCAGCGAGCGCAGGCGTTACAGCGCTGATGACACTTTTTGCAGACGACCGTGATCCGAGTTGTGCCGAAGTTTTGGCGATTGTGGCCGAGCACCAGTTGTTTCCGATCCCCGACCAACTGCGCCCGTGTTTGCCGGAAAATGGTCCCGTAGCTGACGATATGGCCGATTTCATTGCCGAGCTTGGTTCCGTATTCGACGGGCTAGACTTGACCGCTCCAGAAAATACTTCACCCCCCAAAACCAACATCACAGAAGCCTGGACCCAGGCGCTTGCGGCCCCGTTTTCTCAGGTGGAGCGCTACCTTGCCTATGTCGAAGATCGCAGCCCTTATGGCACTCACCAAGGGGTAAAGGGGCTCGAATTTCCCAGGGTGATGGTGATCGCCGATGACGAACACACACGCTTCAAGGGTCTTGCTTCATACGAGACCTTTTTTGAAGTGAAGAGCTTGTCCCCTGCCTCTCAAAAGAAGGCAGCTCAGGGCGAAGAAACCACAATCGAACGCACCCGCCGTTTGCTTTACGTTACCTCCACCCGTGCGGAAGAGAGCCTAGCGCTTGTGCTCTATTCCGAGGCTCCTAACACGATCCGCGACTTTTTGATTTCAAAAGGATGGGTTTCCGAGGACGAGGTCGTGACGGCTGGCCCTGCAGGGACCTAGAGGACGGTTAGATGCCTGTTTCCGCGGCAGAGCAAAATCTGGGTCGTCAGAACGGCACTACCCTAGACGCAAATTTGATCATAAAGCTTTTCTCTAAAGACTCAAGAAATTCAGCCAGATCAATATGGTAGAAGAGATGGCTGCACGATAGTATAGTTTTCGGAGTTACATTACTCTCATTGATTGCAACCGGAATTACTTCAAATATCATGAACATCGATTTCAAGGCCATCAGAACCATAGACGGGAAAGCCTCGACCGGATTCGAGGAACTCGTGTGCCAACTCGCAGCTTTGGAGCCAGTTCCGGGCGGCGCGCGATTTCATCGAAAGGGTACAGGAAAAGACGGTGGCCTTGAGTGTTTCACGCGCTTTTCCGACGGAACAGAATGCGGTTGGCAGGCCAAATACTCTTGGCGGTTCGATAACAATTTGGAGCGTAGCTTGAACAGTTCAGTCAAGAGCGCTCTCAAAAAGCACCCTAATCTAACCAAGATCTGTGTTTGCCTCCCCTTTGACCGGTCGGATCCCTTTTCCTCCAATGAGACACAGCTGGAGGCGTTCGAGAGGTGGCGAAACAATGAAGTCGCGGAAGCAGCCAAGCAGGACCGACAACTCGAAATCGATCTCTGGGACGCTTCCGCGCTTAAGACGAAGTTGACCAACCCAAGTGGCCATCATGCAGGTCGCATCCGTTACTGGTTCGAGAGTCAATTCCTCTCGCCTGTTTGGTTTCAGGATCAGTTCGAGCGTAGCAAAGCTGCTCTTGGCCATCGCTATACTCACGAAACCAGCGTGGAAATTCCCATCCGCCGCGCGCTCCTTGGAGCCACTCGGAACCCTGAGCTATTAACCTCATTGCGCAATCATCGCAGCGAGCTTCGAGAAGCCTGCAACGAGTTTCAGACTACTTTCGTGCTCTCACGCGAAGACGCCGATACGATGTCTGCGCTCGGCGCATTATTGGATGATGTTGACGAACTTCCTCATCAAACTTGGCCGGTCGACCACTGGCGCAATGTGCTGGATCAAGGGTTAGATATTATAGAGCGAAAATACCACGATGAGATCCGTGAAGCATACTCTACAAGCAGTGATGAGAAAAAAACAAAGAAGAACCAGACGCATGACGCGCGTCGCGCGCTCGAAAAACTGGAGCGGGTCTCTGCGACGCTGCAGGCTAGAGCTTGGGAAATGGCCGTCATTCCTCATATGCTTATCACCGGCGAAGCTGGCAGCGGAAAGTCCCACCTTCTCGCCGATGCGTGCAGCCATCAGCTGAACAAGAAACGACCCGCGGTGTTGTTGCTCGGTGGCCAGTTGACCGATGCGGAAATCTGGCCCCAGATTTCGAGCCAATTGGGACTTCCACTTGATTACACGCGAGACCAATTGCTTGGGGCGCTCGACGCCGCTGGCGAAGCTGCTGGTGTCAGGGCCATGCTTTGTATCGACGCGATTAACGAGCGCAAGGGAGGCGAGATCTGGCCGAGCCGTTTAGCCGCCTTTCTCAAAGACGCAGAAGCATATCCCAACGTGGTCATAGTTCTTTCCTGCCGGTCGACCTATCTGGCACAGATTGTGCCGTCGCATTTGGACGATACCAAACTGCCGCGACTCGAACACTCTGGGTTCTCGATGCGCGATGCACGCAAATTTCTTTCTCTGCGTAATATCCTGCTGCTGGATCAACCATTTCTACCGAACGAACTCCGCAACCCGCTGTTTTTGAAAGTCTGCTGCGACGCTTTGGATCGCCAAGGCAAGAAGGGCTTTCCCAAGGGAATGCAAGGCGTAACAGAAATTTTTAAGATGTACCGAGGCGCGCTCTGCGATTCAGTGGAAGCTCACTTAAAACTTGCTCCGCGCCGGAGATACCCTGTCAAAGCGATCGAAATCCTTGCCAAGGAGATCGCTACAACTACCGATCCTCTCATTGAGTATGATCGAGCAGCAGAACTTCTTGCACCCATCTGCGGCAACAATCCCAGCCTCGATAGCGATCTGCTCGAAGCGCTCTGCGACGAAGGCCTTCTCGCAATAGAGCCGATCCGCGAGAATGGCGAAGATAGTGAATATGTCCGCTTTAGCTTTGAGCGGTTCGGCGACCATGTGGCCGCGCAAGCCATCCTTGACGCGACACTGATCAACGAGACCTTGCCATCGCCGCTTTTGCACGACATTGCGCTTTTCAAAGCATGCTCACGCCAAGGTGCTCCACAGGGCGTCCTCGACGCTCTCGCAATTCAATTGCCGGAACGGACTGGCGTGGAACTTCCGGACGCGGTCAAAGACGCAGACCGCTGGTTGATGTCTTGTATCTCTCGAGAAAACATTACTTTGCGCCGGCGCGAGAGTGTAACGGAGCGCAGCTTTGAATTGCTGGAAGAGTGGGTTGACCCCGATGAGATTTGGAACGCTCGAATCCAACTCGCGCTCGGGACAGACGGGCCTTTTGGACTGAATGCATTACATCAAGACCTTCTGCGCTTGCCGATGCCTGAGAGGGATGCCGAATGGTCTTGCTATGCTGGCGAGTCTGCGGACGACGGACGAGAAGGTGAGGAGGAACTCGATACTCCACTGCACGACCTTATGGATTGGGCAATGGACGCAAAATCTGGTTCATTGGATGACGAAGCTGCTACAAACGCTGCGGTCCTTCTAACTTGGTGTCTTTCCACAACTTATCGACGCACAAGGGATCGCGCCACCAAAGCCCTGGTTGCTCTGCTTATCGCGTCTCCCCAATGTGGTCAGGAGTTGCTTCGTCGCTTCGATAAGATCGATGACCCCTACATTGGTGAAAGACTTGCCGCCGCAATCTATGGTGCAGCCTTGCAATCTGCATGGACCGATACCGAACTGGCCACAATCGCCCAGGTGACCGCGAACCGCCACTTTGTGGAGAACAATCCGCCCGTAGACTTGCTATGGCGCGATCATCTCGTCGGACTTATCGAATACTCTAGGCATCGTTGCTGCGCACTTGACGTTCCAAAGGATACGCAGCTCCAGCCTCCGTTCGACAGTCCATGGCCTCTTGAATTTGCTCCAGACATGGAGCGTGGCAAGGATCCCCGCAACTCCGAAACATCGTGGGACATAATCAGCTCGACGGACCTGCACGGTGATTTTGCAAGTTACGTAATCAAGTATGCTGTCCAAAACTGGGCAGCCGGCGAAGAGGGTTCCGCCCTTCCAACAACAGAGGATCTTTACCAAACATGGCGATCCGAGTTCGAAACGTCCTGCACCGAAAAGGAACGAGCACTTGTCGATGAGCTAATCGTGCTCCGATCGTCATCACACGATTGGTGCTACCCTGGGACGGAGCAGGGTATACTCCACAAAGAGATGGAACAAAAACTCCGCAAGCTCCTCGGCGATCAACGGTACGAGGCCTATCGCGTCCGGGCAGGGCATTGGGCAATGGACCGCTCGGATAGCTGGACAACAGACCGTGCGGCACACTTCGATCTGGGTTGGGCGCAGCGCTGGATCTGCCGCAGAGCTCATGACTTAGGCTGGAAAGCGAAATTGCATGCGGGCTTTGACCGCAACTGCAGCGGCGATAGAATGAACCACACGAAGGAACGGATCGGCAAAAAATATCAGTGGATCGCGTTAAGGGAGTTGATGGCGCGTATTTCGGACCATTGCGGAGCCGTTGAACGGGACCGGCCACAGCACTTGCGGGAAACCGTTCGACGCCTGCGCGATATGGATCCGAGTCACCTAATGACGAAGAGTCACGATTGGGGCTGGGCGAAGTTTGATGAACCCACCTTCTGGATGCCCAAAGCTCCCCTTCTATCACCACGATCGGTAGAGGAAGCTTGGGAATGGCTTGATAGCGAACGAGACTTTTTGGATGGCGAGGAATTTCTCGACTTCCAAGTCGATGAACAAGGCCTGAAATGGACGCCGCTACGAGATTTTCAGAGCTTCAGCGGCGTTGGGGCTTCCGGAGAAGCAGCGCACATTAGAACGAAGACATGGCGACGGTCGACGTGCTTCTTAGTTCGGAACAACGATCTTGCAGGCGCACTCCAGCACCTGGACGGCCAAATGCTGACAACCGATCATGACCTCGGCTTCACAAACGAAGCATCTTCAGAGGATTTTCTTGGCGAGTTAGGATGGCGCACGGACACAGGCGAGGACTGGATAACTGAGTGGGCTCGAAAATGGATTGATAAGCCTACGCCAGCTTGGACGATGGCCCCAGTGGAGGGCCTTTGTCCGACGATGGAGTTCTTACAGGAAGCAAGTGGCTACAACCATAGCCTGAAGCAGAATTTGCGCGTTATATTGCCTTGCTCGTGGCTGATGAGAAACTTGAATATGTCGCTCAAGGATGGGCGCGATTTGATCTACACCGACACGAATGGTAGCGAGATATTCAAGGATCCTTCGGCTTCAAAGAATGGACCAAGTACCGCTCTCGTCAACAGAGACGCTTTTGTGCGTCTTTTGTCAGACAGGGAGTTCGCACCGATATGGGTCATCGGCGGAGGAAAGGAACTGTACTCCGACAAAAATGATGCATTCGGTCAAAGATGGTTCACCAGCACTTGGACCCTTGAGGACGGTACGTTTCGAAAATGCTCTCTTGAGACCGAGGAAGATCGTCGACGGGAAGGGGAAGGTTCTGGCTGAGCATCAAAAGACCGGCATTCAATCCGTGCGAACAAGGCATTTCTGCGAATTATATGGGTTCGAGCAGCGCAAGAATTCAACGGTGCGGCGAATGACCGGATTGGTGAAGCTGCGGCGCAGCGAGTGACGGCGTCGCCTAGGTCCGCTATGGGCCGTCATTACAATGCGTTGCCATGCTCAACATCTTCCCAATGCCTATTTACCGCTAGCTTAGCTGCTCTCCGACGAATTTCGTCAATTTGAACCGGACAAAAATCCCATTGATCCACACCGACATTCACACTGTTGCGTGTGCCAGGCCATTGATCATGAACATGGCCGAAGAGCTGTAACGCGTCGTCGCGCGCACCATCCCACGTAATCATGGGATAGTGACAAAGAACCAATTTCTGCGTTCCATCGGCAACCCTAGCGATATCTTCGACACTCTCCCACGGTAGAGAAACTATCGCCTCATCGTCATGATTACCCAAGATCAGATGTTTACGACCTGGTAGGCCGTGAAACCAACTTTCAAATTGAGAACTGCTCTGACTCTGGCCGAAGGCAAAATCGCCAACAACCCACAGGTCATCATCCGGTTGTACGCGAGATTGAAAATTGCTGATGATCTTCGCGTTCATCTCAGCCACCGATGCAAAAGGCCGCTTACAAAATTCGATTATGCGTTTGTGACCGAAGTGGAGATCAGCCGTGTACCAATTTGCCATCTGTTGCTCTCTAAAGTTCAGGTCACAATAAGCTCGAAGGCGTTGCTAGCAAGTCCAACCGTGTAATTTGGTTAAATTTCAACACTATGCCCCAATTTGTGGAACTACATTATGCAAAAATGGAAAATCTATGGGCCAATTCACAAAAGCGCAGCCTGTTATCAGCCACACTTCGAATGGCCGCAGCTTGCACATGTCATGCAGCCTTCGACCATTTGCAGGGTGAACTCTCCACACGAGGGACAGGCTTTGCCAGGGCGTTGATCCAGGTTTACGACCTCGGCCTGTGGGTCAGATTTCAACCCCATGCCCTCGCCTTCGATAAATTCGATTTTGACCATATGCGTCTCAATCACACCACCGATGGCTGCGAGGATCGACGGGATGTATTTGCCTTTGACCCAGGCACCACCGCGCGGATCAAACACCGCTTTCAGCTCTTCCACCACAAAGGACACATCGCCGCCGCGACGGAACACGGCTGAGATCATCCGCGTGAGCGCAAGCGTCCAGGCGTAGTGTTCCATGTTCTTGGAGTTGATGAAGACCTCGAACGGACGACGGTGGCCGCCCATGATGATATCGTTGATGGTCAGATAGATCGCATGTTCGGAATCCGGCCACTTCAGCTTGTAGGTGGAGCCTTCCAGCGATTGCGGACGATCCAGCGGCTCGGACATATAGACGACCTCTGCGCCTTCCGCCGATTGCGGTGCCTCAGCCCCCTCGCCCGGTGCTTTCTCGGAGCTCTCCGAGACGGACAGAACCGAACCGGTCACGTCGTTGGGACGATAGGTGGTGCAGCCTTTGCACCCCTGATCCCAGGCCTGCATGTAGACGCCCTTGAAGTCATCAAAGGAGATGTCCTCAGGGCAGTTGATCGTCTTGGAAATCGAACTGTCGATCCATTTCTGCGCCGCCGCCTGCATCTTGACGTGGGCTGCGGGTGCCAGGGTCTGTGCGTTTACAAAATAGTTGGGCAACTTTGCGTCGGCACCGAACTTTTCGCGGAACATTTTGACGGCGTAATCAACCACTTCCTCTTCCGTGCGGCTGCCATCTTTTTGCAGAACCTTCCGGGTATAAGCATAGGCAAAGACCGGCTCGATCCCGGAAGAGACGTTGCCCGCATAAAGGCTGATGGTGCCAGTGGGCGCGATTGAGGTCAGCAGCGCGTTGCGGATACCATGTTCGCGAATGGCGTCACGGACGTCTTCATCCATGTTCATCATATTGCCGGACGCCAGATATTTCTCGGCATCAAACAGCGGGAACGCACCCTTTTCCTTGGCCAATTCCACCGACGCCAGATAGGCGGCGCGGGCGATCGCGTGCAGCCAGAGATCCGTCTGACGCGCCGCTTCGTCGGTGCCATATTCCAGCCCCAACATCAGCAGTGCATCCGCCAGGCCCGTGACACCCAGGCCGATCCTGCGCTTGTTCTTGGCTTCCTGTGCTTGCGCCTCCAGCGGGAATTTGGACACGTCTACCACATTGTCCATCATCCGCACGGCGGTCGCGACCAGCTCCTGCATCGCGACGGGATCCAGCTCGGCGTCTTTCTCAAACGGGTTGCTCACCAGACGCGCCAGGTTGATCGAGCCCAGAAGACAAGCACCATAGGGCGGCAGCGGCTGCTCACCGCAGGGGTTGGTTGCACAGATATTTTCGACGTAGTTCAGGTTGTTGGCCTTGTTGATCCGATCGATAAAGATCACACCCGGCTCAGCATAATCATATGTCGCCTGCATGATCTTGTTCCACAGATCGCGCGCCTGAACCGTTTGATAGACCTTGCCGCCAAAGGTCAGCTCCCAAGAGCCATCCGCCTTGACCGCTTCCATAAAGTCGTCGGTCACCAGCACTGACATGTTGAACATGCGCAGACGTGCAGGGTCGGATTTCGCCGTGATAAAGTTCTCGATATCCGGGTGATCACAGCGCATGGTCGCCATCATCGCACCCCGACGGGAGCCCGCAGACATGATCGTGCGGCACATCGCGTCCCACACATCCATGAACGACAAGGGACCCGAGGCATCCGCCGCCACGCCTTTGACGTCCGCACCGCGGGGGCGAATGGTCGAGAAGTCGTAGCCGATGCCACCGCCCTGCTGCATGGTCAGCGCAGCCTCTTTCAGCATGTCGAAAATACCACCCATGCTGTCTGGCACGGTGCCCATCACAAAACAGTTGAACAAGGTTACCTGACGCGCGGTGCCGGCACCGGCGGTGATACGACCTGCGGGCAGATACTTGAAATCTTCCAACGCGCCATAGAACTTCTCCTCCCAGGCCGCAGGATCCGTCTCAGCGCGTGCCAGATCGCGCGCGATGCGACGCCAGCTGTCCTCGACCGTGACATCGATCGGGCTACCGTCAGCCTCTTTGAAACGGTATTTCATATCCCAGATCTGTTCGGCGATGGGGGCAGCAAAGCGGGTCATACAGCGGTTCCTATGAATCAGCGGACGGGGGTTGGTGACGGCGTCGATACTACAGTCTTCACAAAAATCTCAACGTGGAAAATGATGCCGGTTAGGATTTTCTTGAGTATTGTAACACAAGACCTTGTCTCCACCAAATGCTGACCTACAATATAGAGCCATTACTTGGGACGACTCTGTGGGGAAGCTGTGGATAAGACTGTCAATCTCGTAAAGCTCTCTGTGGGCACAGAAAGCGTGGAAACTTTAGTCGATTGGCAAAGCCTTCATGCGGCGCGCTGGCCGGACGGGTTGCCGCGCCATGTGACTCGCATGTGGCCCAAACGCGAGGCCGAGATTGTGAATGGCGGTTCGATCTATTGGGTCATCAAAGGTCAAATCCAATGTCGCCAGCGTATTCTCCGGATGGAGGAGGTCTTCGGCGAGGATCAGCTACGCCGCTGCGCTATCGTTTTGGAGCCGGAAATCCACGCCACCCAGACCGCCCAGAAACGACCCTTCCAAGGCTGGCGCTATCTCAAAGTCGAAGACAGCCCCGCCGACCTGACAGGTGCACGTCGCGAAGAAGAGCCCTTACCGCCTGAATTGTCACAGGCTCTGGCGGAAATTGGCGTCATCTGATCTGTTTTCGCGCAGCGTGACAGGATTTTGCGGTATCCTTGGGCTGTCTTCACCCAACGGGACCCATACGCATGCCCCTCGCCCTTTATACATTTGGCCTGTTTCGCACCCCTGCCGAGGATCCGGCCAATGACGGGTTTTACGCGCTAAACGATTTGGTGTTTGATGAGGTCGACGCCGCCCCCGGCCTGATCGCGCGGTCGGGCTATGCGATGGATGATGGCACCACGCCCTGGGGCGCAGAGATCTATCCCCCTTTTTACCAGGAACGCGGTGATGGCTGGTCTCCAGCGACCTTGTCCCTGTGGGAAGATCTGGAGTCGATCCTGGCCTTCACCTATGGCGGCTTGCACAAAACTGCGGTGAAGCGGGGCCACGAATGGTTTCAAAACGGCGATTGGCCACCGCTGGTTCTGTGGTGGCACCGGTCGCCGTCGCCCTACCCCACATGGGCCGAAGGGGTAGAGCGCTACATGAAACTCCATGCCACTGGCCCGACGGCTGAAGCTTTTAGCTTCAAAACCGCCTTTGATCCTGCAGGCGCGGCGCTACAGATCGACAGTGTTCGGGTGCGGGCCTTGAAACGCGAAAGCCCAACCTAAAGCCCTGCGCTGACCGCGTCCCACAACTCCTCGACCGGCTCCACGCCAATCGACAAACGGACAAAGCCGGGATCAACCGCATCTCCCCAACGGGCGCGCCGCTCGGCCGACGTATGGATCCCGCCAAACGATGTCGCGGGTCGGATCAAGGGGCATGTGTTGATGAAGGCTTCAGCCGTCTCCTCATCGCTTAAGGTCAGACCAATCAGGAAGCCAAACTGCGCGCATTGCGCTTTGGCCAGATTATGCGCGGGATCCTGCGGCAGACCGGGATAGCGCAGGCGTGTCAGGGCCGGATGATCGGCGAGACGCGCGGCAATAGTTCCGGCGGTGCTGCACATGCGATCAAAACGCACCTCAAGCGTCTCTAGCCCGCGATGCAACAACCAGGCGGTATGGGCACCGGGGATCGACCCCGACAGCATGCGCCAGTTTTCCATCGCCGCGATCAAGGCGGGATCCCGGCTGGCCACATGCCCCGCCAGCAGATCAGAATGCCCCCCCATGCATTTGGTGTCAGACGAGACCACGATATCGACACCTAGATCGAGGGGACGTTGCCCAAGCGGCGTCAGGGTCGTGTTGTCGGCGATGGTGATGCCACCCGCCGCACGTACCTCAGCCGCGACAGCGGCCAGGTCGATCATGTCGAGCCCTGGGTTTGAGGGGGTCTCGACAAACACCACGTCAAAGCCTGCAAAACCGCCTGCGCCGAAATTCGCAGTGGCGCGTTCTTCGATGGTCACACCCAGGGGCGCCAGAAAGGTCTCGGCCAGACGGCGGGTGGCGTAATAGCCATCGGATGGCAATAGCAGGCGCATCCCTGCCCGCAGCGTCGCAAAAAACGCCGCAGAGATCGCCGCCATGCCCGAAGGGAACAGCAATGCCGGCGCCCCTTCCAAGGCAGACAAAAGCGCCTCGGTCTCGCCCCAGGTCGGATTGGTTGCGCGCCCATAGAAATCTGAGCCATCCGGCTGTCCCGGCAGGTGGAACATCGACGCCGTGGTGATTGGCGGTGCGATGGCGGTGCCCTTGTCCAAGCTTTGACCGCGTTTGTGCAGCAATGCGCCGGGTTGCAGGAGGGGATAAGATTTGGGCGTGTCAGGCATCGGCGCGTTCCTTGGAGTAAGAGCCAAGGGAGCCAGACGTGGTGCAAAATGGCAAGAGGTTTCCTGCCGTGTAGTGCGCCATTGCGATTTACGAGCGTGCCAAAGGCTCCCGCCCCGAGATTGGGCCTTAACAGGCCCGGCCTCGCGTTGGGCGTGGCCCGCGCTGACGCGCGGGCGGGTGGCGGACCTGGCTAGCCTTGCAGCATATCGCGGAAGGTGTTGAGCGTGGCTTTGTCCGCTGCGTCATAGGGCGCGGTGCGGCTGCGCCACAGGGTCGCCTGGGACTTGAGCACCAGACCATCGCCGAGAATTTTGAGGTGGTTGGCGCGCAGGGTTTCACCGGTTGAGGTGATATCCGCGATCATCTCAGCCGTTTCGTTTTTGACCGTCCCTTCGGTAGCGCCTTGGCTGTCCACCAATTGGTAATCCGCGACCCCGGCATCGGTCAGAAACTCACGCACCAACCGGTGGTATTTGGTGGCAATCCGCAGTCGATGACCATGGGTGGCACGGAAACGTGCGGCCACTGCATCCAGATCATCCAGCCCTTCGACATCAATCCAGAACTGTGGCACGGCGAGGATCAGATCCGCGTGGCCAAAGCCAAGCGGCGCGATCTCTTCGACCTGTTGTTCCCAGCGCGGCAGTTTTTCTTGAACCAGATCGGTGCCCGTGACGCCCAGGTGGATCCGGCCGGCCGCCAGCTCCCTCGGGATTTCACCTGCGGACAGGAGCACAAGCTCCACCCCATCAATCCCGTCAACACGACCGGCATATTCGCGATCCGACCCCGTGCGCGACAAGGTCAGTCCGCGTTTGGCAAACCAGTCAAAGGTCTTTTCCATCAACCGCCCCTTGGAGGGCACACCCAGTTTCAGGCTCATTGTGCGTCCTCCTCAAGCAGAAGCATCAGATCAGGGCGCAGAACCCCTCCGACCGCAGGAATTTCATCGCCCTGCCCCAGATGCCGGGTCAAGGCGTCATAGCGGCCGCCTGTGGCAATCGCAGGCAAGTCCGGACGTTGGTTCGCATAAAAGCCAAAAACAAACCCGTCGTAATATTCCATCGAGGTGCGCCCATAAGAGGCATCGAATTCAAGCGCCTCCACGTCAATCCCGCGGGCACGCAAGGCTGCGACCCGCGCATCCAACCGGTTCAGCGCCGGTGTAATGGACGGCAGGTCCACCGCAACATCGCGCAATTGCTCCACCGCAAAGGGGATGGTTTCGCGCACAGCCAGCAGAGTTTCCAGCGCCAGGATCTCATTCTCGGAAATCGGCGGCAGTGCTGCATCCGCGCGCAATGCGGCCACGCGGTCATCAATATCTGCAGCCCGGCGTTTGCCGATGTCCGGGGCCGATGCGGAAATCGCCCCATCAGTAGACAAAAGTTTCAGGCGATGTTCCGGTACGGGCACACGCCCGGAGAAACGATCGAGCAGCGCCTTGAACCGGCGCGGACGCCAGATGTGGCGCATCAGGGCGGCTTTGCGCAGCTCAGACGTTTTGAGCCCCTGAACAGCGGCCAGCAAAATGCCAATATCGCCGCAAGCCGCGCGCACCGGAAGGGCGCGCATCTGCATGGAGATCAGGGCAAAAACCTCGGCATCGGCGGCGGCGGGGTTGTCGCGGTCAAAGACCTCATAGCCGACCTGCACATATTCGTTGGACCGGTCGGGATCCTGTTCCTGGCGGCGAAACACTTCGCCCGCGTATGTATAGCGCGCAGGCTCTGCCCCCTGTCGCATATGCATCTCGACCACGGGAACGGTAAAATCCGGGCGCAGCATTTGTTCACCGCGCAATGCATCGGACGTCACATAGGCGCGGGCACGAATGTCCTCACCATAAAGATCCAGCAGGGTTTCCGCCGACTGCAGCACCGGCGGTTCAACTACCTGCGCCCCGGCGGTTTCAAATGTCATCCGCAACCGCTGGGCGCGGGCGAGAATTTCAGACGGGTTGGCCATGGTTACAGGTCCTGACTGTCGAGGATTTCACGCACCTTTGCCACCAGATCGCTGCGCGCGACGGTGAACTGGCTAGGGCGTTCCTTCCATTCTTCCAAAGTGGCGTTTTCAGCGATCTTGGCACCGAGGATCAGATCCTTGATCTGGATAATCCCTTGCGCCTTTTCATCACCACCCTCGATCACCGCAATCGGCGAGTTGCGCTTGTCCGCATATTTCAGCTGGTTGCCGAAGTTTTTGGGATTGCCCAGATACACTTCGGAGCGGATGCCTGCGGTGCGCAGCTCTGACACCATAGCCTGGTAATCCGCCATCCGGTCGCGATCCATCACGGTGACCACAACGGGGCCTTTGGGCGTGGTGGCAAGACGCCCCTTTTCGCGCAAGGCCGCCAATAGACGGTCCACACCGATGGAGACGCCCAAGGCGGGAACTTCCTGCCCGGTGAAGCGTTTGACCAGCCCGTCGTAACGACCGCCACCCGCAACAGACCCAAACTGGCGCTTACGCCCCTTTTCATCGAGGATCTCAAACGTCAGCTCGGCCTCAAACACCGGTCCGGTGTAATAGCCAAGGCCGCGCACGATGGACGGGTCAATCAACACACGATCCGGACCATATCCAGAGGCCGCAAGCAGTTCCGCAATCTGTTCCAGCTCGCCAATGCCGTCCTGGCCGACTTTGCTGTCGCCAACCGCGTTGCGCAGATTGGCCATGGTGCCGGCCACATCGTCCGCCCTGGAGGTCAGGAAGGCAATCACCGGATCCGCCTGTGCGTCATCCAGACCCACGCCATCGATAAAGGCACCCGACGCGTCAAGACGCCCTTTGGTCAGCAGCTCACGCACACCGGCCTCGCCGACTTTGTCGAATTTGTCGATGGTGCGCAGCACGTCGTCGCGTTTGGGATCATCCTCGGCAAGGCCCATGGCCTCCAACACACCGTTGAGCACCTTGCGGTTGTTGACGCGCACCAGATAGTCACCGCGCGGAATGCCCACGGTTTCCAGCGTGTCAGACAGCATCATGCAGATCTCGGCATCTGCCGCCATCGACGCGGTGCCAACCGTGTCCGCATCACATTGGTAGAACTGGCGATAACGGCCCGGTCCCGGCTTTTCATTGCGCCAGACCGGCCCCATCGCATAGCGGCGATACGGCGATGGCAGATCATTGCGGTGCTGGGCATAGACGCGCGCCAAAGGGGCGGTCAGGTCATAGCGCAGCGCCATCCAGTCGCCCTTGTCGTTCTCATCCGCTTCCTGCCAGGCAAAGACGCCCGCATTGGGACGGTCGACATCTGGCAAAAAACTGCCAAGCGCCTCAACCGTTTCCACAGCAGAGCTTTCGAGCGCGTCAAACCCGTAATGATGGTAAACACCCGCGATGGCCCGCAGCATCTCAGTGCGTTGGGTCACCTCTTCACCAAAATAGTCACGGAACCCTTTTGGCGTTTGCGCCTTGGGGCGGGGCTGTTTCTTGGCTTTGGCCATAGTGGCCTCCTCGCAGGTGTTGTTAGGTTACGACCGGCGGAATAGCCCATGCGCCCCTGCGCGGCAAGGCAGAGCATGTGAGGTTTTCCGCCGCGCCGCCAATGGCACGCAAAAACGGGAAACCGCCCGACCCTGTTTTGGGAGCCGGACGGTCAAATCTTTCCGCGTCTAAATCGAGGGTGCGCGCTTATGCGACCTGATCAAACGACGCCGGTGCCGACATATTTCCGCCGCCGTCTGCCGGCAGTTGGAAGTCCTGAACCATGCCAGCCAGAGCCGATGCATCAGAGGCCAGCAAGTGACCCGCAGCTGTGGTTTCTTCCACCATGGCCGCGTTTTGCTGGGTCACCTGATCCAACTGGGTCACACCCAAATTGATCTCATTCAGACCGGTTGATTGCTCGGAAGAGCCGTTTGCAATGTCTGACACCAGTTGCGAGATATGGTTCACCTGATCCACGATCTTGTTGAGCGCATCGCCTGCACTGCCGACCAGATCCACACCTTGGGTGACTTGACGCGAACTTTCACCGATCAGCTCTTTGATCTCGGTCGCGGCATCCGCAGAACGTTGCGCCAGCGCCCGCACTTCCGATGCAACCACCGCAAATCCACGACCCGCTTCACCGGCACGCGCGGCTTCTACACCTGCGTTGAGCGCCAGAAGGTTGGTCTGGAAGGTGATGTCATCGATCACACCGATGATCTTCACAATGGTGTCGGACGATTCCTGGATCTCGTGCATTGCGTTGACCGCGTTTTGCACCACAACACCGCTGCTTTCGGCTTCTTTGCGGGCGTCGACCATGATGCCTTCGACACGACGTGCACCTTCTGCGGAAGATGTTACCGAAACGCTCAGCTCTTCTAGCGCAGCGGCGGTTTCTTCCAACGTTGCCGCCTGGCTTTCGGTGCGATGCGATAGATCATCTGCCGCCTGGCTCACTTCGGAGGCACCGCTTTGAATACTGGCAGAGGCTTGCACCACCTGTTCCAGAGAGTTCGCCAAAGTGCCCAGCGTGTGATTGAAGCTTTCGCGCAGCGTCTCATATTCTGACGGGAAGGCCGAGTGAATGGTGCAGGTCAGATCCCGGTCCGCCAACATCCGCATGCGCTCCGACAGTTTCTCGATCACCGTGACACGATCACGTTCCTTCTCCTGCAGAATCTGTTCGGCATCGTGCAGTGATTTCCGTGTCATTTCCATAGCCCGGCTGAGGTCACCCATTTCAGTCTGAGCGTCAACATATGTGGGGCGGAAGTCGAATTCCTTGCGCGCCAATCGGTCTAGATCGTCCTGAACCGTGCCGATCTGAGTGTTAAAGGTCTTGAGCAGCTTCAAACCCAGAACAACGCAGACACCGCCAGAGATGAGGATCAGAACGCTGTCGATAATGACACCCATCAGCGCGCCGTTTCTTGCGTCTTCCGCTTTGCCGAGCAGAATTTGCGCCATATCCTCTTCGATTTCATGCATGTAATCGAACCATTCGGTCGCCAGCGCATACCATTGCGATCCATTCATATAGGGTCGCGCGACATTGGGTCCCTCGCCCTCGGCCTTGTAGATCACGTCTTTCAGGCCAATTTCCTCGGCGTGGTGTCCCAATTCCAGTCCGGGAATATATTCACTCAGCACGGATTGCGCCCGATGCAGCTGTTCGAATTCAGCAGCGCCATAGGCCACAAAATCATGGTAGTCCTTCAACGACCCGCCACCTTCGGCGAAAACCGCCATGCCAGCCGCGCGTTGCTTGGCGGCCGCTTCTTTGGCCAGATCCAGCGCAACAATACCCGAAGAGATATTCACCAGTTCCGAGTTCTGTTGGTGGAGCAATTCCGCCGCAGCCTCATCCAGCAAGGCTACAATGGCTTCTGAAAACGCGTGCTTGACCTCGCGGCCTGCGATAGTGCGGTTGTCGACCTTGGTCCGAACCTCGGCGAGGTCCATGTGGGCTGCAAGGATCGATTTGGCCAGATCATGAGTCAGACGGATATCTTCGTCGACTTTGACGCGGGTCTTGGTGAGTTTCTCTCTGAACTCGGTTGAACCGCCGTTCAGGTAACCCACACTTTGGCCACGCTCCAACTGCAAATAGTGAACAAGATCGGCAATCATCAGCGCTTCATGGCTGGTTTCAAGCGTTTTGCGGGCACCCATGTAGTCCCGAAAATCGCCGAATACTTTGAGGCCACCAATAACTAAAAGGGCCACCATCGGTACAGCTATCAGCAGCTGCACAAAAGATCGTAATTTCATTTTCAACATCCCCTGTTGAACTCGTATACAGTCAATTTAGCGCCGCTCTTCAGGCACATCTCTCGTTCTTGTTTTCGAGACAGCATTGCATTTGACTGCCGAGTTCCGAGACCCCATCAACAGGGTCCCCCCATCCTCAAAAAACCAAACGAATTGGCGACCACCATTTGGTTCCAGTAAAAAGTGATCTCCGGACAACATATTCCGAAAGTCTTTCGATGCGCTTAAAGGCGCGCAACCCTCTGTAAATCCACGGGGCTACGCAAAACGTCGCGGGGAGCATTCGCACGAAGATGGTTAACCAAAAAAAAATCGGCCTCCAAAACGGAAGCCGATTCGCAAATTTTTCACGGTAGCTTTGTGGCGCTTACAGACCGATGTGGGTGCCCAGGGCTTCCATATCAGCCAGCAGCTTGGCCGCATCGCTGACCAGATCGTGCTGTTCGTTGTCCACAGCGTCCTTGTGCGCGGAGCGTGCCTCTTCAATCAGCACGTCCAGTTGCTCACGGGTCAGCTCACCTGTGGGGATCGCTTTTTCAGCTAAGACCGACAGGCCCTCAACGCCGATTTCCGCAAACCCACCGGTGACCACATATTCCGAGTTTCCTTCGGGGCTTTCGACCTTCAGGAGACCCGGACGCAGTGTGGTGATGGTCGGCGCATGCATCGGCATAGCCGTCATGTCACCTTCCGCGCCAGGGATCAGAACCGCGGTCGCCTTGAGCGAAGCTAGGCTTCGCTCGGGGCTCACGAGGTCAAATTGCATGGTGTCAGCCATCGGGGTACTCCTTAGGCCGCTTCAGCAGCCATTTTTTCGGCTTTTGCGAGCACTTCATCGATGCCGCCAACCATGTAGAAGGCGCCTTCGGGGAGGTGATCGTATTCGCCAGCAACAACCGCTTTGAACGACGAGATGGTGTCTTCCAGTTGAACCTGAACACCGTCAGAACCGGTAAAGACTTTTGCCACGTCAAACGGCTGCGACAGGAAGCGCTGGATCTTACGCGCACGGGTCACGGTCAGTTTGTCTTCTTCTGACAGTTCGTCCATGCCGAGGATCGCGATGATGTCTTGCAGCGACTTGTAACGCTGGAGGATCTGCTGAACCTCGGACGCCACTTTGTAGTGCTCTTCGCCAACGATCTGCGGGTCCATCAGGCGCGACGAGGAGTCGAGCGGGTCAACGGCCGGGTAGATGCCCAGCTCAGAGATCGCACGGTTCAGAACAGTTGTCGCGTCAAGGTGCGCAAAGGTTGTCGCAGGCGCCGGGTCAGTAAGGTCATCCGCGGGAACGTAAACAGCTTGGATCGAGGTGATCGAGCCGTTCTTGGTTGACGTAATACGTTCCTGCATCGCACCCATGTCGGTCGCCAGCGTTGGCTGGTAGCCAACCGCCGAAGGAATACGGCCGAGCAGAGCCGATACTTCGGAACCCGCTTGGGTGAAGCGGAAGATGTTATCAACAAAGAACAGAACGTCGGAGCCAGATTGGTCACGGAACTGTTCCGCCAGGGTCAGACCTGTCAGAGCAACACGTGCACGCGCTCCGGGAGGTTCGTTCATCTGGCCGTAAACCAGCGCAACCTGCGAGTCTTCCAGGTTATCTGGTTTGATAACGTTGGATTCGATCATCTCGTGGTAGAGGTCGTTCCCTTCACGGGTCCGCTCACCAACACCCGCGAACACGGAATAACCCGAGTGTACTTTTGCGATGTTGTTGATCAGTTCCATGATCAGAACGGTTTTACCAACGCCCGCACCGCCGAACAGACCAATTTTACCACCTTTTGAGTAAGGGGCCAGCAGGTCGATCACTTTGATGCCGGTTACCAGAACTTCCGACGCCGTCGACTGTTCCGCGAACTCAGGCGCGTCTTGGTGGATTTCGCGGGTTTCGGTAACCTTCAGCGGTTCACCTTCATCCACGGGCTCACCCACAACGTTCAGAATACGACCCAGGGTCGCGTTCCCAACGGGGATGGTGATCGCAGCGCCGGTATCGACGACTTCTTGACCGCGAACCAAACCTTCGGTCGCATCCATCGCGATGGTACGAACGGTGTTTTCACCCAGGTGCTGGGCAACTTCCAGAACCAGTTTCTTACCGTTGTTTTCGGTGGTGATGGCGTTCAGGATCGCGGGCAGTTGGTCGTCGAACTGGACGTCTACAACGGCGCCGATGATCTGGGTCACCTTACCTTTTGCATTTGCCATTTTATGGTCTCCGGTTGTCTTCTAGAGCGCCTCAGCGCCCGAAATGATTTCAATCAGTTCGCTGGTGATCACAGCCTGACGCGAGCGGTTGTACTCGATTGTCAGTTTGTCGATCATCTCACCCGCGTTGCGGGTCGCGTTGTCCATCGCGCTCATACGGGCACCTTGTTCGGATGCACCGTTTTCCAGCAGCGCCGAGAAGATCTGAGTGGCCACACCACGGGGCAGCAGATCGGCCAAGATGGCCTCTTCGCTGGGCTCGTAGTCATATTCAGCCGCCAGACCGTCCGCGTCGTCGCCTGCCTCATAAGAGGCCGGAATGATCTGCTGCGCGGTTGGCACCTGGGTCACAACGTTGACAAACCCCGAGTAGAAGAGTGTCGCAACGTCGAATTCCCCGGCATCAAAACGCGTCAGAACGTCTTTGGCGATGTCCTGCGCATTGGCATATCCAACAGCCTTAAGGCCAGTCAGATCCACGTGCCCAACGAACAGGTCCCCAAAGTCACGCTTCAGCGCGTCGCGGCCTTTTTTGCCAACAGTCAGCATTTTGACTGTTTTGCCTTCGGCCTTGAGCGCGTTTGCCTTTTGGCGCGCGAGCTTCGAGATATTGGAGTTGAAGCCACCGCAGAGGCCGCGTTCCGCTGTGAGAACGACCAGAAGATGAACCTGATCGCTGCCGGTGCCCGAAATCAGTTTGGGCGCGGTATCGCTGCCGCCAACCGAAGCCGCCAGCCCCGCCATAACGGCATTGAACCGCTTGGCATAGGGACGTGCGTCTTCAGCAGCTTCCTGGGCGCGGCGAAGTTTCGCCGCGGCCACCATTTGCATGGCTTTTGTGATCTTCCGAGTGTTTTTCACACTCTGGATCCGGTTTTTAAGGTCCTTGAGAGAAGGCATGTCCTACTCTCTCCTTATGCGAAGTCAGCTGCGAATTCGTCGAGAACAGCCTTCATCTTTTCAATGGGCTCACCCTTCTTGAACTTCGGATCTTCAGTTTGGATCCAGTCCAGGAAGTCAGCTTTCTTGGTGCGCAGGAAGGTCAGCAGCTCAGCTTCAAAGCGGCCAACTTCTTTCAGATCGACGTTGTCGAGGTAACCGTTGGTGCCTGCGAAGATGACGCAAACGATTTCTGCGTTGGTCAATGGTGCGTACTGTGGCTGTTTCATCAGCTCGGTCAGACGTGCGCCACGGTTCAGCAGCTGCTGTGTCGCCGCATCCAGGTCGGAACCGAACTGAGCAAACGCCGCCATCTCACGGTATTGCGCCAGCGACAGTTTCACCGGACCCGCAACCGAAGACATCGCATCGGTCTGAGCGGACGAACCAACACGCGAAACCGACAGACCGGTGTTCACAGCAGGACGGATACCTTGGTAGAACAGTTCGGTTTCCAGGAAGATCTGACCGTCGGTGATCGAGATCACGTTGGTTGGAATAAACGCAGAAACGTCGCCGCCTTGGGTTTCGATGATCGGCAGCGCGGTCAGCGAGCCAGCACCGAAGTCTTCGTTCAGTTTCGAAGACCGTTCCAGCAGACGGGAGTGAAGGTAGAAAACGTCACCAGGATAAGCTTCACGTCCGGGCGGACGACGCAGCAGCAGGGACATCTGACGATAAGCAACCGCTTGCTTGGACAGATCATCATAGACGATCAGCGCGTGGCGGCCGTTATCACGGAAGTGCTCGGCCATTGCGGTCGCGGCGTAAGGCGCCAGGAACTGCATCGGAGCCGGATCGGACGCAGTTGCGGCAACCACGATCGAATAGGCCATCGCACCGGTTTCTTCCAGCTTTTTCACCAGCTGAGCAACGGTCGAACGCTTTTGCCCAACCGCAACATATACGCAGTACAGTTTCTTGTACTCGTCGTCGCCTGCGGCTTCGTTATAGGATTTCTGGTTCAGGATCGCGTCCAGAGCAACGGCAGTTTTACCGGTCTGACGGTCACCAATGATCAGCTCACGCTGGCCACGACCGATCGGGATCATCGCGTCAACGGATTTGAGACCGGTTGCCATCGGCTCGTGAACCGATTTACGCGGGATGATGCCAGGCGCTTTGACGTCTGCAACGCCGCGCGTGTCCGAAGCGATCGGACCTTTGCCGTCTAGCGGGTTGCCCAGACCGTCAACAACGCGACCCAAGAGGCCGTCACCGGTGGGAACGTCCACGATGGAGTTGGTGCGCTTAACAGTGTCACCTTCTTTGATGTCGCGGTCTGTACCGAAAATAACAACACCAACGTTGTCGGTTTCCAGGTTCAGGGCCATGCCCATGATGCCACCGGGGAATTCAACCATCTCGCCGGCTTGGACGTTATCCAAACCGTAAACACGCGCAATACCGTCACCGACGGACAGCACGCGACCGATTTCGGCCACCTCTGCTTCTTGACCAAAATTCTTGATTTGGTCTTTCAGGATCGCAGAAATCTCTGCAGCTTGGATACCCATTTATCCGACCTCTTTCATTGCATTCTGTAGGGAGTTGAGCTTGGAGCGGATCGAACTGTCGATCATCTTCGAGCCCACTTTAACGACGAGACCGCCGATGATGCTGGCATCGACGCTTGCGTTGATTGTGACTTTCTTGCCCACGCGCTCGGCCAAGGTCTTGGCCAGTTTTTCGCTTTGGGTCTTGGTCAGCGCCTTGGCCGAAATCACCTCTGCAGTGACCTCGCCCCGGGCTTCAGCCAGACGTTCGCGCAGCGCAGCAATCAGCGCGGGCAGAACGAACAGGCGGCGTTTTTCAGCCATCAACGCCAGGGTATTGCGAACAGTGGGGTCAATCCCCATCTTGTCTGCCACAGCGGTGATCGCTGCGCCCTGCGCTTCACGGGAAATAACCGGCGAGGTGATCAGCTCGGACAGCTCTGCGCTGTCGGCCAATGCCGCGTCCAGGTCATTGATGCTGGATTCAAGGCTATCGAGCGATTTGCTCTCTTCCGCGATCTCAAAGATCGCAGTGGCATAGCGCGCGGCAATGCCTGCGGAAATCGAAGCTGGTTCGGACACGTCCACCCTTCCGATATTAGGCCCCGGTTGGCATGCAGCTGCGCGCGTCCGGGGGCGTGAGTCAGCCTCCCTGCATTAGAGAGGCATCAAAATCAGCGTGGATGTAGCAGAGCGTTACCAACCTATCAACTGCCTTAAATTCATATTTCAATTCTGCCTTTTAAACGTTTTCAATGACTTAGAAAAACTGCGACGCTTTTACCCAAGATTAACCATTGAAAAAGATCTCTGCGGGACGACATTTTTCGTGAACGCCCTAGCCGGACACGCACTAAAACTGTGCGAAGGTCGTAAAAAATGCGCTATTTCGCACGCAAACCGGGAATCAGCTATTTTCCACTTGCGTCTGTCCCTGCCCCGCATTCCAGGCCGGCTCTGGCAGCGGATTTGACAAACCTTCTAGAACCCGAATGCGGCTTGGCGTGGTGGATTTGACACGATTTCCCGATTGAGGATAGCTCTGCTTGCGCACCTCAACCAGGAATACGCCCCCCGCCATCACGGTCGGCAGCTTGCGGCCGAAGCGTTCGAACATCTTGACCGACTTCAACCAGAATCGTTTCTCGCTCGGCAACAGATGCAGGCCCGAGAAATGACTCTCCACTTCGAACTGATGACTGCGCAGCTGGCTCTCCAATTGGCCGAGCGTATAGGGTCGCCCAAAGCCAAAAGGCGTGCGATCAGAACGCACCCACAAACCGGCACGGTTTGGCACGATAAACACCGCCCGCCCACCGGGGCCGAGAACCCGCCAGCATTCTTCCAGCAACCGTGTCGGCCGCTCTGAGGTTTCCAACCCATGCAGCACCACCAAACGGTCCACATGGCCGGTTTCCAACGGCCAATTCGTCTCTTCGCACAGGACCGATACATTGGGCTGTCCGGCCGGCCATTGCATCACGCCTTGCGGGCCCGGCATCAGCGCGACAACCCGGCGGGCAGATTTTAGATAGGGACGCAATAACGGGGCGGCAAAACCAAATCCCGCCAGCGTTTCACCTTCCACATCGGGCCACAACTCCAATAGCCGCATCCGGATCGAAGCCTGTGCGGCGCGCCCCAGTTTGCTGCGATAATAGAAGTTCCTCAGATCTTGAACGTCCAGATACATTGCAGCCGCGCGCTCCTTTGGCCAAACTGAGGTTAGTTTAGCAATCCTGAGACGAATGGCCATGCCCCTAGAAATCGTAACACTGCCCTGTCGTACAGATAATTACGCCTTTTTGTTACATAATGAGCAAACTGGCGAAACCGCATTGGTAGATGCGCCGGAAACCGCCGCAATCGAGACCGCGTTGGATTCGCGGGGCTGGACCCTCGATTACATCCTGCTGACCCACCACCACACCGACCACATCGAGGCGGTTAACCCGCTCAAAGCCCGTTATCGCAGCAAAGTGATCGGCGCGTCAGCGGATGCCCATCGCCTGCCCGATCTCGACCAACAGGTCGCCGCAGGAGAGACGACCACCCTCCTTGGCGAAGAGGTTCACATCATCGATGTCTCGGGCCACACCATCGGTCACATCGCCTTTCACATTCCGGGGGCAAATGCGGTCTTTACGGCGGACAGTCTGATGGCGTTTGGATGCGGGCGGCTGTTTGAAGGCACCCATGAACAGGCCTGGACCAGCCTTTGTGCTCTTGCCACCCTGCCAGAAGAGACTATTGTTTATTCAGGGCATGAATACACTCAAGCAAACGCAAAATTTGCCCTCACAATCGAAGCAGAAAACCCGGCCCTGATACAACGTGTTGCGGACATCGACGAAGCCCGCGCCCAAGGCCGCCCAACAGTGCCCTCCGCCTTGGCACTCGAACTCGCGACCAACCCTTTCCTGAGAGCCGGTGAGCCCTCGGTTAAGGCGGCTGTTGGTATGGAAGATCAAGATGCGCTTGCCGTCTTCACCGAAGTGCGGCGCAGAAAGGATAATTTCTGAGCCAGGACGTTCCGTCACTGTAAAACCCGAGGTTTAATAACCGTAAAATGACAGAAACCTCTTGAAGACTACGCCAGATCAACCAAACTCTAACACTATGGAGACAAGGTTGAAGAAGGGTCCATTGGTTAATAGATGCCAAAAGGCACCGGATCACCATCGGACCCAGCAACCCAAGACAGAGGAGCACGCCCGTGCCTTCATTCTCGAACACGCTCGAACAGGCCATTCACGCAGCGCTGGCGCTGGCGAATGAGCGACGCCACGAATTTGCAACGCTGGAGCATTTGCTGTTGGCCCTCACGGACGAACCAGATGCCGCCCGCGTCATGCAGGCCTGTAGCGTCGACCTTGGCGAGCTTCGAAGTGCCCTGTTAGAGTTTGTGGACGAGGAACTGTCCAATCTGGTTACCAGCGTCGAAGGGTCCGAAGCCGTGCCCACCGCCGCGTTCCAGCGCGTCATCCAACGAGCCGCGATCCACGTGCAGTCTTCGGGCCGTACCGAGGTCACAGGCGCAAACGTGCTGGTGGCGATCTTTGCCGAACGCGAAAGCGATGCCGCCTACTTCCTGCAAGATCAGGAAATGACCCGTTATGACGCGGTGAATTACATCGCCCACGGCGTGGCCAAAGACCCGGCCTTTGGCGAAAACCGCACCGTCAGCGGTGCCGAAGAATTTGAAGAGGCTGAGCAAACCCCTCCGGGTGAGACGGCCGAAAAGAAAGAGAGCGCGCTGGCCAAATACTGCGTCGATCTCAACTCGAAATCACGCGACGGCGACATCGACCCGCTTATCGGCCGCTCTCACGAAGTTGAGCGCTGCATCCAGGTCCTGTGCCGTCGCCGCAAGAACAACCCGCTGCTGGTGGGTGATCCCGGCGTAGGTAAAACTGCCATCGCCGAAGGTCTGGCCCGCAAGATCGTCCAGGGCGAAGTGCCCGAGGTTCTGGCGGCCGCCACGATCTTCTCCCTCGATATGGGCGCACTTCTGGCAGGCACCCGCTACCGCGGCGATTTCGAAGAACGCCTCAAAGCGGTAGTGACCGAGCTGGAAGATCACCCCGACGGCGTTCTCTTTATTGACGAGATTCACACCGTAATCGGTGCCGGTGCCACGTCGGGCGGCGCAATGGATGCCTCCAACCTGCTGAAACCTGCCCTTCAGGGCGGCAAGCTGCGCACAATGGGCTCCACTACATATAAAGAATTCCGCCAGCACTTCGAAAAAGACCGCGCCTTGTCGCGGCGGTTCCAGAAAATCGACGTGAACGAGCCTTCGGTGGAAGATTCCATTGCCATCCTCAAAGGGTTGAAACCCTATTTCGAGGAGCACCACTCGATCAAATTCACCTCGGATGCGATCAAATCCGCCGTGGAACTGTCGTCGCGCTATATCAACGACCGCAAATTGCCGGACAAAGCCATCGACGTGATCGACGAAGCAGGCGCGGCCCAGCATCTGGTGCCCGAAAGCAAACGCCGCAAAACCATCGGCGTCAAAGAGGTCGAGGCCGTTGTGGCCAAGATCGCGCGCATTCCCCCCAAAAGCGTCTCCAAAGATGACGCCGAGGTTCTGAAAGATCTGGAAAGAAGCCTCAAACGGGTTGTGTTCGGCCAAAACGACGCCATCGATGCGCTCTCCAGCGCCATCAAACTGGCACGTGCTGGCCTGCGTGAACCTGAAAAGCCGATTGGTAACTACCTCTTTGCAGGTCCCACCGGCGTCGGCAAAACCGAAGTGGCCAAACAGCTGGCAGATCAGCTGGGTGTGGAACTGCTGCGCTTTGACATGTCCGAATATATGGAGAAACACGCGGTCTCCCGCCTGATCGGTGCTCCTCCCGGCTATGTGGGTTTTGACCAGGGTGGCCTGTTGACCGATGGCGTCGACCAGCACCCCCATTGCGTACTGCTGTTGGATGAGATCGAGAAAGCGCACCCGGACGTGTTCAACATCCTCTTGCAGGTGATGGACAACGGTCAGCTGACCGACCACAACGGGCGCACCGTGAACTTCCGCAACGTGATCTTGATCATGACATCCAACGCCGGGGCCGCCGATATGGCGAAATCCGCTGTCGGCTTTGGGCGTGACCGTCGCGAAGGCGAAGACACCGCCGCAATCGAACGCACCTTCACACCTGAATTCCGCAACCGTCTGGACGCGGTGATCTCCTTCGGCGCCCTGCCGAAAGAAGTGATCATGCAAGTGGTTGAGAAATTCGTGCTGCAACTCGAAGCGCAGCTGATGGACCGTGATGTGTCAATCGAACTGACCCGACCTGCAGCCGAATGGCTGGCCGACAAAGGCTATGATGAGAAGATGGGCGCACGTCCGCTGGGCCGCGTCATACAAGAACACATCAAAAAACCCCTGGCCGAGGAGCTGCTGTTTGGCAAGCTCACCAAAGGCGGATTGGTCAAAGTCGGCATCAAAGAGGGCAAGCTGGACCTGCGGATCGAAGGCCCGTCCAAGCCTCGTATTTCTGGCAAGAAACCACCTCTGTTGACCGCGGAATAATCCAATGAAATATGCCTTGGCTTTAGCCTGTGCAGCATCGCTCGCCTCCCCACTGGGGGCGAGCGATTTCTCTTTGGCCTGGCCGGTGGACTGCACCCTGGGTCAAGACTGCCACATCCAGCAATATGTTGACCACGACCCCGGCCCCGGCTCTCAAGATTTCCTGTGCCAGGGTCTCAGCTATGATGGTCACAAAGGCACCGATATCGCCCTGCCGACCCATGCCGAAATGCACGCTGGTATGACTGTTCTGGCGGCGGCTGCGGGTACGGTTACGGGCGTGCGCAATACCATGGCGGATGTGCTCTACTCGTCCGAGACGGCCGATGCGATCAAGGGGCGCGAATGCGGCAACGGGGTGGTGATCAAACACGCCGACGGCTGGGAGACCCAGTATTGCCATCTGAAACAGGACTCGGTCTTGGTGAAGTCAGGACAGACTGTCACGCCCGGCACTCCACTTGGGGAAATTGGCCTGTCCGGGCAGACGCAGTTCCCTCACCTTCATCTCTCGGTGCGCCACAACAACCAGGTCGTGGATCCGTTTACCTCCGCCTCGCCGGACCCATCCACCTGCCGCGCCGCCTCCGATACCCTGTGGGGCTTCGATGTGGCTTACGAACCGGGCGGCCTGCTGGCAACCGGGTTTTCTGACACAGTGCCCGACTACAGCGCCGTCAAAGCAGGCACCGCCGCGCAAACCGCCCTACCCGCCGCCGCGCAGGCCTTAGTGTTTTGGGGATATGCATATGGCGGGCGCACTGGTGACAAGCTGCACCTCAGCATCTCAGGCCCCGACGGCCCCTTTGTCACCCATACCGAGGAACTGCCCAAAGCGCAGGCCCAGTTCTACCGCGCGGCCGGACGTCGCTTGCGCACAGCGGGATGGCCCAAGGGCACCTATACCGGCACCGCTCGGCTGCTGCGCGATGGAGCCGTCGTGGATGTGATGACAACAAGGCTTACCATAAAATAGACCGGCGCTAGAAACGGCAACCGCCTTGCGCATCGCGCAAGGCCACGCCCAACCGGTGCGCTGGCCCCCATGGGGCATGCAGGCACTGGGCGGGAGCGCCCACCCTGTCAGTGGGCGGGAGCGTCCCGCCTCTTGCACAAGCACGCGGTCATTTCCGGCCCTTAGCGTTCGGTGAACTTCAACTCAATACGGCGGTTCTCGGCACGGGCTTCCGGCGTGTTGTCCGTATTCACTGGCTGGTATTCACCAAATCCATTTGCCGCCAACCGTCCGGGCGGCAAGCCGAGCCCCTCGACCATGAACCGCACCACGGACAGGGCCCGCCCCTGACTCAGCTCCCAGTTATCGGCAAATTTGGGGTGATTGATCAGCGGATCATTGTCCGTGTGCCCATCCACGCGGATGATCCAATTCAGCTCGGTTGGAATGGCCGCCGCTACACTTTGCAGGATCCGCGCGACCTTTGCGATCTCGGCGCGCCCTTCCTCGGACAGATCCGCGCTGCCTGCGTCAAACAGAACCTCTGAGGCAAAGACAAACCGGTCGCCCTGGATCTGCACGCCTTCTTGGTTGCCCAACACATCGCGCAGCCGGCCAAAGAATTCTGACCGATACCGCGCCAGATCTTCGCTTTCCGCCTCCAACGCCTCGGCCCGCAATGCCAATGCCGCCGCCTCATCCTCCAGACGTTTGCGCTCCGCCTCCTCCAACAGGCGCCGTTTACGCTCTTCCGAGGCCGCGCGCGCCAGCGCCGCATTCAAATCCTGACCAAGACTTTGCAGCTGGACCGATTGCGCCACATCGCGCGCCTCGTAATCATCCAAAAGCGCCTGCAAACTGCCAAGCTGTTCGCGCAGGGCCGAAACCTGTTGGTTCAACAGGGCCGTCTGGCGCTGCGCTTCGGTAGAGATCTCTTGTTCCTGCGCCAGGGACGCACGGGCCTGCGCCAACAGATCCGCCCTTTGCTGCGCCAGGGACCGGCTCTCGGTCGCGGCGCTTTCCGCATTTTCCTGCCCCTCAAGCGCTGCCAGCAGGCGGCTTTGCAGCAGGTCTTTGTCCTGCGCGGCGGCATTGGCCTGTTCCAGCTTTTCCAAAGCCATCAACAGACGCGCTTCCACCTCGGCGCGTTGATCTTCGGTTGAGGTCGTGCTGCGCCGCGCCGCTTCCAGATCGTTGCGCGCCTGCGCCAATTTCGCTTCCAGTCCCGCTTTTTCGCTGGCGAATGCGCGTTCGGCATCGGCCAATTCGCCGCGCAGGCTGTCGTCCAACGCAGCCGCGCGTGCCTCTGCATCGGCCAGCGCCTGCTCGTAAAAACGGGCCGCCGCATCGCGTTCCTCGCGCAGGCGGGCAATTTCCTGGTCAAAGGCGCTTTGGGTTTGCACCGATGTTTCCTGCTGCTGGGCCAGCTCGCGTTTCAATTCCTGCTGAATGCGCAAAGCCTCCGCCTGCGAAGCCGCCAATGCGCCCTGCAAAGTCGCTTGGTTCTCTGCGCTGGTGCTGCGCACCCGGTCCAGTTCAGCTTCCAAAGCGGAGACACGCGCCTCGGCCTCGGACTGGCTCACTTCCATCTGCGACAGAACCCGTGTCAGGCGTTGCGCCAGCGCATCGCGTTCCTGCGCCTGGGCGCGCGCGGCTTCCAAGGTGCTCAGCGCCTCTTCCAACTGGGCATCCAATTGCGTGCGCGCAGCCTGTGCTGCCGCCAGCAAGGTCAACGTATCCTCGGCCTCTTGCCGCTGCGCCTCTAGCGCCAGGGTCATCGCCGTCAGTTCCGCATCGGCGTTTTCCAACCGCGCCTGCAAGGCCTGCGCCGCTGCGGCCTCGGCCAGACGTGCGGTTTCTTCGGCGCTCAAACGTTCCTGTAAGTCATTGATTTCAGACGTGCGCGCCGCGCCTTCGGTCTCAAGATCTGCAACCAAAGCTTCCAGAGCTTCGCGTTGCGCCGCCGCCAGCCGTGCTGCCTCTACTTGTTCGTCAATCTCGTCGCGTGCGGTGGCAAGCGCCAGGTTCAACGCCTCCTGCGCGCTCAACAATTCACCCTGCTGGGTTTCCAGATCGTCACGTTCTGCGGTCAGGGCCGAGACCTGACGCTCCGCATCATCGCGACTGTTGATCAACGCCGCGACCTGCGCCTCAAACGCGGTTATCTGCCCGCGCGCGATCTCCAGTTCCGACGCGCGAATATCCCGTTCCGCCGAGACTTGCGCCAAGGCCACGGTGCGATCTGCCAGCTCCTGCTGGGTCTGCGTCAACAGGGCCTGCGTGGTGTTCAGGGTCGAATTCAAGGCCCCAAGCCGCGCCTGCAGCTGAGTGTTTTCCCGGTCCGAAAGCCCAAGCGCCGAGGCCAGTGCTCCCACCTCATCGGCCAGATCATCCAGCTGGGTTTCCTGGCCTGAAATCGTCTCGCGCAGAACGAACTGCACCATCATAAAGATGGTGAGAACAAACATCAAAACCAGCAACAGGCCCGTCATCGCGTCGACAAACCCGGGCCAGATCGCCCCCTGGAACCGTTGACCCGTGCGCCGTGACAGAGCCATGGTTTAGGCCCCTTCGCCCGGCGGCGGTGTTGGCCGCATCCGCGCGCGTGGATTGGCAAAGGCCTTGACCAACAGATCAATATCCTTGCGCAGCTCAGCCAGGCTTTCCTGACGACCAGCGGAAATCTCTTCGAGGATGCGCAGCATCTGCACGTCAATCGAGCGCAGGCGCATGCGGCTTTCGGCGTCGATCCCCACGTCACCCTGGGCACGCATGATCTCAACCAAGGCCTCCTGGCCGAGCGCAATCCGTTCAATGGCGCCGGATAGAGTTTCGGTACGGTCTTGTCGTTGGTTCATGTCCGAGATCACATTGATCAACGCGTCCATCTTGTGGTCCATATCCACCCGCGATTGCGCGGTGTCCATGAACATCACATTCAGCGCTTCCATCTGCTCGGCCATCGTGTCCAACACCTGGCTGACGGCACCGCCCGCGCCTTCACCGACGGAATCCTCGGACGACAGGCTCACACGGGTAAAGGACGACAGCCACTCTTCCAGCTCCCGGTAAAACCGGTTCTGACCGTGACCTGCAAACAGCTCCAGCAGCCCAACAATCAACGAGCCCGCCAGACCCAAAAGCGAGGACGCAAACGCCACGCCCATACCGCCCAGCTGCGCTTCCAGACCGCTCATCAGACGGTTGAACACCGCCAGACTTTCTTCGCCTTCCTGGGGGGCAAGGCTGCGAATGGTGTCGACCACCGCAGGCACCGTGGTCGCCAGACCATAGAACGTGCCCAAAAGTCCCAGGAAAATCAGCAGGTTGACGATGTATCGCGTGATTTCTCGGTCTTCATCGATCCGCGTGGACACCGAATCCAGAATGGATCGTGTCGACGAAGATCCCAACTGCATCCGCGCCCCGCGCGAACGCAGAAGCGAAGCCAGTGGCGCCAACATCGACGGGACTTTATCGTCCTCAAACGTCTCATCACTGGCAAACCGTTCGATCCACCGCACTGACCCGATCAGCTGCACCACCTGCCAGAAACAGGCAGTCACGCCGATCAGAAAAACAAGTAAGATAAATCCGTTCAGCCAGGGATTGGCCTCAAAGATCGGCAACACCCGCGGCAGAGCCACAAAGGCCCCGAATCCGGCAAGTCCCAGCGCGATCAACATCATGATCACCTGGCGCACGGGTTGAGAAAATTGCGGTCTCGCCTCGCGCCCATTTTGCGCCATAGGTTATGACTCCTGACACCTGTTACTGCTCGCTGTCCTCGCGCAGCCTATAGGGAAAGACTGTGAAGTGCCAAGTGTTTATCACGCATTTATGCGGTCAGTTCACGCACTCGCGCAGTGAGCCAGGTCAGATCCGTATCTTCCAATCCGATTTCCGACAAATGCTCGGCGGTGTTGTATAGGTATTCTGTATTTGGGCCCCGTCCGCCAATGGCGCGTGCGATCACTTGGGCTTGCGTTTCCAACGCCATGCCACCGCAATATTGCACGTGTTCGGGGTCCACCACATAGGTCACGGTGCGCACCCGCTCTCCGCATTCCAGCTCAACATCCAGCTCGCGCTCTACATAGGCCGAGGATATCAGCTCGCGCTCACGCAAGGCCTGCAATGTCGCGGCCTCGTGCCTCGCTTCCACCGCAAAGGCGAGGCCGGTGCAATGGGCGCTTTCGATCTCATCCAACGCCAGCACCAGGCCTGGGTTTTCTTCGGTGCCGCGATGATGGATCGACCACATGCAAAATGACCGCCCATAGCCATGCAGCGTCGCTTTGCGCGTCTCAGCCACTGGAAAGCCTGGGTTCCACAGCAGCGACCCATATCCAAAAACCCACATCGTCATGTCGTTACTGGTCCTTTTTGACCGCACCTTATAAACAGCATTTCACGGCCGCGAAAAGGGGATTGCTATGCGCAGGTTGATCAATTGGCTTGTAGTGCTCACTCTTTTATGGACTGCCTATTGGGGCATCGCGGCCTGGGCCCTGCGTGAGGGGGTGACCGCTTGGTTTGGTGAACGTGCACGCGAAGGCTGGCATGCGGAATATGACGGTGTCGAAACCGCCGGATACCCCTCCCGCCACGTGACCCGGATTGTGAACCCGGCGCTTGCCGATCCCGGCACCGGCACCGCCTGGAGCGCAGATTGGATCTCCCTCGACAGCGCCGCCGTCTCCCCCACCCAACAAGGGCTGCGCTTTCCGGCAAGCCCGCAACGGTTTTCCTATTTTGACGGCACCCTGGTTCTGGAGGCGACAGACATGCGCGCCGGCCTCGGTTTTGCACCGGGCCGCGCGCTGGCGCTGGAACATATCGACCTGCGCTCCGGCCCCTGGCAGATCTCGGATGCGGACCAGCCGCTCCTGTCTGGTCAGGCCTTTGTTCTGCGCATGGAAGAAAGCGACGCACCGCTGCGCTACCAAATGCACGGCACGATCGCGGATCTGGTGCTGACCGGCGACACCCGGCGATTGTTGTTTTCCACCAAAGGCCTGCCAGAGGCGTTTGACGCGCTGGATTTTCGCGCCACCGCGACCTTTGACACGCCCTGGGATCGCCGCGCGCTGGAACAAAGCCGCCCGCAACCACGTCACATCATTCTGGAACAGATGCATGTGCAATGGGGCCCGATGCAGATCCGCGCGGCGGGTGAATTAACGATGGACGAAGCAGGCCGCCCCACCGGCACCATCACTCTGCAGGCACAGGACTGGCAACGCATGTTATCCCTGGCCGAGGAGGCCGGCGTGCTTCCGCCCTCGCTGCGCTCCAATGTGCAGCAGGTCCTGACGTTGCTTGCCGGGCGCAGCGGTCATCCCGAACGGTTAGAGCTGCGCCTGAACTTTGCTCGCGGTCGCGTCATGCTCGGGCCCTTGCCCCTTGGCCCTGCCCCGCGCATTCTACTGCGCTGACCTCTGCTAAAGATCGCAACCGCATCGCACCCTTGGTGCGATGCGGCGCCCAAGGCTGGAATGGGGCAAAGCCCCCTTCAGGCGCGGGAGCCGCCCGCCTTTGAAAGAACGCGCCGCCGCTGCAAAATCTTACCGACAGTAAGGTCCACCGCGATGGCGGGCGGTATCCAGATGGAAGTGGTCTTGATGATAGCGATCCGACCGCGGTCCCAAAACCGTGCCAAATGGACCACAGGCCGCTTTCCAGGCCTTTTCCAACTGCTTGTGGGTTTTGCGTGACTTCCATCCCTCAAGAACGGTGATCACATCGCCGTTTTTCAGAATAAACCCGGAAATATCAATCGCCTTGCCACGGCCATGTTCCGAGATTTTGGCACCGGGGCGATTGTTGCGCGTCCGGCACGAGTAATGCGCCGCAACCCGCAGCCCCACCACATCTTTGCGAAACGCCGGTTGCACGCCTTTCTCAACCCAATGTTTCAAGGCCTGCGCCGTCTCACATGTCATCACCGACTGCTGGCTCAACGTCACGCCAGAGACCGCGCGCACCCGCACTGCATCCGTCGCGCCGCAGCCGTTCAGTTTGCCCGGAACAACACCAACAGCCTCACCCTGAATGTCCAGATCGTCACAGATCGCAGCCTTGCGCCGTTTGCGTTTGCCAAACAGAACCGGCTCCACCAAATGTGGCCCCAAAAGATCAGGTCCCAACAGATCCGGCCAGGCTGAGACATCGCCTGCCTGCGACGGCAAGGCCCACATGAAATTTCCGGACGCGTTGGATCCAACAGATGTCGCCGCGCTGCCAATTGACTCCGCCTGCAGGCTCGCAGCCGCACATGCAGCCGCCATTACCAGCCCAGCCAAACACCCCGCGCGTGCCATCAGCTTTTCTCCCGGCCGAAATTCGGCGCGGCCGTGTCTTGTCCGGCTTCGATAATGCCACGCCGGATCGCGCGGGTGCGGGTGAAATAGTCATGCAGATGCTCCCCGTCGCCGGTGCGGATCGCTCGTTGCAAGGCAAACAGCTCTTCGGTGAACCGGCCCAGGATTTCCAGCGTCGCCTCTTTATTGGTCAAGAACACATCGCGCCACATGGTCGGATCGGACGCCGCAATCCGGGTGAAATCGCGAAACCCCGCAGCGGAGTATTTGATAACTTCGCTGTCGGTCACCCGGCGCAGATCATCGGCCACACCCACCATCGTATAGGCAATCAAATGCGGCGCATGAGAGGTCACAGCCAGCACCAGATCATGGTGGTCGGCCTCCATCTCATCCACATTGGCGCCCATCCCTTCCCACAACGCGCGCAGACGTTCGGTCGCGGCAGGATCGGTGCCTTCCACCGGCACCAAGAGGCACCAGCGATTGTCATACAGTTCGGCAAAGCCGGACTCGGGCCCGGAATGTTCGGTGCCTGCAATCGGGTGAGCCGGGACAAAATGCACGCCCGCTGGCAAATGCGGCTGCACCGCCTCGATCACGCCGGCCTTGACCGAACCCACGTCGGACACCGTCGCGCCGGGTTTCAGATGCGGCGCGATTTCCGCCGCGACCTGCCCCATGACCCCAACCGGCACACAGAGCACCACAAGATCGGCGTCCTGCACCGCCTCAACCACCGTATCACTGACCCGATCACACAGTCCGATGCGGCGTGCGGTGTCGCGGGTTTCAACGCTGCGCGCAAACCCCGTGACCTCACCCGCCAGACCGCTGCGCTTCATCGCCCAAAACATCGAGGACGCGATCAGCCCCAGGCCGATCAGCGCCACGCGCTCGTAAACAACAGATGTCATGCGCGCGCACCTTCCTTGAATGCTTGGATCCCGGCCACCACGGCGCGGCAGCCCTCTTCGTCGCCAACCGTGATGCGCAGCCCGTTGGGGATGCCGTACCCGGCCACTTTGCGCACGATGACGCCGCGCGATTGCAAGACCGCATCACAAGCCTCGGCCTCTTCTTGATCGGCAAACCGTGCGAGGATGAAGTTGGTCTGGCTTTCATCTGACGCCACGCCCAAGGCCTCCAGTTCCGCCGCCAACCAATCCCGCCATTTGGCATTTTCCGTCATACAAAACGACAGATAGTCGCGGTCGCGCAAGGCGGCCTCGGCCGTGTTCAACGACAGGTTCGACAGGTTAAAGGGCTGGCGGACCCGGTTCAGCACATCAATAATCTCACGCGCGCCGTAGCCCCAGCCAACCCGCAGCCCGCCCAGACCATAAACCTTGGAGAAGGTGCGGGTCATGATCACATTAGGATGTGCATCAACCAGTCCGGCACCGCCATCAAACGGCGTCTCGCCGCGCACGAATTCCGCATAAGCACCATCCACCACCAACAGGATATGCGCAGGCAGGGCTTGTGCCAGTCGCGCGACCTCTGCGTCGTCCAGCATGGTGCCGGTGGGATTGCCGGGATTGGTCAGAAACACCAGCCGCGTTTGATCTGTCACCGCATTCAGGATCTGATCCACATCGACCCTCCGGTCACGTTCCGGCACACAGACCGGGGTCGCCCCCGCCTGACGTGCCAGGATCGGATACATGGAAAACCCGTGTTCGGTATAGATCACCTCATCGCCCGGACCGGTGTAGGACTGGGTGATAAATTGCAGCACCTCATCACTGCCGACGCCGCAGATAATGCGGTCGGGGTCCAGATCATGCACTTCGCCAATGGCGGTGCGCAGCTCTGCGTGATCGGTGGAGGGATATCGATGCAGATCGGGCGCCGCAGCCTGCGCCGCGGCAATTGCCTTGGGGCTTGGGCCAAAGGGGTTTTCATTCGCGCTCAGCTTGATAACCCGCGCCTGACCGGTCACATGGGATTTGCCCGCCTGATAGAGGGTGATATCCATGATTCCGGGCTGCGGTGTGATCTGCGTCATGTGTTAGGGCTCCTTTAATCGCCCCAGTCATATCGCCACCGCCGCCATTGGAAAAGCCGCAAGACCGCGCGCAGCCGCCCGCTTTGGTCGTTTTTCCCGCCAAATCCGGATCAATTACCAAATTCCGCCAAAGGAACCCCGCTCAGCTGGCGCATTTGAACCGTGCTGTTGCGGGGTCTGCGCGATAAGACGACAGATAGCGTTCGACATTTTCCGCCAGTTCCACCACGGAGGCCAAGATGTACCGCACCGTCTGCGGCGTCATCAGATAGGAAAAATTGAGCCGCACCCAACCCGGTTTCTCCAACTCTTCGCCCGCCTCCAACCGTTGAAACAACGCGTCCGAGGCGGCGGCATCGATCCCCAGCAAACGATGCGCATAGGGCCCCGCACAGGCACATCCGCCCCGCGCCTGAATGCCATACACATCGCTCAGCATCCGGGTGAAGAGTTGCTGATGCACCGCATCACCAGCCCGGTCGCGCACCATAAATGAAAAGATCGGCAAGCGGTGCGCCACGTCCGAGCCCAAAATCGTGATCTGTGGATGCGCGCCCCAAGCGTCCCAGGCCAAGCGCGCAAATCTGTTCTCACGCGCGGCGATCTCGGGGTGGCCCACCGCCGCTTTGACCAGAAACGCCAGCGCCGCGCGAATGTCGCCGATGACATTGGGGGTGCCGGCCTCTTCGCGTGCCACGAGATCGGCGCTGTAGTCATGACGCCAGGGAGAGACAAAGCGCACGGTCCCGCCCCCCGGCCAGCTGGGGCTTTGCGCAACCACCGCATCTTGATTCACGAGTAACACGCCTGATGCACCGGGCCCGCCGGGGAACTTATGAGGGGAGACCACCACCGCATCCTTCGGCGCGCCGCCATATGCGCCCATATCGATCGGCAGGTAAGGCCCACCGCCGGCATAGTCCCAGACCACTTTGGCACCGTGCGCGCGCAACAGCTGCGACACCGGATCCGGGTCGGTCACGATGCCGGTCACGTTAGAGACCGCAGAAAAACTGCCGATCATCACGTCGCTGCAGGCATTATCGCGTAAAGCCTGCGCCAGTGCCGCCAGATCCACACCGCCACGCGCGCCTTCTGGGATCTCTACCACTTTGGCCCGGCTTTCGCGCCAGGGCAGGATGTTGGAGTGATGTTCATAGGGACCGATAAACACCACCGGATCGCGTGCTTCGTTGACGCCAAACAGGCTGACCAGGCGGTTCAACCCCGCCGTCGCACCAGAACCGGTAAAGATCACGGCATCCCTTGGACGCGCCCCGCAGGCTTGCGCAATTTCAGCCCGGGCAGCGCGGCGCAATTGGGTGATATACTGCCCGCAATACGAGGCCTCGGTATGGGAATTGGCATAAAACGGCAGCACCTGCGCGGCAATGAACCGCTCCACGCTGTGCATGGCCCGGCCAGAGGCGACGTAATCCGCATAGACCAGCGGCACCTCGCCCTTGAAACCTGGGATCATCACCCCGTCGCCGATGATATCCGGGCCCAGGGTTCCTTTTGCCACATGGTTGGCAAGGTCGGCTTTGAATGAGGTAAATGGCATCTGGGGGCTCCGCTCTGTCTGCTTTTGCCCATCCTGCCCCACGTGATTGGATAATGCGCAATCATTATCACATTGATTTACGCCCTATTTCGATCATATGATCGCAAATGAGTTCAAAAATAGATCAAATAGATCGCGCACTGGTGAAAGCCCTGCAAAGCGATGCAAGCCTCTCCCAACGGGAGCTGGCGGACCGGTTGAACCTGTCGCAGAACACCTGTTGGCGCCGTCTGCGCGCGCTGGACGAACAAGGCGTGTTACAAGGCAGCACGGCCCGCATTGATCGCAAGGCGCTGGGTCTGGATCTGGTGGTCTTTGTCATGCTGCGCACCCGCCACCACTCAGTGGACTGGCTGGCGCAGTTTCGCCGCCACGTTCTGACCATTCCCGAGGTGGTGGATTTCCACCGGATCGGCGGCGATTATGACTATCAGCTGAAAGTGGTGACCGAAGATATGCCCAGTTACGACCGGGTCTATCAACGTCTTATCGCGGGTGTTGAGCTGGACAGCGTCACATCCTACTTCGCGATGGAGACCATAGCAGAAGGGCGCCCCCTCCCGCTGTAGCCCATATTTTTCAGGTACTTAATGGCCAAAGGCGCTGTCAGGCATCCATTTCACCCGCTTGCCCACCGGCCCCATGCGCATATGCAGACAGGCCGTGTTCAGACGTTGGTAATACAAGGCCTTCAGCGGATACCAACCCGCCGTTGGCACCTCGACATCCACCGCGAATGTTTCTTCGCAGGGTTGGCGGCCGTCAAATTCGCCCACAATCTGCCCACCAACCGTGGCACGCAGCCCGTCGTTGGTCAGGAAATCGATGGTGTACTGCCCCGGCGCGTCGAAATGCACAAACCCAGAGATATCGGCGACAACCCGTTCCGCGCGGGTAGAGGTCAGCACCTTTTCCCCCACATCCGTGTCACGGTGATCCAATCCAGCAAGCGGCGCGCCCTGCTCAACCTTATACCGCAGCGCGCTTTCAGCGGATTTCAGGTTCCGCACATCGGCCGGATAGGCATATTGCACCGCAAGCCCCGGTTTCAGATTGGCGGGCTGCGGGTTGGCAGGCTCCAGTTTCAGCGGCCCCGCCGCTGCCATATGCGCACAAAATCCCAAAGCCAGGCCGAGGCCCAGTTTAACATAGTTCATCATTACTTCCCGTTGCCCCGGGCGCTTTTTGTCCTGTAGCAACAGGCCTCAGGCACGCCCTCAAAATGTGATCTCGAAAACTTTATGAAAAAATAAACCTATTTGACAATCACAATGATGAAATTGTGTGCACACCCCCAAATGCAAAAAGGGCCGCCTGAAACAGGCAGCCCTTTGAAAGTCTCGACTGGTGCGGCGAAGATTAGTTCTTCGCGTAGAATTCAACAACCAGGTTTGGCTCCATAACAACCGGGTACGGAACATCCGACAGGCCCGGGGCGCGCACGTAGGTGGCAACCAG
Source organism: Epibacterium ulvae (assembly GCF_018678075.1). Taxonomy (GTDB): domain Bacteria; phylum Pseudomonadota; class Alphaproteobacteria; order Rhodobacterales; family Rhodobacteraceae; genus Epibacterium; species Epibacterium ulvae_A. The sequence continues at coordinate 211,196 of NZ_JAHHIR010000035.1, read as the reverse complement.
TTTGGAGTGGTCAACGTCGATGTAGTCCGGAACGTCACGCTCTGGCAGCTGAACCGCTTCCAGGATGGCGGCCATTTGCTTGGACTTTTCGCGAACTTCGATCACGTCGCCTTCTTTAACGCGGTAAGACGGGATGTTGACCTTCTTGCCGTTCACCAGAACGTGGCCGTGGTTCACGAACTGACGGGCCGCAAATACGGTCGGAACGAATTTGGCGCGGTACACAACAGCGTCCAGACGACGCTCCAGCAGGCCGATCAGGTTTTCACCGGTGTCGCCTTTTACACGCTCAGCATCGGAGTAAATGCGGCGGAATTGCTTCTCGGTCAGGTCGCCGTAGTAGCCTTTCAGCTTCTGCTTGGCGCGCAGTTGGATACCAAAGTCAGACAGTTTGCCTTTACGGCGCTGACCGTGCTGGCCGGGGCCATATTCACGACGGTTCAGCGGGGACTTTGGACGGCCCCAGATGTTTTCGCCCATACGGCGGTCAATTTTATACTTGGCAGCGGTACGTTTAGTCATACGCTGATCTCCTTCAAAAATGGCGTCGCGACCTGGTCCGAACCCGGTTCAAACCGCAACAATAGAAGGGCGTTGTCCTCTTGAATGATCCTGTTGGAACCAGACATGACAGGCATCCCCTTGCGGAGGCCACCAACACCAATGAAGCCGCGCTTCTATAGGAACGCCGGGAGGAGTCAACAGCTATATAGCGCCACGTCCCGATTTCGCGGATCAGGCCGCATCATGCAGCAAGATCGCAGCCTCGGACCGGTTCAGATTGCGCCGCACAAAGCCACCAAACCGCATCGGGTCGTGCTCAGCCTCGGGCAATTCCGCCAGCAGACGCGCGCGATCCTGCGGCGCCAAAGCCTCCAGCGCGGCACTGGCCGGATGGAAGCTCTCTGTCTCGACCCCATTGGCCCAGACCACCTGATGTCCGTCCAGCAGCAGATGAACATATGTCACCTGGCGCACGTGATGGTCCACGATGATCGACCGGTTGTTGACCAGATCCCGCGCGGCCACCATGACCTCGGGTGTGTTGAACAGCGCCTGCACATGGCGACCTTTTATCAACATGCGATGTTCGGGTGACACCAGCAGTTCTTCTTCGGGACGTTCTATGCCCAGCGCGCCGGCGCGAATGCGGACGGGACGCAAAGATGGCATCACATGCAGACGCGCGCCGCTCATCCGGCGACCGCCCACCCAACGCAAAGGTTGCGCGCCATTGTCGCGGGTCTGCAGCATATCTCCTTCGCGCAGCTCCTCCACCAGACGCGGCCCATCGGGCGTTGCGATCTGGGTGCCTGGCGTGAAACAGATCACCCCATTGCGTGCAGGCACCGCCCCAAACCGCATCGGATCCAGCGTGACATGCGTCACCCACAGATCCTGATCATGCGGCGGCACAGCGCCCAAGAACATCAACAACGGCGGCTGATCCGGCCCCACATCGATCAAGGTGACCGTAAAGCTTTGCACCCCATTGGTGACCTGAAAACAGCTGTCACGCAGCGGCGTCATTTCGGCCACAGGCGCGCGATCAGGTTCCAGCGCCACGCCGACCATTTTGCGTACAATCTTTGCTGCGCGGAGGCGCATGTCGGTGCCGTTTGCTGTCTCACCCAGTCGCAACGCAGATGCAGGCCCATCCACCCGCACAGCCTGCCCTTGCCAGGACCACGCCGAGCCCACTTGCAATGCCTCGGGGGTGGTGGCCGGAAGGCCGTCTATTTCTGTCTGCGACCATGAGAGAACAAACGCGCCATTCAAGCCCGTTTTCATCTGCTCTGATCCTACCTCGGTTTATTTTTGTTAACCCATTGTTAACAAATTCGAGACAATGGCCATATATGCGTTTTTGGAGATTTCACGGATCGTGGCGTGAAAGTCGCAATGACGTAAGGGCAGCGTCAGGGATCACGCGCTTTCGATTGGATGGAAGCGACCTTCGCTGCCTTTGAAGAACGTCAGCGCCTCGCTTGCATCCGCGCAGTCTGCCTCAGACAGGCTTGCACGCAGCACCCGACCGACACAGATCATGTGGTCGCCGCCGTCATAGGCCGCATGGCGCGCACATTCAAACCGCGCCAACGCCCCCTCCAACAAAGGAACCCCATCGCCGTTTTCACCCAACGCACGTCCTCGCAAGCAAAAGGCGTCCTTGGCCACATCCCAGCAAAGGGACTTTTGCGCGGCAGACAGGATATGCACGGCAAAATGCTCCGCCTGCTCGAAATAGCGAAACCGGTTTGCGCCGCGATCAATGGACCACAACAACAAAGGCGGGCTGAGCGACAAGGAAGAGAAACTGTTCGCGGTGATCGCCACCGGCCCGTCCTCGCTTGCCACGGTGACAATGGTCACCCCGGTCGCAAACCGCCCAAAGGCATCGCGCAAGAGACGGCTGTTTTCAGCAGAGGGAACAAAGTCGGTCTGATGCGTCATAATGTGCCACGAACTCCGGCGTCAGGGGACTGTGCCAACGTAAACCAGATTCCCCACCCCCAATCCAGTGCATCCGACCAATTCTATGACACAAACGTCAACACCTTTGTGGTGTGGCCCCTCGCCCAGAAACCCGCAGAACCTGTGGCGCGCACCAGCTGCCCGCCGCCCACTGTCCTAAATGACGTGAGGGTATTTCCGGACGCCCCCACGCAAGTGTTGACAAGTCATCACGTCAGGCGCGACACTTCCCATGATCTGCATCACGATCAGGCAGATCCCCGCGGGCCGGGAATTTGTATGTCGCGTGCAGGGCACGTCAGCGCGACTTGCAATGGAGGATGACCATGGGTCCCTTTCCACATGACGCGCCACAAGCCACCATCGATGAAAACAATGTTGCCGGAACCGATGGGTTCGAATTCGTCGAATTCGCCCACCCCGACCCCGGCGCGTTGGAAGAGCTGTTTCAAAACATGGGCTATGTAGAGGTTGCGCGTCACAAAGAAAAAGACATCTCTCTCTATCGTCAGGGCGACATCAATTATCTGATCAATCGCGAACCTGGCAGCCACGGCGCAGAATTTGTCGCCGAACACGGCCCCTGTGCGCCTGCTATGGCCTGGCGGGTGGTCGACGCCCAACACGCACTGAAATGCGCGTTGGACTATGGGGCCAAGGAATACACCGGCCCCGGCAAATCGATGGATGTTCCTGCAGTCATCGGCATCGGCGGCTCGCTTTTGTATTTTGTTGACACCTACGGCGACAAAGGTTCCTGCTATTCTGTGGAATTCAACTGGCTGGAGGCGGTCGATCCCAAACCCACCGGGGCGAGCTTTTACTACCTCGACCACCTCACCCACAATGTGCAGCGCGGCAATATGGCGACCTGGTATGACTTCTACGCCAAGGCGTTTAACTTCAAGGAAATCCGCTTCTTTGACATCAAAGGCAAACACACGGGCCTGTTCTCGCGCGCGTTGACCTCCCCCGATGGCAAGATCCGCATCCCGATCAACGAAAGCGCGGATGAGACCAGCCAGATCGAAGAATATCTGCGCCGCTACAAGGGCGAAGGCATTCAACACATCGCGGTTGGCACCGAAGAGATCTATGACGCGGTGGATCAGATCGCCGACAATGGCATCAAATTCATGCCCAAACCGCCTCAGACCTATTACGACATGTCCCAGGAGCGGGTCACCGATCACCAGGAACCAATTGATAAGATGATGAAATACGGCATCTTGATCGACGGCGAAGGCGTGGTGGATGGCGGCACAACGCGGATCTTGTTGCAGATCTTCTCAAAAACCGTGATCGGGCCGATCTTCTTTGAGTTCATCCAGCGCAAAGGCGATGACGGATTTGGCGAGGGCAACTTCAAAGCGCTGTTTGAATCCATCGAAGCCGACCAGATCCAGCGCGGCGTGTTAAAAGCCGGCGAATAACCCACAGCCAGCAAACTGCCCTGCCGGTCTGGATCAGGGCAGTTTACCCTGCGAGCTTGGCATTGCTTGGGGTTGGTCCAGATCCTGCGCCAGATGCCGCGACAGCTTGTCGATTGCCACCATCAACCCCGACAGCTCTTCACGCGTCAACATGTCCTCAAACATATTCTGACGGTCGGTGAAAAACGGCTCTTCCTCGGCCAGCGTCGCGCGTCCTTTGTCGGTCAAGGACAAGAGCTTGCGCCGCTTGTTGCCAGGATCACTCCGTTCGGTCAGGAATTCCGCCTTGCGCAAGGCCCCGACCGAGCGGCTGATTTGCGCACGGTCAATGACCATCAAACGGGACAGCTCAGCGGCGCTTGCCTCATTGAAGATATCCAGAACCAACAGGATCCGGTAATCCGTCAGGTTCAAATCCGGGTGTTTCAGGTTCTTGATCGCGTGATTGTCCAGAAGCTTGCACAGTCGCGAGATCCGAAACGACAGATGCACCTCAAGCCGCGACAGGGCCGCAAGACGCACACGCGCCGCCTCTACATCCATCAGCTCCATGACCTGCTCCTTCCCTTAAGCCGGCCTCAACCGGTCATTGGCGCGGATTATCCGTGTTTCCGCGTAAATACCAAGGGGAAGTTCCACTATTTAAGCATGTTTTGCCGTTTACACCGCATTTTGGGTTAAACGCCACGGCGAGGTTCAACCCAAATATTGGTTATGCGGCCAGCACGCAGAGCAGTTCAAACATGATCGAGGCCCCGACCCAGGCCGTCCCGCCAGACGCATCAAAGGGCGGGCTGACCTCCACCAGATCGGCCCCCACCAGGTTTAACCCCTGCAACTTACGCACCATCCGCTGCGCCTCCAATGCGGTAAAACCGCCGATCTCGGGCGTGCCGGTGCCCGGCGCAAAGGCGGGGTCGATACTGTCGATATCAAAGGTCACATAGGTGGGCAGATCACCAACAATCTGGCGGGCCTCGGCCATGATCACATCAAAACCGGTGTCATAAAGCTCTTCTATGGTGACGATGCGAATGCCCTGCTCCAGCCCCCATTCCACATCATCGCCACCGCGTGTGCCGCGAATACCAATCTGGATCATTCGCTTGGGATCCAGCAGCCCTTCCTCAATCGCGCGGCGAAACGGGGTGCCGTGGGTGTACTTGCAGCCGTTGAAATAGCTGTCGAACAGATCCGTATGGGCGTCAAAATGGACCATGCCCAAGGGGCCATCCTGCGCCAACCCACGCAACACCGGCAAGGTGATAAGGTGATCGCCCCCGGCAACCAGCGGTGTGACACCGGCGGCGTGTAGCGCAGTGAAATACTCGGTCACCCGCCCAAGCGTATCCATCGTGTCGGCAGGGTTCACCGGGCAGTCACCAAGGTCCGCACACTTGCGCGCCACAAACGGTTCGATCCCAGACACCGGATGCCGGGCACGGATCATGGTCGACAGATCCCGCAACTGACGCGGCCCATGGCGCGCACCGGGGCGATTGGTGGTGCCCGTGTCCCAGGGCACCCCGACAAGTCCAATATCCACCGCATCAAAATGCTCGGACCCCATCGGAACATGGGGCAGCCGCATAAAGGTCGGCATGCCGGCAAACCGCGGCACATCCATGGCCGAGACGGGCTGAAACGAAAAAGGCGGCTGGGTCATTGTCGGCACTTCACTTGTGTTATGAGAGGGCTGTTCTGCGATAGTGCGCGCCCGTTTAAACGGGCCACGCCCCACAAGTTTCCTGCGCGCCATCTTATTGAACAAGCCCAACGCGACCCCGCGCTGCCGAACACATGCAATCTTTGCCCCGCATCGCTGATTTAAAAGGCAAAACCACAAAGGGCACGACCGCAGGCCCGTCAATCGCCGCGCCGCAGCGCGCGATCGCAAATAACTAAAATCACCGGTGCAGAGAGAGAGTGGCGGGGAGACAGGGATTCGAACCCTGGGAACGCTCTCACGTTCAACGGTTTTCAAGACCGCCGCATTCGACCACTCTGCCACCTCCCCGGTCTGGCGTGGGGTTTAGGCGTTGCTCGGATTTGATGCAAGTGGGAAATCGACGCTCCTGCAAATTCACAACCTTGTCACCAGAGTCTGTCAGATTATTGCCGACCTCTTGGGCGTAGGGTTTTCTTGTGTACACCATCTGGTTATGGTGATCGCAAACATAATAGGCCGGCCAAAGATGCCCACAGGCAAAGAGCATCATAGCGGCAGTAAAAACAGGCAAGGACACTGAGGATGCAGAAGTCTCCTTCTATGAAAATTCGCGGCACGCAGATGGTCGTCTCGCTGGCGCTGGTCTCCGCTTTGGCAGCCTGCCAAACCACCAGCAGCGGTGAACCATTTGCTGACGGCACACCGGGTGCAGAAACAACGACGCTGTCCGACAGCGCTGCAGGTGCCGAAAAACCCGGATTTGGCAAACGCTTTAGCGCCCTGTTCAAAGGCAAGGATAAAGGCGCAGATGAGGGCGGCGCGATCAACACCGCCACCTCGACCGAGTTGGTAGAGCGCGACGTCGAAGCACCGGATGTGTTCCAAGTGACTGAAACCGGCCTGTGGGATGGTCGCCCGTCGTTGGGCGGTGTCTGGGTGGCCCACCCCGATGCGCGCGACCCCGAGCGTGTCATCATCCGCAACAACGCAAACGGTAAGTTCGTCATCGGCGCCCTGTTCCGGCGCGAACGCGAAATCCCCGGCCCCCGCGTTCAGGTCTCATCCGACGCGGCCGAGGCGCTTGGCATGTTGGCGGGTGGCCCGGTTGAGGTCAACGTGACGGCCCTGCGCAAAGAAGCGGTATCCGAGGCCCCGGTTGCAGACCTTGCCGATGCCTCTGACGATATCGCATTGGGCGCATTGGCTCCGGCCCCGGTGGAAACCTCATCGCTGGATCCCATCGCAGGTGCCGCCGCCGCGATCGAGGCCAATGCACCCCCTGCCCCAACCCCAGTTGCAGCGCCTGCACCAAATCCCACGCCCAAGCCCGTTGTCAGATCCTCGCTCGAAAAACCCTTCCTGCAGATTGGTATCTTTAGCGTCGAAGCCAACGCCAAACGCACCGCGGATATTATGCGCAATTCTGGCATGATCCCGCAGGTTCTGGCGCAATCCTCAAATGGCAAACCGTTCTGGCGTGTCCTTGTGGGTCCCGCCCAAACCAAATCGGAACGCACGCAATTGTTGAAACAAGTACGCGACACGGGCTTTACTGACGCATATGCTGTCACCAACTGATATCAAAGGGAGACCGCCCGTGATCACTCTGTTGAAACGTTCCGTGTTGACCAGTTTGAAATCCACCTTTGCCGCTGGCCTGATGGTCAGCCTCACGGCGCTGTCCGCCGCCGCCTTTGATACCAAGGCACGCGCGGCCTATGTGGTGGATCAGGGCACCAACACCGTGTTGATGTCCAAAAACCCCGACGTCCCGCTGCCCCCGGCGTCAATGTCCAAGCTGATGACGCTTTATATCGCTTTTGAGGCTTTGCAGGATGGGCGTCTGACCTTGAACGAGACGCTGCCCGTCAGCCTGCACGCCATGAGCTACAAAGGCTCGACCATGTTCCTGAACACCCAGGACCGGGTCCGGGTTGAGGATCTGCTGCGCGGCATTATCGTGCTGTCTGGCAATGACGCCTGTGTGGTTCTGGCCGAAGCGCTGTCCCCTGATGGGACCGAGGTCGGCTTTGCCCGTTACATGACCGAACGTGCCCGCGATATGGGGATGGAGCATTCCACCTTTGCCAATTCCAACGGCTGGCCTGCGGCAGGGCATCGGATGTCGGTCAAGGATCTGGCCACCCTGGCCGAGCGGTTGATCGAGGATTTCCCACAATACTACCCGATGTTTGCCGAGCGTGAGTTCCTGTTTGATGGCCGCGCGCCCTCCAATGTGCGCAACCGTAACCCGTTGCTGTCGTTGAATATTGGCGCCGATGGCCTGAAAACCGGTCACACCGAAGAGGCGGGCTATGGTCTGGTGGGCTCTGCCCTGCAGGATGATCGCCGGGTTATCTTTGTGCTGACCGGTCTTGGCAGCACCCGCGAACGCGCCGAGGAATCCGAGGCGGTCGTGAACTGGTCCTTTCGCCAATTTTCCCAGAAAACAATAGCCAAAGCGGGCGTTCCCGTCGCTCAGGCCGAAGTCTGGATGGGCAATGCAAAGACCGTGGGTCTAGTGGCGCAGGATGATCTGAACGTGCTGCTGCCCGCCTTGCAACGCAACGAATTGCAGGGCGAAGTGGTCTATGACGGCCCGCTTCAGGCACCAATCACCCAAGGGGACCTGTTGGCAGAGCTGGTGTTTCAACCGGACGGTCTGCCGGAAAAACGGCTTCCCCTCGTGGCGGAAACTGATGTACCCGTGGGTGGATTTCCTGTGCGGGTCAGAACGGCGGCCGAAGTTCTGATCAAACGTTTACTGAACGGCCCTGAGACGACGCAGTGACCCCCAAAGACCAAAATGGCCTCTTTCTGACCTTCGAAGGTATCGACGGGTCAGGAAAATCAACACAATGCAAACGTCTGGCCGAAGCGCTGCACGCGCGCGGGCTGGACACGGTCCTGACACGGGAGCCCGGCGGCTCTGCCGGGGCCGAAGAGATCCGCAGTCTGGTGCTGGAGGGTGATCCCGACCGCTGGTCGGCCGAGACCGAGCTATTGTTGTTCACCGCCGCCCGTCGCGACCATCTGGAACGTCTGATTGCGCCGTCGGTGGCGGACGGAAAAGTGGTAATCTGTGATCGCTACGCCGACAGCACCCGCATGTATCAGGGCCTGTCGCGCGGCGATCTGCGCGCCACCGTGGACCAGTTGCACGCGCTGATGATTGGCCGCGAACCGGATCTGACCATCCTGTTGGACATGGACCCCGCCATCGGCCTGTCGCGTGCCAAAGGCCGCAAAGGTCACGAGGAACGGTTTGAGGACATGGGGCTCGAACTGCAGCAGAAAATGCGCGCCGGTTTTCTGGCGCTGGCTGAGGAATTCTCTGACCGTTTTGTGGTGATCAACGGCGATCAGCCGCCCGAAAATGTGGCCCAAGCTGTGCTCGCCGCCACGCTTAAGGCGTTGGCACAAATCGATCCATGAGCGACGCTGACAGCCTTCCCCGCGCCGATCAGGCCCCCGGCGCGCCGCACCCGCGCGAAACGCCGCGCTTGTTTGGACAAGACGCAGCAGAGCGTGATTTCCTGTCGGCGTACACCTCGGACCGGATGCACCACGGTTGGCTGATCACCGGCCCCCAAGGGGTCGGAAAGGCCACATTGGCCTGGCGGATCGCCCGGTTTTTGCTGGCCACGCCGGACGATGACGGCGGCCTGTTTGGCGCGCCGCCCCCGCCCACCTCGTTGGCAATCGATCCCGACCATCCGGTCTCCCACCGCATTCAGGCGCTGGCGGAACCGGGACTGGCCGCCATCAGTCGCAGCTATAATGACCGCGAGAAACTGCGCGACCAGATTGTGGTCGATGATGTGCGCGCGCTGAACCGGTTCTTTGGCCTGTCGGCCACCGATGGCGGACGCCGTGTGGTAATCGTCGATGCCGCCGACGACATGAACACCAGTGCCGCCAACGCGCTGTTGAAAATGTTGGAAGAGCCCCCCGCCCGCACCACGCTTTTGCTGATTTCCCACCAACCCTCGCGCCTGCTGCCCACCATCCGGTCGCGCTGTCGTACCTTGCGGTTGGGCCCATTGGACGCAGGCGACATGCAAGCCGCCTTGACGCAAGCCGGGATCGAGCTGGCAGGCAACACCGAGCACCTGAACGCGCTGGCGCAGGGCTCCGTCGGTCATGCGGTCCGACTGCTGTCCATGGGCGGTTTGGAGATTTACAGCGAATGGGTGCAGATCCTGGCCTCCATGCCGCGGCTGGATCGTGGCCGCGCGCTGAAACTGGCCGAGGCCGCTGCGCAGACCGGGGCCAAGGCCAAGTTTGAACTGTTGTTGACCCTGATCGAGACCAGTCTGGCGCGCCTTGCCCGCACCGGTGCCACCGGCCAAGCCCCGATGCCCGAAGCCGCCCCACAGGAGGGCGAAACCCTGTTGCGCCTGTCGCCCAATCCGCACAAAGCGCGGGCATGGGCGGACCTTGCGGCAACAGCCACGTCACGGGCGCGTCACGGGCAGTCGGTGAACCTTGACCCCGCTGCACTTGTCCTAGATACGGTCTTCAAGATGCAGGAAACCGCGTCCCGTTAAGGCCACGGCCCGAGGACGCGACACGGGCGTAAAGGGCAGAAAACCAGCATGAGCGAACCGCAAATCACCGATAGCCATTGCCACTTGGACTTCCCTGATTTCGAAGGCCAGCTGGATGAGATCCTCACCCGCGCAGCCGAGGCCGGTGTGGCCCGTATGGTCACCATCTGCACCAAGCTGAAGAACGAACCCTCTGTGCGCGCCATCGCCGAGGCCCATGCCCCGGTGTTCTACGCCGCAGGCACCCACCCGATGAGCGCTGCCGAAGAGCCGATGACCTCGGTCGCGGAACTGGTAGGGCTGGCCAAACATCCGAAATTTGTCGGCATTGGTGAGACCGGACTGGATTACCATTACACAGCCGAGAGCGCCGAGGTGCAGAAACGCTCGCTCTTGATCCATATCGAGGCCGCGCGCGAAACCGGCCTGCCGTTGATCATCCATTCCCGCGCCGCTGATGATGACATGGCGCAGATCCTCGGCGATGAGATGGCCAAGGGGGCGTTCACGTGCGTCATGCACTGTTTCTCATCCTCACCGGAGCTGGCCAAAGCCACGCTTGAGATGGGCTGCTACCTGTCGATGTCGGGCATTGCCGCCTTCCCCAAAAGCCAGGAGCTGCGCGATATTTTTGCCGCCGCCCCGATTGATCGGATCCTGGTTGAGACCGACAGCCCCTATCTGGCACCGCCCCCCTATCGCGGCAAGCGCAACGAGCCGTCCTATACCGCCTATACCGCCCGTATCGGGGCCGAGGTTTTTGGCATGGATTACGCCGATTTTGCCACGCAGACCGAACAGAATTTTGACCGCCTCTTTTGGAAAGTTGCGCAGCATCAGGCTGTGGCTTGATGGCAGAGATACGCTTTACCATTCTGGGCTGCGGCTCCTCTGGCGGCGTGCCGCGTTTGGGCGGACATTGGGGCGATTGCGACCCCGCCAACCCCAAGAACACGCGCCGGCGCTGTTCGATGCTGGTTGAGCGTGAGACGGAGAACGGCACCACCAGCGTGTTAATCGACACCTCGCCCGATATGCGCAGCCAATTGCTGGACACCGCCACCGGACGCCTGGACGGTGTGGTCTATACCCATGCCCATGCGGACCATATGCATGGGATCGATGATCTGCGAATGATCGTGTTCAACATGCGCGCTCGCATCCCGGTCTATGCCGATGCGGATACCCAAAACGCGCTGCTGTCGCGCTTTGCCTATGCGTTTGTGCAACCCGAAGGCTCCTCTTATCCGCCGATCCTGAATCTGCACAGCATCGAGGATACGTTTGAAATCGACGGCCCCGGTGGCACGATCCCGTTTCAGCCGTTTCGGGTCAAACATGGCGCGATTGATGCGCTGGGGTTTCGGATCGAACAGCTCGCCTATTTACCGGATGTGTCCGAGATCTATGACGACGCGCTGCCAGCTCTTGAAGGTCTGGATTGCTGGGTTCTGGACGCGCTGCGTCGCGCGCCGCATCCGACCCATTTCAACCTGAATGATGCGTTGGAATGGATCACGCGGATGGCACCAAAACGCGCGGTTCTGACCAATCTGCACAATGATCTGGACTATGCGACCCTGGCGGATGAGACCGCCAAACATATTACCCCAGCCTATGATGGCATGGTGATCCGCTACCCGGTGTAAGGGTCATGCGGATCCGCCAAAGGATTAAATTCGGCCTATGTTGAACACACTAATTGATGTTATTTTGCCGGTTTTCCTGGTTGTGGGCGCGGGCTATGCCACCACGGCGGCGGGGATTTTTCAGCAGGTCCATATCGATGGGTTGATGAAATTCGCCCAGAACTTTGCCATTCCCTGTCTGTTGTTCAGCGCCATCGCACATCTGGATCTGTCGACCGGATTTTCGGTGCCGCTGCTGATCAGTTTTTACACCGGGGCGCTGACCTGTTTTCTGGTTGGGATCTTTGGGGCCCGCTATCTGTTTGGCCGCCCCTGGACCGATGCCACGGTCATCGGCTTTTGCTGTCTGTTTTCCAACGCCGCGCTGCTGGGTCTGCCGATCACCGAACGAGCCTTTGGCACCGAGGCGCTGACTGGCAACTACACGATCATCGCCTTTCACTCGCCCTTTAGCTATGGCATCGGCATCACCGTGATGGAGATCCTGCGCAACCGCGGCACCGGGTTCATCCAGACCACCCGACACGTTCTGCGCGCCATGTTCAAGAACTCGTTGATCCTGGGCATCACGCTTGGCTTCATCGTCAACCTCTCGGGCGTCACCATCCCGAACACGGTCGAAGAGGCCCTGTCGATGTTGATCGCCGCCGCCCTGCCGGCCGCGCTGTTTGCGCTTGGCGGCGTGTTGACCCAATACCGCCCCGAAGGCGACATGCGAGTGATCCTGTTCGCTTGTACCTTGTCCTTGGTGGTGCATCCCGCGATCGTCTTTGGCTTGGGCAGCTCGCTGTCGGTCGACACCGAATTGCTGCGTTCCGGCGTTTTGACGGCCGCTATGGCAACCGGGGTCAACGGGTTCATCTTTGCCAATATCTATGACAGCGCCAAACGCGTCGCCGCCTCAACCGTGTTGTTGGCGACCGCCATGTCCATGCTGACGATTCTAGGATGGCTTGCGCTGATCGACTAACAACACGCTATCAGTTCTTTATCGCGCGTTGATCTCCGCAATCATCGCCCGACCAATGTCGGCCAGTACATGATTGCGCACTGCAAAGTCGGCGTCGGTTTCGGTCAGATAGATCGCTGCCAGATACCGCGCACCCAGGTCCGTTTCAAGAAAGGCGATGATCCCACGGGAACCGTACCCCCCAGCTCCGGTCTTGTCACCAATGGTCCACCCTTCTGGCACATGAACCCGGATAAGCCCATCAGCAACCAGATCGTCCACCATCCACTGTCGCAGTTGCGCGGCGCTATTGGTGGACAAAACGTCCCCCCACAACAACATCTGCAATGTCGCAAGAATTGCAGACGGCGTGGTTGTGTCCCGCAGATCCCCCGGTTTAGCTTCGTTCAACGCGGTTTCCCATCGGTCAAGACGCGTGGTCCGATCTCCAATGTGGCGCAAGAACTGCGTCAGCGCTTCAGGTCCTCCAATGCGCTCCAACAAGAGGTTTGCAGCCGTGTTGTCACTGAGCGTCATGGTAGCAGTGCAGAGATCCTGTATGGTCATGCCATGTTCTACATGCAGTTCAGTAACCGGGGAATAGGGCACCAGGTCGGCGGCGGTGTATTCGATCTGCTCGGTCAGAGCCTCGCCTTGTTCTGTGCTACGCGCAAGAATGGCTGCACATAGAAGCGGCTTGAACGTGCTCGACATGGCAAAGCGCTCATCCTCACGGTGAGTTATCTGCCAATCGGACTGCACATCCCGCAAAACGACACCGACGCGCGCATCAAGGCGCGTTTCCCAAGCGGTCACAACGTCGCTCAGCTCACCAGCACTCGCTTTTAGCGCCCCTCCGAAGATAAGAACGATTCCAATCAATATCTGCTTCATAACATACCTGCCTCTTTACTCATTTTGCGCCCTGTTAATACGCGCGCAGCTGCCTTCACAAAGGCAAACATCAACCTGTGGTCTTGTTGGCAAATAGGCGCTCACCTTATTCGTTCATGACGTAAAAGACGTTTGAATTTCTGGCTCTGCGTCGGCGTCCGCTACCTTTTACGCCTACAAAACTGCTCCTTTTGTCGCGCTTTTGCTGCGCTGCGACATGCGGGCGTGACAAGGGGCGGTGGGATGCATATAAGGCCCGCAAATTCTATCTAATCAGTCTTTAGGAGCGCCCTCATGACCCTGCAGGTTTTTGGTCACAAATCCCCCGATACCGATTCCACCGGTTCCCCGCTGATCTGGGCCTGGTATCTGAACGAGATCAAAGGCGTTGATGCCGAAGCTGTTCTGTTGGGTGAGCCCAACACCGAAGCGGCGTTTGTGGTTGAAAAATGGGGTTTTGACAAACCTGCCATCAAGACCGAGTTCGCATCCGGCACCCAGGCCGTCATCGTGGACACCAACAACCCGGCCGAGCTGCCTGCCAACATCAACGAGCTGGACGTGCTGGCAATCATCGACCACCACAAGCTGGTTGGCGGTCTGGAAACCAAAGGCCCCATCGACATCACCGTGCGTCCGCTGGCCTGCACAGCCACCATCATGTACGATCTGATGGGTGATGACGCGGCCAAGATGCCCGACAACATCAAAGGTCTGGTCCTGTCCTGCATCCTGTCCGACACGCTGGAATTCCGTTCTCCGACCACCACCGATGTGGACAAAGCGTTGGCCGAAAAGCTCGCGGCTGAGCTGAACATCGACCTGAGCGCCTATGCCGCAGAAATGTTTGCGGCGAAATCCGACGTCTCTGCGTTCTCGGATGCGGAACTGATCCGCATGGATTCCAAGGAATACGCCGTTGACGGTGTAAAATTCCGCGTCTCCGTTCTGGAAACCACCGCGCCGGACATCCCGCTGAACCGCAAGGCCAGCCTGATGGAAACCTATGCCACCGTTCAGGCCGAGGACGGCGTTGATCAGGTTCTGCTGTTTGTGGTCGACATCCTGAAAGAAGAAGCGACCCTCTTGGTTCCAAACGACGTTGTAAAAGGCGTTGCAGAAAAGAGCTTTGGCGCAACCGTGGACGGCGACAGCGTTGTTCTGCCGGGCGTTATGTCGCGCAAAAAACAGATCATCCCGAACCTCAAGGTCTGATCTGTCGCCACATCTCTGAAATAAGAAACGCGCTCCATCTGGGGCGCGTTTCTTTTGTTGGGGCAAGCGTTGCGATCAAACGGTTATTGCGTGCCGTTTAACTGTTTCACGTCAGCTGTTATCCGGAGCAGTTTGACTGCCAATTCCCGATGTTTTTCCGATTTAAACGTCACGATATCCCTGCGTTCAAACATGTCGGCAAGACGGTCTTCGTAGGTTATCTGCATACCAAAAGGTGGCCAGTCAGACTGAAACCTCGCCTTTATCGAAGCTCCCAATTCTTCAATAGTTGCAAAAAAACTAAAGAGCTCATACCAACTGGCATCGTATGGCGATGGTTGAGAGAACAGATCCTCAAAAATAGCGGTCAGCCTTTCGTCATCTTGGTGTGTGTCCATTATTTCCTGACCCGTCGGGGTTTGCAGGAACTGAACGAGGTCAGCCACTGGTTGCCCTGTGTATAAGGCACAGGACTGGTCAATAAATACCTCCGTTACAAAAGGCGCCTCATCACGTAGAGGTCCAGTGACGAGGTATTCTGTCGCTCCTTCTGGGGAGATCGACAACGCGCCCACTTGGGCAAGGCTTTCTGTCAATCCTTTCGCAAAAGCGTCCTTTTCGGCCGCAGAGATGTTTTTTTTGTCGAACACATAATCCGCAAAGAAAACGTTCCAAAGGTCGCGAAAATCCTCCCGAGGGCAGGACGCTGCGGCTGTGTTGGCGGCGAGCAAGAGGCTTGCGGAAAGGGTAAATAATCTGTTCATGCAAGACGCGCTGAGCCGCAATCACGGCAATCTTAAGGCGAGGGGCGCGACGAAAATTCACGCCGACATGAGTGTATTTTCCAGAAACAGTTCAGCAGGCTGGTCACGGCAGTGCAGTGCAACACTCAACAGATCAAGAACCGCATAAAAAATGGCGCAGGTCTCACTGGCAAACCTGCGCCGTTAAAAATTGAATCTATGAAAATAAGCCCGGCCAGCGCGTCACCCCGGTGGAAAACGTATTGAGGTTAATGAATTCTTGCAATGATTGCATTCACTCGCCAACCTGGAATTATCTATAGGTTGGCGCCGGTCTCAATTTTTGAGATTTAAGCGGACCGTCTTGTCTAAGTTTTCGGTCAAAAGCTGACGGGGGCCAGTGTAAAGAATCAACTGATGGATGCGCTGAATGTTGTGGTGGCAGCGCCGCATGGGGCACCGCGTTGGTCGGCGGCGCAGGCTTTGGCCGACGGTATGGGCATCAAGAGCATTATCGTGGCCGAAGGCAATGGCTCGCTCAGAAATCTGAACTGGCTCAACACCAATATGCCGGCTGCATGGATGGAAGAATACGTCGCGCAGGACTATGTGACGATCGACCCTGTGATCGACGTTTTTGCTTATCGTCCCGGCGTGTTCAGCTTGCCTGTGGCCGGACAAAAAAGCAGGACGTGCATTTTTGGGAAATGGATCATGGTCTCAAGGCAACGGGATTTGGCTATTTACACTGTAGCCGGTTCCGGGAGCCTGGCGAGATTGGCACTTATGTGTCGCTGGCCTACGAGCAGGATCCCAAAGACCATAGGAAGCATAATCTGCAGGAAAAGGGACCTCTTTGCGGCGCTTCTGGCCAGCATCATCGGCCCGGACACAGCTCCACAAGAGCAGCAGTATCGCACCACGCCGCGGGGCATCATCTCACGCCACGCCAACGTGATGTGCTGTCCTTTTTGGCGCAAGGCTACAAGACCGCGCGCATTGCCGAAAAACTTGGGGTGACAGAGGCCACGGTGACCCTGCATTTCGGTGCCGCGCGCAAGGCCTTGGGTGCCAACACCCGCGAACAGGCGCTGGTGATTGCCTTGCAACACGGGCTGCTGACGCTGTAGTCGCGCGCCACAGGCTGGCGTTTCACCCGTCCCTCTGCCATAGATCACATCAACTTCTAGTTATTGGTCAAAGGGGGCCCGCCATGACCCAGATCGTTGAAAACCTCGCTGAGATTTCCCAGAACTACCGCGCGCTGTTTGTGGATCTGTGGGGCTGTGTTCACAACGGGATCACCGCCTACCCCGAGGCGGTGGCCGCCCTGCAGGCCTATCGCAAATCGGGCGGCGTTGTGGTGCTGGTGACCAATTCGCCCAAACCCCGTGCAGGCGTTGCAATGCAGATGACGCAGTTCGGCGTGCCCGAAGATGCCTATGACACCATTGCCACCTCGGGCGACAGTGCGCGCGCGGCGATGTTCACCGGCGCGGTTGGGCAGAAGGTCTATTTCATCGGCGAATGGCAGCGCGACTGGGAGTTCTTTGAGCCCCTGAATGTGATCGACAACCCGGTGGCGATCACCCGCGTGCCGCTGGCCGAGGCAGAGGGCATTGTCTGCTGCGGCCCCTTTGACACGATGGCGGATCCGGATGTGAACCGGGCCGATTTCCTGTTGGCCAAGACCATCGGTTTGAAACTGCTCTGTGCCAATCCGGACATCGTGGTGGATCGCGGCCATACCCGCGAATGGTGTGCCGGTGCGCTGGCCAAGCTTTATACTGAGATGGGCGGGGAGAGCCTGTATTTCGGCAAACCTCACCCACCGATTTATGACCTGGCGCGCCGTCGTCTGGCAGAGGTCGACAAATCCATCCAGGATGAGGACATTCTGGCCATTGGCGACGGGCCACATACGGATATCTCGGGCGCCATGGGCGAAGGGTTGGATGCGTTGTTCATCACCGGTGGTCTGGCCGCAGCAGAGACCAAAACGTCGCACCAACCGGATCCTGAGGCGCTAAAAGCTTACCTCGACAAGGAAAAATCCGCCCCCACCTTTAGCATCGGTTTTCTACGTTAGGTCAGTTTCCCCTTGATTTTCTGCAATTGCAAAGTAATAAAGTTACCCAAGCTACACCTTTGCGACCTGAAAATTACCTGACCAATGCGACGGTCAGCCATCCAAGGGGGATCAGAATGTTGGATAACCTGCCGCGCGGAACCATTTGTATCGAAGATATCGAGATGGGGATGGTGCGCTACCTGCGCAAAACCGTCACCGATGAGGATATCGAGAAATTCGCCCAGGTCTCGACCGACCGCAATCCGGTGCATCTGGACGAAGAGTATGCGCAGGAGACTATGTTCCAGGGTCGTATCGCCCATGGGATGTTGACGGCGGGTCTGGTCTCGGCGGTGATTGGCGAACAGCTGCCCGGCCATGGCACGATCTATATGAGCCAGTCGCTCAAATTCCTCGGACCCGTGCGCCCCGGTGATCTGGTCCTGGCCGAGGTTGAGGTGACCGGCATTGAGATCGACAAACGTCGGGTCAAACTGGACTGTCGCTGTATTGTGGACGACAAGAAGGTTCTGGTCGGTGAAGCGGTGGTTATGGCACCGTCGCGCAAGTTCGATTGATACCCAAACCGCGCGCGTTGGCCTGACGGACAACAGGACACATCAACAGACAGGCGAATGGGACCGGCACCCGAGATCGGGCGCCGGTTTTCTTATACGATCTGGGTTTGATGTTTCCGTTTCAGGGTGGATCGGGCGGTCAGTTTCATCAGTGCGAAACATAACCGAAAAAGAGATGGCGGCGCGCCACCACGGATACGGGAACGGGGGTGTCAGCCCCGCTTGCCAAGCGCACTTCACAAAACCCTTGCCATCGGGCCCTGCTCCTAAACTTTACGACGCCTGCCGTGCAACGGCTGGGCGAAGGATCAATCACTAGGGATGCTGCCACAGCCCCCTTAACGCCCCACAACCCGAGCGCGCGCTGGACACGCAACACCTGCAAGAGAACGCCCGCAGCGCGCCGTCCAGGCGCGCTGCCCGGCCCAAGGGTTTTTTGGGCCCCAAAGGGGGCTGCAAAATGCGCGGGAGCACTCCCGCCCGGACGTGGCCCATCACAGATGCGCCTCCTCCCGTTGGGTCAAGCGCCGCGCCTCGCGGCACGGCGCCGGTTGCGCTCTTTGAACAGTCTCGCTTCATCAGGGCAGGTGTGCGTGCAGGAGCCGCGTTTTCTGTTGGATTTCAAACGCGCAATGCTTGCGTGCAACCGCCCTTGTCGCTAGGCATGCGCCCATGCGGATTATACGAGACTTTCAGTTCGTCGAGCCTCAGGACAAAGGGGCCAGTGTCGCCATCGGCAATTTCGATGGCGTCCACCTTGGCCATCAGTCCGTCATCGACATGGCGCGCGATGCCGCCCCCGACGCCCCGTTGGGGGTGATGACATTTGAGCCGCATCCCCGAGAATTTTTTGCCCCCAGTGCCCCCGCGTTTCGTCTGATGTCTGCTGAGGCCCGCGCCTCGCGACTAGACAAACTGGGGGTCGACAAGCTTTATCAGTTGAATTTCAACGCAGCCCTGTCCTCCCTGACCCCAGAAGAGTTCGGCCAGAAAGTCATCGCCGATGGTCTGGGTCTGACCCATGTGGTGGTGGGTGCGGATTTCTGTTTTGGTAAAGGGCGCGCGGGCACGGTTGCGGATCTCAAACGCTTTGGCGCGCAGATGGGCTTTGGCGTCACCGTGGCCGAGCTGATGGAATATTCCGACAACACCGTCTCCTCCACTGCGATCCGCAATGCGCTGGCGGATGGGCGGCCACGTGACGCGGCCAATATGCTCGGCCATTGGCACCGCATCGAGGGCGAGGTGATCGGCGGCGAGCAACGCGGTCGCGAACTGGGATTTCCCACTGCCAATATGTCCATCGACGGTCTGCACCCGCCCAAATTCGGCGTCTATGCGGTTCTGGTCGACGTTCTGGATGGTCCCAATGCGGGCAGCTACCACGGTGCGGCTTCGGTTGGCGTGCGGCCAATGTTTGACGGTGACCACCCCAATATCGAGACCTTCCTGTTTGATTTCACAGGCAATCTTTATGGCGCGACGCTGTCCGTTGGGCTGGTCGATTACCTGCGCCCTGAGATGAAATTTGACGGCTTGGAGGCCCTCATGGACCAGATGCACGCCGATTGCGACGAGGCACGTGCCCTTCTGGCGGCGCTGTAGCTGCGATGGGCAACGACACGCATATCGACCGCGCAGGGCTTTCGCACCGGTTCTGGGAAAAGAAACCGCTCAAGAAACTCTCCCCCCAGGAGTGGGAAGCGCTCTGTGATGGCTGCGGCAAATGCTGCCTCAACAAACTCGAGGACGAAGACAGCGGCGAAGTGGCCCTGACCTGTGTCGCCTGCCGGATGCTGGATGATGACACGGGGCTGTGCAGCCAATATCCGATCCGCCATCAATTTGTGCCGGAATGTATCGTGCTAAAGCCGGAAAATCTGGACACGCACGCCTATTGGATGCCGCAGACCTGCGCTTATCGGCTGTTGTGGGAAGGCAAATCTCTGCCCAATTGGCACCCGCTGGTCAGTGGTGATCCCGAAAGCGTGCATCGCGCCGGTGTCTCTGTCCGCGGGCGCACCGTGTCAGAGTTTGAGACCCCATTGGAAGAATGGGAAGACTACATCATCGAAGAGCCGGTCTGAAACCGGCTCTCCTGCTTTTGCAAACCCTGTAATGGTTCCGCAGCCTTAGCTGCGACCCAGATGCCAATCGAGCGCATCGACGCGGTCTTGGCCCCAGAAACGGGCACCATCCTCGGTGATGTAGAACGGCGCGCCAAAGACACCTGCGCTCACCGCATCCTCGAGGTTTTGCGCATAGGTCTCCGCGCCGGTCAGCAGACCGCTTTCCGCCAGCGCAGGGTCAAAACCGGCGCCTTCGAGCATGGCGCGCACCACGTCGTCTTCGGCGATGTTTTTCTCTTCGGCCCAAACCGCGCTCAGGAAACCCTGAACCAATTTGCCCAAATCACCACCACCGGCGTTTTGGGCGGCGATGATCGCATAGGACGACGGGGCGGCATTTGTGGGCCAATGGGCCGGTTTCAGGTTGATCGGAAGACCGGTCAGGGTGGCCTGACGCTCCATCTCGATTGTGCGGTATTCCTGGCGGGAGGGATGGCGGTCCTTGGGCGGGGTGCCACCGGTACGGCCAAACAGCGCCATGATATCCAGTGGTTTATAGGTGACGGTGGCGCCGTGTTTGGCGGCAACCTCTTCCAGACGACCACCGGCGAGGTAGGTGAACGGCGAAAGCGTTGAAAAGTAATAATCGATCTTGGCCATGTGATGAATTCCTTGCGCTTATAACTGGGATTAGACCTAAGCCCATGTTAAGCGGGTTTCAACATCACGAATCTGTCACAAATTGCCTCTGCTGCCGGGGATACTGCCTATGCCAACCTTGACCGAACCCAAGCTTATTTCTGGGAACGCAAACCTTCCGCTTGCCGAAGCGATCGCACGGCGGATGAGCCTGCATCGCGGAATGGACCAAGGGCTGGTTGATGCCCGTGTAGAGCGGTTCAACGACGGTGAAATCTTTGTCGAAGTGTTCGAAAACGTGCGCGGCGAAGACATGTTCATCATTCAGCCGACCTCGAACCCGGCCAATGACAACCTGATGGAGCTGTTGATCATCTCTGACGCGCTGCGCCGGTCGTCGGCCCAGCGGATCACCGCAGTGATCCCTTATTTCGGCTATGCCCGTCAGGACCGCCGCACCAAGGCGCGGACGCCGATTTCGGCCAAGCTGGTTGCAAATATGCTGGTTGAGGCCGGAGTGGAACGGATCCTGACCATGGATCTTCACGCCGCCCAGATCCAGGGCTTCTTTGATATTCCGGTGGACAACCTCTATGCCTCACCGATCTTTGCGCTGGATGTGAAAAGCCAGTTCAAGGACCAGATGGATGATCTGATGGTTGTCTCTCCCGACGTGGGTGGTGTGGCGCGCGCGCGCGAGCTGGCCAAACGGATCAATGCGCCGCTGTCGATTGTCGACAAACGCCGCGAAAAACCCGGTGAGATTGCTGAGATGACTGTCATCGGCGACGTCTCGGGCAAGATCTGCCTGATCGTGGATGACATGTGCGACACCGCTGGCACGCTGTGCAAAGCGGCGCAGGTTCTGCTGGACAATGGTGCCAAGGAAGTGCACGCCTATATCTCCCACGGGGTGATGTCAGGTCCGGCAGTTGAGCGTGTCTCGAACTCGGTCATGAAATCGCTGGTGATCACCGATTCCATTCAGCCCACCGAAGAGATCCTGAAGACGCCGAACATCCGCATCCTGCCCACCGCGCCGCTGTTCACCCAAGCGATCCTGAACATCTGGCACGGCACCTCGGTCTCGTCGCTGTTTGACGACAAGACCCTGATCCCGATCTATGAGCATTTGACGGCAAGCCGTTAATAAAACCCAGTCTTTTGGGTTTTCTCTGCAAGAGCCGTCCCCAGGTTTTGGGGGCGGCTTTTTTGTAGAGGTTACTCTGCCAGAACGGCCAGCGCTGCCTGGTGCAGATCCGCGGTGGCCGCAGCCACAATGGCGCCGGATGATGCCAGACCCAACGCACCGCCCTGCCAGTTGGTGATGATGCCGCCTGCTTCCTCGATTACCGGGACAAGGGCGCAGATGTCATGGGCATTCAAGTCGCCGCCGTTCAGACACAGATCCACCTTGCCCGCCGCCAGCGCGCCATAGGCTGGAGAGCCCGCATCAAAGGCTGTGCCGCCGACCGCGCCACGCAGGCGTTCATAGGCACCCGCCTCCGCCCCGGCAAAGCTGTTTTGATTGGCAAGCATGGTCAGCGCCGTGCCTAGATCGGTGGTGGTCGACACGGTGATGCGCCGATTGTTCAACCACGCCCCCTGCCCGCGCACCGCAAAGTATCGCGCATCCATCAGCGGCAGGTCGATCATCCCCATTAGCGGATACCCCGCCGCGTCACAAAGCGCGATGAGGGTGGAAAAATTGCCAAGCCCCATGCCGTATTGCCGGGTGCCATCGATGGGGTCGAGCACCCATGTGTACCCCGCCTGCCCGGCGTCGCTGCCATATTCCTCTCCCTGGATGGCGTGGGTCGGAAATGCCGTGCGCAGGTGATCGCGCCAGCTGCGTTCAATCGCCAGATCCGCACGGGTGAGAAAGCTGCCGTCGTCTTTGAAACTGACGTCTTTGGGTTGCAGCCAAGTGGCCCGGGCCACGGGTCGGGCAAGATCGGCCATGTGATGGGCACAGGCCAGGGCTTGCGTCAAAAGCTGTTGGTCCATTTCGGTCTTCTCACATTCAAGGGACAGTCATGCACGCAGGGTTGCGGGCGGAGCCTGCCCCTGGTCAACAGCGCCGTGCCAACCCGTGTGGATTGCCCAGCAAGTGGCACAGGCCCGCAACAGGCCAAATTAGCACCGCTGAAAAACATGCGCATATGCCGCTTGACCTGGAGTAACTCCACCCTGCTAGCGCTGTTCGTGTCATCCAACAGGAGCCCGATATGACCCATTTCATCGACCGCTTTTTTGTAGCCCTCATGTCGCCCGAAGGCGCCGCCCATATGATTGCCGACGATGCCAAAATCATTGCCGTGCGCGAGGCGCGTTATGAGGCGCTACCGCTTTATGGCACATATACCGGGCCCGACGGGTTTACCGCCTTTTTCAACGAGCTGCGCCGGATCTTTGACACACAATTGTTTGAGGTGGATCATACTATGGCGGACGCGGCGCGTGGTTTTGCGGCGGGACGCTTTATTCATCGGGTGCGCGCCACCGATAAGCTGTTTCACAGCCATTGGACCCTTTATGCGGAATTCACGGGCGACAAGCTGACGCTTTATCGGTTCTATGAGGACACGGCCGCGCTGGAAGAGACCAATGGCGTGCGCACGCAGTCGCAGGAGCATGTTGCGTGAAGATATCAGAAGCCGCCGCCCAATCCGGGCTAAGCGTTGATACGATCCGATTTTACGAGCGCGCGGGGCTGTTGCCCCGCCTGCATCGCGGCGCGGATGGGCATCGGGTGTTCACCCCCACCGATCTGCGCTGGCTGCGGATGTTTGAACGGCTGCGCGCCACGCACATGCCGCTCAAGGTGATCCAATCCTATGTAGAACTGAGCCGTGAGCCGGACTCTGCGCTGGAACGGCGCGCCATATTAGAAGCGCACCGGGCCGAGCTGGACACCCAGCAGGCGCAAATCGATGCTTGCCGGGAATTGTTGGATGAAAAGATCCGCCATTATGACGGTCTGACCACGCTGGCAAAACCGCCCAAGAAAGCAGGCTAGTCCGGGAGGGGGTTAATCCACATCCCAGTCATCATCGAACGGCAGATCCCCGATGGCCATCCAATTGGCGCGCAGCCGGGCGATGCGGCTGTCGGACCAGGTACGAAAGACGATGTCAAATCCGGTCTCGGTGATGTTTTCGGCGCGGATTTCGGCCCGGATTGCAGCTGCGGTGTCCATATCCCACAGCGCGACAGAGACCTGAACCGCAGGCGGGCGCGCATAGGGTTCGGCAAACGTGACCGCCTTGCGCCGCTCCCGGTCGCCCTTGCCGGTCCACATGGTGCCGCCGCTTTCAAACTCTGAAAAGATCTGCGCGTCACCGGTATCAATGCCAGTGCGTGGGTTGCGAAGACGTTTCATTGTCGCCTCAATTTGTAGTTCATAGCAAAATCAATAGGCCCAAAGCGTAAATATGTCACCAACCGCATGTCACGGGCCCTCTCCACGCCCCGCCCTGCGGCTCTACATCTGCTCAACATAGAAAGAACCGGGTGCAAAGACACCGGTTCTTTTTTGGGTTTTCGAAAATGTTCCGTAAACTCTGCGCATCAACGCGCCGCAAAGGATGGACGCGCTGACGGGCTCTCGGCATCGACTTGGAAATGGGCCACAAGCTCTGCCAATTGCATGGCGTCCGCGTTCAATGTTTGGCTGGTGGTGGTTGTTTCCTCGACCAAAGTGGCGTTTTGCTGGGTGACCTGGTCGATCTGGGTCATGCCGGTGTTGATCTCGTTCAGGCCAATCGATTGCTCTGCCGCGCCTTCGGCGATGCCACTGACCAGACGAGAGACATCGGTGACCTGGGCAACGATGCTTTGCAAAGCTTCGCCCGCCTGATCAACCAGTTGCACGCCATTTTCCACCTGTTGGCCGCTGTTGGAGATCAGCGTTTTGATCTCCATCGCCGCATCCGAGGAACGTTGCGCCAAGGCCCGCACTTCCGAGGCCACGACCGCAAAGCCACGTCCTGCTTCACCGGCCCTCGCCGCCTCGACACCCGCATTAAGCGCCAAGAGATTTGTCTGGAAGGAAATATCGTCAATCACGGTGATGATTTGTGAGATATGCGAGGAGCTTTTCTTGATCTCGGTCATCGCAGCCACGGCATCGTCGACCACTGCGCGATTGGTCTCTGCGGCGCTGCGGGCCTCGTTCATCGTGGCCTCAACACTGCGGGCATTGTCGGCGGCCAGTCGCACGCTGGAGGTCATTTGGTCCAACGCGGCTGCGGTTTCTTCCAAGGTGGCCGCCTGGCTTTCGGTGCGTTCCGACAGATCCTGCGAGCCCTGACTGATCTCTCCCGCGCTGCCCTTGATTGACAGGGAGGTGGTTGAGATATGCGCGATGGTTTCGCTGAGGGTTTCCAGGGTTCGGTTGAAATTTGTGCGCAGCTCGGTGTAGCCCTCGGGCAGGTCCTGATGGATCCGCGCGGTCAAATCGCCATTGGCCAGTCGGTTCAACCCGTCACTGATCGCATCAACCGCACGGGATTGTTTGGCCAGCTGCTCCTCTGTTTCGCGCTGCTGTGCCTCCTGTGCGGTTTTGATCTCCTGGCCGAAACTTTGCACAGCGCCCAAGATATCGCCGATCTCGTCATGGCGGGCTGCATCGGTGGTGTTTGCACTGTCCGCACTGTTTTTCCCTGCGTTCAGAATGATTTGCGGAATGCGGCGGATCGGACGAATGATCGTGCGACTGACTGACAACAACGCCGCCAGCATGCCAACGGCGGCAATCGCGCTGAGCACCATGTACGAGATCTGCTGAATGCGCGCTTGCGTGTCACTTTCCTCGGCCATCCGAACTTCATTGGCATCCACCTGCAGGATACTGATCAAGTACAGCAGCTCGGTAAATTTGACGCTGACCTCATCCAAAGTCTGCTGGATCGCCTTGCTGCGCATCCGTTCTTCGAATTGGAAATTGTTGCGCGCTTCCTCAATTTCACCGGCTTGGGCCAATCGCAATGTGCGGCTGTTGGCCACTGTCTGCATCGATACCATCCGGTCGATCTGCCCGGCAGCGCGGGTCAGATACGTTACATATTGCGCATATTCCGCTTGGGGCAGATCGGTGAGTTCGAGCACGGTAGAAAAGCCCAGGATGGATTTCAAATAGCGCCGCGCGGCATTTTGAAAGCCTGTCCGGCGCGCGATCTCTCCCTTGGTGTCCATGTTTTGCGCCGCCAGCCCCTCACGGCGGGCATTCTCCATTTGGCGCAGCGCCCGGTTGACGTCCAACAGCGAGGTCGTCATCGAGCCAACAGCACGCATCAAGCGCTGGTCCGAAGCCACGATAGACTGTTGATGACCCATAAGGTCACGGGACTGTTCCCCAGCCTGTTGAACAAAAAACAGGTTGATCCCAATCAACAATACCATCGGCCCGATCACCCAGATCAGGATACGACCGGCCAGACGAAGCTGGTACCATTTGCGCGGCGGGCGGGTGGCTGGATTGGCCATTGGACCCTCTCCTTTTTCTGCGTGGCTCAAGGGGGTTAAGACGTCAGGGCTTCGACAAGAAGACGCGCGTACATCACGGCGTCATAGACATCTGACGGCGTTTTTCCGCCCTCATATTCTGCGGTTGTCAATTGGCCTTGCGATTTGGCAGCGTTCAACAGCGCCATGACATCGGCCTGCGCGCGCGACAAAACCACGATCACATCCGATGGGGATTTCGACCCCGCCGCTGCGGTGGGCACTGTGATGCCACCTTGGATCGCAAAGGCTTCCTTGGTCGATGCGAGGTTTTGAATGGCGGCGATCAGATCTAGCGCCGCGGCATAGGCATCCGTCGGCGTGCGGCCCTTGGATTTGGGCAATTCCGCGCGGGTCAGTGCAATGTTTTCGCGTTGCGCCAGACCTTCGAGGTTTTCAACGACCGATGCGGCGAGCCGGTACACGTCATTGGGCACCGTCGACGGCACCCCAAGCGCGTCCAGCTCAGCCGAGATTTGCAGCAAGTTTCCATAGACATCGGTCGGTGTTTTGCCGCTGGGCAATTCTGCGGTGATCTCACTCGCGCCCAGACCATAGGCCGAGCGCAGTTCTTGAACCTCCACCAACAGTTTTTCTACCTGGGCCTTCACTTCGGCAGGGGTGATCGCGTGGATATTTTCTGGTGGCAGGCTGTGGCTTTTCAGACCGTTGATAAACCGCAGCAACTGTACTTTGCGCCATTGGTCGCGCACCAGAAACAGAACATGGCGCGGTTTGGTTGGGTCCTCCGGAGCGGTGATCGTTCGCGCGGTGGAGAAGTTTTCCGCATTGAGCGCTTTTAACTCCTGAACAATATGTTCGGTGACCTGAAAGACGTGACTGGGCGTGGCTTCTTGGGCGTGAAGACCTCCCGCGAGGGCAAAACATGCGGCTGCGAAGACTGCAGTATACGTGCGCATCGACACTACTCCGAGTGGTATTTGTTAATGTAACGACGGAAATTTCTGGTTACATTTTCTATCCGCCAGTCGTTAATACAGGGTAAAATCCTAGAAAACGGTGTCGAAAAACTGACCGCTTTGATTTTAAAATCATTATGATTGAAGAAAGATCAGGCGAAGCATGAGTTCACCTCATTTTATCTGCCTGATTTAAATATGCGTTTCTGAATCATCTTTTCAAAAGCGAATCAAGTCCATCATATCACTGATACTGCATGTAAAAACACCCGAATGGGTTTTCGATAGACACTCCTGCACATCTGCCCCCCTCACAGAAATGCGAGCTTTGATAATTAAATTTCAAAATTCCGAGTGTGAAACATATCGCAAAACTTGAAATTAAAAGACATATTATATTTAATATTTCAATTTATCGACTAATCTCATCCTGATAAAAATTCAGCCTTCCCCAAAGACCTTAGTTTTCACAAATTCAAAACAACCCATATCTTACGTCACGCCCGCGCCCACCAAGCTCCGCAGCCAGGCAACAAAGGCCCCCGCCAGTGCGGTTTCGCTTCGGTGCAGCAGGAAATACCCCTCCTGCCCGATGATCATCTGGGGCGCGGCAGAGATGATCTTGTGCCTGGCCAAGGCGTCGCGGGCGATGTTTTGGTTCACCAGCGCCATGCCGCGTCCGCTCATCGCCAGTTTCAGCGCCGAGCCGTAGGAATCCACCATGACGCTGGGTGCCTTGAGGGAACGACCTGTCTGCGCCTGCCTGTCCTTCCACCCTACTGAGGTGCCGATGGTTTCGACCAAGGGCAGGTCCTCTAACGGGGCTGTCAGCGCAGCGGACTTTACGGGCAACAGATCCATCGCCAGCATCTCCGCCCCGGCCCCCACTTGGTTGTGCGAGCCAAAGCGCAGTTCCACAGCGGCGCGCGGGGCTGCAAATTCATTGGACCAGATCGTGGCCTGAAAGACGGTGTATCGCGACGGGGCCATTGTCGCAATGGCTGGTGACGGGCTGACCGAGACGGACCTGCCTGTGATATGCGTCGAGACTCGGTACATGAAGGCCCTGCTTAAGGCGTAGCGGATCAACAATAGCGATCGCAATGACGCCCGCGGGATCGCCCAGATGATGCGTGCGGGCTTGTTCAAAACGGTGCATGTCAAGACGCTGATGGCTCAGGAACAACGCATGCTGCTGACCAGCCGCAAGCTGCTCCAGCGCAAAGTGCTCGACATCGAGAGCGGCATGCGTGGCACACTGCGCACCTTCGGCCTGAAGGTCGGTGTTGTGAGCGCGCGGATCTACGAAGCGCCGATCCGCGAATTTGGTTGAGGATTTTGCCAGATTTGCGGTGATTGTCGAGCCGTTACTGACAGACCGGGCGGTGATGCGTCAGCAACTGGATGCGCTCCACAAAGTGTTGCTCTATGTGGTGCGTGATGATCCGGTCTGCAGACGGTTCATGACAATGCCCGGAGTTGGCCCGGTCGTCGCGCTCACTCACCGCGCATCGGTCGACCAACCGCACCGCTTTGTTCATTCGCGAGATGTTGGTGCACATGCCGGTCTGAGGCCCAAGCGGTACCAGGCCAGCGAGATCGAGTATGACGGCGGTATCTCCAAATGCGGTGATGCCCTGCTGCGCTCCATGCTCTATGACGCGGCCCAATCGACGCTCACCCATTCCAAGAAATGGTCTTTGTTTAAGACCTGGGCGATGCGGGTTGCACAGCGGCGCGGGGTGTGACGCGCAACGTTGGCACTCGCCAGCCGTATTGCCGTCATTCTCCACTGCATGTGGATCGATGGCATCGACTTCTGCGTTAGCAACAGCGCCGCAGAGCCGGCTTGAAAAACAGATTCTGATCCTGAGGTCTGCCCCGGCAGAATGATGTCCTCACGAGGACGACAGGTGGTGTGAGTTCGCAATGGGTGAACACCTATCGCGCGATCTCGCACATGGCGCCTTTTGGCGGTTATAACCAATTCGGCTATAGGCGCGAAGCCGGAATTGCGGCGATTTTGGACTATACCCGCACCTAAACCACATGGATCAACACCTCTGATCAGCCGATGCCAAACCCATTTGTGATGTGTTGACGATGGGTTTTCGGAGGATTCTTGCCGGCTCGTGCAAAAAATAAAGTAAAAGAGCGGTTTCAAGACCTGTACAAAGGTAGCGCGATGCCATATCGCTGCCGCCTTCAATCGCTTGATCCAACATGGTGCGGCCCAATTTTGTTTAGGGGGGTCGGTATTTCATTTGGGAAGCGCAACCCCAGTGAAAAGAAAACCTCGTGAAAAAAGCTCTTCGTGACGCACTTGATGACCGTGGCTATGCCACACTCACCCCGGTTCAAACCGCAGTAAGCGATCCCGACCTCAATGGTTTGGATCTGCTGGTATCGGCACAGACCGGTTCCGGTAAAACCCTCGGCTTTGGTCTGGCCATTGCCCCCAACCTGCTGCAAGAGGCCGAAGCCTTTGACGCAGCCGGTGCGCCATTGGCGCTGGTGATTGCCCCGACCCGTGAATTGGCGCTGCAGGTTAAACGCGAACTTGGCTGGCTTTATGCCAAGGCCGGTGCGCATCTGGCGTCCTGTGTCGGCGGTATGGACATGCGCGATGAACGCCGTGCCCTGGCGCGTGGTACCCATATTGTTGTGGCAACCCCCGGCCGTCTGCGCGACCACATCATGCGCGGCTCCATCGATCTGAGCGCGGTGCGTTCGGTTGTTCTGGACGAAGCGGATGAGATGCTGGATCTGGGTTTCCGCGAAGATCTGGAATTCATTCTGGGCGAAACCCCAGAAGAGCGTCAGACGCTTTTGTTCTCGGCCACCGTGCCGCGTTCGATTGCGGAACTGGCCAAAAGCTATCAAAAAGACGCGCAGCGGATTGTTACCAAATCCGAAAGCACGCAACACGCCGACATCGACTACAAAGCAATGAACGTGGCCGAGCATGACACCGAGAACGCGGTGATCAACACGCTGCTGTTCCACCAAGCGCCAAACGCGATTGTCTTTGCCAACACCCGTGCCACCGTGAACCGTCTGACAACCCGCCTGTCCAACCGTGGCTTCAAAGTGGTTGCCCTGTCCGGTGAATTGTCCCAGGCCGAACGTTCGCACGCGTTGCAGGCGATGCGCGATGGGCGCGCCCATGTCTGTGTGGCCACCGATGTTGCGGCACGCGGGATCGACTTGCCGAACCTGGATCTGGTGGTTCACGCCGAGCTGCCGTCGAGCCACGAGACCATGCTGCACCGCTCTGGCCGGACCGGCCGTGCGGGCCGTCACGGTGTCAGCGCGCTGATCGTCACCCGCCGCAACCGCAAAAAAGCGGAACGTATTCTGCAGTTTGCCAAGGTTAAGGCCGAATGGACCACAGCACCGTCAGCGGATGATGTGCGTTCGCGCGACTCAGAGCGTATGCTGGCAGATCCAACCTGGCAGACCCCGGTGGAAGAGGCCGAAGCCGCACCGGTGGCCTCCCTCGCCGAGGCGTTTAGCGCCGAGCAACTGGCAGCGGCCTACCTGCGCCTGTACCGTTCCGTGCGTTCTGCGCCGGAAGAGCTGGCCGATGTGGACACCAAAGCGCCCGCACGCCGGGACGACTTTGGCCCGACCATCTGGTTCTCGATCGCGGGTGGACGTGCAGCCGAGGCCGAGCCACGTCGCCTGCTGCCAATGCTATGCAAATTCGGCGGTCTGACCAAAGACGACATCGGCGCCATCCGTGTGCGCCAGGACGAAAGCTTTGTGCAGATCAAAGAAACCAGCGTTGCAAAATTCGTCGAGGCAATTGGCGACGATATGACCGTCGAAGATGGTGCCGCCGTAAAGAAGCTGGACAACGCACCGGACCTTGGCGAAGGCCGTCCAGGTGGTGGTCGCCCGATGAACAAACGCGGCCCGCGCCCTGATGGGCATCGCGGTGGCGGCGGGCGTGATCGCTCGGACGGGCCACGCGGCGATAAGCCTTGGGGTGATAAACCACGCGGGGACAAACCGCGCGGCGATAAACCCCGTGGTGACAAACCTTGGGGCGACAAACCCCGTGGGGATGGCAAGCGCTTTGAGGGCAAACGCCCCGAACGCAAACACAGCGACGCGCCGGAAAAACCCCGCGCGGCCAAGCCGACACCGGCCAAGCCAACCGAGCGCCGTTCTGAACGCAAAGGGTCCGATTTCAACGGTGGCGGCGAGTCCCACTCCAAGAAGCCAACAACCCGCAAAGGGCCTCCGCCCCCAGCGAGCAAGCCAAACAGCAAGAAGAACAAAGCCCGCGCCATGCTGTCGCCCAGCAACAAGGTCAAACGCCCGACCACCAGCAAACCGCGCAAGGCGTAAACCCAGCACAAACAGATCGTGCAAGCATCCGTAAATGATCTGGCCTCATACCTCGGCTGTCTGCCTGAGGTGTGGGGCTTTCTATTTTTTACGCTGTAAGCGCCTGAATTTAATGCAAGCCACAGGGATGTGTTCTGCCGACGCGGCGTTGCGCTTTTCCTGTTACTTTGGCGTGTTAGGCTCAGCCCATGACACTCCCTGTTGAAGCCTCATGGTATCACACCGCACGCCTTGATGATCGCACTTGGCTGATCACCGAGCCGCATGTTCACCCGATCTTTTCCGCCAATATGCACCTTGTTCTGGGGCGCGACGCGGATCTTTTGATCGACACCGGCATGGGGATAGCGCCGTTGCGCCCGATGGTTGACGGGTTGCGCGACGACCCAGACAAACCGGTGATCTGCCTGTCGAGCCACACACATGTGGATCACATCGGCGCCGCGCATGAGTTTGAGACGCGATTGGTCCATCCCAGCGAAACCGATGAGCTGGCCAAACCCTCGCCCTATTCTCTGGTGAGCGCGGATATCTCAGATGCGCTGGCCAATTTGTTTCTGGATGCCGGCTACGAGCCGCTGTGGGAGTATCTGGTCAACGCGGTCCCCACGACAAATTACGACCTTGACAGCTATGCGATCCAACCAGCGCCCGCGACAGGGTTGGTGGATGATGGCGACGTTATTGACCTGGGTGATTGGCAGGGTGAAGTGCTGCATCTGCCGGGGCATTCACCGGGGCAATTGGGCCTGTGGCACGCAGAGAGTGGGACCCTGTTTGGGGCCGATGCGATCTATGACGGTCCGCTGATTTTTAGCGGGCCGGGTATGAGTGTTGCGGAGTATACCACCAGCTTGAAGCGCCTGCGTGATCTGCCGGTCAATGTGGTGCACGGTGGCCATGATCCGGCCTTCGATCGCGCGCGGATGCTGACCATCATCGACAGCTATCTGGCCCAATGGGGTTCGGCTTAGATCTGCAATGCGATCTGCTGCGGCGCGCCGAAGAAATCGACTAAATCGGCGGTAAACCCCTCTGCCCGGTCTGCGGCGGCAGTCAGGACCTGTTTGCGTTCTAGAAACGGATTGGTGGCCAGACGCGCAGTGCCGACCGCACCGTCCCAATCCCCCAGAATGTAATGCGAGGCGAAATGCCCGGGCAACCCGTCCGGTTGCAGCCCTTCTTTCAATGCGGTGATTAACGGAGCACTTGCTGGCGCGTCGGGCGTGCCCAGGGCCAGTAAGAACTGGCTTTTTGAAAACACCACGACCCCGTGCTGCCCGCCACCTTGCACCCGATGGGCCACGGTTGTTGCTGCGGGCTTTTTGCGCCAGAGTTCCGCGTAATCCGCATGGACGCCGTCCTCGATCAGATCGCCGGCCGCGTCAAACGACATCAGGCCCGCATCCAACCCATCGGGGGTGCCATGCCAATTGATGTCACGCGCCCAGGTGCAGATACTGTCGACCACGGTAATGGTTCCAGCAAACCCTTCAGCCGCCATCAAAGATGCCAACTGCGCGGGCGCAAGATCACAAAGCGCTGTGGCCCCGTCGAGCGCGGGGCGGTCCAATGGGATGCGAATGTCAGCGTAAAGCGGGCCGCATTGCATCCAGTGAACGCGGGTGGTTGCATCCTCAACCCCCGGCGCGCGCAACCAGACCCGGCTCCAATGGGCCTGAAGATCACCCGCACCGATCATGCTGCGACGCTTTTCAAGCCGGACAGTTTTGCCACGATCTCATCTGTGGTTTGCACCGCGCCGTCTTGCAGATATTCCATCGCATGCAACGACGCCTGATGGGCCGCGTCCGAAGTGCCACCCACACTGTCGGCGATCACGCGCATGTAGTAGTCATGCTGGTGCCCATCGACAAAAGTGTAGTGCACGCAGACATCGGTCATGCCGCCCACTAGGATCAGCGTCTCGGCCTTGAGCCCTTTGAGCAAGATCTCAAGCTCGGTGCCAAAGAAGCAGGAATAGCGGCGTTTGCGGATGAAGTAGTCGCTGTCGCGCATATCCATTTCTTCTGCCGCAACAGGGGTCCCCGGTTCACCGTCCAGACAATGAATGCCTTCTGATCCGTCCATCTCACGCCCGTAATCCACCATATCGCGGCGGTGGTTTTCTTCAAAAAAAATCACCGGAACATCTGCCGCATGGGCCGCATCTACCACTCGCCGGGCGCGCGCCATATTGTCGAAATAGTCGGGCATGGTCGGGATGCCTGCGTTGCTGCGATCCAGAAAGGCACCCTTTTGGATATCAACAACAATCAGAACTGTTTTGCCGACAAGAGTTGGTTGGCGCGCCATGGCGATCTCCGCTTTTTAAGTGGTTAGGATTTGGTGGGTTCTGCGCCCATCAGGCGCGGCAGATCTCCCCAGCGGGCAACGGCGGAAAAGACTGCGATCGAGATTACAATAAAGGTGATCGCCGCCACGGCCATCGTGGGGGTGTAGCCGTTGCGCAGGGAGTTGAAGATCTGCAGCGTCACCGTGGAATAGGACGAAGCCGTGACAAAGAACATAACGATGAACTCATTGAAACTGAGCACCAGCGCAAAGAAAAACCCCGACACGGTATAGGGCATCGTCTGCGGCAGGATCACGGTGCGAAAGACAACAGGCCCCGTCGCCCCCATCGTCGCTGCCGCATCCAGATGCGAGCGGTCGATGGATTGCAGACCGATGGAGATTGTCACCAGTGGCAAAGCCATGAACAGGGCCGCGTGGCTGACGATGCCGATCCACAAGGTCCCCAAAGTGCCGATAAAGCTCCACAAAAATCCAAGCCCCACGCCAAAGACGATCGGCGGCAAGGCAAAGGGCATGGAACCCAACCCGGCCAGAACCTGCGCCGCTTTACCGCCCTGTTTCCACAGACCATAGGCCAAGGGCCAGGCGACCAGAACCGCCAGCGCCGCGCTGCAAAAGGCCACAATCACCGAATTGCCAAGGGCCGTGACCCAGACGGTTTCGGTGAAAAAGAACTCTTT
Organism: Epibacterium ulvae; assembly: GCF_018678075.1. Lineage (GTDB taxonomy): Bacteria > Pseudomonadota > Alphaproteobacteria > Rhodobacterales > Rhodobacteraceae > Epibacterium > Epibacterium ulvae_A. Next base: position 176,482 of record NZ_JAHHIR010000035.1, on the reverse strand, counting down.
AAACCGGGCCAAAGTCGGCTCTTTCGGAGGGAAGAACATGGTGCGCCCTGAGTTGAGCGCTGCACCACAAACCACCAGAATAGGCAGGGCCAGCATGACCGCCGAGAGCGCCATAAATACATTTGAAATGGTGCGTAGGATCATGTTGCGGCCCTCCGGCTCATCCATTGGCCAAGGACCAGGAACACACCCGCCGTGATGAGCAAAATCACCGCCTGCGCGGCCCCAAATGGCGCGTTCAAAGTGGCTCCGCGTACGGCGGAATAGACGGAGACAGCCATGGTCTGTTTGGCCGGTTCCGCAAAGACCGACACCGTGACATAGACCCCCAGCAGGAAGACAAACAGCAACAGGGTCGCGCCAAACAATGGCAAGCGGACTGCGGGCAAGATGACCGTGCGCATAACGGTCCAAGGCCCCGCGCCCATGGTCTGCGCGGCCTCAACCATGCTGCGATCCATCCGCGACAAAGGCGGATAAAGCAGGATCACCGCGTATGGCCAAACCAGATAGGACATGGTCAGAACCGTGGCAAAGACTGAGGTTTTAAATTTCACATTGCGCGGATTGGCCAGACCCCATTCGCGCAGGGTGTCAAACCATCCAACGGCCTTAAGCCAATCGGTCAGGCCGGTCTCTTTGACCACCATCGGCAGGCCCGAACGGTTGGACAATAGCACATCCCAGCCCATGACAATGAACACTTCCGACAGCGACAGGCTGGAGAGGATAAACACCAGCCACGCGCTTTGCGCACGGCGCGACAGGCCCGTCATCAGATAGGTAAAGGGAAAGGCCGACAGCACTGCCAAAATCGCGGCAAGTACCGCGTAGTAAAGCGAGTAATAGAGGTTTTGGAGATAAAGGAACGTTACCTCTTCCGGCCAGTTCGCGCCGACGAACACCCGTTGGTAATTGGCCAGCGAAAATCCCCACTCCCAGCTCGCGCCCTCGATCTTTTCGCCAAAGGAGACGGCGATGATCAGCGCAAATGGGGTCACGCACAGGAACAGGACCAGCGCCCAGATGACAAGTTTTGACACCGAGAGCTGAGACAGGCGGCTGCGTCCTGTTAGGGCCGAATTGGCGAGAATTTCCGGATCGCTTATCGCGCTCATGAGGCGTCCTGCCTCGGCTCGGGGAACACATGCAACCCATCCAGCGGCAGGGTCACAATGGTGTCCTGCCCCACGTGATAGTCGTCTTGTTCTTCGCCGCGCGCGTATTCCACCACCATCGGTCCAATGTCGGTCTTGAGGTGGATGTCACGCGCCGGGCCTACGTCGCGCACAAATGTCACCGTGGCCTTCAGCTGACTGCCGGCAACGTCTCGACGCCCCAAACACGGCACTTCTGGCCGACAAGCGATGCGCACGTCGGAGCCGTTGATAAAATTGGCCGGGGAATTCGTCTCTAGCAGGGAGCCATTCACCCGCAGTTTGCCGTCTTCGACAACGCCGTCATAAAAGTTCGCCTTGCCGATGAAATCCGCGACAAAAGCGTTTTCGGGCCGGTGATAGATATCTTGGGGCGCGCCGACCTGTTCGACTTTGCCCCGGCTCATGACCACGATTTTATCGGCCATTGTCATTGCTTCGCGCTGGTCATGGGTGACGACAATTGTGGTGACGCCCAGACGCTGTTGCAACAGGCGCAGTTCCACCTGCATGTCTTCGCGCAGTTTGGCATCCAGCGCTGACATCGGTTCATCCAACAAAAACACCTCAGGTTCTTGTGCAAGAGCGCGCGCGATGGCCACCCGTTGACGTTGACCACCGGACAGCTGCCCCACACGCCGATCGCCGTAGCCCTGCAGCTGCACAAGATCGAGCAGACGCTCACCCGTCGCAATCGCGTCTGACTTGCTGGTGCCGGAAATCACCAGCGAATAGACCACGTTTTCGCGCACGTTAAGATGCGGAAACAGCGCGAAATTCTGAAACACCATGCCAAAGCGACGTTTGTGGGCGGCCAGCGCCGTGATGTCGCGACTCCCCAGATGCAGGCTGCCGCTAGTTGGCGTCTCAAGCCCTGCGATCATCCGCAACAGTGTGGTTTTCCCGCAGCCTGAGGGGCCAAGAAGCGCTGTCAGCTCCCCTTCGGCAAAATCGAGGTGGACGTTTTCGACAGCGCGTGCGCTGCCGAAAACTTTGTAAATACCTTTAAGGCTCAATCCATTCATGGCTTATGCCCCCGCGAGCATTTTGTCCCATGTCTCTTTGATAAAGGTCTCGTTGTCGAGATAGGCCTCATAGGCGGGTTTGATCGACGGCGTGCCCGATACAAATGCGAACTCTTCATCCGTCAGATCGGTTTTGGACTGCGGCACCAATGGTGCGGTGCCGATTTTGCGGCTCATCAAGGCTTGTACAGCCGGGTCAGAGGTGAAGTTGATGAACGCGGCCGCTTCGTCACCTTTGTCTGACAAAGATGACAGACACCAGGAGCCATAATCCTGTGGGTTGCCTTCCTTGGGGAAGACCGCCTGGATCGGGAAGCCGTCCAGCGCCATCAGGTTCGACACATCCAGGTAATACTGCCCGCCGATGATGTCGGTGTTTTTCATCGCCTGTTCCATCTGGCTTTCGGCAGACCACCACAGGGCAACGTTTGGTTTGATCTCAGCAGCTTTTTCGACCAAGGCGATGATGCCGTCTTTGGTGCTAAAAGTCTCAGCCCCGTCAAAGAAGGTTGCCGCCACAATATCCAGGAACAGTGCGTTAAAGTTGCGCGGCAGACCCAGCGAGGCCTCGTATTTCGAACTGTCCCAGAATTCCGCCCAGCTGGCCGGCGCGTCGACTTCTTCGGGGTTGATGACCATCGACGTGAACCACGACATCGCGCCGACACCGATGGCGCCGGTGGTGTCTTCAAACACGAAATAGGGATCCATATTGCTGGTGGCGGGCATGGCTTTGACATCAAGCGGCGACAAGAGGCCACCCACGCGCGACGCCTTGATCATAGTGGCGCGACCATAAAGCGACAGATCCGCAGGCACGGTGCCCGCTTGTGTCGCTTGGGTCATTGTCACCAACCAATCGGCTGAGTTCGGCTGGGTGACGCTTTCCACTTTGATCCCCGTCGCCTCTGTGAAGGCCGGATAGACATGCGATTTGAAGCTGTCTTCGAAATACCCACCGTAGGAGCCGATTTTCAGGCTGCGTTCTTGTGCAATGAGCGGCGAGCCGATCACACTAGAGGCAGCGGCCAGACCTGCAACACTGCTGGCGGATTTCAAAAGAGAGCGGCGGTTCATCCCTGTCATGACGATTTTCCCCTGTTTTGCGGAGTGGTGGCGCGACGTGATTCACCGCGTCCTTGTGCCTTTACGCTGCAACGGCGGGTTCAATTGCCGTGAGTCACAAGACCGAAAACTCGTCAAACATATTTACTATTGTTTAAGTTTTGGGCGAAACCGCCGTGTTGCTGAAGATTTGTAACCATTCTTTTTACGCTCCAGAGCCTAGACGGTGAAACATGGCTCTGGGCTCTCCCCGTCCCGTCGCAGAGCAGAGGGCCAGTCGGCGGGGCCTTGTGGGGAATACTCAGTCATACGGACTGAAAGAGGACTGAACACATGCGTTCCGACATTTCTGAAGACCAGCGTGCGCTCACGATTGAGGATGCAAACCTTCCCGTTATCGATCTTGCCGGATTGTTCACCGGCGATACAGACGACAAGGCAAAAGTGGCCGCCGCCCTGGGGGATGCGGCCCGGACATCCGGCTTTTTCTATATCACCAACCACGGAATCCCGCAGGAGCAGATCGATGCCCTGTTTTCGGCGTCCAAGGAATTTCACGAAAAATCGCGCCGCTTTAAGATGAAATACTGGTCGGGTTTCACCACCCACCACCGCGGCTATGTGCCGTTCGAAGAAAACGGCGCCAATTTTCCCAAGTCGATCAATTTCAACGAAGCTTGGGACATGTCGTTTGAAGCACCCGACGACCACCCAGATTATCTGGCCAATTGGCGCATGACCGGGCCGAACGTCTGGCCGGATATTGCTGGTTGGAAAGACACGGTTGCAGGTTATTATGACGCGGCCTTTAACCTGGGCCTGCGCCTGTTGGATGCATTGGCGCTGGAGCTTGGGATCGAGCCCGAAGAGTTGACGCAGCATATCACCTATCCCACCTCGCAATTGCGCCTGCTGCGCTATATCCAAAATGAGTTGCCCGCGACCAAAGAGATCACAGGCATCCCCGCCCATTCAGATTTCGAATGTTTCACCCTGTTGTTGACCGGCGCGCCGGGACTACAGGTGATGAATGCCGAGGACGTCTGGGTCGAAGCACCACCAATTCCCGGCTGTTTTGTCGTCAACATCGGCGACATCTTTGAAACCTGGTCCGGCGGCGCGTTTAAATCCACCCAGCACCGGGTCTATAACACCGGCAAAGAACGCTACTCCATGCCGCTGTTTTTCGGATTGGACTATCACACCGTGGTCGAGCCGCTCGAGAAGTTCAAAACGCCCGAGACCGTTGCGAAGTACCCGCCCATGAAAGCGGGCGATCATTTGATGCGCATGTCGGTGAAAACCTTCCGCTATATGGCCGACGCCCACGAGCAGGGCGAATTTAACCCTGAATACGAGGTGCTGGACGAAAGCCCGTTTATGCGGGAAGCCAAAGAGCCGTCTGACCAGTAATCAAACGGCATGCGAGCACTACGGGGGCAAGGACCAGCTGGTCTTTGCCCCTCTTGCGTTTTGACTATCCTGGTTGGCGATGTCAGCTCTGTTCCAGTTCCTGCCAGATCTCTTCAACCCAGGATTTGATCTGCAATGCTTCGTCCCAACGGTTCGACATCTCGCGCCCATCGGGGCCGGTCATGGCGTAATCGGGTGGGCCGAGTTCACACAGAAAAATACAGGTGCCGTTCGAATTGCGGCTGCGCCAACCGTCAAAGCCTTCGCGCCAGAAGGTCTTGAACATCTCCACCCATTTTTGGTTTTGCGGAAAGTCCAGTTGTAGCTGGATCTGACCGCGCCCGGCCACGCGACCTTGAAAACTGTCCGATCGCGCCAGGATACGGCTCATATGTTCACCGTCACGCGGGCGTAACGGGCAGGCCATTTCGCGCCCGACCACATAATGAGAGAGATCGGCGCACAGGCGCATTTCCGGCACCGCATCCAGCAGACACAGTGTGGAAAACAGATCATTGGTGATGCAGTCGCGATGGGTCTCAAAGAGGATCGGCATGCCTTCTTGTTCTGACATCTCGATCCAGGCGCGAATGATCGGGATCATGCCCTCAACACTCAGCGGCATGACCTGACCGATGACCACCACAAAGGGCGCGCCAAAGTCCTTGGCCATCTGGAGAGTCGGGCGCAGGGCTTCGACGGTCTTGGGAAAATCCACCAAAAAGGGCGTCAGACCCGCGCGCGCCATCATCGGCTGGATGCGTTTGACGTCGTCAATAGCTGTGGCACCAAAATCCAGCGCCATCCCGTGATACCCGGCGTCGGCGACCATCTCGACCACGTGGTCATAGGGCAATTTTACACCGGTTGGATCATGAGGCTGCATGGCCCAAAGCGAAGTATAGATCTCAAGCGTGCGGCTCATTCTGCGTCCACCCGCATGCTACGCCCGTTGACCGGCACCACCCAGACCTCGTTCATGGGGTATTGGCTTTCGTCCTTTTGGCTGAGCTTTTTGATGACTTCGATCTGAAACTCAATCCAGCCCATGCGCCAGACATCGCCGCCAATCTTTTGTTCGATCTTGTCGTTGAGTTGGCGCAGCTTCCAAAATGGCACCGACGGAAACGTGTGATGCGCCGTGTGATAGGGCATCTGCCAGCAGAGCCAGCGGATAAACCCGTTGGTACGGGTGCTGCGGGTGTTTTCCAGGATGTTGTCCTCATGACTGAGGCCCAGATGTTCGATGGTGTTTTGCAGCTGGTGTACCGGTTTTGTCAGCACCATGGGGATGATCCAAAACGTGGCCCAGGCCCAGCTGCCAAAGGCCAGCGACACGGCGATGATCACTAGATAGAGCGCCAGATGGATGCGGCTTTCGCCGATAACCTTGGCCTCTTCATCGGCACGAATATAGGGCTCCACAATCACGCCGCGCGCCCGGCGCACAACGCCAAACACCCGGTTCCGCCAATAAGTAACACCGCTGACCCACAGAAGATATGTCGTCAACGTATAGGGTTCGCGTACCAATTCGCCGTCGCGCTCCCAATCCTGGGTCCATTTGTGATGAGCGAAATGCATGACCTGATCAAAATCGCGCGGAAAGATCATGACAAAGCCGATCAGCCGCCCCCAAAGTTCATTCACGCGGCGGGTGGCAAAGACGGTTCCATGGGACAATTCATGCTGGCCTGCGTAGAGAAAGTTCAACAACACCCCGAGGCAGAACCCGGTCAGCAGCACCCAATAACTGCCCATGGCAAGTGCATGCAGCACCACACACAGCGCAATCGCGCCAACATGGCTGAGGATCTGCATCCATCCGCGCAGGTCAGATCGGGTGTTCAAGTCTCGAAGCTCGGCTGGCTCCAACAGTTTTCGCCGGGAAAAGCTCGCGTCCATGGAGGTATCCTTGGGGTTTGAAGTCGTCTCTCCAGCGCTACTGATTATATTTTTGCAAATCTATTGATATTTTTTCCGCAAAATGATGAATGAAATAGATGAGTTTACCCCCAATATCCGCTTTGATCGTTTTGGACGCCTTGGCGCGCACCGGATCCGTGCGCGCAACCGCGACAGAGGTTCATCTGAGCCAAAGCGCCGTTAGCCATAAATTGAAGGCGCTTGAGACGCAGTTGGGATTTGCGCTGACCATCGCCAAGGGGCGCGGTGTTGCCCTGACGGGTGAGGCGCGCCGATATGTTGCGGCGATCCGCCCGGCGCTGGCTCTTTTGCACGACGCGCATGATGGTCTGGATCAGGCCAAGGGCCGTCTTGAGATTGCGGTGACATCCGGATTTGCCGCCACATGGCTGGCACCGCGCCTGTCGGATTTCTTGAACCGCTACCCCGAGATCTCGTTCAAGATGCGCAGCGTCGCGGTTGGTGAGGAAGTGCCCGCCTGCGACCTTGGCATTGTGTTCACCGACACGCCGCCACGCGGGGCAAAGCGGTTGTTTGATGTCACCTTCTTCCCGGTTTGCAGTCCGGATTTTCTGCACAAACACGGAGCGTTGACGGCGGATGCAATCCTGCCGGACATGTTGTTGCATCTGGACACCCATGCCGATTGGGCGCAGTGGCTAGAGATGGCGGGACAGCCCCAGCAGGTAGAGGACGCGGGCGTGGTGTTCTCTGGGCTTTTGGCCATGTATGCCGCCGCCGAAGCGGGGTTGGGCCTGTGTCTGGGCGATGCTGTAACGTCTGAACATGCGCTCAGATCCGGGCGGTTGCTGCGCCCGTTTGAGGCGGAGATCCCGGCGCGCGCGGCCTATTGGATCACGCCCGCCCCGGGAGGGTTTACCGCGCCGGCTGCGGCATTTGCGGATTGGTTGCAGGACAGGTTTGATCGTGCCCCCAGAAGTTCATTTGCAGCTGACGGCAAATAAATTTAGTCTTCACCGGACAACCACCCCGAACAACAGGTCATTTTATGCAACGGGTCCCCTCCACCCAGGCGCTGCGGGCGCTGGAAGCTTTTGCGCGTCTCGGCACCATTTGGCAGGCCGCAGAAGAGCTGAACCTGACCAAAAGCGCCGTCACCCATCAGCTGCGCCAATTGGAGCGTGACCTTGGATTTCCGATCAGTGACAAGGTCGGAACCAAGCTTGCGCTGACCCCGGCGGGGCGCAGATATGCGTTAGATGTGCGCAAAGCATTGGACGCGTTGAATAATGCCGCCGCACGTTCCGCTACCTCTGGCCCCAGCGGCGTATTAACCGTCAGCTGCCCACCCGGCTTTGCCAGCCATTGGCTGTGCACCGTGGTCGAAGGGTTTCATACGGCCTTTCCCGACATCCATCTGAACCTAACAACACCGCGCCGTCTGGACGACGTCAGCAACCCGGAAGTTGATGTTTTCATTTCCTTTGGGCGCGAATTCTCTGGCGGTGTGGCATTGGAGTTGCTACGCGAGATTGCCTATACCCCCCTGTGTAGCCCGGCCTATCTGAATAAATTGGACGGGCTGGCAACCCCGGCTGCGCTGGCCCGTGCCACCTTGCTACACCTTAATGACTATGGGGAGTGGAGCAGTTGGATGCGGATGGTTGACCTGCCCGAGGAATGGGCGCGCAAAGGCATTCGATTCGCCGATATGAACCTGGCCTATTCGGCAGCGTTGGCCGGCCAGGGGATCGCGATGGGTGACGAATTTGTCTGTTCTGCAGATCTTTTGAGCGGAAAATTGGTGCGGCCCTTCCCCGATCGTTTGGCAACCCAGAACGCCTATTACCTGGCTGTGCCCCGAGATCGGCCGCGAAATGCAACAGTTGCCGCCTTTGTGAGCTGGATCAAAGAGGCTCTGCCTGAAATCTAGGCGGGAATAGGATGCGCGCCGCTATGACAAATTTTCTTTGTCATAGCCGTGAATATGTTTCACTTGTTCATAGCCGAATTTACCGCGCACAATTTTGTAACCGCAGCAAACTGCAGGATACAAAACCTTGTCCGCACGCAAACCCGCCATCGAAGCCATCGACATAGGCAAAGACTACGGAACGTTTACCGCGCTGAGCGATGTCTCTATGAAGATCATGCCCGGCGAGTTCCTGACCCTTTTGGGGCCGTCGGGATCAGGCAAGACTACATTTTTGATGATGTTGGCCGGGTTTGAAGCTGTCACCCGTGGGTTTTTGAAGATTAATGGCTTCGACAAGACCCATGCGGATGCAGAGTCCCGTGGTTTTGGCATGATGTTTCAGGGCTATGCTTTGTTTCCCCATATGACGGTCGAACAGAACATCGCCTTCCCGCTGAAAGTGCAGAAACGCCCCAAGTCCGAGATCCGCGACCGGGTCACGGATATGATCGATTTGGTTGGCCTGTCGGGACATGGGCACAAACGCCCGTCTGGCCTGTCGGGGGGGCAACAACAACGGGTCGCCCTGGCCCGTGCGCTGGCCTATGAACCGCCGGTTTTGCTGCTGGATGAACCGTTTTCCGCGCTGGACAAAAACCTGCGGGGCCAGATGCAGGACGAGCTGCGCCGGATCCATGCCAAAATGGGCACCACCTTTGTTTTTGTCACCCATGATCAAAGCGAGGCACTGGCCCTGTCCAGTCGGGTTGCGATTTTTGATCAAGGAAAACTGCAGCAACTGGCGGATCCGACAACTGTCTATGAACGCCCCAGCACCCGGTTCGTGGCGGAGTTTCTCGGCGATATCAACGTCCTGCCGGCCATTTTTGACGGACCAGTGTCCAAGGTCGGCGATTTCTCGGTGACCTTGCCAGAGGCGCCGGCCGCATCTGCCCGCCATATTGCGGTGCGCCCCGAGAAGCTGGCGCTTCAACCAGAGAGCAGCCAGATCGGCCTACCCTGCGTGATCACCGACCGCATCTATATGGGCGCGCAATCGCGGTTGCAGCTGAGCTCGGTTGCGGATGGCAGCCCCCTGGTGATCGACATCAAGACCGCAGACCTCAGCAGCGCGGCTGAACCTGGGCATCAGATCCGGGTCGGCTGGGCCGCCAAAGACAGTCTGATCTTCTGATCAGCCCTCCAACAGAAAGGTATCAAAATGCACAAGCACTTCCAGCAAGACCAAGTGATGATGTTGAAAGAGAAGCTGAAATCGGGTGAACTTTCACGCCGCGGCTTCTTGCAGGGCCTCGCGCTTTTGGGGGGCACCTCGGCCCTTGGCCTGTCCGCAGGCAGCGCCTATGCGGCTGACAAAGAGATGGTTTTTGTCAACTGGGGCGGCGATGCGATCGAGGCCATGTCCGAGGCCTTTGGCAAAGGTTATGCGGCAGAAACCGGTGTGAAGGTTCTGTATGATGGCTCGGGTCCCCTGGAAGGCTCGATCAAGGCACAGGCCGAAAGTGGCAATCCCACCTGGGATCTGGTCGATTGCGATCCCTTCTCCGGTCAGGCGCTTGGCAAATTGGGCCTGATGCGCCCCATCGATTGGGAGATCGTGGACCCCGGCAAGCTGCGCGATGGGTTCCAATGGGATTATGCCGCCAACAGCTATTTCTACAGCTACGTCATTGCCTATGACAAAACCAAATACGACACACCGCCGACCTCGATGGCGGATTTCTTTGACGCCGAGAAATTCCCCGGCAAACGCGCCCTGTATAAATGGGGTGTGGGCATGTGGGAGGCCGCGCTTCTGGCCGATGGCGTTGCGCCCGAGGACCTGTATCCGCTGGACATGGACCGCGCCCATGCCAAGATCGCAGGCTTCAAAGAGCACATCGGCGCCTACTGGGGTGGTGGCGCCGAAAGCCAGTCGTTGTTGTTGAACGGCGATGTGTCGATGGCGATCATCTGGAACACCCGCGCCATGCTGCTGGATCGCGACACCGAGGGCGAGGTGGCCATGACCTGGGCCGAGGGCATTATCGCGCCGGGCTCTACCGGCGTTTTGGCGAACAACCCGGCCGGTGGAAAAGCCGCGATGGAATACATCGCCTACTCGCAAGCGCCCGAAGCCCAGGCCAAGCTGTTTGCTCTGTTGGGCAATGGCCCCGCCAATCCGGCCGCAGACGCGCTAATCCCGGATGAGGACAAGTTCTATAACCCTGTAGATCCTAAGAACTTTGCCCAGCAGACTCCGTTGGATATGGCCTGGTATGAGGAAAACTATGGCGCCGCCCTTGATGCATACCTTGGTGTGATCTCCGCCTGATGAAAGGAGCTGTTCGCGGGGCAACGCGCGGACGGCTACACAATGCCTCATGTCCAGACTTCTTCTCCTGTCGCCCTTACTGCTGTTTCTGGGGCTTGCCTATCTGCTGCCGCTGAGTGGGGTGATGTTGCAAAGCGTCACCACGCCGGAACCGGGGTTGCAAAACTACAGTGCTGCGCTGGGGGATCCCCTGGTGTGGAGCGTGATCTGGCGCACTCTGCGTGTTTGCCTCTGTGTCACCGTTCTGGCGGTGGTGCTGGCCTATCCGCTGACGCTGCTCTGGCTCAAAGGCAACACCGCCACGCGGGTGCTGGTGGAGCTCGCGATTATGATCCCCTTCTGGCTTTCGGTGCTGAGCCGGGCCTTTGGCTGGCTGTCGCTTCTGTCCAATCGCGGCCTGATCAACAGCTGGCTGCAATCCCTTGGCATCATTGCCGAACCGCTGACGATGGTGCGCAATGAATTCGGCGTTGTCATTGGCATGATGCATTTCCTGATCCCCTTTGCCGTCTTTCCACTGGCCAGTGCCATGCGGTCGGTCGATGACCGGGTGATCTTGGCCGCGCGTGGCATGGGGGCCTCCCGTATGCGGATCTTCTGGCAGATCTTTGTGCCGATGACCAAAAGCGGCATCGTGGGTGCGGCGCTCTTGGTCTTTGTCTTCTCGCTTGGCTTTTACATCGTGCCGACCCTTTTGGGCGGTGGGCGCAGCGTGATGATTGCCGAACTGATCTACTTGCGGATTTTCCAAATTCCCAACTGGGGACTGGCCGCAGCCCTGTCGGCGCTGTTGATGGTCTCCATCGGGGCCTTCCTTGTCGCCCTGATCAAACGCGCAGGAGTATCCACCACATGACCGGACTGCGCCCAGGCCCCTTTGCCACCGCATTGGCAGCGATGACCGCCGTGTTCTTGCTGCTGCCGTTGCTGGCGGTGATCCCCGTCAGCTTCACCCCGAAACGCTTTCTCAGCCTGCCCAAGGACAGCCTGTCCCTGCGCCACTACCAGGCGTTGTGGACCAAACCCGAATGGGGGGACGCCATCGCCCTGTCGCTGCAGGTGGGGGTGACGGCGGCGATCTTGTCGACGCTTCTGGCCACGGCATTTTGTATGGGGCTGTGGATGATGCGCCCCCGATTTGCCGGGGTGATGGCAGGTCTTGCGCTGTTGCCCATGGTTGCGCCGCCGGTGGTTTCGGCACTGACGCTGTATTACTTCCTGCGCACCGTCTCGAACTGGAACAGCCTTGTGGTCTATGACGGCTGGCTCGGCGTTGCCGTGGCCCATACGGTGATGGTGGTGCCTTATGCGGTGGTGATCATCATGGTGGCCCTGTCACAGGTGGACCGCAAAATCGATCTCGCCGCACGGTCCATGGGGGCGCCGGTCTGGACGCGGATCTTTGCGGTGATATTGCCCAATATCCGCTTTGGCATGGTCTCTGCCTTTTTGCTGAGCTTTGTGCTGTCCTGGGATGAGATCGGCGTCACCCTATTTGTCACCTCGATCAAGGCGATCACCTTGCCCCGGCGTATGTGGATGGGGCTGCGCGACAATGTGGATCCGGCGGTGGCAGCGCTGTCTGTCGTGTTGATCGTGCTAGTCACGATTGTGATCCTGGGGCGTTTGATCTGGCAAAACAGAAGCCCGCGCAATTCGAGGTAAGCCACTGGCTGTCCCCACTTCCCAATTCTCATTCGAAACACAGGTGCAAGAAGTCTAATGCCAAATTTCAATCAACCCCTTGGTGGAAATGAAATGCCGCGCGTGGGTGGTCCGGCCACAATGATGCGGCTGCCGACCCAAGACACGGCCGCCGGGCTCGACGCCTGTTTCGTCGGCATCCCAATGGATATCGGAACCTCAAACCGACCCGGCACCCGGCTGGGTCCCCGTCAGATCCGCGATGAAAGCCGCATGATCCGCCCCTATAATATGGCAACCGGGGCCGCACCGTTTGAGCATTTGCAGGTGGCAGACATTGGCGATGTGCCGATCAACCTGTTTGATCTGAAGAAATCCGTCGACATCATCACCGCCTATTACCAAGGCGTGCTGGCCCATGGTGCGATCCCGTTGACGCTGGGCGGTGATCACACCCTCACCTGGCCGATCCTGCGCGCGGTGGCCGAGAAACACGGACCCGTCGCCCTGATCCATGTGGATGCCCATTCCGACACCAATGATGAGATGTTTGGCGAAAGCATCGCCCATGGCTGCCCCTTCCGACGCGCTCATGAGGATGGGGTGTTGGACAATGACAAGGTCTTTCAAATCGGGCTGCGCGGCACCGGCTACACGGCCGAGGATTTCGATTGGGGCCGTTCCAAAGGCTGGACCTGTATCCAGGCCGAGGAATGCTGGCACAAATCCCTCAAACCCTTGATGGCGCAAATTCGCGCGCGTATCGGCGATACGCCGGTCTATCTATCCTATGACATCGACAGTCTCGATCCCGGTTTTGCCCCCGGCACCGGCACGGTAGAGGTCGGCGGGTTGACCACATTGCAGGGGCTAGAGATCATCCGGGGCTGCGCGGGGCTCAATCTGGTGGGTGCGGATCTGGTGGAAGTTGCCCCTTCTTTCGACACAAGCGGCAATACCGCTATTATCGCTGCGGAATACCTTTATGAAATGCTCTGTGCGCTGCCAAATGTGCCGCAAACGCGTGCGCATGTGAAACCGCAAATCGAATTTTGACACCGCAGTTGCTGCGGCCAAGGAGGCTTCATCGATGGAACAGACCCAGCGCCCCAACGGGATTGGCCAAGCGGAGTGGGAGGCGCGCGTAAACCTTGCCGCCTGTTACCGGCTGGCCGCGCATTTTCGCCTGACCGATCTAATCTATACCCATATCACCGCGCGGGTGCCCGACGCGGACGGGCATTTCCTGATCAACCCCTATGGTCTGCGCTGGGAAGAGATCACCGCGTCGAACCTGGTGAAGATCGACGTGGACGGAAACAAGATCGCACCCTCTACCTATAATGTGAACCCGGCTGGATTTACCATTCACTCAGCCGTCCATCGCGCCAGCCACGATGCGGCCTGGATCATGCACACCCATTCGCGCGCAGGCGTTGCGGTCTCAACCATGGAAGAAGGTCTGCTGCCGCTGAACCAGATCGCACTGCAGTTTTACAATCGTGTCTCTTATCACGACTACGAAGGCATCGCGCTGGATCTCGCAGAACGGGACCGGATCGTCGCAAGTCTTGGCAACAACCAAGCGCTGGTGCTGCGCAACCACGGGCTGCTGACCACCGGCGCAACTGCGGCGCGGATGTTCAACAATATGTTCTATCTGGAGCGCGCCTGCGAAATTCAGGTGGCCACTCTCTCCATGGGCCGCCCCCTGCGTGTGGTTGAAGATGCTTTGGCCAAACACGTTGCCCAGCAATATGACAGCCCCATGGGTGAGGATGACGATCTTGATCTGGAATGGGCCGCGCATCTGCGGCTCTTGGACCAGATCTGCCCCGACTATAAGAGCTGACAAGGGCTGAGCGCGGGCCGCTGGATTGCGGTGGCCCGGCTAAACAGGCAAAGATTACCGAAATACGTTTCCCTCTCTGACGCGAAGCTCTCTGAAGCCGACCATGCCTGCTGAGATCGTATTTTCCTTCCGCCAACTGACCCGCGTCGCGCAACGCCACATTCGCGTTTTTCAGGTCCAGCAGTTTCTGGACCGTTTTGCGATGGGCTTGACGGTGGCCGTCGTGGCGCTGACTTTGATCGACCGTGATATGGATCTTTTCCAGATCTCACTTCTGTTTGGCGTTTATTCAGTCACAACCATGGCGATGGAACTGCCCTTTGGCGGGCTCGCCGATAACATAGGACGCAAGCCCGTGTTCCTGACAGCGGTCGTTGCCAGCCTGATCTCGCTGGTTATCTTTTTGTCGTCCAACGATTTTTACGTTTTGGCTCTTTCCTTCGCCTTTATTGGTTTTGGTCGCGCCTTGCGCTCGGGAACGCTCGACGCATGGTTCGTTGAGAGGTTCAAGGTCATGGCCCCGAACGTCGATATTCAAGCTGCGCTCGCCAAAGCCCAATGGGCAAACGCCATGGGGCTGGCTTTTGGTGCAATTTGTGGGGGCCTGTTGCCTGATGCCTTCGGTGACGTCGCAACCCGGCATGGTTTCAGCGTTTACGATACGTCCTACGCCGCTAGCCTGATCATGATGACTGGTTTGTTTTTCTTCACTCTAGTCGCCATCACCGAAAAGCCACGCCCACTGAATCCCAAGGCGCTCAGCCAAGGGTTTACGCGCGTACCTGCAGTGATCAAGGAAACCAGCCTCCTTGCCTTGAAACATCCGACCCTCTCGGTGCTTCTACTTGCCTTGGCGTTGGTATTAATGGCAACGAACCCAGTCGAAGTGCTCTGGCCCACCCACGTCAAAGGTATGTTGGACGAAGGCTACGCCAACACTGCAATTGGTGCTCTGACGGCGGTGTACTTCTTCTCAATCGCGATTGGTGCGGCGCTATCTCCCCACATCAATCGGATGTTCAAACGCCAAAATGCCGTCTCGCTTTGCGTGGCGTCGGCCTGTCTCGCAACTCTCCAAATCGTATTGGCGTTTCAGGGCGGCATTGTCGGTTTTGTTGGGATCTTCATATTTTTCTCTGTTGTCCTTGGCGCAACGGAAACGCCCGCCAGCAGCATTCTGCATGCCTGTGTCGAGAACCATCAACGGTCCACACTGCTGTCACTGCGATCCCTTGTGCAACAGTTTGGTGCGGCAACTGGTCTAATAGCCGTTGGTGGACTTGCGGAAAGCTACTCGCTGTCAATCGCTTGGATAGGAGGCGCCGGTTTCCTTATGATCGCCGTGTTGTTGACAGCCGCGCTGGCCAAGAGAGTAAGGCGCTGAGGCCGGCACCAACATCGTGGCTCCTGCCCTGTGCGGCATTTTGCCAATCCCCCGCCGTTTGGCGCAGCTACGTTGCCCCGGACGGCCCAGGCCTGATATCGCAACCGGGCATCCGGTTCCGGTCGCGCCTTGCGGATTTGGCAGGGTGTGCGCCCCATGAGTGTCAGTTTTCCTGCGTGGATGTGACTTAAGGACCGGCGCGAAACTGATATTGTTATTCTGGACACGTCCTGATCCCAATCGGAGCCCGATCGAAATGCGGTTTGCACCCTCTTTAACCCGACGCAGCTTTGTTGCCATGCTTTTGGCCACCACGGCCGTTCCCTCTTTTTCCGTGGCGCAAACAACAGCTGAGGCAGAACCGTTCTCGTTTGACTGGCTCAAATCCTACATGAAGGCCAAATCGGCAATGCCGGATACCCCCCCTGCGAAACTTGCAGGTTTTCTCGATCAGCTGTCTTATGACGACTACCGCAATATCTATTTCCTGCCCGAGGCCGCGCGGTGGAGCAATGACGGATCGCCGTTTCGGCTGCAGGCCTTTCACCCAGGCTGGTTGTTTCAGGAACCTGTTGAGATCTTTGAGATTTCCAACAGCACCGCAACGCCGATGGCGTTTTCCACCGATGATTTTGAATATCGCAACGCCCTGGAACGCCGGGTTCCTCCCCATGCGGAGCTGCCGGGGATTGCCGGGCTGAAAGTCACTGCGCCGTTCAACAGTGCGAAAAAATATGACGAGCTCATCACCTTCCTTGGGGCCAGCTATTTCCGCGCACTTGGTCGGGGCAACAGCTATGGTCTGTCTGCGCGCGGCCTGTCCATCGATACATGGTTGGGTGGCCCCGAAGAGTTTCCGCGGTTCTCGGCCTTTTGGGTGGTGAAGCCCGAAACCGAAACGGACGTGTTGGAGATTTACGCGGCGATGGACAGCACCTCGGTCACTGGGGCCTATAGGTTTGTGATCAAGCCCGGCGATGACACGGTGATCGAAGTGGAGGCCGAGCTGTATTTCCGCAATGCAGTCCAACAGCTTGGCCTCGCGCCGCTGACGTCGATGTTCTATTTTTCTGAACATTCCGAACGTCGGTTTGATGACTTCCGCCCACAGGTTCACGACACAGACGCGTTGAAGGTGGTGTTGACCTCGGGCGATGAATTGCTGCGCCCGTTGAACAACCCGCCGCGGGTATCCAACTCCTATTTCCCGGACACGGAGATGGCGCAGTTTGGCCTCATCCAGCGCGACCGTTCCTATGACGACTACCAAGACGCAGGCGCCCAGTACCACAACCGACCCTCGGTGATGATCGAGCCTGTTGGCGACTGGGGCGCAGGCAGCGTACGTCTGGTTGAGATCCCGGCAGAGCTGGAGATTGACGACAATATCGTCATGTTCTGGATCCCAGAGGACGCACCCCAAGCAGGCGACACGCGCAGCTATAGCTACAAAATGCACTGGGGTGCCCTGCCCCCGCTGGTGAATTCAGATCTGGCCTATGTCCTAAGCACCCGCACCGGCGTCGGTGGCCCCTCCGGCGTGCCGCTGACCAACCCCAATCTGCGGAAATTTGTGATCGACTTCGAAGGGGGCGCTTTGGGCGAGATGGCAGCCGATGCGGAACCGGTGCCGGTTGTGGCGACATCCGCCGGCGAGTTCTCCAACGTGGTGCTGCACAAGATCGACGACACGGCCAACCGCTGGCGGCTGTTCTTTGATGTTGATGGACAGGATGCGGATCTGATTGAGCTGACGGCTCATGTGGCCGGTGAGGCGCAGAAGCTGTCGGAAGTCTGGCTGTACCAATGGGTGCGCGACCCCGTTGTCGATACAGCACTTCAGACAGACCCACCGGGTCAGTAACACGCTGATCCCGGCATCTAATGCCCGAAAATGAGCGCCCGGTAAGGCGCTCAGATACGACAAGGAGAAGGCCGTCGTTTTTGCAGGTTCACCCCTATGGCTGGGGTCTAATCGGGCATTATTTAGCTGCCCTTGAGGTCTACCAATGTCGCCAGCGATTGGTTTGACAATGGCAGCTTCACAGGCTCGTCGACCTCGGCAGAGACGTCCGCCGTGGAGTAGGTCTCCATCACCATGCGGGCGTGCTCGAGGTCTACCATGACATTGCCGTCCAACGGCACCGCTTCGAGGAAGTGCAGCGCCTCTGGGCCCGTCTGCCCAGCAAAGGCATGGTCGACTTGGGATTTCGCGTGCCGTCCTTGACCGTGTTCAGCCAGTTGTCACGGCTGATGTCATTCAGGGTCAAGACGCCTTCGGTGCCGGTGATTTCGATCCAGGTGCCACAATAGTTCGGATAGCTCGGCGGCAAATTCTACCCGCCGCCGACAATGTTGGGAGAGGCGCTTTACACTTTCACCAACGAAGAACTGGTCCACAATATCGAGATCCTGGAAACTATCGCGCGTTCCGCCGAAGACCGCCGGACCGTTCATATCTCTGAGGTTTAAAACGCCAAAAATCTATCGAGCGACACGCGACGAATTTGGGGGAGACCATGTCACAACGACTAACCGGCACAATCCACGAAGACGCAACCGGAACCGCAAAACTGATCTTTGACGGATCGGACAAATTCCTAGGGCGCACAGCCAACCTGCAACGCATTCTGGCCACTCACAGCCCCTACCTTGCCCGATGGTTCGGCGATCTGGTGGCCGCGGTGCGTCAAGCCCGATCTGGGTGCCAGCACAGACCCGCGCCTGCGTGTACTAGCCTGCATCAAAACTTCGATTACCAATGCCTGCGAATATAGCACCGCGCATACAACGGTCTTTGGTCTGGGGCTTGGCATTTCCGAACCCGAGCTTGAGGCGATGCTGGACGACAGCTGTAAAACCAGCCCGCTGTTTGACGCCCGTGACAGCGCGACCATTGCCTGGTCAGAAGCGATGACCAAGAACACCGCCCAACGCGACAAGGCAGTGTGGGCCGCCATGAAAGAGAATTTCACCGATACAGAAATCGTCGAAATCTCCATGGCCTGCGCGATGCTCAACATGATCAACCGCCTCAACGACAGTTTCTGGACCGATCTTGAGACGGAAGAATACAACCAAAAGCAATGGGATGCCGTCGACGGTCTTTCGGTTGAAGATATCGAGGCCTTTGCCGCAAGCTTTGCCGAATTGAGCGCTGCGGAGCGCCCAGCGAAAGGCTAGCGTGACCCGCATGTAACATCACAGAAGGGCCCGGTGCAGCATGCTGCACCGGGCCCTTTTCAATTGGGGTCACAGGTCCATTGAGGTCAGCTTACGGCCCAATCCACTGTGCCCAAACCCGCAAGTTTCGCCAATCGGGCCAGCTCGGCCTCCAGCTTGGCCGCCCGTTTGGGCGTTTTGAGGCGCTCTGTTTCGGTCCAATAATTGGTCAATGTCAAAGTGCCTTTTGAGCGGTCGCCCTTGGCCTCGATCCGGCCAACGAATTTACTGCCCTCCAGCAGAGGATAGACATAATAGCCCCATTTGCGTTTGGCGGCGGGTACGAACATTTCAACCGTGTAGTCGAACCCGAACAACCGCGCCAGACGCACGCGGTCGCGAATGGCGGGATCAAAGGGGTTCAAGATCCGCAACCGCGTGGTGGGGTCTTTCAGTTCTTTGATCCGCTCTTCAATCTCCGCACAGGCCAGCGCGGGCGTCCAACTGCCATCGGCACCTTGCACGTCGACTTCAACCAGATCTGCCGTGTTGCTGTCGGCCCAGGCTTTGACCTCAGACGTCTCGCACGCTTCCCAGAATTTGCGGATCTCCCCCAATGTGCCAAAACCGATCCGGTCCAGGGCAGCATGGCACAGGTGGTCAACCTGTTGGCGGTCAGTCAGGTGCGGCAGGTCCTGCGGAAAGACCCGCTCCGCCAGATCATAGAACTTCTTGAACCCATCGCGGTGAGATGTCGCCAGTTCACCAGAATACCAAAGGTAGTCGAGCACCATCTTGTGGGGCGGCCGCTGCCACATGGCTTTTTCGCCTTTAACCTTGGTGTCAAAGTTTTGCGTGGACAAAGGCCCCTCTTCGGTGATCCGGCGCAGCACCTCAGCAATCAAATCGGGGTCGAGATGTTTGCAAAACCAATTGGACCGGCCGACCTGTTCCTTTTTGCGCTGAAACTGACGCTGCCACATGGGCAACGCATCCATCGGCAAGACCGAGGCATCGTGAGTGAAATGCTCAAACACCTGTCGCTTGTGACGCAAGAGCGGGTCCAGCATCTCTTCGCGGTAGTTCTGATTGCGGCTCCACAGGATATGATGATGCGCCCGCGAGACGACCTGGATGGTGTCGAGCTGCACGAACCCCAGTTGTTGGATCATCTGCAACACATCCAACGTACCCGTCGGTGTCTGCGCGAGACCATGCGACGTTAGCCAAAGCGCACGCGCTGTTGAATTTTTGATCTGTAGCCGAGCCATGCCGCCCCCTGTCGTTCACCTTTTGTTTCACACATGATCGCAAGATCGTTCGGATTTCAAGCGAAGTCTTTTGTGAGAAGGATCCCATCGCAATACGACGTCAAATTACCCCTGGGGCAAGACTACGGTGTTGCAACTAGGAGAAGAATGGTGCCCCCACACGGACTCGAACCGCGGACCTACTGATTACAAATCAGTTGCTCTACCAGCTGAGCTATAGGGGCATTGGCGGTGCTCCTACCGTATTGATTTGGGCTCTGCAAGAGACAATTGACCAGAAATTTCGAAAATTCTGCACGGCTGCGTATCAGTGTCGCCAAAAGCCAGCGTGAAATTTGACCCGCTCCCACCGAGGGGCTATGGCTGGATGCAACGACAGGTTTTTGAAAGTCCCATTTATGCAGGTAAACATTCATTGTGGCGCACATGCGACCGAGGAAGACCGGTTGATGAAAAGCTTGCTGCGCAACAAGGAAATCTTTGTCAAAACCCGCACCGCTGTGCCCGGCCCCGGAAAATATCGTGAACTGATCAAGGGTTGCATGGCCGCGATGGAAGATGGGCGACCAGCCGACACACAAGGACAGGCCCTGTGGGATGCTATTTTGGACGGCGAGGATACGGACCGCGTGATCCTGTCCAACCCGCATTTCTGGGGGTCCCAGCGTATGGCGTTGAGCGACAACCAATTGTACCCGCACGCCGAACAGCGCGTCTCTTATCTGAAGCAATTGTTTGCTCAGGACGACCTGCATTTGCACCTGTCCTTACGCAGCCCGGTAGGATTTGTGCCGGCGCTGCTGGAGAACGCCAACCACCAGCGCAAACGTGAGCTGCGGCGCGACAATGACCCGATACACATCCATTGGTCGGAACTTTTGCTGCGTCTGCGGCGAAACTTCCCTGAGATCCCGATCACTGTCTGGTGTTACGAGGATCTGCCGATGATCTGGGCCCAGGTGATCCGCCACATGGGCGGGATTGAACCGGGCGCGCGTATCAACGGGGGCATGGATCTTCTGTCTGCGATCATGTCCAAGGAAGGCATGCAGCGCTTACGGGCCTATATGCATCAGCATCAAGAGCTGAATGAGGAGCAGAAACAGCGGGTCACCCTGGCCTTTCTCGACAAATACGCGCTGGATGATGAGGTCGAGGAAGAGCTCGACATGCCCGATTGGACCGATAGCATTATCGAAGAGGCCTCGGACGCGTATGACCGCGATCTTGAGCTTATTGACCAGTTGGACGGTGTCACCCTTATTTCCACCTGACACCGTTTTCTCTTTTCTTCCTACCCTCGCGGAAATCCTGACATATGACCGATCCCGCCTTTAACATTGTCGTCGTCGCTCAGGCCGGCCGCCTGCAGTATGAAGCGCTGTTGTTTGCGGCCTCCTTGCGGCAGATGTCGCCGGATTTCAAAGGCAAGCTGTTTGTCGCCACGCCCCAACCCAATGATCTGTGGCCCCGTGATCCAAGCCTACGCGATGGCGCGGTGTTGGAGACCTTTGCCCGCCTCAACGCCACGATTTTACCGTTTGAGAACAAAGTCTTTGGCGCGCGCTACCCCCATGGCAACAAGATCGAGCTGCTGCAGGCCCTGCCCGCAGGTGAGCCCTTTGTGTTCTTTGACAGCGATACGCTGATCACCGGCGACATCACCAAAGTCCCCTTCGACTTTGATCGCCCGTCAGCCTCGCTCAACTGCACCCAGACCTGGCCGAAACCGACGCTGTATGGCCCCGGCTACACCGGCATCTGGAAATCGCTTTATGACCGGTTTGAGCTGGATTTCGACACCAGCCTCGATCTGGATCAGCCGGACGAGTTTTGGCGACGCTACCTCTATTTCAATGCCGGGTTTTTCTTTGGATCTTGCCCTGCGAAATTCGGCGCGCTGTTTCTCGACTATGCGCGCACCATTCAAGACGATCCGCCGATCGAACTGGTGGGCCAGCCGATGGATCCCTGGTTGGATCAGGTGGCCCTGCCGCTGGTGATCCATGCTTTGGGTGGGGGCCGCGACACATTGCCTGCGGGTTATCTGGACGGCGAAGTCAGCTGCCATTACCGTCTGTTCCCCCTGCTTTATGCCCGCGAAAGCGACCGCGTGATCGAGGTCTTGGAACAGGTGGCCGCCCCCAACTGGTTGAAAAAGGTCCTGAAAACCTATGAGCCGATGAAACGCATGATTTATCAGGGCAAGGGCCACAAGGTGCGCGCCCTGTTTGACCGCGACAATCTACCGGGGCGCGAACAGGCAATCCGCAAGCTGATCAAAGCCGAAGGCTTCTGGATCCGCTGAAGCCATTTTGCGGGCCTCCTTCTGCGCCCACCCTATTGTAAGCCACGCATACGATGCCTAACCTCCGCCCTCAGTAACAGGGAGGTTTATGAGTTATGACAGATGGTACCACCTATGGGTTCGACACGCTGCAAGTTCACGCAGGCAGCCAACCCGATCCCGCAACTGGCGCCCGCCAGACCCCGATTTACCAGACCACGGCCTATGTGTTTCGCGATGCGGAACATGCGGCCAAACTCTTTAACTTGGAAGAAGTGGGATATATCTACTCCCGCCTGACCAACCCAACCGTGTCTGCATTGCAGGAACGGATTGCGGTGCTGGAAGGTGGCGCGGGTGCGGTATGTTGTTCCTCGGGCCATGCGGCACAGATCATGGCGCTGTTCCCGCTGATGGGTCCGGGCTGCAATGTGGTGGCCTCGACCCGGCTTTATGGCGGCACGGTGACCCAGTTCAGCCAGACCATCAAACGCTTTGGCTGGTCTGCGAAATTTGTCGATTTTGACGATCCAGCAGCGGTTGCTGCAGCCATTGATGACAACACGCGCGCGATCTTTGGCGAGTCCATTGCCAACCCCGGTGGCTATGTCACCGATATTCGTTCGATCGCGGATGTGGCCGACGCGGCAGGCATCCCGCTGATCATCGACAATACCTCCGCCACGCCCTACCTGTGCAACCCGATCAAAGACGGCGCGACGCTGGTGGTGCATTCCACCACCAAATACCTGACCGGCAATGGCACCGTCACCGGTGGCTGCGTTGTGGACAGTGGTAAATTCGACTGGTCCGCCAACGACAAATTCCCCTCCTTGTCGCAGCCCGAACCCGCCTATCACGGTCTGGTCTTTCACGAGGCATTGGGCCCCATGGCCTTTACCTTCCACTCCATCGCCATTGGCCTGCGCGATCTAGGCATGACCCTGAACCCGCAAGCGGCGCATTACACGTTGATGGGGATCGAAACCCTGTCGCTGCGGATGGAGCGTCACGTTGAAAACGCGGTCAAAGTCGCCAGCTGGCTGGAACAACACCCGGCCGTCGACTATGTGACCTGCGCCGGGCTGAAGTCCTCGCCCTATTATGAGCGGGCGCAGCGCTGCTACCCCAAGGGCACGGGCGGTCTGTTTACCTTTGCGCTCAAAGATGGCTATGACGCCTGCGTCAAATTGGTGAATGCGCTGAACCTGTTCAGCCATGTGGCCAACCTGGGCGACACCCGGTCGCTGATCATCCATTCGGCCTCCACCACCCACCGTCAGCTCACGCCAGAACAGCAAGAGGCGGCTGGCGCCAACCCAAATGTGGTGCGCCTGTCAATCGGGATTGAGGACGCCAAGGATCTGATCGCCGATCTGGATCAGGCGCTGGCTGCGGCAACCGCCTAAGACTGAAAACCAGGCGCGCTGTTCAGGGCGCGCCCGTTGTTTTGCTATTCGCTGACATCCAGATCAAACACGACCGAGACGGAGTGATTGAACTCCAGCGATCCCGGCGCGATGGGAACAAAATCGCTGCGCGCGGCCTCCATGGCCATCATCTGCCCACCGCGATGCCCGCTTTGGTCGGTGATCTGGCGCACCGCCCCCAATTGGGCACCAGCGGCCTCGCTCAGAAGTGTCGCCTTGGCCATCGCGTCCTGAACAGCCGCCACGCGCAAAGCGTCTTGCAATGCGTCGGTGTCCTGCACGCCAAAGCGTAAACCCCTGAAATGATTGGCGCCAACTGCCAGAACCTGATCCAGAACCGGGCCAACATTGTCCAGATCAAACAGGCGGATGGTCAACATGTTGGAGGCTTCAAACCCCACGACATAGCGCCGCCCCTGACCATTGACCGTGCGGTCCTGCTCCCACCGGGGCGACAGGCTCAGCTGGCTGGTCTGCATATCCTCGGATGCGATCCCGGCTTCGACCAATGTGTCGATCACCGCCACCATCTTGCGTGAGGTTGTGCGCATGGCGGTCTGCGCCTCTTCGTCGAAACTGCTGACGCCAAGGGTCAAGGTCGCCATATCCGGCACCGCCGAAATCTGCGCCTCACCGCTCACTTGGATTTTGCGCACATGGGCGGCATCTGATTCCGCCGCAACCGGCGCAGCCGTCGCCAAAACGCACATAGATACAACCGCCACAGGGGCAAGTCTTTGATACCAACTTTGTTCCATCCGGAACCCTCCTCAATAACAGTTCAAATCAAGGCAACCCTCCGCCACTTTACAAGAGGTATGCGCGTCTTGTTCTTTAACTTTTGCACCTCCTTGGTTAAGATGCGACGATAAAAGAAAGCCCCAGCATGATGCGCAGGCTCACAATAAAAATGATGGTTTGACGGCGGAATGAAACCGAGTTTTGCACTTTCCTTGTCATCGACAGGCATAACCCTCTTGCACCGTGCGTCCGGGGGATGGCGCAATGTGGGGATGGTCACATTTGACAGCCCCGATCTGGATGCGGATCTGGCGGACTTGCGCAGCAAAGGGTTGGACTATGCCAGCCCGATGAGCTGTAAGCTGATCCTGCCCAATGACCAGATCCGCTATCTGACGCTGGACACCGGTGACATCAGTGACGAGACGCGCCTGGCCGAAGTCCGCCTCGCCCTCGCCGATGCCACACCTTATGAACTGCACGAACTGGCCTTTGACATCAGCGCCGATGGCACGCGCACCCATACCGCCGCCGTCGCCTATGAGACCTTGCAAGAGGCGGAACATTTCGCCCAGATCCACGGGTTTAACCCCGCGAGTTTTGTGGCACAGCCCGGCGAACATGGCTTCCTGGGCGAGCCGTTCTTTGGCCCTACTGCCGCACTGCAAGGCGCCGAAGTGACACCTGACGGCATCGCCGTAGTCGACATTGGCCCTGCCCTGCTGCCAGAACCGGACCCGGTCGGAGAAGCTGTTGAAGCCAGTGAAGCATCTGTCGCCGCCGAAAATGCAGCACAGGAACCTGAGCTGACTGAAACGGCGGACATTGCAGTCCCAGACGCCCCAGTTGACGCAGACCGAGTTGATGCGGGCTCAAGTGATCTGGACAGCCCAGCCGCTGACGATCTGGAAGATGAACTGGCCCCGCACTCGGCAGCAAATGATCTGACCAAGGCCGCAAGCGAAGACACACAAGACGCTGAAAACCAGACATCAAATGCAGCGCCACGTGACGCGTTGCCCGAGCAGGCAGACGACACCCCCGCGCCCGCAACGCCAGACGTGCCAACACCGCCCCGCCGTCCAACGGTGGAAGATGTGGCCGCGCAACTGTCCGCCCGTGCGGCGCAAGCTCTGGCGCGCGATGACCTGCCTGACAAGGTCTCTCCGCAGGAACCAACCGGCTTGCCAGAATCGCTGGACTTTAGCGCGGTTGCCAATTTGGCAGCCCCAACGCAGGACACCCCTTCGCCCACGCCCACGGCCAAGGCTCCAAAAGAAACGGTTGAAACACCTGAGGATACGCCCAAACCTCCCGTGGTTGGCTTTACCAGCCGACGCACCGCAAGCCCCGATCTGGGCGCTGCAAAACCCGTGCCTGCCACGCAACGCCCGGCTTCGCGCATTCCAACCCTATCTGCCGTGCGCTCAACAAACACGCCAGTCGGCGCCGCTGCTGCCGAGGCTTCAACAGCACCCAAAGTAACGGCCAAAGCCTCCAAACCACCTGTGGCCGATGCGCTCGCAGCGGCGCGTATTTTGGCCCAAGGGGATGCGTCAGAAAAACCCGACGCTGGCGCCGTCCTGGCACAGATCAAACCCAAGCAAATCGCAGTCCCCGCAGGCTCAAAAGCCGCGCGTGACGCAGCCGCTGCCCGCGCGGAATATGAGGCCGAAAAAACTGGCAAACCCAAAACCGGTGCGGTTGCGCGTGCGATTGGCGGCAAACCCCGGTTCCTGGGGCTGATGCTGACCTCGCTTTTGCTGTTGTTGATGGCCGTGGTTGCGGCGGTTGCTTTCTGGTCGGACGCTCGGTTTGATGACCGTGATCCGGCGTTTGAAACACCTGAACCGGCCACATTGCTGCCGGACCCTGTCGACACGACGCGCGACATCGCCCCCCAAGACACAACACCGACTGCCCCAACGGGCGCATCTGTCGAGGATGCGGCCCCGGCTGGGGATTCGACCCCAGCCGAACAACCGCTTGTTGGAGCAGCCCCCGACGCATCGCCCGCCACCGTGGACGAGCGCACTGACCTTGCCGAGATCACGCCACCCCCTTCTCCCGAACTCAGCCCCACCGACACGGCGGTTCTGGACGCGTTGCACGCCGAAGACATTGCTGCGCGTCCAGAACCGCCGGAGACGGCCCCGGTGCCCGCCACCGAACCATCCGACACGCTCCCCGCGACAGATGACGCCGCCCAATTGGCGCAGACCCCGCCTGACGTCGGAATTGACCCAGAGGCCGAAGCCGATGCACTGGCCCTGCTTGACCCTATTGCCACGCCCGAGCTTGATGATCTGTCCCACCGCACGACCTATGCCGCTACGGGAATTTGGCAGAAAATCCCCGAAGGGCTGGCGCCGGATGCAACCGCGAATCGAGCGGATCTGGATGACATCTATGTCGCCTCCATCGACAACAGCGATTTGGCACGCGATTCGATTGCCTTACCGAACTCTGGTCGTTTTTCCACCGATCGAATCCAGAACGCCCTGCCCTCTCCGGTGCCGGCCGACAGTGAATTCGATCTGGATGAACGCGGACTGGTCGTTGCCACCCCAGAAGGCGCGCTGAACCCCGATGGCGTCACCATCTATCTGGGCCGCCCGGCCAAAGTCCCACCGACCCGTCCTGAATTTGAACCCATTGTCGAAGCCCCGGTTGCGCCGCAAATTGCACGTGTCCGCCCTCGCCCACGCCCCGCGGACCTGCAGGACCGGGCAGAACGCGCGCGCTTTGGCGGTTTAAACCTGGATGAACTGGCAAAAGTGCGCCCCCGTGCGCGTCCCGCTGGATTGATCCCTGCTGTTGTCGAACCCGAGGCCCCTGCCGTCGCAAACGCCGCAGAAGACCTGCCGCCCGCCACGGCGCTCGCGGTTGGAAATTCCGTTATTCCGCGCCAGCGACCTTCAAATTTCCAACGTCTCGTCGCCCGTGCCAAGGCAACGCCACAACCAGCCGCCGCGCCCGTCGCTGCAGTGGCCACTGTGACCCCTAGCATCCCCTCCAGCGCGAATGTCGCCCGTGAGGCCACCGTTGCAAATGTGATTGACCTGCGGGATTTGAACTTGATTGGCATCAGCGGGTCAGCTTCGGATCGCCGTGCCCTGGTGCGCATGCCGTCGGGTCGTATTCGCCGTGTAAAGGTCGGTGACAACATCGACGGTGGTCGCGTCACCGCCATCGACAACCAACGCCTGCTGTATCAGAAACGCGGCCGCAACCACACTTTGCGCCTGCCCAACGGATGATCACAAAATATCCGTGATCCGCGAGTTTTTTGTCGCTGATCTATAGTGCAGAACTTGCGCTCAGCCACAGGCAAAACGCCGACAACCGCCTGCGATCATTTGATGAAACAGGCACGTCCGCGCCTTTTCCCCTGAGCAAATACCCGCAGTTACAGATTGTTTTTGAACGATTTGACAGTCGTCGTTTAACGGCTTGGGAACATTTAGTCGTTAGACCACAGGGTAACTTACCCTATAGGATGGATTTTGCCGTGTCATATGTGGATCGCCGTATAGAACAGCGCCCCAAAAGTGGTGAAGCTCCCTTTGCTCTGAACGAAGTCTTCTTCTCGCGCACGGATGGGCAAGGCACAATTCGTGCCGGAAACTACGTATTCAAGCGGGTCTCGAACTACAGCTGGGAGGAGCTTCTGGGAGCTCCCCATAGTGTCATCCGCCACCCCGACATGCCGCGTGGTGTCTTTCATATTTTTTGGGAGACGATCAAACAGGGCAAGATCATGGGAGCCTATGTGAAGAACCGCGCCAAGGACGGTTTGCACTATTGGGTCTATGCGGTGATTGTGCCCTGTGGCGACGGATACTTGTCAGCTCGAATCAAACCTTCTAGCAAGGTTTTCAGTGAGATCCAGCGCGACTACGCGGAGCTTTTGAAAGCCGAACAAGAATACAGTTTACAGCCCGAAGACAGCGCTGCGAACATGCTCGAAATCCTCAACGCAAAGGGGTTCGCCTCTTATGAGGAATTCGCGCTTCACGCCTTATGCGAAGAACTGCTAGCTCGGAGCGAAGCTCTGGGTAATAATTCCTGCCTCAACATCGATAACCTGCGCAAAATGCTAACGAATGCGAACACCCTGGTGGAAGAGACCGAAGGGTTGGTGCAAGACTTTGAGGCGATGAATACCATTCCCCATAACTTGCGGGTCATCGCATCGCGCATTGAACCTTCGGGAGGGCCGGTAACCGTTCTGTCGCAGAACTATGGCGCAATGTCGCGCGAGATGAGTGATTGGTTCTCGGCGCATGTGATGGGCAAAAACAGCAATTTTGCAGCGCTGCAAGATAGCGTGCACAACAGCCTGTTTGTCGAATGTATGGTTCAGATGCTCACCGAGTGTAATGACCAACTGCAAAAGGAGCGGCGCGATCTTGATGGAATCGACATGAGCACCGAGCGCGACATATTAGCTGAACTGGTAAAGACCCAAGTGAAAGACGCCGAAGCAGGAATGCAAAAGGTCGACAGCGAAGCAGAACGCATTCTTCGCGCCTGCCAGGTCATGCACCGTCATTTCCTTGGCCTGAGCTCGACACGTGTATTGTGTAAGATCGAAAGCGCACGCCTACCGGAATCCGGTGAAACGCTCTCTGATATCATCGACCAGCTTGGAAACTTCCAAGAACGGATCTCGCAGCGGCTGGAACGAATTGCCAACCTCAGCACGGATATCCGTGCAGTCGAAGACTAATCCCTTTCTCGACTTGGCCGCCTCAAAACAGCGCCGCCCTATAGGCGGTGCGCTTCAGTTTGGTTTGCGTCCATCAATCCAGCTCGCTTCAAAAGACATCTCTCCCGATAGATTGCACCTAAAATGCTTCCGTATGGACGGCTATCCATCGATTTTTCCCTGTCCGCATTGTTTACGTGACAAGCTAAGGGTGCAATCCGCCTACCCTTCGGTAAAATCGTTGCCCCTGCCCCCGTTACCTTGCCATAACAAACGCATGGAAAGTTTTCTGTACCAAGCCTCGATTTACCTGGCCGCCGCCGTCATCGCCGTTCCCTTGTCTGCACGCTTGGGGCTCGGCTCCGTGCTGGGATACCTTGCAGCTGGGATCATCATCGGACCCATCCTGGGGCTTGTCGGCGCAGAAACCGAAGATCTGCAACATGTGGCGGAATTCGGCGTTGTGATGATGCTGTTCCTGATCGGTTTGGAACTTGACCCGCGCGCTCTTTGGGCGATGCGGCGCAATCTGTTAGGACTTGGCGGCGGGCAAATCCTGTTCAGCACGCTGTTGTTGATGGGCGCCTCACTGGCCGCTGGCCTGACTTGGCAGATGGGACTGGCTATCGGACTGGCCCTGTCGCTGTCGTCCACCGCGATCGTGCTGCAAACCCTGTCCGAGAAAGGCTTGATGCAGACCGGAGGCGGTCGTGCGACCTTTGCCGTGTTGCTGACCCAAGACATCGCGGTCATCCCGATCCTCGCCATGTTGCCGCTGCTGGCTGTCGGCCAATCGCCGCAATTTGCCCCCGATGGATCCATTGCCCGCGGGCTGGAACATGAAGCGGGCCACGGCGGCGATCATGGGTTTAACCTTTCTCTGGTGGACGGGTTGCCCGGTTGGGGCGTCGCCCTAGTCACTTTGGCCGCATTGGCTGCGATTATTCTGACGGGTATCTATCTGACACGACCAGTCTTTCGCTTTATCCACGCTGCAAACCTGCGTGAGATGTACACGGCCCTAGCCCTACTGATCGTTGTCGGCATCTCATTCCTGATGACTTTGGTTGGCCTGTCCCCTGCCCTCGGCGCATTCCTGGCCGGAGTGGTTCTGGCGAACTCGGAGTTTCGCCATGAAATCGAAAGCGACCTGACACCGTTCAAGGGGCTGCTCCTGGGGCTGTTCTTCATCACCGTGGGCGCCGGCATCAATTACCACCTGTTTCTGGCCAATCCCGGAGATCTGATCGGCCTGGCTGTGTTGGTCATTCTGGCCAAGGGCGCGGTGCTGTTTGTGGTCGGGCGCATGTTTGGTCTGCGCCAGCGCAATCACTGGCTGTTCACCCTTGGCCTTGCCCAAGCGGGCGAGTTTGGCTTTGTGCTGCTGGCCTTTATCAACCAGCTGTCGATCCTGCCCGAAAGCCTGTCAGAAAAGCTGCTGCTGGTGATCGCCCTGACGATGTTGATCACGCCGCTGCTGTTTATCATCTATGATCGCCTGTCGCGGCACATGCGCGACAGCACGCCCGTTGAACCCGACGCCGATGAAATTGATGAGGTCGGCCCGGTGATCGTGGCTGGCATCGGCCGCTTTGGGCAGATCGTCAACCGTCTGGTGCGCGCCAGCGGCTATAACACTGTGGTGCTGGACAGCGATATCGAGACGGTGCAGTTGATGCGGCGCTTTGGGGTCAAAAGCTTTCTTGGTGACCCTACCCGCCCGGAGCTGTTAAAGGCCGCCGGCATCGCCAAGGCCAAGGTGCTGGTGGTGGCGCTGGACGATCCGGATTACACCACGCGGCTGACGGAATATGCCCGCCGCACCTATCCGGACCTGCATATCATTGCCCGCGCCCGCGATCGCCATCACGTCTATGACCTTTATAAAGCGGGGGCCGATGACATCGTGCGGGAAATGTTTGACAGTGCCCTGCGCGCCGGTCGCTATGTCTTGGAAAATGTTGGGCTCACCGAATATGAGGCCGCCCAGGCCGAGCAGACGTTTTTTGCCCATGACCGGAAAACCGTGCGGGATCTGGCCCAGCATTGGGACCCGGAACGCCCTGCTAGCCAGAACGCCGAATACATCGCCCGCGCTCGCGAGCTGGAAAAAGACCTGGAAACCGCGCTTCTGGAACTGGTCGAACAAAAAGTGCGCGACACCGGGTGACGCGCATTGTGATGTTTTTCGCCCGACCCGCGCGGATCAACCGTCGCTGACACCCGCTTCGTCAAAGGTCGCCATACCACTGTGGCACGCCAGCGCCCCGCGCAAAACTTGGATCGCCAATGTCCCGCCGGACCCTTCGCCCAGACGCATGTCCAGCGACAACAGCGGCACTTTGCCAATTCGGTCCAGCAACGCCTGATGCGCAGATTCAGCGCTGACATGACCGGCCACCGTGTGGTCCAGCGCGCCCTCTACCGTCTCCGCCAGACAGGCCGCCGCAGCACAGCAGATAAAGCCATCCAGGATCACCGGAATTCGCAGCATCCGGGCGGCGGCGATGGCACCGACCATACCCGCGATCTCGCGCCCGCCCAAACGGGTCAAGGCATCAAGCCCGTCGTTGATTTGATCCTTATGGGCCGCAACCCCGTCTTCGACAATCCGCGCTTTGGAGGCGAGGCCGTCGTTGTCCACACCGGTACCCCGACCGGTCCAATCGCTGGCTGTACCCCCAAACAGGGCGTGACACAGGGCAGCGGCTGCCGTTGTGTTGCCGATCCCCATTTCACCAACCACCAAGAGATCCGCTGCGGGGTCCACAGCCTCCCAACCAACGGCCAGAGACGCCAGAACTTCCTCTTCGCTCATTGCGGTGTCTTGGGTAAAATCCTGGGTTGGCCGATCCAGTTGCAAGGCCACGACATCCAGCTGCGCCGCAACCAGACGCGCCAACTGGTTGATCGCCGCGCCGCCGCGTTCAAAGTTCTGCACCATCTGTTCGGTGACTTCGGCTGGAAAGGCCGACACACCGCGCTTGGCAACGCCGTGGTTGCCGGCAAAGACGATTACCTGTGGCATATGTAGCTGCGGACGCAAGTTCCCGCGCCAGCTTGCATACCAAATCGCCAGATCTTCTAACCGGCCCAAAGATCCCGGCGGCTTTGTCAACTGACCGTTCAGCACCGCGGCGGCAACTTCGATATCACTATTTATTCCTGGCGCCGCGGCAAGCAGCGCTTTGAACTTTGTCAGAGAGGTAAGCTGTGGAAGCATTCCCGGCCCTCATTGCAACTTTATTTCGAACAGGCTTTAACCGGTATCGTCATCTTTATCCATCGCTGGCGCGCAATCATACTCCAACAAAGGCTCAAATAGGATGAAAACCGACATCAGGTTACGCGACATTGCTTTATCCTTACTCCTGCTTACACGGTTACCGGTCCCCAAAGTCCCTGACAGTGATTTGGACCGCCAAGCCCAATCCGCATGGGCATTTCCCGTTGTCGGCTTGATCATTGGTGGCTTTGCAACCCTGACAATATTGATTTTGCAACATCTTGGCCAGCCAGATGTGGTTTGCGCAGGTTTGGCGCTAACGCTCTGCATCTTTTTTACCGGCGCGATGCACGAAGATGGGCTTGCGGACACGGTTGATGGATTTTGGGGCGGCTACACAAAGGAACGGCGTCTGGAGATCATGAAGGACAGCCACATCGGCACCTACGGCGTTCTGGCGTTGATTCTCTCGTTGGGGCTGCGGTGGATGACGCTTGCGACGCTGATCGCCACAATCGGTGCCTGGGTGATGATCCCGATTGCTGCCCTGTCGCGGGCTGCGATGCCAGTTCTGATGATCTCACTGCCCAATGCGCGCGATCATGGGCTGTCGCATCACGTGGGCACCCCCAGCCGCCGCCCAGCCGCGTTGGGGCTGGGGATTGCCATGAGTGTCGCCTGGACCACCCTTGGCGTTGGCGCGGCGCTGGTCTGTGTGGTCGTCGGTGCGCTAGGGCTTTTTGGCCTATATCATTTGATTAAGTGCAAGATCGGCGGACGCACGGGGGACACGCTGGGCGCCGCACAACAACTCGCCGAAATCCTTTGCCTGCTGACGCTGGTCAGCCTGACCTGAAGCCGACACAGAAAAACCCACCGCCCGCAGAGACAGACGATGGGTCAAAATTCACAACTGCGATTGCGATTACGCAGCGGCGGCGGCGCGTGATGTCAGAACATCGTCCACTTTGCGGGCTGCCAGAACCTCATCATTGCCGCCAACGGCTGCAACTTCACGGGTCAGACGCTCCAACGCCGCTTCATACAGCTGGCGCTCGGAATAGCTCTGCTCGCGCTGATCATCGGCGCGGTGCAGATCGCGAACAACTTCGGCAATTGCGATCAGATCGCCCGAGTTGATCTTTTGCTCATATTCCTGCGCACGACGCGACCACATGGCACGTTTGACTTTGGCTTTGCCCTTCAGGGTTTTCATCGCCTGCTCAATCACATCAGGAGAGCTGAGCGAGCGCATGCCGACTTCGACGGCTTTGTTGGTCGGAACCCGCAGGGTCATCTTGTCTTTTTCAAAAGTGATGACAAAAAGTTCGAGCGCGAAACCTGCCACTTCTTGTTCTTCAATCGAAATGATCTGTCCCACACCATGCGCCGGGTAGACGACGTATTCATCGGGGCGGAACTCGAGCTTCTTCGATTTGGTCATATAGGTCTTTCCTCACTTGCGTACCGGTTCCACCGGCTTTTGAAGGACTGTCAGTGCGAACAGACCAACCAGCCGAGCTAACGCGTGTTGCTCGCATCGGTGATGGTTCTGAACATGAACTGACGCTGTGCGACTTCCCCCATCGCCCAGCCAGCGGTCCCCTACGAAACATTCTAGATCAAACGATTATACCACAAAAAAAGAGCCCCTAAAAGGCGCTCCTCTTTTCGAAAGCGAATTAGCTAGGCCCAATCAACCCAAGGGAGACCTCCCTTTCTGCGTCGCAGAATCTCGCAAGCGCAGAAATTAGTGCAGTCTCTGTGACTTAACCGCCTTCGCCGGGGGCTTCAGAGAAATATTTCTCCAGCTTGCCCTCTTCGCCGTCTTTCTCTTCGTGTCCGGGCATCGGGTCTTTCTTGGACACGATAACAGGCCAGAGTTCAGAGTATTTGCGGTTAAATTCTACCCACTTATCCATTTCTGGATCGGTGTCGGGGCGAATCGCATCCGCCGGGCATTCCGGCTCACAGACGCCACAGTCGATGCATTCGTCCGGATGGATCACCAAGGTGTTCTCACCCTCGTAAAAGCAATCAACCGGGCATACTTCGACACAATCGGTGTATTTGCATGCGATGCAGTTATCTGTAACGACGTAAGTCATCGGGTCTTGGTTCCATTCGTCTGTTTGGCGTCTAGCTAATCCAGCTTACCTGGTTCTTCAAGGGATCAATAGGTGTCGCGGCCACGAGTAAGATCAAGCGCCCTGCGCTCTTTCTTATCAGGACGCCCCTTTCCCTCAAATCGCGGATTTTTCGGCACAGCGTCCCGCCACTCGGTTTTGTCTAAATACAGGGTTTGCGCCTCTTTAGCCGGTCCTCGCCGCTGGCCAAGGTCCAAAACCTCGACAACACGGACTTGTGAGCCTTGTGAAAAGGTCAGCACATCGCCTGCGGTCACGTTCTGTGCGGGTTTCAGGGCTTTCTGCCCATTCAGCCGCACATGACCCGCACCAACTTCTTTGGCGGCCAGGCTGCGGGTTTTGAAAAACCGCGCATACCATAGCCACTTGTCGATGCGGATCTTGGCAACCGGGTCGACCATCGCGGCTTAATCGCCTTTGGTCAGCCCCATAAGCGCTGCTGCAAAGGGGTTGTCCGGGTCAATTGCTTTTTCCTTCTTGGGTGGACGAGACGAGAATGTCTTGGCCCCCTGGTTCTGGCGCGGGCTACCCTTTTTGCCGGGCTTGCCGCCCTTGGGTTTGCCTTTGCCGCCCCCACGTGGCTGACGGTCTCCCTGGCGTTCGCCACCACCGGCGCGCTCGCCCTGGGCTGCGTCATTGCGACGGCCACGGCCTGCGTTCTGGCGGTTGTTGTTGCGATTGCCACCCCAGGTGAAGGTGTAAAACACTTCGATCTCAGGCTCTGCATCCGTGGCCGCAGCTGCGGCTTCTGCTTCGACTGCATCTGGTGCGGCCTCGACAGCCACATCTGGCGCAGCGTCTGGTTCTGGTGCGGCCTCTGCTTCAACGGCAGGTGCCTCCTCGGATGCA
Organism: Epibacterium ulvae; assembly: GCF_018678075.1. Taxonomy (GTDB): domain Bacteria; phylum Pseudomonadota; class Alphaproteobacteria; order Rhodobacterales; family Rhodobacteraceae; genus Epibacterium; species Epibacterium ulvae_A. The sequence goes on along the minus strand of NZ_JAHHIR010000035.1, from coordinate 140,981 downwards.
GCACCCTCAACCGGTGCTTCAGCAGCGTCAGCCGCTGGTGCTTCAGCAGCGTCAGCCGCTGGTGCTTCAGCAGCAGGTGCGTCCGCAACCGGAGCCGCTTTGACCTTTTGACGTTCGCCTTTTTCAGCGCGGTAGCCCAGGCCCTGCATCAGGGTTGAGAACTGCTCCAGCGTCATGCCGGTGATCGACAACATATCGGCCTTGGCTTCAAACCCGCCGCGGCTGTCTTCGTTGCGCAGCATATCGGCCAGACGTTCCAGCATATCGATACGGATCATCCGCTCACCTGCGGCGCGATAGCCGCACATGGTGTCGTAACCCTGCGGCGCGCTGTCCACGGTTGGCACGGTGACCAGACCGGGGGGCGGTGCCACCGGGAATTCTTGCGAGCCATTGGCCAGCGACCACAGCACCAGACGCAGACGCGTCGGCGCGGGTTTCAGCAGCAAGGGCATAAAGATGGTGAACTGGCCAAAACGGATACCATGTTTGCGCAGCGCGGCGCGGGAATCCTGATCCAGGTCCTTTACCTCTTGCGCGACACCCGCACGGGGCAGAATGCCCAGCCCCTCAACCATGCGGAAGGCGAAGCCTCGCGCAAGACCGATCAGGGCTTCGTCGTTTTTGAGGTTTAGCATCGGCTCAAACAGAGTTGTCACCTTGCGGCTGATGAAATGCTGCAAGCGGCGTTCGACCTTTTGGGCGACCTCGGCTCCGGCGATTTCATCCACAAAGGCTTCGACCTGTGGCGACAATGGATCGCTGCCTGCGACCAATTTGCCAACCGCGTGTTCACCCCACATCAGCCCACCTTGATCGGTGAAATCGATCTCGGTGTCGGGCGCGTTGTAGAAACGATCTGCGCGCAGGTGGAAATGTGGCGCCAGCGCTTGCAGGGACGCTGATTTCAGCGCCTTTGCTTCTGCACCCTGTGCACTTTTGTCCGGTGAGAACCGGAACCCTTCGAGCCGTCCGACAAATTCGCCTTCGACGGTCACTTCACCCTGGTCATTTACTTCGGCCAAAAGGGCCTCCTTCTGTTTGAGCCGGCGCAAAAGCACGGATGTGCGCCGGTCCACAAATCTCTGAGTCAACCGCTCGTGCAGCGCATCTGACAATCTGTCTTCTACAGCGCGCGTTTGATCGCGCCAATGACTTTCGTCACTTACCCAACTGTTTCGTTGCGCCACATAGGTCCATGTGCGGATAAATGCCAATCTCTTGGATAAAGCATCGATATTTCCGTCGGTTCGGTCAATATGGCGGATCTGCCTGGCCAGAAAATCATCCGGAATACGGCCGCGTTCGTGAAGGTGTTCAAAAATAACTGTGAGTAACGAAACATGTTCGGCGTGGCTGATACCACGAAAATCGGGGATTCGGCATACGTCCCACAAAAGTTTTACGCTCGGTGCATCGCTGGCACGCGCCGCCACCATGCCATCCTGTCCCATGGTTCTGAGCGTGCGCAAATCATCCGCCTCGCGCGCCTTCATCAGCCGCTCATGAGTCGGGCTGTGATCAAGCGAACGCTCCAAAGCGTCGATACTGCCAAACCGCAGATCCGCAGAGCGCCAGTTCAGCTTTTTCAACGGCGTGAACCGGTGGTCCATAATCGCACTGGCGGTCTCTTCATCGAGCGGACGTGCATCACCGGTGACACCGAAACTGCCGTGGCTCATGCCCCGCCCGGCCCGGCCTGCAATCTGCGCCAGCTCATTGGGTGCCAGCGCCCGCATCCGGCGGCCATCAAATTTTGCGGTCGAGGAAAACGCCACATGGTCAATATCAAGGTTCAGCCCCATGCCAATCGCATCGGTGGCCACCAGATAATCCACCTCACCATTTTGATACATGGCGACCTGGGCATTACGGGTACGCGGTGACAGCGCGCCCATCACCACCGCCGCACCGCCTTTTTGGCGGCGGATCAGCTCGGCGATCGCATAGACATTGTCGACCGAGAACCCAACAATGGCGCTGCGCGGTGGCATGCGGCTGATCTTTTTGGAGCCCGCATAGACCAGGTCCGACATCCGTTCGCGCCGCATATATTCGACATCATCGACCAGATCGGCAATCGCGCCGCGCATGGTATCGGCGCCCAGAAACAGCGTCTCATGAGTGCCGCGCGCATTGAGCAGTCGGTTGGTGAACACATGTCCCCGTTCAGGGTCGGCGCACAGCTGGATTTCGTCGATCGCCAGAAAGTCACAGCCCATCCCTTCGGGCATGGCTTCAACCGTGCAGATCCAATAGGCGGCGCGCGGCGGCACAATGCGCTCCTCGCCGGTGACCAAAGCCACCACTGACGGGCCTTTGATCGCCACCACCTTGTCATAGACCTCGCGCGCCAAAAGACGCAGCGGGAAGCCCATGATCCCGGATCGATAGCCCAACATCCGTTCGATAGCGTAATGGGTCTTGCCCGTATTGGTCGGGCCCAGCACGGCCACAACCCGCGATGCGCGCATCATTGCATCACTCCTGAACAGCCATCTATGGGCCTTACAATTCCTTGCCCATCACGATGGGCGCCAGTCGTTCCAGCGCTGTGGTTACTTCCTTGTGATGCGGATGTATAGCCTTTGCACGCCGATAGGCCTCATAGGCTTTCTTGGGATCAAGGAAGTGCTCAAACACCGTGCCGAGTATATAGAGCGCGTCGTAATCATTGGGGTTCAGCGCCAGCGCCCGTTCCAGATCGGCAACGGCGGGGCCAAATTGATCCATCCGGGCAAAGACTTCGGAGCGTTTCAACCAGCCGCTAGCAAACTCAGGCGCGTGATCCACCAAGGCCGTCAGGTGATCCATCGCCACCCGCAGCTCACCGCGGTCGATGGCATCCTGGCCGCGCCGCAACAGCAGATCCATCGTGGCCGAGCCGCTTTTGTCCCATTTGTTGCGCAGTTCACGCTCCAGCCGCGTTGCCGCTTCGGCATCGGCTTCTGCCAGCTCTGCCAAAAGCTCTGTTTCGCCTTGTGATTGTGCGCTCACGATACCAGGGCTGGAAATCGTGACTATCGTAGCGGCTGTCGCAACGATAGCTTTGAACGTTAAGAGTTTTTCCAACATCATGGCTCCAGTCTATCTGCGCCGTGGCATATTTCCAGTATGAGTCTTTCACTCGTCACAAAGATGTGCACTTCTGGGGCGCAGGCAATGAAGGAAGCGCAATCATGAGCGATATTTTGGCGAAAGCCGTAGAAGTACTGAACGAAAAACTGGATGGCGCGGAATTTCCTGCATCTGCCAAATTTGAAATCGAAGGCCTGGGTGCCATTGTGCTCGACTCAGACGGTGCCCGCATCAGCAATGATGAGGCTGACGTGACCCTCTCCGCTGATGCCGAGGTGTTTCAGGACATGATCACCGGCGAATTGAACCCCACCAGCGCCTTTATGTCGGGCCGCCTGTCGATTGACGGCGACATGGGCACCGCGATGCAACTGGCTTCGGTGCTCGCTTGATGGATGGTGGATCCTTGCGCCGCACCGACGCCCCTTTGCACGAAGAGATCGCCCGTGGACCGGGCGGCGGCACGGCCCATTGGATCCACAGCAGCGACGGGCTGCGCCTGCGCGCCGGTCACTGGCCGGCACAGACCGAACACGGCCCCGCCAAAGGCAGCGTTTTGCTGTTTCCGGGGCGCACTGAATACATCGAAAAATACGGCGATGCCGCCGGCGTCTTTGGCAAAAACGGGCTGGCAACATTGGTCATCGATTGGCGCGGACAGGGTCTGGCTGATCGCCTGCTGAATGACCCGGTGATGGGTCACATTGACGAATTCACCAATTATCAGGCCGATGTGGCCGCCATGGTCGAACTGGCAACCACGCTCGACATGCCTAAGCCTTGGTTTTTGCTGGGCCATTCCATGGGCGGCGCCATTGGTCTGCGCGCCCTAATCGAAGGTCTGCCGGTACAAGCCGCGGCCTTTTCCGCGCCGATGTGGGACATCAAACTGCCCGGCCCGCTGCGCCCCTTGGCCTATATCTTTGGGGTATTTTCCCGCACGTTCTGTTTCAGCAATCACCTTGCCCCGTCAACCAGCCGCGTTCCCTATGTCCAGGCGCATGCCTTTATGGGCAATCTGCTGACCAATGATGCGGATATGTACAGCATGCTGCGCGACCAGATCAAAGCGGTCCCGGGTTTGGCAATTGCCGGACCCACTACCAATTGGGTCTATGAGGGGATGCGCGAATGCACCTATCTCACTGGTCAAACTGCCCCGGATATCCCAACGCTGTGTTTCCTTGGCAGCAATGAACAGATCGTCAGCCCCGATGCCGTCCGCACGCGTATGGACGCTTGGCCCAGCGGAGAACTGCGTATCGTTGATCACGGCCGTCACGAGGTCTTGATGGAAGATCCAGACACCCGGCATGGTATCTTGCAGGACATGGTTGAATTCTTCGCCCAAAACAGCTGACACTCTCCCCATCGCTTGTGCTTGCCCTTCCCGCACCATAGATGTTGATGCAGAAATTTTCACACTCAGGAGCCCCCATGTTCCAGCTTCCCTTCCCTGTTTTTGACGTCAACGCTTCGGCCGGGTCCGACAACCTCGGCGCGCTGCCCGAATGGGATCTAAGCGATCTCTACACCGGCGAAGACGCGCCAGAGCTTACCCGCGATCTCGACTGGCTCCAGGGAGAATGCGCCGCCTTTGCCACTGACTACGAAGGCAAGCTGGCCGAGCTGGACGCCGACGGGCTGCTGACCTGCGTGCTGCGCAATGAGAAGATCAACCAGATCGCCGGCCGCATCATGTCCTATGCGGGTCTGCGCTATTACCAGCTGACCACCGATGCGGGCCGGGCCAAATTCATGTCCGACATGCAGGAACAGATCACCGTGATCACCACGCCGCTGGTGTTCTTCACGCTGGAACTGAACCGGATCGAAGACGACGTGCTGGACGGCCATTTCGCCGCCAATACCGATCTTGCGCGCTACAAGCCGGTGTTCGGCCGCATCCGCGCGATGAAACCCTACCAACTGTCGGATGAGCTGGAAAAATTCCTGCATGACCTCGGTGTGGTGGGCGATGCCTGGGAACGTCTGTTTGACGAAACCATCGCGGGTCTGACTTTTACCGTCGACGGCGAAGAGCTGAACATCGAAGGCACGTTGAACCTGCTGACCGAACAGGACCGCAGCAAACGTGAGGCCGCCACGCGTGAACTCTCCCGTGTGTTTAACGACAACATCAAAATCTTTGCCCGCGTCCACAATACGCAAGCCAAAGAAAAAGAGATTGTTGATCGCTGGCGCGGCATGCCAACGCCGCAGACCGGGCGTCACCTGTCCAACCATGTCGAGCCCGAGGTGGTCGAGGCCCTGCGCAAAGCCGTGGTTGCCGCCTACCCCAAGCTCAGCCACCGCTATTACGAGCTGAAACGCAAATGGCTGGGTCTGGACCGCATGCAGGTCTGGGACCGCAACGCGCCGCTGCCAATGGAAGACACCCGCACCGTGGCTTGGGAAGACGCGGAAAAAACCGTGATGGACGCCTACAGCGCCTTTGATCCCCGCATGGGTGACATTGCGGAACCGTTCTTTACCAAGGGCTGGATCGACGCGGGCGTAAAACCCGGCAAGGCCCCCGGCGCCTTTGCCCATCCGACCGTCACCGATGTGCACCCTTATGTGATGCTGAACTATCTGGGCAAACCGCGCGATGTGATGACGCTCGCCCATGAACTCGGCCACGGCGTCCACCAGGTGCTCGCCGCCGAACAGGGAGAGATGCTGTCGTCGACGCCCCTGACCTTGGCCGAAACCGCGTCTGTCTTTGGTGAAATGCTCACCTTCCGCAAAATGCTCGACGCCGCCGAAACGCAAGAACAGCGCAAGATCCTGCTGGCCGGCAAGGTCGAGGATATGATCAACACGGTTGTGCGTCAGATCGCGTTTTATGACTTTGAATGCAAACTGCACGCCGCCCGCGCCGAGGGTGAGCTGACACCTGATGACATCAACATTCTGTGGATGTCTGTTCAGGCCGAATCCTTGGGCGAAGCGTTTGATTTTGTCGAAGGCTACGAGACTTTCTGGGCCTATATCCCGCATTTCGTGCATTCACCCTTCTATGTCTACGCCTATGCCTTTGGCGATGGTCTGGTGAATGCGCTTTATTCGGTCTACGCCGAAGGCGACGAAGGCTTTGAAGAGAAGTATTTCGACATGCTCAAAGCCGGTGGCTCCAAACACCACACGGAACTGCTGGCCCCCTTCGGCCTTGATGCCTCGGACCCCAAATTCTGGGACAAGGGCCTGTCAATGATCTCTGACATGATCGACGAATTGGAAGCCATGGAAACATGATCAGCCTTGCGCCACTGGAGCGGTCGCAAGACCACACGGTGGCGCATATCGCGCCCTTCCCCGACCAGATCCTTTTTGTCGGCACGGTTGAGGAAATCTTTCGCGAGCCGCCTGACCGCTTTGACCTGCACCAGATCCTGATGGAGACCGCCCCCGGTGAAACCACGCCGGTGGGGGTGTTCAAAATAGACCGCCACTATCACATCAGCTTTCCGGTCGCGCCTGCGGGCGAGATTGGCATGCGCGCGTTGATCATCGATTCCCGCGTTCAGGGCAAAGGGGTCGGAACCGCCGCCATGCGCGCCCTCGCCCCTTATCTGGCACCGCTCTATCCGCAGGCGTCTTTTGTCTATCTCACAGTGAACTTCCGCAATCTCGGCGCGCTGTCGGTCTATGCCAAGGCGGGCTTTGAAAACACCGGCGACACCTGGCCCCATGGCGCGGCTGGCCCACAGGCGGTGATGCGTCACCCACTGCGTAGTCCGACACCAGCCGAGCCCACCTAAGCGACACAAAAATCAACCAATTTCGCGCTCCAACGCCGCCCACGTCGCCTGCATGTCCTTGCGGGTCGCAGCTTCAAAGTGCAGCTTGAATAGGGTGGTCAAAATCCATCCCGACACCCGCATGATTTTCTCACACTTCACTTGGCCGTCCGGCAGTTGGGTGTAACGATTGTCCACTTCCAACGTGCCAATGCGCATCGTGTTGATCAGGGACCAGGACTGGTGTTCGGTGACTTCGATCAGCTCCCAATGGGCCGCCGGGCCGCCGCGTGGTTTTGAAAACGCTGTGGTCCCGGCCACAAACGGGCCATAGATCTCACCCGCTTCCTCATGCGGATCCCACTGCGGCCAGCCGGCGACATCCGTCGCCACGCGCCAAACGTCGTCTAACTCCCCGGAAATGGTTGCATGTTCATACAGTTCCATAGTTTGTCCCAACGGTCCCGCACCCAGAAAAGCCACAACCGCCATAATTGCTGCAGTCACGGCAAGCCAAATCCGATGCTTCCAGTGAAACATGACGCGGCGCATGGGCGGCTCTCCTATTACTTTCCTGAGTTCAGGATAAAACCCATCTCATCTGTTAAAAATTCTTCGAAACATCACGGCATCTGTGCAATAATGATCAGATGGATTGGGGCAACCTACAGGTCTTGGCCGTTTTATCCCGCGAAGGATCACTTGCCGGTGCGGCGCGGGCCTTGGGCGTGAACCATGCCACCATATCTCGCCGACTGGCAGCACTAGAGGCAGACGTCGGCCATAGCCTCGTACGCCGTCTGGCCCGGTCCACGCCCTTGACCGAAAAAGGTCAGGACATCGCAACCCTCGCCCTCGCGATGGAAGCTCAAACCTACAAGATCGACCGCCTGGTCAACTTGGCCCAAGACACGGTAACAGGCACCGTCCGCATCAGCGCGCCCCCTGCATTCCTGAGTGAGACGTTCATTCCCGAATTGACAGACATCGCCGAGGCGCATCCGGATCTGCAACTGAACCTGATGTCGGACACCCAAGTGGCATCGCTGGATCACGGGCACGCCGATATTGCCGTCCGTCTGGTGGAACCAACCTCCAAGCAGAACATCACCCGCAAACTGGGGACAATCACCTATTCGCTTTATGGCGCGCCAAACTATTTCGACCGCGCCCAAGACAGTTGGCGGTTCATCGGCTTTGACAGGGGCCTGACCCAGACGCCGCAACAAACATGGCTTGAAGACTACGCAGCAGGCCGCGTGTTTCAGATCACTTCAAACAACATCTATACGCATATCGCGGCGGCTGAGGCTGGACTGGGGCTTGCGCTTTTGCCGGATCGCATTGCGGGACAGTCCAAGCAGCTACAACGGCTGCCAGAACCTTCCCCCCTGTCCCGGACTGCGTGGATGGTTCTGCATCACGACGTGGCATCTTTGCCGGCTGTACGCCTTGTGGCGGATGCAATCCTACGCAGTTTTCAGCGCACACCCTAGAACGGAAAACAGGCGGCAGGTTGCCCCACCGCCCGCCGCTCAGATACCCTGATCTCGGCACATCAGGTCATCCAAGTCGTCGATCAATTCTCAACTGGAACGATGTCAAAGACAAAGAAATGCGCTTCACCGCCGTCGTTGGTGATCCAGTGATCCACGTCCTTGCTTTCCAGAACCGCAGTGCCAGGGGCCACGTGAATTTTCTCATCGCCGCGGTGCTCAGTCACACCGTCACCGGAGACCACGAAATACGCGCCCGGACGGGTGCCGTGATCGTGTGACGCAACAATGCCGCCCGGCTCAACGGTCACCTGACGAATACGGACCTGATAGCCCTCCATCGCGGGGATCTGTGCGCCCAGTGCCAGCTCGGCTTTGCCAAAGACGCTAACGCCCTTGTGCTCGGTTGGCGCGGTTTTGTCATGCGCCAGCGCCAATGTGGCGGTCATCAACAGAACGGCGGCGGGTGCGACAACGGCGGGAATAAGATTTTTCATGTGCGGGTCTCCTTGGAACTTTGAACCCCACGTCAGAACTGCGTGGTTGCTTGCTTAATTGCCTAACTCAGTTAGCTATTCAAATAACCTTTTTGCGAAGAGATTGTGAGCTAACAACCCCGTGTGCCCGCTTGACAGAATTCACACGCGCCCTTTACCTCCTGTTAGATCGGGCGCAACAAAAGGGTCATATCGACCAATTATGGATGGCAAATCTTTCACCTTTCCACGCACTGTCACGCGCGACGCGCTTTTGATCGACGGCAACGATCTTCTGCTGCGCCGACTGCTCTATGACGTGACCGCCCTGGCCACCCGGATCGAACAGATGCGGGCCGAATTTGCCAAACGGCTCGACGTGACCAAACCGCAGTACAATATCCTGTTGCATGTGGCCCAGCATCAGGGCGACCACGGCCGCACCGTCGCCCAGGTGGCCGAAGTGCTGCATGTCTCGGGCGCCCATGTCACCAAAGAGGTCGGCCGTCTGGTCGCCAAAGATCTGTTGCAAAAAGCCGCCAACCCCGAGGACGGCCGCAGCGTGTTGATCAAGATCACCCCGACCTGCGCCCAAGCCATCGAAGACCTCGCCCCCATCCTGCGCAATGTGAACGACAGCCTGTTCGCCTCGCTCGACCGCAACAGTTTCACCACCCTGACCGACGGCATCCACGACACCCTAAAAGATGCCGAGGCGACCTTGCGCAAACTGCCGTTCTATCTGGAAGAGAGCGAGTGAGGGCACGCAAAGATTTGCGCGCGCACTTTCCCTCGCCGCCCAAAAGACATCTCGAAAAGGAAAACCCGAATGGTCAAAAAACCTATCCTGTTCTGGGGGGCTGCCTTGCTTTTGACAGGCGCATGCACGTCCACCTATGAGTCTAATAAGCGCGACGCGTTCCGGCGCCTCAAGCCGGACTGTACATATAATCATTTCTATTGGGAGCCACCGCTTGCTGGCTGCGATAATGCACCACCCGCACCAAAGCCGCCTAAAATAATACGCGATCCCAATGACACAGGCCTCGAACCAATACCGGAGGCGATCTGAGATCACGTATCCTCGGAGTTAAGGCCCCAATCTCAGCGCGCTTTCTTGATTTTGATCTTGTCGAGCTTTGCCCGGTTTTTGGTAGATTCCTCAGACCGCGTCAGAGCCTTGGCAATGGCCTTCAACCCCATCCCCTTGGACACCAACAGATGCAGTTTTTGTATTTCCTCTTGCGTCCAAGCTTGACGGTGACGTTCAAATCGTTCTGCCATAGTTTTTGTCTACCTTATTGATACGCCCGCCCTATCATAACACATGGCCTGGTTACCGCGCAGGCGCAAAGACCGCGACGCGCATTAAGACACTGCCGGGAAAGCACAAGGCGCGATACAGTGTAACCCACCCCTATCGCGGCCTTAATGACCCAAGCTCAAGATTAAGAAAGCGGACACGTGCTGCGCATAGCGCCAACTTCGGCAACGCGGACAAAGCGGCCGAACAAAATTAAAGCGACAATGTCTGCTACATGCACTTTGTTACCTTGGCTAAGAAAAACCTTGTATGGTTTGCAAATTTAGCGGCGTTTCAAAGTGCTTCACTATCAGGTAGAATTTCTACAACCGCCGCATTCCTTTTGCCTCGCTAAAACCAGTTATTCCTTGCTCAAGTTCTGCTGAAGCGATAGCGCTTGCTGCAGGAGTTCGACATCGGTGGCATTTGGTCCTGATACAAGCACGCCAATTGGCAAGCCATCTGCATCATGTCCGATTGGTAGACTCACGCCAGGCATGCCAAGATAATTGCCCAACATGGTGTTTCGCAGCGACATAAGGTTGGTTTTAATATATAGGTCGTCATCTGCCTCGAGTTCGGCAATTAACGGCGCGGTGATGGCAACGGTTGGGAACAGCAAAAGCGCATCGCCCAGCACGTCTTTCACAGCCTGTTCCAGCCGCGCACGTTCCCATTGCAACAACACGTAGTCTTGTGCGGTGAATTGCGAAGCGGTCAACATGCGCTCACGCACGCGCTGGTCCATTTTCTCGGCATCTGGGCTGGCTAGCAAGTCTTTGTGGTAGGTGGCCGCCTCGGCAACGGTCAACGTGCCGTGCTTCCCAAAGAGCTGCGACACTTCACTGAAGATCGGAAAGTCTTTGTGCTCGATCTCGTAGCCCTGTGCTTCTAGAGCGGACAGCGTTTTCTGAAAGCAGCTTGCGACGGCATCTTCTAAGTCATCAAGAACGATAGTGGTGGGCACGATAATCTTGGCCTTAAGTTTTGCTGCCGGCACAGTGGCAGCAGTCACCCCGCGCAGAATTTGATCAAAGGTGACCAGATCCTCGATGGAATGGGCGAAGATGCCAAGGGAATCAAGGCTGGTGGACAACGGGAAAACACCCGTTTTGTCGTAATGTTGCTGGCTGGATTTGAAACCCATCACACCGCAGAAGGCCGCGGGCACACGCACAGAACCTGCAGTGTCGGTGCCAATCGCCAGCGAGACCAACCCGGCAGCAACCGCGGCAGCAGAGCCAGCGGATGAGCCACCTGGCGCGCACGGATTTTCCTTAGAATGCGGGTTCACCGGCGTGCCAAAATGCGGGTTCAATCCCAGACCCGAATAGGCGAATTCCGACAGGTTGGTTTTGCCGACCGAAATCAGCCCAGCCTTTTCGCAATTTGCATAGACAACGGCTGGTTGGTCTGGCGATGCGGCGTTCTCATATACGGCGGAGGCCGCTGTGGTGGGGGTTCCGGGAATGTCGACCAGATCTTTCCACGCGACTGGAATACCGTCCCAATCGCTCAGCGGAATGCCCGCGGCCCGGCGCTTGTCACTGGCCCGTGCAGCTTCGAGCGCGGATTCTTCTGTGAGCGTAATGAATATCGCCTCATCCCCGTGATTTCGGATGGCCTCAAAGCAGGATTTTACCAGGTCTTCAGATGTCAGCTCGCCTGCATTCAGGCGTTTGGCAAGCGCTGTAGCGCTTTGATGGCAAAAGGTGTTGTCCACGATGAAACTCCAGATCGTAGGAAGGTAAGATGGTTAGACAAAAATTGTGATGATCTCGGGAAACAGGATGATCCCAACAAGCACCAGCAGGTAGGCCCCGATATAGGGCAAAGCACTTTTGGAGATCTGTTCGATCCGAGACCCCGACAAGCCTGCCGCAATGAAGAGGTTCAGGCCTACGGGCGGTGTAAAGTTACCAACGGCAAGCGCCACAACGGTGAACACGCCAAAATAGATCGGATCGATACCGACAGCGGCGATCAAAGTGCCCAAGGTTGGCACCAGCAGCACCAAAGCTGCCACGTTATCGAGGAATGTCCCTGCGACCAACAGCAGAAGCAATATCAGAAACATGATCAGCGTCGGATCCCGGCTGATGTCCAGGATAGATATTGCCACCGTCTGCGGGACTTGTTCAGCGGTGATGATGAAGGAAAAGGCGTTTGCAGTGCCCATGAGGTACATCACAATCGCTGAGCTAATGGCGGTATTAATGAAAATCGGCCCCAGTGATTTGACCGAAATCGAGCGATAGATGAAGAGGCCAACAATTAGACCGTAAAGGCAGGCAACGGCGGCGGATTCCGTGGGTGTAAAAATCCCGCCGTATATCCCCCCCAGAATGATGACCGGCATAATCAGCGCAAGGCCGCTTTCAGCGATCACTTTGCCTTTTTTTATCTCTTTATTCGAGGCTTCCCCCTTAAGGCCATTTTTCTTGGCAAGGATGTAGTTCACCACGCCAAGGGCAAAAGCGATGGTCACACCGGGCAGGATACCAGCGATAAAGAGATCCCCAATCGAAACATCGGCAATGGTGCCATAGACCACCATGGTCAGGCTGGGCGGGATGATTAGCCCAAGCGCGCCCGAAGAGGCAACCACGGCCCCCGCATAGGGCGCAGGATAACCGCGACGTTTCATCGACGGGATCAGGATCGACCCGATGGCGGATGTTGTTGCTGGGGCGGACCCAGAAATCGCACCAAAGAACGCAGACGCGCCGGTCGACATTTGTGCCAGCCCGCCGGGGTAGCGACCCAAACCAAGCCCCGCCAGTTTGACCAGCCGTTCCGAAATCTGCGCCGCGGCCATGATGTTGCCAGCCAGCAGGAACAGCGGGATTGCCAGGAATGGAAAGCCATTCAGCCCGTTAAACAATTTTTGTGGCAGGATCAGCAGTGGGATCGGGCTGGCAAAATAAAGCGCCACAACCGAAGCCATCCCCAAGGAAAACGCGACCGGAACCCCCAGAATCAGCAGAACAAAAAGGGTCGGAAAGAGGATCTCAGTCATGGTGGTCTTCCGCAGGCACAGATACGAAGAGGCCTTCGATTAAGAAAATAAGAGCAAGGACAGAACCAACGGGCATCGCGAAGGCGATAAAGCCAACAGGCAGGCCTGCTGCGGGTGATCTTTGCAGCATTGCGCGTTGCGAAAGTTCATACCCTTTGACAATCACCAGACAGAGGAAAACTGCGAGCACCACGAAAATCAGCAGGTTCGCGATCTTGTCTAGCTTTTCGGGCAAACGCGCCTTCAAGATGTCCATGGCAATATGCCCATTGCGACGGAAAGCGACCGCAGCCCCCAAAAAGACCGACCAGATCATTGCGTAGATCGACAGTTCGCTTGCGGCGGCCAGGGAGAAATTAAATATGAAGCGACTAGCGACTTGGGCTGTTACCAAGGCAAAAACTGCAAAGAGACAAATCCCCGCTACCGCCCTAATCACAGTTTCTAACCAATTCAAAACTGCCATGTGAGCCCCCAGTTTGGCCTGCAGCGCATCGTCACGCTGCAGGGCTATTCAGTCTAGTTTGCAAGCTGTGCTTGGATTTCTTCGATAATCGCAGCGTCAAGCTTGCCTTTGAACATGTCAATCACAGGCGCTGTGGCTTCTTTGAAAGGGGTTGTGTCCACATCGTTGATCTGGTTGCCCAGTTCTGCCAACTCTGCCCATTGACCATCTTCCAGATCATTCACCATTTTCAAGTGTACAGCTGCCATTTCGGTTGCCGTGTCCAGCAACACTTTGCGGTGCTCTTCCGGGATCGACATCAGCTTGGCTTCGTTCATGATCAGCGGTGAACCAAGGTAGATATGCGCCGACTTGGTGGTATAGGCCTGAACTTCATAGAACTTCTTGGTCAGGATGTGCGCTGGTGGGTTTTCCTGAGCGTCAGCAGTGCCAAGTTGCAGAGCGGAATAAAGCTCGCCAAAGGAAATCACCACCGGGTTGGCACCCATGGCTTTGAAAGTCTCAACAAAGACTTCGCCTTCAGGCACACGGATTTTCACACCGTCCAAATCAGATGGCTGTTCGATCGGTTTCACGTTGTTTGTGATGTTACGCAGACCACCCATCCACCAGCCGATGACCAAAGCGCCGGAGCCTTCCATTTTGGCCTCCAGCTTATCGCCAACTGGGCCTTCCAGAACTTCGTGAACGTCATCCAAGGAAGAAAAGAGGAACGGCAGGTTCAGGATGCCCATGTCTGGGATCCAGTTCGACAGAACGGTATCAGAAACCAGGAAGATATCCTGTGTGCCCAGCATTGTGCCTTCTACAGCTTCAAGCTGCTTGCCAAGTTGGTCCGCAGGGAACACCTGGATTTCGACGGCACCCCCCGTGCGTTCTTTCACGGTATCCGCAAACATTTGCGAAATGGTTTGATAGTGGTGTGTGGGCGCACCAGTGTGGCCAAGGCGCAGTTGAATGGTTTCTGCCCATGCAGCACCAGACATCGCAACAGTAGCGGCAAGCGCTGAGGCGAAGGTGAATAGTTTCATTGGACGTTCCTCTCGTTGAACAGAGTATTCAGGTGGCCACTTTGTGGTCCTATTCTTGAGACCTTTAAGGTCATGCCCCGTGAAGGGATGAATTGGGAGCAAAACAAGTTCTGTCTTAGCGTATCCCCATTCACTGGATTAACTATGGCATTGCATTTTTCTGCGCAGGTAGCATTAACTTGCGATGAGCGCGTTGCTGAATCGGCAACAGCGGCATTTGCAAATTGCCTTAACTTTGAGCAACGTAACAGGGGTAAAGCTATGAATTTAAACGCTTTAAGATACTTCCTTGAAGTCGCCAAATGTAAATCGATACGGCGTGCTTCTGAAAGGCTTCACGTTGCCGCCTCTGCCATCAGCCGCCAGATCTCTGCTCTAGAGCATGAGTTGGACTGCGTGTTGCTAGACCGCAGGTCAGACGGCGTTCGCTTAACCGAAGCCGGAGAACGGCTTTGGGCGCATGGTTTGAAAATTGAAGCACAATTGCATCTTGTACAGTCAGATATCGACGATCTGCGCGCGCTGCACCGAGGTGAAATCCGCATTACCACGGTTGAAGGCATCACCGAAAATTTCCTGCCCCGAATTTTAACAGAATTCAATGAAGCCTACCCGGACGTGACCTTTGAAATTGTGGTCGCCAGCCGCGATGAAACCGTGGATGCATTGGATCGATATCAGGCTGACATTGGCTTTGTGTACGATTTTTCAAACCACCACGCGCTCGAAGCCTTCGCGCATTACCATCAGCCTTTGAAAGCTTTTGTTCCTTCGAAACATACGCTTGCAGATGGTCGGCCGATCGAATTGCCTGAGTTGATGGGCTATGATCACGTGCTTCCCGACAGCAGTTTTGGGATTAGCCAATTGATCAAACGCATCGCCAAAAAGCAAAAAGCACAGGTTGCACCTAAGACAATCAGTAACAAACTTCAGTTTCTGCGAAGCTACGCGCTTTTGAACAATGCGGTATTCTTTGTACCAGCGCAGGCGGTCTATTCAGAAATCAACGCGGATGTTCTGGTTCCCGTAAATCTACAATGTTCAGCCTTTGATCACCGGCACCTTTCGATTGCGCGCCGACGGCAGAGGGCTCTCTCTCCGGCGGCTGAACTATTCGCCAAATTCGCGGAAGATCGCTTTTCGGAGTGGGAAGAAAAAGATGAGGCAGCCTTGAAGGCCGCCCGCAAACGTTGGTGGATCAACGAAGATTGATTTAGGATTTCAACTGAACGGTCATTTCCGCTTCGACCGGTGCATCCAAGCCAAGTTCGTTTTGAAACAGAGCCGCACGCGCGTGTTTGCCGCGTTCTGTGCCCAATAGGGCTTCGTAGAGGTCGGACGCCCCGTTTAGAACCAGGTGCGCTTCGGTAAACCCAGGCGCAGAATTCACATATCCAACCATTTTTACGATGCGCTCAATTCGGTCCAGGTCACCGATGGCCTTTTTCATCAAAGCAAGGTGGTTTAGGGCCATAAGTTTTGCAGACTCGTAGCCCTGCTCGATGGTTAATTCGCCGCCCAACTTACCCTTGATCGGTATGATATCCTGATCATTTTCATCACGGATCGTGCCGAGCGTGCCTGAAACGTAGAGGATATTTCCAACTTCCACAGCAGGTAGGTAGTTGGCGATTGGACGAGGAGGTGACGGCAACTTCAATCCCATGGATTCTAGTTTTTGTTCGATCATGCTGAGAGACGCGGACATCGCTGAACCTTTCATTTCAATTTGCATCCGATGCTATGCGACACGAGATACGTCTGGAAGAATACTTCAAGCAGGGATGCGTTGCCCGATTGGCAACGCATTTTGTTTTTGTGAGAAGCACTACGTTACTCGGCCCGCCATTATTTGTGCCGCTCTTTTTTGTCACGGTTGTTCGCACTGAGGGAAGTGTATGGTGCGTGCCAAAGAAATTTTCATTGAATGCAAAACACAATCTCTAAGGCCACTACAAATGGATCAGCACCATTCGGGAGCCAAAGATCGCGCACTGTCGGTTCTTTGCTGCTGTTGGCATGGCATTAAGGCGCAAGATCAGTCTTAGTGGGCTTGGTCCTGTCCTCCGCCGAATCCTTCGCCAAGTCAGTCCAGCGAACTTTGATGCTGTTAGAGTTCAATTCGTGCCCGCTTACTGCGCTTTGCTGACATTTGTGCATCCCGCAGCATTGGTCGACATGGGCTCTTTTGAGACCTTCGCCGCATGCAGTATCTAGGTCTACTTTGTGGATTACATTGGGCGTTACACAAATTAATCGCCTGCGTAGGTTGCTGTGGCGCGCCGCCTGTTGACCGCCAAAAATCTCATTAAACTTTTAGCCAATGCAACGGGCTGTGAAGGGCAAACCTTTTAAACTCAGTGCCCCGCTCCCAAATCGTTGCAAAACTCTTTGATTGTCCAAACGGTCAATTGTTTCGCGTGCGAAACATTGCAAGCATCTGTTAACCCCGGGAAAGTTGAAGTTGCCTCGATCACGCTGCTTGCGCAGACGCTGAAAACTCATGGACATATGCGCCTTTTGCGCGTCCTTTGAGGTGGAACCAACACCCTAGGAACAACGGATGTAAACCCGACCTACGTCTGCGGCGTGTTCAGCGCCTGGGTGGCGTCGGATGCATCCGGGATCTCTGTGGGGTCGGCCTCTTCTTTCAACCCGGTGCCGGTCAGTTCCATCCGCAAGGCCGCGCGGGTGAGCCAGGCGATTTTCTCGGCCGCCAGATCATAGCTCATGCCGCCTTTGGCGTGGATGTTGGACAGGCAATTGCGGGCACTGTCTTTGACGCCGGGCGCTGGCCCATAGGTCAGATAGGCCCCCAGACTGTCCGCCACCGTCAGGCCGGGACGTTCGCCCACCAACAGCACGGTCAACCGCGCGCCGATGGCCTGGCCGATCTCATCCCCGATGGCAACCCGCGCCTGGGTGGCGATCACAACCGGGCCAATCGCAAACCCTGTGAGCTTTGCCGAAGCCGCTTCAATGACCGCCGCTGCATGGGTTTGCACCGCAGCCGAGGACAGGCCATCGGCAATGACAAACATCACATCACAAGGCTGGGCGGGCAGATTTGCGCCCTCATTCGCGCCCAAACGTCGCCCCAGATCCGGGCGGCGCAGATAGGTCGCCCGGTCCGGCGCGGCAGAGGTCACTTGGATCACCTCAAACGCTGCCAAATCCTGCTCAAGGCGGCTCACGTCCAGCGCCGAATGCACCGCATCACGCGCCCGCGCATGGGCAAATTGAAAGTCGAGATTGTCGGAGGTCGGCAGCCCGGTTCCAGCGCGTCCCAGCCCAATGCGCGCAGGCGTTGCAGCGCGCAGTTTTGCCCAGGGGTCACGAGTATCAGTGGGCGCGCTCATGATGCGGCCTCCAGCAGGCGCTGCGTGCCGTGTGTGCTGTCGATCAGATGGCCGTGGTCATTGATCAGCCCCATGCCCTCCAGCCAGCTCTCAAACTCAGGCGCGGCTTTTAGGCCGAAGGCGTTGCGCAAATAGGCCATGTCGTGGAACGAGAGGCTTTGATAATTCAGCATGATGTCATCCGCCCCCGGCACCGCGATCAGGAAATGGGCGCGCGCGTCCGCCAAGAGGGTCATCAGCACATCCATATCGTTTTGATCCGCCTCGGCGTGGTTGGTGTAACAAACATCACAGCCCATCGGCAGGCCGAGGAGTTTGCCGCAGAAATGGTCTTCTAGCCCGGCGCGGGTGATCTCCTTGCCGTCATAAAGATACTCTGGCCCGATAAAGCCCACGACCGTGTTGACGATCAACGGATCAAAGGCGCGACAGACCGCATAGGCGCGCACCTCAAGCGTTTGCTGATCCACCCCGTGGTGGGCCTCAGCGGACAAGGCGCTGCCCTGGCCGGTTTCAAAATACATGACATTGTTGCCCACCGTGCCCCGGTTCAGAGACAGCGCGGCTTCATGCGCCTCTTTCAACATCGCAAGCGTCACCCCAAAACCATCATTGGCCGCCTGGGTGCCAGCCACCGATTGAAACACCAGATCCAGCGGCGCGCCGCGGTTCATGATTTCGATCGAGTTGGTGACATGGGTCAACACGCAGCTTTGGGTCGGGATTTCATAGCGGGCGATCAGCTCGTCCAGCATCGACAGCAGCGACATGGCCGTGGGGATATTGTCGGTGGCCGGGTTGATGCCAATCACCGCATCCCCCACCGCATAGGACAGGCCATCCAGGGTGGAGGCCACGATGCCTTTTAGATCATCCGCCGGGTGGTTGGGCTGCAGCCGTGACCCGATCCGCCCCGCAAGGCCCAGGGTGGAGCGAAAGCTGGTCACCACGTCGATCTTGCGCGGCACCGCAATCAGATCCCGGTTGCGCATCAGCTTGGACACCGCCGCCACCATCTCGGGCGTCAATCCGGGCGCCAGGGATTTCAACACTGGTGCGCTGGCCTGATCCGACAACAGCCAATCGCGAAATTGGCCGACGGTCATATGGGACACCGGCGCAAAGGCCGCAGTGTCATGGCTGTCCATGATCAGCCGGGTGACCTCATCCGTCTCGTAAGGGATCAGAGCCTCAGACAGGAAATCCTTGAGTGGTAGATCGGCCAGAACCATCTGTGCCGCCACCCGCTCCACATCCGAGCCTGCGATCAACCCCGCCAGCGCGTCGCCCGACCGTCCCGGCGTGGCCTTGGCCATCACCTCGCCCAGACTGCCAAAACGGAACAGCTCTCCGCCCAAGTTACATCGGTAATGCGCCATGACGTGCCTAAATCAAATTCTGTGTCACACGCAGCCGGCCGGTGCCATCGCGTATGAGGGAGACGGGCGCATCGGTGATGCCAGATGCGCCCGAAGGGTTCGTTTAACGGTACGGATAACCCGCTTTTTCCATTGTTGCCGCATAGGTTTTGAACGCGTCGACAACTTTCTGCGGACGGCCACCTTTTGCGGCGATCTCATCCCAGAATTTCGAGGAATCCTGCACAACTGTTGACCATTCCTCATCAGGGATCGAGGTCAGCTCAAGCTTTTCACCTTCGGTGCGCAGCTTGGCTTCGCCACCCCAATACCATGTGGCGCGATAGTAGTGCGACTGGTCGATGGTGATCTTGAACAGTTCCTGCAAATGCGCGGGCACTTTGTTCCAGCTTTCGGTATTGGCAAAATACGACCCGAACCACGCACCGGTGACCGAGTTGGTCAGCGCGTAGTTACAGATGTCCGCCCAGCCGACCTCGTATGCTTCGGTAAAGCCACACCAGGCCACGCCGTCCAGCTCACCGGTTTGCAGTGCAACTTCCACGTCATCCCATGGCACGGTCACAGGGATCAGACCGTATTGCGACAGGAAGCGGCCGGCCGTTGGCACGCCAAAGACGCGTTTGCCGCGCATATCCGCCAGCGAGTTGATCGGATCCTTGGTGAAGATATGCAACGGATCCCAAGCGCCCGCAGACAGCCAGGTCACATTGTCGACCTCGTCATAGGCTTCTTTCCAGATCTCGTTCAGACCGTAGTAGTTGAACAGCGCCGGCACATCGAGCGAGTAGCGGGTGGCAAAGGGGAAGTAGCCGCCAAAGACAGAGATATCCACCGGAGAGGCCATGGTTGCCTCATCCGATTGTACCGCATCCAGGGTGCCGTTTTGCAGCGCGCGGAACAATTCGCCGGTTGGGACCAGCTGGTCTGCGTAATAAAGCTCGATCTCCATGTCGCCATTGGCGGCGGTGTTGAAGGCCTCGATCTGCGGCTTGATCACATGCGCCCCCAGCGGCGCGCCGGAATAGGTCTGCAGACGCCATTTGATCGGGCCCTGTTGGGCGATGGCCGCAGGCGCAGCAAGGGTAGCCGCCGCACCAACGGAAGTGGTGGTGAGGAACTTACGGCGGGATGTCAGGATTTTTTCTGACGGGCTTTGTTTTGTTTTCTCAGTCATTTTATGACCTTCCTGTCGGACGTGGATTTGGAGGAGGAGGTGATCAATTCCGCACAAGCTCAGGCAGCCAAAGCGCGATTTGTGGGAAAATCATTACCAGCGCGATCGTGAACGTCATCATCGCAACGAAGGGCCAGATCGAACGGTAAATGTCGGGAAGCGTGATCTCTTTGGGCGCCATCGCCCGCATGAGGAACAGGTTATAGCCGAAGGGCGGCGTGATATAGGCGATCTGACAGGTCATCGTATAAAGCACGCCAAACCAGATCATCTGATTGTCAAAGCCCAGGTCCAGCGTCTTGACCAGCGGCACATAAAGCGGCGCAACAATCACCAGCATCGCGGTGTCGTCCAGGAACATGCCCATCACCACGAAACTGATCTGCATCATGATGATCACCTGCCAGGGCGTCAGCTCCCAGTTGTTGATAAACAGGTTCTCAATCGCGCGCACCGCACCGATCCCGTCAAACACCGCGCCAAAGGCCAGCGCCGCCAGGATCAACCACAGGAACATGCAGGACACGCCAAGCGTCTTGCGCGCGGTCTCGTGCACCATCTTCAAGGACAGCCGCCCCTTGATCGCCGCCGCCAATGTGGCCGAGGTCGCGCCCACAGCCGCGCTTTCCACCAGCGAGGTGATGCCCATGATGAACAGACCCGTCATGGTAAAGAAAATCGCAAATGGGATAATGCCGGCCGACAGCAGTTTCAGCTTGTCCGACAACGGCATATTCAGCTCGTCGTCGGACACGGTCGGGGCCAGCGCAGGGTTTATCCGCGTGCGGATGACTACATAAATCACAAACATCGCCGCCATCATCAGGCCGGGGATCAATCCCGCCAGCCACAGCTGCGACACAGGTTGGCGGGCGATCATCGCAAAGAGCACCATCACCACCGAGGGCGGCACCAGGATCCCCAAAGAGGATCCCCCTTGCACAACCCCGGTGATCAGAACTTTGTCGTAGCCCCGCCGCAACATCTCGGGCAGCGCAATGGTCGCGCCAATGGCCATGCCAGCAACCGACAGGCCGTTCATCGCGGAAATGATCACCATCAAAAAAATCGTCCCAATGGCCAGCCCGCCGCCAACCCGGCCAAACCAGACGTGCAACATCTTATACAGATCTTCGGCAATCCCCGCCTCGGACAGGATGTAGCCCATGTAGATAAACAGGGGCAGCGTCAGCATCGGGATCCAGTTGAACAGCTTGAACGTCGCCGAAAACGGGATCTCGACACCGCCATTGCCATAAAGCAGCAGCACCATGATCGAGGCCACAAAGCCGATCGCCGCAAAGACACGCTGGCCGGTCAGCAACAGCACCATCATCGTGGCAAACATGGTCAGA
Organism: Epibacterium ulvae; assembly: GCF_018678075.1. Taxonomy (GTDB): domain Bacteria; phylum Pseudomonadota; class Alphaproteobacteria; order Rhodobacterales; family Rhodobacteraceae; genus Epibacterium; species Epibacterium ulvae_A. The sequence goes on along the minus strand of NZ_JAHHIR010000035.1, from coordinate 119,096 downwards.
GCAATAAGTTCGTAGCTCATGAAGTCGTCTCCTCAGCGGCGAGCGTATTTGCCGGGGTCATCGGTTCGCCGCACAGGTCAGCAATGTGTTTTATGATTTCAGAGACGGTCTGCAGGATCATCAGCCCCAGACAGATCACCATCAGCGCCTTGATCGGGATCAACGATGGGTTCCACATGGAAAACCGCCGCTCGCCCGTCTCAATCGCATATCCCAGGGACGACATGCCGCCGATGAACATGATCACCAGATAAAACAGCAGGCAGGAAATCGTCACCAGATCGGTGATCGTCTTGCCTCTGGGCGACAGGCGGTCATACAGCAGATCCATGCGCACATGGTCGCCGTCCTTCATCGTCTTGGCGCCGCCCATAAAGTAATAGGCCGCAAGGATGAACTGGGCGAGTTCGATACACCAATGCAGATAGATCTGCAGCCCGGATGTCACCGCATCCAGGATCAGCACGCCGACCATTGCAAAGATCAGGTACATGGCAAAAATACCGGTGTAATCCGACACGCAGTCGACCCACCGCACATAGGTTCGCAGGGACTTAGGCATTGTCATCCTCTTGTTCGGTGGAGATCTGGACACCGGCCAGCGCCAGCTCGGACGCCAGCGGTTCGGGCGGCGGATCCATCGTCAGCACTTTGTCAATTTCAGCCAGCCCACCGGTGCGATAGGCGGCGCGGCGTCCGAATTTCGACGATGTCACCAGATAGGTGACCTGTTCGCAATGGCGCACCATGGCCTCGGCCACCTCTGCCTCTTGCGGGTCGGCATAGGTAATGCCCGCTTTGACATCGAGGCCAGACAGGGTCAGCACCGCGTGGTCCGCATAAAAGCTTTCGATTTGCCGACGCACCATCACCCCCAGGGTTTGCTGATTGCCAGAGCCATAGACCCCGCCTAGCAAATAGACGGTGATCCCCGCCTCAGCCCCAAGCTTTTGCGCCACCAGAACCGAGTTTGTGATCACCGTCAGCCCGTTCATGCCCAAAAGCGCGTCACAGGCGATCAGCGTGGCCGATCCGGTGTCCATAAAAATCGTGTCGCCATCGCGCAGCTCGGCGCGCAATTTGTATCCGATGGCCTGTTTCTCTTCCAGATCCTCGGTCATCCGTTCCGCAAAGCTCGGCTCACTGTGCAGCTGCGCCGGTTTGGCACCGCCATGCACCTTGCGAATACGTCCCTGTTCGGACAGGCGCGCCAGATCCCGTCGCAGGGTTTCCAGTGAAACATCATATGTCTCGGCTAGGGTTTCGACGCTCATTTCGCCCTTTTGGGCGATGAGGTTAGCAATTTCGTTCTGTCGGTCTTTAGGCTTGAGTGCCATTGGTCGGTTTGGCTTTCGCAGTAGTTAAAACGTGCTGAGCGACTCGCTAAAAACATCGTTTTTGCGAGCCAGATCGATTTGATGAGGGCGTAGCGCTGCCCAAATAGTCAACGCATTTTCGCCCGATCAGTCTGCAGATTTGGATTTTCATTGACCATTCGGGCATTATTTGCGCGAAACGAACCCATGCGGTAGGTGCCTCCCGGAACCGGCGTCCTACGAGGAGACCATATGGCCGTTCCAAAACCACATGACGCATATGATATCGCCGTCATCGGTGCGGGCTTGGTGGGATGCGCCATCGCGCGCAAATTCACTCTGGAGGGCGCGCGCGTCATCGTTTTGGAAAAGGCGGTGGATGTGTTGGATGGCGCGTCCAAGGCGAACTCGGCCATTTTGCACTCGGGCTTTGACGCGCCCCAAGGGTCCGTCGAACTGGCCTGCGTCCAGGAAGGTTATCGCCAATACGAACAGATCCACGCCCAGCTGAACCTGCCGATCGACCGCTGCGGTGCCTTGGTTCTGGCCTGGGACGACGCGCAGGAGGCAAAGCTTGGTGAGCTGATGGATCAGGCCCGCCCTCGCGGATGAGGAAGTAACAACCACCCATGCCGGGCTGCGCCCCGCCAGCAACGACAAGGAATATCAGATCCGCCATCACAGCGAAAACATGGTGACCATCGGCGGCATCCGCTCCACCGGGCTCAGCGCAGCTTTGGGGATCGCAGAACGGGTGGCCAAGGCTTTCTCAGGCCAATTCGTCCCGCCCGCCGGTGTAACATGGCCGACGATGGCTATGATGGCAGAGAAAGGGACACGTGACTGGGCCCTGCCTGGCAATGATGGCATCGTCTGTCACTGTGAAAAAGTCACCCGCCGCGAGATCGAGATGGCGCTTGAGGGCCCCTTGGGCGCGACAAACCTCGCCGGGCTCAAACGGCGAACACGGGCCACAATGGGGCGTTGCCAGGGGTTTTATTGCTCTGGCGAAATCGAAAAACTGACTGGGTTCACCTGCCCGGAAGAGGCCAAGACATGAGCCCGCCACAAACCCTTGACGTGCTGATCATTTGTGCAGGCCCCGCCGGTCTGTCGGCGGCCTCCGTGCTTGCCGAGCAGGGGCTTGAGGTGCATGTGGTCGACCGCGAAAACGCGGCCGGCGGCATCCCGCGCCATTGCGGCCACTCGCCGTATGGCTGGCGCGAATTTCGTCGCATCATGGGTGGTCAAAACTACGCGCGCCGCCTGATTGCCTGCGCCCAGAACCACGGTGCGCACATCCATACCCGGACAACCGTTGTCGCGCTCCATCCGCAGGGCAGCGTGGATCTGTCGACCCCAACCGGGCTGCACCGGGTGCAGGCAAACCGGGTGCTGATCGCAACCGGCGTGCGGGAAACCAGCCGGGCGGCGCGGTTTATAGGCGGCACCAAACCTGGCGGCGTCATGAACACCGGCGCGCTGCAGGGGCTGGTCTATCTGGCACAGAAAAGTCCCTTCAAACGCCCGATCATTCTGGGCAGCGAGCTGGTCTCCTTTTCCGCGCTGATGACTTGTCGTCACAGCGGTGCCCGCCCTGTTGCGATGGTCGAGCCGAACGCCAACCTCACTACCTATGGCGCGGCGCGCTGGCCGCCGCGTGTCCTGGGTATCCCGGTGCATCTGAACACCCAGATCACCGCGATCCATGGCCGCGACTGGGTCACCGGCGTCACCCTGAAATCGGGCGAGACAGAGCGCCGGATCGCCTGCGACGCCGTGGTGATCACCGGCGCATTTCGGCCGAAAAACGCGCTGCTTCGGGCCAGTCACCTGGTGGTCGACCCCAGCACCCGCGGGCCCGAGATTGACCAGTTTGGCCGCTGCTCTGACCCGGTCTATTTTGCCGCCACCCAAGGCCAGCTGCCTGACCCGGCACCGACCCAGACCGTGCGGGCTGTGGACAACGCCATCGCCTGGCACACGCCCCAGCGCATCGCGCAGACCAGCGAGACCCCATCTAATGCTGCCTTTGGCTAGCTGCAACTCGGCCTGAACCACCCCGTCAAAGCCACGCTCACCTATGGCGGGATGCGCGCAAAACTGAACAGCCGCCCGGCACGGCGGATCGAAATCCCCTTGCCAAAAGACGCCACAACCATCGCGCTGCGCGAGGAGCCATGAGTTTTCTAGCCATCGGTCAAAGCACCACCTCGACCTCGGCCTTTTTGTTTGGGCGCTCAGGTCAGATGCAAAAACTCCACGCCGCTGCCCATGCGCAGATCCACCCGCATCCCGGCTGGGTGGAACATGTCCCAAACGAAATCCTATCCCATGTGGCGGATGCGATTGCGGCGGGGCGCGCAGGCCTTTGCCCTGTCAAAACAGGGAGAAAGCTGTCTGGCTTGGGACGCGCGAACCGGAACCCCCATCAGCCCCATCATCGTCTGGCAGGATGCGCGCACCACCGACCGCTGCCCCCAGATCGCCAAGACCGCAACCAATCATGTCGCGACGATCGCGCGCCTGCCAGTGACCCCTTATTTTTCGGCCTCAAAGCTTGGCTGGATTATGGAAAATATCCCGCAGGCTGCCGCCATTGCCACGGCCGGACACCTGCGCCTTGGCACCACGGATGTGTTTTTGCGCGACCGGCTGACGGGACGGTTTGAAACGGATGTCGCCACCGCCTCCCGCACGTCCCTGATGAACCTGCAAACCGGTCAATGGGACGCCGACCTACGTGCGCTGTTCGGCGTGCCGATCAACTGTTTACCCAAGATCGGCGATTGCAGCGGCGATTTGGGAGCGGTCGATGACCTGCCGTTGGTGACCGCCTTGGGTCGACCAGCAAGCGGCCCTGTATGGCCATGGGGTCACCCAAGCCGGGCAGACCAAATTCACCTTTGGCACCGGGGCCTTTGCCCAGCCGTTTGTCGGGCCGCAATGCCCAGCTCTGGCACATGGGGTGCTGCCAACGGTTACTTGGCGTGAGGCCGGGCAAGAGGTGCAGTATGCCCTGGACGGCGGCATTCACACGGCTGCGTCGGCAGTGGATTGGGCGCGCGGCTTGGGGTTGTTCTCAGACTACAGCGCGCTGACTGGATTTGACGGCCACGCCCTGTCGCGCGGTCTCGCCTTTGTGCCGGCGCTGGCCGGTCTGGCCTGCCCCCATTGGGACAACGGGGCCAAAGGCACCTGGCTGGGCCTGACATTGGCCACCACCCAACACGAGATGATGCAGGCCCTGTTGGAAGGGATCGCCTATCGCGCATCCGACCTTTACGGCGCGATGGAACAGGTCCTGCCATAGACCGGAGCATTGCTGGTGGACGGCGGCATGACCCAGAACCCCTGGTTCTGTCAGCTGCTCGCCAATGTGCTGGAGCGTGAGATCGCGGTGGCCCAGATGCCGGACATCACGGCCTTTAGCGCCGCCCAAATGGCCGCACGTTTTTGCGGTGTTGAACTGCCATTTGCAGCGTCGCAAAAGACCTATCGCCCCGAGACGGGCTTTGTCCCAGATCCCGCACGCTTTGCCGAGGCCTGTGCAATAGCCAAGGCCTGGCCCTGATTGCGGGTTGCCGACGCCAGCGTTGCCGTGAAATCACCTTGTCCAAACGGTCAATTGTTTCGCGTGCGAAACATTGCAAGCATTTGTTAACCCTCGGAGGCGCTGAAGTTGCCTCAATCCCGTTGCTTGCGCAGACGTTGAAAACTCATGGAGATATGCGCCCGCTGAATATGTGCCACCGCGTCCAGATCGCCTGAGTGCAGCGCAATTCGGATCGCCTCCAACTCGTGATGAAAGATACGAAATTCGGCCTGTAAATCCAGCTGCGCCTCAATCGCGGCGGTCAGCCAGATGCGTTTGGTTTTATAGTAAAGCCGCTCCAGCGTATCGCGCAACGGCAGGTTTCCAGTGAGCTGTAGCAGCACCTGAAACACCTCCATATCAAAGGCGGTGAAATCGCGCGGGGTGCCATCGCGCACCATCTGCGCGCCGCGTGCGATCAACTGATCCAACGTCGCCAGAAACACCGCATCCGGCATCACCGGGTCCAGCCGTCCGGTCAGCTCGGTCAGTTCAAGCCGCAGGTGGTATTCCTGCTCCAGCGCCGCGATATCAGCGTCGGTGACCAAGGTGCCAACCCCGTGCAACGACTGCACCAGCCCCTCATCCTCAAGCCGCGCAAGGACCCGGCGCATAGGCGTGCGGGAGGTGCCAAATTCCTCGGCCAAGGCGACCTCGGACAGGCGCTGACCGGGGGCGTAATCCAACAGGCAAATCCGGCGGCGGATCTCAGCGTGCAGGGCTTCGTGGCGGTCGCGTACTGTCGCAGAAGGATCGGGTGTCGTGTCACCCATTCAGCCGCGCTCCAAGCCCATCGAGCATCTCAAGACAGTCAGCCAGCTGATCCACCGCAAGGAACTCATCGGCCTTATGCGCCTGCTCGATCGAACCCGGACCACAGACAACCGCATGGGTGCCCAGCGCCTGAAAAATCCCGGCTTCGGTGCCAAAGGACACAAGGCTCGCCGTGTTCTGACCCGTCAGACTGGCGACCAGTTCGCGGGCGGCGTTGTCGGCTGTGGGCACCAGGGCGGCGGCCTCTCCGATCACCTCGGTCTCGATCACCGCGTCGGGGGAGATCGCCTGCATCGCGGGCAGCAGGTCTTGGGTGAAAAAGCGATCAATACTCTCCCACACGAACTGCACATCTGTCGGATGAACCGGGCGCATTTCCCAGGCGACCGTGGCCGTGGGGGCGATCACATTATGGGCCACCCCGCCGGAGATTTCGCCGATGTTGAGCGTTGGCCAAGGCGGGTCAAAGCGGCTGTCGGCGGGGGCCATGCCGCGCAGCTGGTCTTTGATCTGCAGCAGATGGTTCATGAAACGCGCCGCATATTCCACCGCGTTCACACCCTTGTCCGGTTGCGAACTGTGCCCCGGCAGACCGACAAAACGCGTGGTGTATTCGTGGCAACCTTTGTGGCCTTCGATGATGCGCATCATGGTCGGTTCACCAATGATCGCAACGGAGGGTTTAACACCTTGTTTCTGCAGCCGTTCCACCAGATGTTGCGCGCCCAGGCAACCGACCTCTTCGTCATAGGTGATGGCGAAATGCAGTGGGCGGTCGCGGACTTGGGCGCCAAGAACCGGAGCCATGGTCAGCATCGCGGCCAGGAACCCTTTCATATCGCAGGCCCCGCGCCCAAAAAGCTTGCCGTCGCGTTCGACCATTTGAAACGGATCGCTGGTCCAGTCCTGATCGGTGACCGGCACCACATCGCTGTGGCCGGACAGCAAGATACCGCCCGCCACATCGGGGCCAATGGTGGCAAAAAGGTTGGCTTTGGTCCCACAAGGAGACGGTGAGATATCGACCCGCGCGCCGGCTTCTTCCAGCACATGTGCGACATAGGCGATCAGGTCGAGATTGCTGTCGGCTGAGACCGACGGAAAGGCGATGAGATCGGCCAGAAGCGCCTTGGCGCGGTGCAGTCTATCCATGGACACGCCCTGCCTTTCCTAGTCTTTTACGAAGAGTTTACGTTCGGTGCCGCAGAGAGTTTCGGCGGGGCCGTCGGCGGTGATCAGGATCGACTCGGTGGTCTCAAGCCCCCAGGTGTCCATCCACAACGCGGGCATAAAATGAAAGACCATGCCGGGCTGCAAAACGGTCTGGTCTTCGCTGCGGATCGAGGCGGTCCGCTCGCCCCAATCGGGCGGATAGCTGAGACCGATGGGATAGCCCATGCGCCCCTCGCGCGTGATGCCATGTTTGTCGAGCACCGCCATAAAGGCATTGGCGATATCCGAGGTACGATTGCCAGCGCGTGCGGCCTGTAATCCGGCCTCGATCCCTTCGAGCTGGGCAGCTTCGGCGGCGCGGACCGCATCCGGGGGCGTGCCGAGGTAGATGGTGCGACACAGCGGTGCGTGATAGCGGCGATAGCATCCGGATAGTTCAAAAAATGTCGCCTCATCGGCGCGCATCGGATCCCCGTTCCAGGTCAGATGTGCGGCCGTGGCATCCAGCCCCGAGGGCGTCAGCGGCACGATGGCTGGGTAGTCGCCCCATGCACCATCGACCCCAGTGATGCCCGCATGCATGATGTCGGCGACCAGTTCGTTTTTCGCAACGCCGGGGGCGGCGCGGTCGATGGCGGTGGCCATGACCTTGTCCGAGATCTGCGCGGCTTTGCGGATAAAGGCGATCTCCTCAGCCGATTTAACCAGCCGTTGCCAGTTCACCACGGCGGTGGCATCCGCCAGCGTCGCATTGGGCAGGTCTTGCGTCAGAACCGCATGGGCTTTGGCGGAGTAATAGTAATTCTCCATCTCCACCCCGATGCGGGCGCTGTCCATCCCAAGGGCGCGGATGTGGCCCGCCAGATCCTGCATCGGGTGGCGTTCGGTGGATTGCACATAGTGGTCGCCGTAGCCGTGGATCGCGTCCAGCTCCATCCAACAGGTGCGCCCGGCACCGACCGCATCCATCTGACGGCCCCACCAGATCGGCGTGCCTTCGAGCCCCAGCAGCACCCCTTGGTGGACGTAGAACGACCAGCCGTCATAGCCGGTCAACCAGGCCTGGTTCGAGGGGTCGGTGACAAAAATCAGATCAAGACCGGCCGCCTGCATGGCTGTGCGGGTCTGGGCAATACGGCGGTCATATTCCGTCTGAGAGAAGGGGGCAGTTCCTGCGGGCATGGCATGCGCCTTCATTGGGTCATGGGTCAATTGTGTACATCTCAGCGGAATTCATCGCGGATTGACCAAGAAAAACCGACATGATCCTTGACGAATTCGACCAATCCGCCAACGTTGTACACAAATTGATCAAATTCTAACCGGAACGGAACCTCAGAATGCTCAAAAACGATCAGCTGGACCAATGGGATCGCGACAACTTTTTCCACCCCTCCACCCATCTGGCGCAGCACGCCCGTGGGGAGAGCGCCAACCGGGTGATCAAGACCGCGTCTGGTGTGTTTATCGAGGACCGCGATGGCACCAAACTGCTGGATGCCTTTGCCGGGCTTTATTGTGTCAACGTCGGCTATGGCCGTCAGGAGATTGCCGAGGCGATTGGAGCGCAGGCCAAAGAGCTGGCCTATTACCATTCCTATGTGGGTCACGGGACCGAGGCGTCGATCACCCTGTCCAAGATGATTCTGGACCGCGCGCCTGCGAACATGTCCAAGGTCTATTTTGGCCTGGGCGGGTCAGATGCCAACGAGACTAACGTCAAGCTGATCTGGTATTACAACAATATCCTGGGTCGGCCCGAGAAGAAAAAGATAATCTCTCGCTGGCGGGGTTATCACGGTTCTGGTCTGGTGACCGGATCGCTGACCGGGTTGGAGCTGTTTCACAAGAAATTCGACCTGCCGATAGAACAGGTGATCCACACCGAGGCACCCTATTACTATCGTCGTGCCGATCTGGATCAGAGCGAAGAACAGTTTGTCGCCCATTGCGTGGCCGAGCTGGAAGCGTTGATTGCTCGGGAAGGTGCCGACAGTATTGCGGCCTTTATTGGCGAACCGGTACTAGGGACCGGGGGTATTGTGCCGCCGCCTGCGGGCTATTGGGCGGCGATCCAGGCAGTACTGAAGAAACACGACATCCTGTTGGTCGCCGATGAGGTGGTCACCGGTTTTGGCCGTCTGGGCACAATGTTTGGCTCGGACCACTACGGTATGGAGCCCGATATAATCACCATCGCCAAAGGCTTGACCTCGGCCTATGCGCCGCTGTCGGGATCTATCATCTCGGACAAGGTCTGGGCGGTGTTGGAACAGGGCACCGATGAAAACGGCCCCATCGGGCACGGCTGGACCTATTCCGCGCATCCCATCGGGGCGGCCGCCGGTGTTGCGAACCTGAAACTGCTGGATGAGCTGAACCTGGTGTCCAATGCGGGCGAGGTTGGGGCCTATTTGAATGCCACCATGGCAGAGGCTTTGGGCGACCACCCCCATGTGGGTGAGATCCGCGGTGAAGGCATGTTATGCGCGGTGGAGTTTGTGAAGGATCGCGACAGCCGCACGTTTTTTGACGCTGGTGACAAGGTCGGGCCGCAGATTTCGGCCAAGCTGTTAGAACAGTCCAAGATCATCGCCCGCGCCATGCCCCAAGGGGACATTCTGGGCTTTGCCCCGCCCTTCTGTCTGAGCCGCGATGAGGTGGATCAGGTGGTTGCAGGCACCGTTGCGGCGGTGAATGCGGTCCTGCCGAAGTAAGACCCAATGGGCGGCGTGGGGGTCCATGCCGCCTGCCCTTTGGACCTGTGTTAGATCAACGGCCAGGGGCTGCGCGATTTGGTTTGGCGCAGGATGAAATGCGTCTGGCTTTCACGCACAAGGCCCGAGGATAAGATCCCCTTCATCAGGAAACTCTCCAGATCTTCCGGGTCCTTCGCCGCGACTTTGAGGATGAAATCCGCACTGCCGGTGATGCTGGCGCATTCCACGATCCGCACCTGCGTTTCGACCAACCGGCCAAAGGCGGCAATCGTGTCCTCGTGGTGGTCCATCAGCGTGACAAAGACATAGGCGAGCGCGTTGAGCCCCAGCCCTTTTGGATCAAGGCGCGCAACATAGCCCCGGATAAGCCCGGCCTCTTCCATCCGTTTGATCCGCCGCCAGCAGGGTGATTGCGACAGGCCTGCGACCTCGGCCAGTTCCTGAAGCGAGGCTTTGCCGTCTTTTTGCAGGACCGCCAACAGGCGGTGATCGGCCTCATCCAATGTGAGTGGCATTTTCCAATCTCTCCCGGTTTCGCGCAAAATCTTACCTCATATTGGCGCATTCTCCGCAAGTGAGGCAAATTATTTTGTCAGATCTGCGCAAAGCTGAACCTCAGGGTTGCACGCAAAGGGAGGCGCTGATGCCAAAATCCACCACCTATGCCGCCAAAGTACAGGGAGCCGATGGGCGCATCCCCTATACGGTGGCCGATGATGCCGTCTGGGGGGACCTTTATGCGCGTCAGGAGCCACAGATCCGCCAGCATATGGCGCGCCCCTATCTGGAAGGGTTTGACAAGATCACCCTGCCCCAGACCCGCGTGCCCCAATGTATCGAAGTCAGTGCGCAGCTGCGACGATTGACGGGGTGGCAGGTGGATCCGGTGCCTGCGCTCATCGGCTTTGGTCGGTTTTTTGAGATGTTGGCCAATCGCAGTTTTCCAGCCGCCAGCTTCATCCGCTCACGCGAAGATTTCGACTACATCGAAGAGCCGGATATTTTCCACGAGCTGTTCGGCCACACGCCGCTGTTGACTGATGTGCGCTTTGCCGATTTTTCCCAAGCGATTGGTGAGACCGGCACCCGGTGTGCGCCCGAGGACTACAGCTGGTTGATCCGGCTTTACTGGTTCACGGTTGAATTTGGCCTCTTGCGCGAGGATGGCGGGATCAAGGCTTTAGGCTCGGGCCTGGCCTCCTCCCCCGAGGAGCTGGCGTGGAGCCGGTCTGGGCAGCCCGAGATGCGCGCGTTCGACATTATCGACATCCTGCGCACGCCCTATCGCATCGACATTCCGCAGCCGGTTTATTTTGTGCTGGAGGATCCGGACCAGCTGTTTGCCTCTGCCAAACGTGACCTGATGGCGGACATTCACCACGCCCAAGCGCTGGGGCTACATGCGCCCAAATACCCGCCCAAAGTGGCCTGATCCGAGGACAAATCATGACTGCAACACCCACCCTGCGATGCGGGGCTGACACGCCACGGCTGACGACAGCCGAGATCGACACCCACCTGCGCGAGAGCCTGCCCGAGTGGGTGTTTCTTGACGGCGAGAATGCCCTGATGCGACGCGTGGAGACGAAAGGCTTTGCCAAGCCAGTGTATCTGACCAATCTGGCGACGTTTCTAGCGGATCAGTCCGGTCATCACCCGGATCTGCGGCTGGGTTGGGGATATTTTGAGATCCGCTACACCACCCATGACGCCGGTGGCATCACGGCAGTGGATATCGCCTGCGCCCAGCGGTTTGATGCCGTGTTGGACGCGACCTAGCAGACATGGGAAACCCCGGCACGACTAGGTGGCCGGGGTTTTCATGCGCCTGATGCAGCAGCATCAGACAGAGAGAGACACCTGGGGAGACACGTGGGGGAGATGTCTCAAGCTGGTGTTAGACGATGGCCAACATGCCTTTGTCCTTGGCCAGGTCGCGCATTTTCTTTTGCAGCTTTTCAAACGCACGCACTTCGATCTGGCGAATGCGTTCACGGCTGACGCTGTATTGGCCGCTCAGCTCTTCCAGGGTTTTGGCCTGATCGGCGAGACGACGCTGGGTCAGGATGTCTTTTTCGCGGTCGTTCAGCACATCCATTGCCAGGCTCAGAAGTTCGCGACGCGCTTCCAGCTCGTCACGGGCCTCGTAATCACCTGCCTGGTCGGCATCTTCGTCTTCCAACCAGTCCTGCCATTGCATGGTGCCTTCGCCCTCAGCACCAACCGTGGCGTTGAGCGAGGCATCCCCGCCGGACATGCGGCGGTTCATCGAGATCACTTCGGTCTCGGTCACGCCCAGATCTTTGGCGATGCGTGCAACATTGTCGGGATGCATGTCGCCTTCGTCCAGCGCGCCGATGCGGGCCTTGGCCTTGCGCAGGTTGAAGAACAGTTTTTTCTGTGCCGAGGTGGTGCCCAGTTTCACCAGCGACCAGGAGCGCAGGATGTATTCCTGGATCGAGGCGCGGATCCACCACATGGCATATGTCGCCAAGCGGAAGCCCTTTTCCGGATCAAACCGTTTGACGGCCTGCATCAGACCGACGTTGGCCTCGGAAATCACCTCAGCCTGGGGCAGACCATAGCCGCGATAGCCCATCGCGATTTTCGCCGCGAGGCGCAGGTGAGATGTCACCATCTTATGGGCCGACTTGGAGTCTTGCTCTTCGACCCAACGTTTGGCCAACATGTATTCTTCTTCGGGTTCCAACAGCGGAAACTTGCGGATTTCCTGCAGATAGCGGTTCATACCGCCTTCTGGAGTTGGGGCCGGCAGATTTGCGTAATTCGCCATTTAGGTGTCCCTCCCGTAATGTTTAAGGGCTTAACATTAAGACATATGGGTGCGTACAAACGTGTCTTCAAGACATGTCATTAATAAACTGATTAGTTCGCTTTTGAGAAAGGGTCTGTGATGCGCGTCACAGTGATGTGCAGGGCTGAAACATCGCAAGCGGCTGTGCGCCGGAGAATGCGCGCGCAAACCTTCCGGTTTTGGTAATGTTTTGAAGGCTTTGTCATCCGTGCCAAAGCGCGGATGCGACGCGTGAGACCACAGGAATTTTATGCGATTTCGATGTAGGTATTTTCAAAAAATATGGATTTTGTAATATTTTCTGGGGAGTTTTTTCGGTTTTCATCCCGATTTTCGCAAAATCCGATAACAGATTCGGAAATTTATTCTGCGCGCCGGTTTGGTTGCACCCGCCACCACAAGGGCTCCCGCCCCCGCTCCATGGTTCTACGAACCACGATCAGCGTTGGGCCAAGCGCCGCGCCGAAGGCGCGGCGCCGGTCGCCTCGGGCAGAGCCCGAGGCGAAACACCTCATCCTCAAATGTTACTGAATAACGCGACGTCCGTTAAGCCAACGCGTCCAGAACGTCCTGCATATCCGCAGGCAATGGCGCTTCAAACCGCAGGTCGGCGCCGGTGACCGGGTGGTCGAACCCCAGGACTGCGGCATGCAGAGCCTGCCGCGGAAAGCCCGTCAGCGCGGCAATGGCTGTGGGCGACAGGGCCTTGGGCGAGAGTTTGCGTTTTCCACCGTAGGTGGGGTCCCCCACCAGCCCGTGACCGGCGTGCGCCATATGCACGCGGATCTGATGGGTGCGGCCCGTTTCCAACCAGCATTCCACCAGTGCGGCCGCCGCAGGCGTGCCAAAGCTTTGCACCACGCGCACGCGGGTCACCGCGTGGCGGCCGCCCTGAAACAGCACCGCCTGGCGTTGGCGGTCGGTCTTGTGGCGGGCCAGTTGGGTTGTCAGTTTGAGGATATTGCCGGGTTCGAAATTCGCACCGCGCACGCCGCGCAGACGGGGATCGGTGCTGGCAGGCACGCCGTAGCAGATGGCGCGATAGTAGCGTTCGACCGTGTGTTTCTCAAACTGCGCAGCCAGGCCTTGGTGGGCGGCGTCGGATTTGGCAACCACCAGCAGGCCTGAGGTCTCTTTGTCGATCCGGTGCACAATGCCGGGACGCTTCACCCCGCCAACGCCAGACAAGTTGGCGCCGCAATGATGCAGCAACGCATTGACCAATGTCCCTGACGGCGAGCCGGGCGCCGGGTGCACCACCATGCCGGCGGGTTTGTTGACCACAATCAGATCGTCATCCTCAAACACCACCTCAAGCGGGATGTCTTCGGGGCCGATATGGCTTTCGTCGGCCTCTTCCACGGTGATCTCCACCTGGTCGCCCTCGGCCACGCGCGCCTTGCCGTCGCTGACGACGGTGCCGTTGACCTGGATGCTGCCGGCCTCCAACAGGCGGGTCAGGCGGGTGCGTGAAAGCGTCGCCTCCTCTGGCACATCCCGCGAAAGCGCTTTATCAAGCCGCTTAGGCGGGTTTTCCGCAATAACAAATGAGATCTGGCGGCTGCCCATGACTGACCCTTTAAATGTCGAGACCGAGGAAGAACCGCGCCAGCTGAAGTTCCTGCGCCGATTGGTGACAGGGCTGACTGCGGTGATGGTTTGCGGGCTTGTAGTCATTGTCGCGCTGCTTGTCATCCGTTTGTCAAACAGCGGACCGCAACTGCCGGAAAATATCGCCCTGCCAGCAGGGACCGAGGCACGCGCCGTGACCTTTGGCGATGGTTGGATCGCTGTGGTCACCACGGATGATCGCATCGTGATCCTCAACAGCCTGTCGGGCGCGATCCGTCAGGAGATCACGCTCACCCCCGAATGATCCGGCGCTGAGCGCTTGCGCTTAGGAGCGTAGCAGGACCTTGTTGCTTTCCAGCGCTTCGGCGATGCGGGCGTATTGGTTGCGGTTCTTATTGTCGGCGGAGCGCAAGAGTTTGGTAGTGGCCTCTTCGAGAATATCCACCGCTTGCGCGTTCACGGCTGCCAGCGCGTCCGGTGCAATGGCATTCAGGGGACGTGTGGTGCCTTCGGGGCCTTGTCCGGGTTGCGTGGCTTTGACCCGGCCCCGGCTGCGATCGCGGTTTTGCCGCGCAAGAGTGCCAAGCTCAGCCGAGGTTTCGGCCAGGATGCTGCGCACCTCGTCATAATCCGTGCCTTCGGGGATCTCTTCGGCGACCTGTTCCAAACGGTCAGACAGACAGTCTACTTGCAGGCTTTGATCCTGGATCTGGCCACAGAACAGGCGCGCGGTTGCGAGGCTGCCGAGAAGATCGCGCAAGAACAGTGACGAGCCAAAGCCACCGGCCGGCACCACCACCGTGTACAACACACCAGTAGACTGCGCCGACACCATAGCAGGTGTCACGGTCAGCCCGACAATCGACAAGCCGGTTACCAGTGGACGAAAGAAAGCGCGCATAAATCCCTCCAGGATCAGAACCAAATAGATCAATACCAAAAGACCCGGCCCGCGTAGGGTCTTAACAGGTTCAGAATTAGCACAGCTGCCGCGATAAACCTACGGTATATTCTGGGCAGAACGACGCCGGGTGGATTCTGCATACTTGCGTCACAGGCCCTGCCTGAATTACCATTGCGGCGGTAAGTGACAGGGTAAAAACGTCTTATGTTTCTCAATTTTCCACGCAAAGTCACATGTCTGGGCGTCTTGAGCCTGATGGCGCTGAACGCACCGCAGATAGCTGATGCGCAAGTGGCCGAAGCCGCCTTGGCCGAGGCGCGGGTGCGGTTGGCCTGTGGCGGTGGCACCCCCGTGTCGGCAGTCTATTTGCCAAGCGGCGCGATCGAAGTGACCTGTCGCGCCAATGCGCCGCGCCGCGCGGTCACCAATTCTGCCGCCGTTGAAACTGCGCGGCAAAACCCGCTGGGCGGCACCGGTCTAGCCACCGCTCCGGCGGCTGGGGTTCTCGCAACGGCGGTGATTTTGGGGATTGTTGTCGGGGATGGCGGCGAAAACACCACCACAACCGAACCATCCTCTGTTGATGTTGAGCCCCAATAGAACTACGCGCCCGAGAAAATTCTTAGGAAAACGTATCAACCGCTCCGATCACAGGGGCGGTTTTGTTTTTGCACAGGCTTCGCGCAGCACCACTCAATCACGGCACTGCATGGTGTCGACAAAACCACCAACACATTGGCAACGTGTTGATCTATCGCACTATTTTTCGGAAACTTGTGAGGGTAGTGGTACCACCTCCCCGGCTTGAACGGGGGACCTCCTGATCCACAATCAGGCGCTCTAACCTACTGAGCTAAGGCGGCACTGCGGGGCGATTTATAGCACGTTTTTGGTGAGCGCAAGAGGGGGAAAACAAACTTTTGTCTGGAAGCGCGAAAAACCGTCACAATTCCGGACATAGGTATGCCCCCGCCCCCAAGTGCGCGGGTTGCGCAGAATACTTGCAAATGCCTGTGAGGCACGCTAGCAGAAATGCTCATCCCACCACTCACGCCGGAGGCCATCATGGGCATCAATACCGAACGCGATATCGAAGCCAACCTGCAAATCGGGCCCACCGACGAAGGCATGATCCGCCTGTTCATTGAAGCAGACGGGATTGAAATTCCGATGGATTTTGACCCCGAAGAAGCGGAAGACATCGCCGAAGAAATCCTGGCAGCAGCCCAGGCAGCCCGCGCCGTCGCCGGGTAAGCCATCGCTGCGGATCAGCGCCCAATGTCGTCGGGGAGATCAACGCCGGAAAAGAGATCAACGCCCTGCCCCGGGCGTGGATCACGCAAGACATGCAGGCGGCGGGCGGCGTCCATGGCGAATTTATGGGTGAGCTTTTTGCGGCGCGCAGCGGCCAGCTTGTCCTCGGGCCCCATGCGGATGATTTCGGCGTCATAGTCATCGCCGATGATCAGACCGGTGCCATCCGGCAGCAGTTCGGTTGGAAACTCGGTATCCACGGCCCAGAAGTAGCGATCACACCACTCCAGATACCCCTGCCATTTCTGGTCCGAGGTGAAATCCGCGCGGCTGGATTTACATTCCACCACCCAGATCTCCCCTTTGGGGCCCAATCCCATCACATCCACCCGCAAGCCTCGCGTGGGCACGAATTCCTCGATCGAGGCAAAGCCATGCGAACGCAAATGCCGCGCGACCCCGCGTGCAAGGCGCTGTCCCGGTTGTAAAACGGAGCTGTCATAGGTGGAATCTGCCATGGGTCAACTGTGAACAATTGGGGAACAAAAGACAAGCCTGTCCCCTTATTGGCTGGCATCACCACGGCGGCCTTCACGCCGATTGGGTTTAGACGAACAAGGATTCTCCCCACCCGGTGGCATTTCACTGGCCGAGCCAACCTGAAAATCGCCGGCAGTCGAGCCATAGGAAAAGGTCGCCGCAATAAGGCTACCTGCATGACAGCGCACACGAGCGGGCGTGCTTTGCCGTTCCGACCAAGGCTGATAGACGCTTGGTAACATCGCACTGACGTGAGACGGCCCCTGGATCACAAGGCGTTGCGCGTTTCCCCATGCATAGATCAAAGCCTCTGCATCCGACACAGGAAGCGCTGGCACCGCAGCAACATGGCAAAGCACCCAGCGACCATCCACTTCGGTCGCAGTGGCAACAAGGTTTTCGGTGGGGTGACGGATCGCCATCTGCTGCAAATCCGCGCTTGGATTAACCGGCGCCGTTTCTGGGTATTGCGACCAAAGCTTTTTGCTTTGCACCGCAACCAAAGCCTCGCAGGCGACCGACATTTCGAACCAAGGAAGGACCTCATCGGAATTAAAGGCCGATGCAGGCGTGACGCCAAATGGAAAGAGGCACAATAGTGCCAAAATCTGTTTCATAATGAGCTCTAAAAAATGATGTGCGAATGCGGTCACAGGGTGGCCACCAAAAATGGTGATTATATGTCCCGACTTTGGTCTGCAGCGCGCCAAGACGGCAGATAATACGCGTTTTGAGCTTAGGGGGATGACCGCAAAATCATCGCCAGCCCACTGATTTCGAGATCTCGGACCTGTCTCGCAGAGTTTTTACTCGACTGGCTGTCTCGTGCACTCAATCATCTGGCACCTGAGACAAAAAGCGGACGGTGGCCATGGCGCAAGGTTTGCCCGACATCCCAAACGAGACGGTGGAAAACTGGCAACGCATTGTGAATGTGATCGCCAATCTCGCCGATGTGCCTGCAAGCCTGGTGATGCGCACCCATGCGCCCCATCACGCGGTTTTTGTGGCCAATGAAGCGGAGGAGACGCCCTATGTCGTGGGTCTGCGTTTTCATCTACACGAGAAGCTTTATTGCAATGGCGCGCTCGAACAGGGGGAGCTGATCGTCGAGGATGCGACCTGTGATCCGGCTTGGGTCGACAATGACGATATGGAACATGGGATGAGCTTTTATGCGGGCTATCCGCTTTATTGGCCGGATCGCACCGTGTTTGGAACAATTTGCGTGCTGGACACCAAATGCAATCAAAAGGCGTTGATGTTTCTGGAGGGGCTCAAACAGTTTGCCCGTGTCATTGAGGCAGATCTGAAACTTCTGGTCGAGGCCGAGGCACGTGTGCAGCTGGAACAGCAGTTACAAGAGAGCCTGGATCAGCTGGAGAGCAAAGTCGCGGACCGCACCGCCGAACTGGAAGAGGCCAATATCGCATTGCGGGTCTTGCTGCAGAATGTGGAGACCTCAAAGGAGGAGCATGACGGTAAAATCGCGCGCCAGATCAACGAGTTGGTGACGCCGATGCTCCAAAAGCTGCGCCCGCGTCTGGTGGGGGATGAAACGGCCGGCGTCTATCTGGATCTGCTGGAAGAGAACCTGCGCTCCATCACCCAATCCGCCCCCGGAGAGCTGACAGATTTGATCGAGGTTTTGACCCCAACCGAAAAGGACATCGCCCTGATGGTCATGCGCGGGCAGACGACCAAGGATATCGCCCGCACCCTGTCGCGTGAGCCAAGCACGGTTGAATTTCACCGCAACAACATCCGCAAAAAGC
Source organism: Epibacterium ulvae (assembly GCF_018678075.1). Classification (GTDB taxonomy): domain Bacteria; phylum Pseudomonadota; class Alphaproteobacteria; order Rhodobacterales; family Rhodobacteraceae; genus Epibacterium; species Epibacterium ulvae_A. Next base: position 100,658 of record NZ_JAHHIR010000035.1, on the reverse strand, counting down.
TGGGACTGTTAAAAAGCGGTCAAAATCTGCGCAGCAAACTGTTGTCGATCCAGTGACCATGGGGGTTTGCCCCATGGTTTCTCCAAAGTTTTCCCATGCAGGGGAACCACCCCATCCTCGTTACCCTCAAGGTAATGGCGCGCAAACGGACGCCAGCAGCACAGGGAAAACACGATGGAACTCGAAGATCTGAACCTCAAACCGACCTTGATCAACGGTGAGAAGGACACGCTGACGCCGGGTCTGTCCCGCCGCTCCTTCTTTATGGCTGCGGGCGCGGCGGGCGTTGGCGGGGCCACCTCGCTTTTGTCGAGCACCGCAGCGCAGGCGCAGTCCACCGATTGGACCCAGCCGGGCAACAACAACGGCGTGATTGAGCTGCAAAAGACCACCGGCCAATCCGTCGACGGCGATCTGGCGATTGACTTTTATGGCCACTGCGCGTTGAAATTCACCTCTCCCAGCGGGGCGACGGTGATGTTTGATCCCTGGCGCGATGACCCATCGGGCGCGTGGGGGCTGTGGTTCAAAAATGAATTCCCCGAAACACCCGTCGATATCTGCATGTCGACCCACACCCATTTCGACCATGACGCGATCCACCGACCGGTGTCGACCATGGTGCTGGACCGGATGGTTGGCAATTTTGAATTCGCCGATATCAAGATCACCGGTTTTGCCGACAAACATGCCTGTGAGGCGCCGGGATGGTACAATTGGACCAATGCCTTGGCCGAATTTGGCGTCGAAGCCTGCCCGCCCAACAATGTCAGCCACATGGATATGGTGGTCTATGTGATTGAAACCGGCGGGTTGCGGACGTTGATCTGGGGCGACAACCGTCACAATCCGCCACAGGAATTCTGGGACGCCATTGGTGAGATTGATATTCTGACCCTGCCAGTAGACGGCTCACAGCATATTCTGAGCTACGGTCAGGGTGATGACATCGTCTCTCGCCTGAAGCCCAAGGTGATCATCCCAACCCATTACCTGAACGAGACCACCAGCTATACGCTGACCACGCTGCAGGATGCCGATGAATGGGTGAAATCGCAATCCAGCTATAAAATGCTCGACAGTGCCAGCCTGTCGCTGAATGCGGGTGAGGTTTCGGGGATGGACAAGGAATTCATGTATTTCGGAAACCACGCCCAGACCGCGTAACGCGGTCCAAGGTCACAATCACAACGGCGGGCGCATTGCGTTTATGGGCCCGCCGCGTCTTTGAGCCAGGCGACCACCGCCATGATCGCGCTATTGCGGTGGGAGCTGCGCGGGGACAACAGGTAGAAGTCATGTGTTTTACTGTTCGGTAGCTTTGCGACCTCCAGCAACGTCCCTGCGGCGATGTCATCGGCGACCAGAAAGCGGCTGACCAAGGCAATCCCCTGCCCCGAAAGTGCCGCATCCACCGCCAGGGCGGTCTGACTAAGGCGCAGGCCCCGTCTGGCTTGATCTATGATCCCCAGCTCGGCCAGGGCGGCCGGCCACAGGTCATGCGCGTCGTGGATTTTTGGCAGCGCCGCCAAGTCATTGGCGGTGATCGGACGCGCACAGCTTTGCACCAGCGACGGCGCGACCACGGCCACCATATCCTGTTGAAACAACAGATCTGCATTCAACATGGCACCAAAGGGCGGCGTGCCTTGGCGGATGGCCAGATCAATCCCGTCGCTGTGAAAACTGGAGACGCTTTCCGTGGCCATGATCCGCAGATCAATGTCCGGGTGTTGCGCGGCAAAATCGGGAAGGTTCGGGATCAGCCATTTGGACGCAAAACTTGGCGTGACGCTGATCACCACTTTGTTGGGTTCAGGTCGCAATTCAGAGGTCGCCTGACGCAGCGCGGAAAAGGCTGCGGCCACCTGCTGGTGATAGCTGCGCCCCGCCGAGGTCAGCGCCAGCCCTTTGGGCACCCGGTCAAACAGGGTCACACCCAGTTCAGCCTCCAGATGGCGCACATGTTGGGCCACGGCCCCCTGGGTCACGCCCAATTCATCGGCAGCCGCCCGAAAGCTGAGGCGACGCCCCGCGGCATCAAAGGCGCGCAACCCGTTGAGAGGCGGAAGGGAGATCATAATGCAATAGTTTTCCTACTGTCAGACAAGGCAAGTTCTCAGTCGCGAGATCAGCTTAACACATATATTTAAATACGTATCACAGTGAAAGCATGGTCATGACAGTAGAAACATTCGCAAACCCTCGACTGGTGTTCATTATCAAATGGGCGGCCTCTGTTGTGCAAATCATGGGATATGCCGCGACCGGGTTTGGCTGGATGCCTTGGAATCTGTACCTGTTCTTGGTCGGGGTTGTGGGGTGGTTTGTTGTGGGTTTCCTGTGGAACGACAAGGCGCTGATGCTGGTCCATCTGGTCGCCTTGGGCGCGATGATCGCTGGCATGATCAGCAGCTAGCCGCTTCCTTGCGCACAGTGTTGCAGGCGCTGATGTTTGAACCGGCACGACGCGGATGTTGCGCGCAGGAGGGACAAGCGGGCCTTGTCTCCCAGTGCGCAAGGGCATAGGTAGGGCACAGGCGGGTTCTGCCCTTCTTGTGATTAGCAGCATTCCGGTGGCCTTAAGCAAATCCGAGGGAGCTGGCTCTGTTCGGGTCGTGGCCTGATTACCTGGCACCCACCTGTATATACAGGTCCTCGGGAATCAAAGCAGCACGGTTGACTGGTGGTCCCGCCGCATCACCCCATTTGACGTAAGCGTTGCAACCTGTCTTTGCCCTGTTACAGGGGTGGTTTAAAAATGCGGGTCTTTGCTCCCGAATTCTGCCGAGGCCCCCATGTATTTTGAAACGCTCCAATCAATCAGCCTGAATGGTAAAATCGGCGTGCCCAATGATGATCGCGTGGGATCGTCGCCAGATCGGGCCTGGGTTGTGGATGGTGCCACCGATCTGGGCGAGCCCGGACTTTTGGGCAACCAAGGTGGTGCTGCTTGGCTGGCCACGGCGGCAAGCCACGGCTTTGCGCAGGCGACCGGCGCGGATCTGCGGCGCAGCTGCACCGAGATGTTTGACCATGTCGCCGCCCGTTTTGATCACGACCGCACGCGTGCGCCTGTTGCGGCCTGGGAGCTGCCCAAGGCGGCCTTTGCCGCGGTGCAACTGGTGGGCGGGCAGATCGAATGTGCTTGGGCGGCGGATTGTCCGATCCTGTTGCGCGGTCAGCACGGCGCGGTTTGGGGCACTGGCGCGCCGGATACGTCTACCGAAGTGGCGGACGCGCAGGCCTTGGGCATTGGCACAGGTGCAGCGCCTGAGCTGTCAGGTGCCGTCCTTGAGGACCGCCGCGCCCGCCGCATGGGGACAGATCACGCAGCCCTCAACCCCAATCCTGTGGCGGCGGCGCGCATCACCCAATACAGCCAACACCCGATTGCGATTGGCGATGAGGTGCTGATCATGAGCGATGGATTCTCCTCCCTGGTCAGCGACTATGGCGCCTATACGGCCGAGACCCTGTGGCAAGCGGTGCAAGACAACGGGCTGGCCGCCTTGGCCCAGGAGATCCGCGAGATCGAGCGCGCAGATGAGGCCTGCGCCCGCTTCCCGCGTTTTAAGGTCAGCGATGATGCCACCGCGATCTGGCTGCGCGTCGCGCGGCGTTAACGCGACGACTTGCAAAACGCAAAACACGCCGCAGGATATGCGGCGTGGGCTACGTATCTATCCGAGTATGATCCCAAATACGGCTTCCAAATTTTCCGGCGCAGTTATACCGATCAGGAAACAATCAAGCGGGTATCTGCCGACTGGAGCGTCATGCCTGCCCAAAAGAATAGCAGGCAGTGCAGTTAGCGGCGGGTTCGAATCTGGCGATCAACCGGACGTTCTGGGCGGCGGGCGACGACCCGCGCGCGCTGAACTAGGCCAAACCCCTCAAGGATATGAAGAATTGCAATGCGAAAGTCGCGTTTCAGCTGCTCGACCATGGGTTCCTCCGTTTACGTCTTAAAAGCGTAACATGCGCAGATCTGAGGTCCAGAGGCAGAGCAGAAGTTTTACAAAAAAACGCACCCAAACGGGTGCGTCACTTTCACTTATGTAGCGTGAATTACATCGCAGAGCAGTCTCAGAACGCTTCGGGACGGGCCTCGCGCGCCATGTGGTCGAGAACTGCGTTGACGAATTTGGCTTCCTTGCCTTCGGGGAAGAAAGCGCGGGCGATGTCGACGAATTCCACAATGATCACTTTGGGCGGTGTTTTGCTTTCGACCAGCTCGGCACCGGCGGCGCGGAATAGGGCGCGTAAGGTAGGGTCGATCCGGTCGATCGGCCATTTGGCCACCAGGGCGCGGTCGGTCATCTGGTCGACTTTGGCCTGGTTGTTGACCGCATCTTTGATCAGCGCGCGGAACAGTTTGGGGTCCCCTTCCACCATTTCGTCACCGTCATATTCGGCGCCAAAGCGGTGGTCTTCGAACTCCACAATCACCCGATCAAAGGACAGGTTGCTGTGTTCCATTTGGAACAGCGCCTGCACCGCATAAAGCCGTGCTGCCGAACGCATCTGGTGTTTGTCAGTGGCCTTGGACGGCTTTTTGGCGGAATCGCCTGTGGAGTTCGTATCGGTCATGCGGTTGTGGGTCCATTGTCTGCGCCAGCCAGTTTGATGGCTTCGGAGGGCGCTTTGAAACCGACGCCCTTGGTCTGGGCGCCCCACTTACGCGTGAGCGCCACAAGATGCAAGGCCGCAGCCGCCGCACCGCCGCCTTTATTCTGTTCGCTTGGATCTGCGCGCACTTCGGCCTGGGGGCGGTTTTCCACGGTCAGGATGCCATTGCCGATGCACAGGCCCTGCAGACCCAGCAGTTGGATCGCGCGGGAGCTGTCGTTGCAGACGGTGTCATAATGGGTGGTCTCGCCCCGTATCACACAGCCAAGCGCCACGTATCCGTCAAAATTCGAACGCGCATCAGTGATGGCGATGGCGGTGGGGATTTCCAGCGCGCCGGGCATCTCGATCACCTCAAACGTGCCGCCTGCGGCCTCGATCTCGGCCATGGCGCCAGCGACCAGATTGTCGGCAATGTCCTTGTAATAAGGCGACACAACAATGGCGATTTTCACCGGCTTGTCGAAGTCTGCGCGCGGCATAATGTAATGTTGTTCATGTCCAGCCATGTCAGCTCTCCTCTCACGCGTCTTTCATAATCGGGCGGGTGCCCACGATGGCCAGGTCAAAGGCGTCCAGACCAAGATAGGTGGTTTGCGGCGAGTCAGTGAGCAAAATCAGCTCCTTCACGCCAAGGCTCGACAGGATCTGCGCGCCCATGCCGGTTTCCTTGATGGTGCGCGGCCCCTCGTCTTCGGCGGCGTAAAGCGCACTGTGCGGCGCGCGAAACAGACAGACGATGCCGCGGCCTTCCTCGGCGATTTTGCGCATCGCGGTTTGCAACTCACCCGCAGGTTTGGGCCCCAATCCCAAAAGGTCCGAGGCTTCGTGTTGAGCGTGGGTGCGCACCAGAACCGGTTCCGGCGTGGTGATGTCACCTTTGATCAAGACCACATGTTCGATGCCGTGGATCTGGTCGGTGAACAGGCGCATCTGCCAATCACCACCAAATTCCGAGGTGACGGTGCATTGGCTGGTTTCCACCACCAGATTGTCATTGCGCGACCGATAGGCGATCAGATCGGAGATGGTGCCGATCTTCATATTATGCACAGCGGCGAACTCCACCAGATCCGGCAAACGCGCCATGGAGCCGTCTTCTTTCATGATCTCACAGATCACCGCCGAAGGGTTCAGCCCGGCCAGGCGCGAGATATCGACCGAGGCCTCGGTATGGCCGGCCCGCACCAGAACCCCGCCCTGTTTTGCCCGCAACGGAAACACATGGCCCGGTGTGGCCAGGGCTGCCATGGTGTTTTGCTCGTTGATGGCCGTGGCAATGGTCAGCGCACGGTCCCCGGCCGAAATCCCGGTAGAGACCCCTTCGCGCGCTTCGATGGAGACGGTGAATGCGGTTTCGTGGCGGGAGGAGTTATTGACTGCCATCATCGGCAAGTCCAGGGCGTCGATGCGCGATGCGATCATCGGCAGGCAAATCAGCCCGCGCCCATGGGTGGCCATGAAATTGACGGCATCCGCATCGGCAAATTCGCCGGCAATGATCAAATCACCTTCGTTTTCGCGATCTTCGTGGTCGACCAGGATATACATCTTACCCTGACGGGCATCCTCGATAATATCCTCAATGGGGCTGATGGCGTCTTTCAACTTGGCCTCAATCGGGCCGGGCGTTGCATAACTCATGGCGCAGTCTCTGTGTTTGGGTCTCCCCCAAGCGCCCAACGGAATCAAGCCACAAGGCGCGGGGGGCTGCTGCGCACAGGGATAGACCAGTGCCTGTGTCATTACCAGCCCAAGACATGCAGAGCTGATGGGCCGCACAGGTTTGGTTCAATGGGTTTTATGGAAATTTAAGCACATGAAACGGCGGCGCACAGGTCGCGCAAGCGACCTGCCACGCCCAAGGCTTGTGTTCGGGCATCTTTGATGCCTGAACAAGGCGCGGGAGCACGCCCGTTTGCTTTAGCCTGCGCCTCTGTGGAAATACTCTGCCGCCGTCAGATATCCCCCTGCGCGGGCGGCGGTGCTCCATTCGCTTTCCATTGGTGCGTCGCCGATCACCAGAACCGTATTGCCCGGCAGTTTCTGCGCCTGGATCAGGCCTGAGACCCGGTCGCGCATGGCGCTCCAGTTCTCGTTGAACTTGGGCGCCACATCCGCCGCATCCAGCACCGGATTGGCAGCGATCACCCCCTCCGGCGTATTGGGCGCATGGACCAGTGTCAGCTTTTGCGCCGCACGCACCGTCTCCAAAGCGCGGGTCTGAGCGTTCGGCATCTTGGCCCCCTGCCCGATAATCCGCAGCGCATTAGAGGAAAACATCAGCGCCAGAATATCCTGCCCCGAGGTCTGACGGATGCTGGCATAGGTTTTGTAGTCCATTCCCAGCTCGGCCGCGCGTTTCATCCGCATTTTGACAATCATCAAGGGGATCGTCTTGCGCATCAGCTGTCGCTGGGCCGAGCGCCATTGGTGAGTGCGCCAGCGGTGACCCGGCTCCATCGAGGGGCCTTGGTTATGACCAATCCCCGCGCCGCTCATGATGTGAACGCGCCCAGACGCGCCACGTAACGGGCCAGCGTGTCGATTTCCAAATTGATGCGATCGCCCACTTTGGCGCGGCCCCAGATGGTGACCTCTTTGGTGTGGGGGATGAAGTTGATGCCGAAATCACAGCCCTCGACCTCATTCACTGTGAGCGATGTGCCGTTCAGCGCGACCGAGCCTTTGGGCGCGATAAACTTCGCCAGCTCTTCGGGGGCACGCAAGGTAACCCGAGTGCTGTCGCCTTCGTCTTTCATGGCGATGATCTCGGCCACGCCGTCCACATGGCCCGACACGATATGACCGCCCAGCTCATCGCCGACCTTCAACGCGCGTTCCAGGTTCAGGCGGCTGCCCACCACCCAATCACCAATATTGGTTTTGGCCACGCTTTCGGCTGAGATCTGCACGTCGTACCAATCGTCCCCAAGTACGACCACAGTCAGACAGACCCCGTTTGACGCGATCGAGGCTCCCATGTCGATGCCCGCAGTGTCATATGACGTCTTGATCCGCGCCCGCAGGTCACCGGTCTGTTCCAGCTCGGTAATTTCCCCAACATCGGTGATAATGCCTGTGAACATCGCAAATTCTCCTGTTACCGCCCGCGCGGCAGCCTGTGTGTTGATTTGAGAGGTAATGCCTGCAACCCAAACCGGCAAGGGCTAGCGTCACCTGCGGCGCACAAGTCGGGTCCAAGGCGCGCGAAAAACAGGATGTTCACATTGGATCAGGTGTTGCCCAAGATCATTTCGGATAACCCTTCAATCTCTGGACTCGACCTGAGGTTCCCGGTCGCCAACCGAACAACTGCACGTTCCGAGTCTTCAAGGGAACCGCAACCAGCTTCCATTGCATCCGCGACATTTTCAAAATCCACAGGGGTGCATGTGAAGACACTGTATCGGCCGATCTTATCGTTGAATTCAGTGAAACCCGCCTTTTGAAGAATACGCGCAGCACCCTCTAGGTCACCTGTGTTCAAATTATCAAAGACCCAGACATGTCCCTTGGTTCTATGCGGCTCTTTGCGATAATGCGCATCGTGAATGCAACGCGCGAGCGCGAGCACTAAGCCACGTTTGGAAAGATCAGGTTTGGGAAGCCAAGGAGGATAATCCATATCGACAGTTCTGGCATTTTTCGCACTGAAGACAAGTGTGGCATCCTGTACCTGCTTATCCTTCCACTTGTCCTCCCTTCAACTTGGGAAAGACACAGTTTCGCCCCAGAGGTTTTTTATTTAAATACATTAACCAAAACAGCAGACCGACCAGAGTACGATTGCCGCCATTATGATCCAGTCCAATCCGTCACGTCATTTCCTGTTCCTGCAAGGACCGCATGGGCCGTTTTTTGCGCGGCTGGGGCGGATGCTGGGCGCTGCGGGCTGTAAAGTCTGGCGGGTGGGATTTAACGCGGGCGACCGTGCGTTCTGGCCTGATCGCACCAGTTACATCCCGTTCACCGATCCGGTTGAGACCTGGCCAGATACCTTTGCCCGACTGCTGGAGCAGCATGGGATCACCGATATCGTTCTCTATGGCGACACCCGCCCCATCCACGCCCAAGCGGTTGAGGTCGCCAAAGCGCGCGGGCTACAGGTCCATGTGTTTGAGGAAGGTTATCTGCGTCCCTATTGGGTCAGCTATGAACGTGGTGGCTCCAACGGGCATTCGCCCTTGATGGCGCTGTCGGTGCCTGAAATGCAAGAGGCGCTGGCGCGCTCTGATATGGAGGCTCCGCTGCCGCCGTCCCATTGGGGTGACATGCGCCAACATGTGTTCTACGGCGCGCTCTATCATTGGTTTGTGATGTTCTGGAACAAGAAGTACCGGAACTTCCGCCCCCATCGCGAACTAACCGTGGGCAAGGAATTTCTGTTGTATCTGCAACGCCTTGTCCTGATGCCGTTGCAAGCGCTGGAGCGTCGGGTGGCCACTTGGCGCGTGCGCAATGGCGGCTTTCCCTATCACCTGGCGCTGTTGCAGCTGGAACATGACAGCTCGTTCCAGATGCACTCTCCCTTTGCCTCGATGTCGGATTTTCTGGACCTGGTGGTTTCGGAATTCGCCAAAGGCGCGCCGGGTCATCATCATCTGGTGATCAAGGCGCATCCGCTGGAAAATGGCCGGGTGCCGTTGCGCAAGATCCTGCGCGACCTCGCCCGCAAACACGGAGTGGCGCACAGGGTGCATTACTTGCGGGGCGGCAAGTTGGCGCAGCTTTTGAACGAGGCCCGCACGGCCGTGACCGTCAATTCCACCGCCGGTCAGCAGGTCCTGTGGCGCGGCATTCCGCTGCGTGTGTTTGGCAAGGCGGTCTATGACAAGCCGGAATTTGTCTCCCAACAGCCCCTGGCGGACTTTTTTGCAACCCCTGCGCGCCCCGATGCGCGCGCCTACCGCGATTTTCGCCGCTTTCTGCTGGAAACCTCGCAGGTTGCCGGCGGGTTTTATTCCCGTTCGGGTCGGCGTCAATTGTTGCGGCAGGTTGTGGACCTGATTCTGGCACCCGACGATCCCTATGATGCGCTGAAACAGGGCACAGCGGCACCGCGGCAACAGTTGCGACTGGTCAACGACGCTTAAAACCCTGTGGGACTGGATTTTTCTCTTTGGCTGGGCTAGCCTGCAAGAAAAAAGCAGGCAGTTACAATTTTTGGTCAGGAGACCGAGCAGTGAAATCCGTATCCATTGGATGGGCGAAGAGCGTCGCCCTTTGTGCCGCCCTTGGTATTGTGGCCTCTTGTGGCCTGCCAAAGGTTGGGCCCAGCAAACGCCAAATCTTTGCCGGTTCCGTGCAACGTGAAGGCGATGCCTTTGTCATTTCGGTCAATGACCGGGTGACCCGTGCGACGGCCGTTGTGCCCGCGCTTGGGTTTTCGTCGAAATTCACCAATGCCGCACGTCTGACGTCGGATGTGATCCGTCCAGGCGATGTTCTGGGTCTGACGATCTGGGAAAACGTGGACGACGGTTTGCTGGCCGCCGAAGCCACGAAATTCACCGCATTGGAAGAAGTCCAGGTCGACAGTGCCGGCTTTATCTTTGTGCCCTATGCCGGGCGTGTGCGGGCCTCGGGCAACACCCCCGAACAGCTGCGCAAATCCATCACCACAGAGCTGGAAGGCCAGACGCCGGACCCGCAGGTTCAGGTGCGTCGCCTCGCCGGTGATGGCGCGTCGGTCTCTTTGACAGGGGCTGTAAACGGTCAGGGTGTTTACCCGATTGAACGCCCCACCCGCACGTTGGCGACCATGTTGTCCCAGGCCGGCGGTGTGTCCATTGAACCCGATATCGCCCAGATCTCACTGATCCGTGGCAATGAGAGCGGCACCATCTGGTTGCAGGATCTCTATGAACATCCGCAATTGGACATTGCTCTGCGCGGCGGTGACAAGATCCTGGTGGAGGCGGACACCCGCACCTTTACCGCGCTTGGCACCACCGCGGCGCAAGCGCGCGTGCCCTTTGAAAGCCGCGATATGTCGGCGCTTGAGGCGATTGCCCAAGTGGGCGGCTTGATCTCAACCTCGTCCGATCCGACCGGCGTCTTTGTCTTGCGCAACGAACCGGCCGAGATTGCGAACCAGGTGCTGGGGCGTGACGATTTGGTGGGCGCGCAGCGTCTGGTCTATGTTCTGAACCTCGAAGAGCCGAACGGTCTGTTCATGGCGCGCGATTTTGTGATCCGCGACCAAGATACGCTTTATGTGACCGAGGCGCCTTATTCGCAATGGACCAAGACGATCTCGCTTCTTGTGACCCCGGTTGGATCCCTGTCCAGCGTCGGCACAGCATTTGAAGGCTAACACCATGCGGCTGCGCGTCAGCCGTGCAAAAGCCGGGGGCAACAGCACTCGGCTTTTTGTGTATAACGGCGGATTTCTGACACAGGCGCGGCTGCGCCGTATTCTGGCGCTCAAAGGGTATGAGATGACCCTTGGGCTGCCCGGCGACGACGATCTGGTTGGTATCTGGGGCAATTCCCCCACCGCCCATCGGGGCCGCAACATCGCCAAGGATCACAGTGTCGGCTTGCTGCGGGTTGAGGATGCCTTTTTGCGCTCGGTCCTGCCGGGACGCTCTGGCAGCCCGCCGCTAGGTTTGCTGCTGGACCGAGGTGGCAATCATTTTGATGCCAGCACCCCCAGCGATCTGGAACAGTTTCTGGCCAACGCGCCACTGGACGACAGCAATATGATGCGGCGTGCGCGTGGATCGATCGACCGGCTGCGCGATCTGCATCTGTCCAAATACAACAATTTCACCCCCGAGGCCGAAGTGCCTGATCCCGGCTATGTTCTGGTGGTGGATCAGACGCGCGGCGATGCCTCGGTCCGGGCTTCGGTTCCGGATGCAGAAAACGCCGATCTGGCCCGGTTTCGTGAGATGCTGGTCTTTGCTCAACAGGAACACCCCGGCGCGCGCATCCTGATCAAGACCCATCCCGAGACGCGCGCGGGCTTCCGCCCCGGCTATTTCAGCGCAAAAGACGCGCAAGGACGGATCGAGCTGTTTGATCGCGCCGTCTCCCCCTGGGCGCTGCTGGACGGGGCGATTGCCGTCTATACCGTGTCATCGCAATTGGGGTTTGAGGCGATCCTGACCGGGCATAAACCGCGCGTCTTTGGCCAGCCGTTTTATGCGGGCTGGGGGCTGACGCAGGATGAATTCCCCATCGACCGGCGTTGGCGCAAACTGACCCGCGCGCAGCTGTTTGCCGGGGCGATGATGATGTATCCCTGTTGGTATGACCCGTTTGAGGACCGCCTGTGCGACTTGGACCGGGCGATTGATATTCTGGAGGCCGAGGTGCGCGCCTGGCGGCAGGACCGTGCGGGGTGGGTGGCATCCGAGATGCGCCTGTGGAAACGCAAACCCCTGCAGGGGTTCTTTGGCCGTCACACTGCGATGAGCTTTACCGACGACCCCGACGCCGCACGTGCCAGTGGCAAGAACTGGATGGTCTGGGCTGGCAAGGCCACCGAGGCCCATCAGGGCGCGTGGCGGGTGGAAGATGGGTTTCTGCGCTCCCGTGGATTGGGGGCCGAACTGGTGCCGCCCCTGTCCCTGGTTCTGGACCGGCAGGGGATTTATTACGACCCCAGCCAAACGTCGGACCTGCAAGACATGATTGCCGCGCGCGAGGTTCTGACCCCCGAAGAAGAACGCCGCGCCGAGGCTTTGGTGATGCGTCTGGTGCGCGAGAGCCTGTCGAAATACAATCTTGGGGGCGCCCTGCCCGATCTGCCGGAAGGCCACCGCATTCTGGTGCCTGGGCAGGTGGAAGATGATGCCTCGATCCTGACGGGGACCGGCAAGATCCGCACCAACCTGGATCTGCTGCGCCGCGTTCGGGCGGGAAATCCCAAGGCGGTGATCATCTATAAGCCCCATCCGGACGTTGAGGCCGGACTGCGCAGTGGCAAGGTGACCATCCCCGAGGAACTGGCTGATGTGATTGCCCATGGGGCCGATCCGATGGCCCTGCTGGATGTGGTGCAAGAGGTCTGGACCATGACGTCGCTTTTGGGGTTTGAGGCCCTGTTGCGCGGCGTCAAGGTGACCACGCTGGGCGCGCCTTTTTATGCGGGATGGGGGCTGACCCGGGATCTGGGCACAGTGCCGACCATTCGCAAGGCCCGGCCCAAGATGTTGGGGTTGGCCCACGCGGCCTTGATCGACTATCCGCGCTATTTTGACCCCAAGACCGGCTTGCCCTGTCCGGTGGAGGTGGTAGTCGACCGCCTTGCCAGCGGCGATATGCCCAAACCGGGACTGGCCAATCGGAGCCTGTCAAAACTGCAGGGGGCCTTTGCCTCATACGCGGGGCTGTGGCGGCGGTGAGGCCATTCCCAAGCCGGGTGTTACGTTAGATCTTTTCCTGACGACGCACCCAGCGGTGCAGGATGTCGGCCCCAACCGGGCGGACTTCTTCCAGCACATAGCGCGGCGCCTCTTCGAGACGTCCCAGCCCCAAAGCCCCGATGGAGGGCAGACCTTCGGCGCCAATGCCAAGACCTGCGGTAAAGCCGATCAGCTCATCCACCAGGTCAAAAGCCAAAAGGGACGCCGCAAGAGCTGAACCACCTTCGCAGAAAATCCGGTTGAGCCCGGCCTGGCCCAGCTGGCGCAGAACATCGGCAGGATCAAGCTGCACGCCGTGCACCGCGCTGGGGATCATCCGTGCACCCAGCCCTTCCCAGGCGCGAATACGTTCCACATCGGCCCCCGGCCCATGGGCGATCCAGACCGGAATGTCATTGGCGGTGCGCGCAAGCTGACCCATCAGGGGCAGATCCAGATGGCGCGAGATGACAACCCGCACCGGTTGGTGATTGACGCCCATGTCCCGCACCGTGAGCGAGGGATCATCGGCGCGTGCGGTGCCTGCGCCCACCATGACCGCATCATGGCGCATGCGCATGGCGTGGACCATGCGGCGCGCCTCGGACCCGGTGATCCATTTGCTTTGCCCTGATCCGGTGGCAATACGCCCATCAAACGAGCTGGCCAGTTTCAAGGTCACCCAAGGACGCCCCTGTTCGGTGCGGCGAAAGAAGCCCGCATGATCGCGCGCGGCCTGATCGCTGAGCACACCGGTTGTGACTGTGATGCCCGCGTCGCGCAGCATCTGGAACCCCTGGCCTGAGACACGCGGATCGCTGTCTTCGATCGCGGCGACCACATGGGCCACACCCGCATCGATCAACGCCTGAGCACAGGGCGGGGTTTTGCCAAAATGGGAACAGGGTTCAAGGGTGACATAGACGGTTGCCCCACGCGCCCCCTCCCCGGCTTGCGCCAAGGCCTGGGGTTCGGCATGGGGGCGGCCGCCCGGTTGCGTCCAGCCGCGTCCCAGAACGCGACCGTCTTTGACAATCACACAGCCCACCGCAGGGTTTGGCCAGCAATTGCCCATGCCACGCCGCCCAAGAGACAGCGCCAGCGCCATAAACCGTTTGTCTGTATCACTCACGCCAGAAGTACCCGAGTTTGGAGGAAGATCAGCTCTCTTCCGGTGGCACGTCGGGCCGCAGCTCATGGACGAAATCTTCGAAATCATCGGCGGCCTGGAAGTTCTTATACACGCTTGCAAAGCGCACATAGGCCACCGTGTCAATGCGCGCCAACGCCTCCATCACGATCTCACCGATTTTCTTGGAGGGGATGTCGGTCTCCCCCATGCTTTCCAGACGGCGCACGATGCCGGAAATCATCTGATCTATACGTTCCGGGTCGACCGGGCGTTTCTGCATGGAGATGCGGATCGAACGCTCCAGCTTGTCGCGGTCAAAATCTTCGCGGCGACCGTTGGTTTTCACCACCACCAGATCGCGCAGCTGCACCCGTTCATAGGTGGTAAATCGCCCCCCACAGGACGGGCAGAACCGGCGGCGCCGGATCGAGACGTGATCCTCGGCGGGGCGAGAATCTTTTACTTGGGTATCAATGTTTCCGCAAAACGGGCAACGCATCGGCCAGTCCCCCTCGACTCTCCAAATGGAAAAGTAGTGCTGCTTTCGGCTTAGTTATCCACAACTATAGGGGAGCCGCTAGGGTTTGGGTAGTGGGGAAATTCAATCTCTATACTTGGGGTCAAAATAACCCGGTTCAGGCGAGATGGGCAAAGATCCGCCGCGCATGGGGGGCGTCGCGGTGTTCAAAAAGGAAGATCCCCTGCCAGGTGCCCAGAACCGGCTGTCCGCCGCTGACGGGAATTGTCAGGCTCACCGGCAGGATTGCCGCCTTGATATGAGCGGGCATATCGTCCGGCCCCTCATAGGTGTGGCGCAGATAGGACATGGCGGGATCGCTGGAGGGGGGCACCAGACGTGAGAAATAGGCGAGCAGATCCGACTGGACCTCAGCATCGGCATTTTCCTGGATCATCAACGAACAGGAGGTGTGGCGCACAAAGAGCGTCAACAGGCCGGTTGAGACACTGCTTGCCGCCACCCAGTCACAAATGCTGCGGGTGAGCTCATAGGTGCCCTGCCCGTGGGTTTGCACCCCAAATTCCTTTTGCACCATAGACGCCACCCTGTGATGAGATCCCGCCATTAGGATCAGTCCCGAAACAGGGTTGGGAAACGGTCACAGCTGTAAAAGGCGGAATTCACGCTTTTGGCGCGGCCGACTGAGAGGGTTCCCACAACCCGAAACTCTTTGTCCAATGGGGTAACACCGGCGGCGGTCGGATCCAAGGTAAAGAGCACCGCATCGCGGCTGTTCACAGCCTGCGCAGGTCCCAGACCGCGGGCGACATAGACTTTTTGGTTCCACGACGTTTTCTGCACCCGGTGCAAGTAGTCGCCCACGGCACACCAGTAGTCATCCAGACCAGCGTTGCGGGTAAAGCCGCCGACTTCGATCAGCACATTGTCACGCGGTGCAACCCGCATATCGTTTTTGGCGCGAAACACGCCATTTGCGGCCTGAACAGGCAAAGCAAGCGACACGGCGGTCAGGGCCGCCAGAAGAGTGGTAAAACGAAGAGACATAGTAAAAGCCTTCCCTTGCCAAAATAGGTTCACATGGCACCCTGTGCTTGCGCGAATGAACATGCGCGGCGCTCTGGATGCGTCTGAAGTGTTACTTAGGTAGGGCGATGTCCATTGCGAATAAACCCGTATCACAAGCCTGTGCCTATTCGCGCATTCATCCCAGTTTTAGACATTAAAAAAGGGGGCAAGGCCCCCAGCAGTGATACATTAATACGGTATCATCGGATCATCTGCTCCTCATCCTGGCCTGCCTTGGGGGCCCTGTCTGCTGTGGTGAGGTCAGTTGGTTATCAAATCTTGTGGCAGCTGCGTGGCGATCAATATCACCAAGTCCCGGTGCGTGGTTCAGCCTGCGTGCATCTCCCGTGGGAAGGGAATGATCTCAGCCGTGTGGCCATTGCCCAAGGCCTGTTCCAGAATGGACAGTACGGCCGGGTTCGGCTCTTCACCGTCGTTTTGACGAAACTTGGCACGGGCCCGTTCGCGCAGCATTTCACGGGTTTCGTCGCCGCCCATCACATGCAGCCGCTCGGCTTCTTCGCGCATGCAAGACACCAGAAAATCATTCGCCAGCACAAGATTGTTCAGCACCTCTACCTTGCGATCCAAGGCGCCCAGAGCTTCGTTGACATTACTGTAGACCATTTGTCATCCCCTGCGATTTCCTAATACTTCATTAATCTGCAATCAATATAGGCCAGCCGATATGGCCCAGCAACGCCATGACCGCCTGTCTTTGGGTGAAGCATATATATCCCTTTGGATAGGATCTGCATCGTTTGGGCGAAAGTTTAACGATTTATCAATGAAATTTAACAATTCGCTAAAATCCTCGGCATTGTCCGTGCGTGCTTTGGCAAACGTCCGCGAAAATCGGGCTCTAAATTTTGGATTTTTGCGGCTGTTTGGCGAACCCATCGGGGGCAAATCGGGATTGCAACTCTGGCGTTGGCAGCAAGCACTGCTCGGAACGGCCAAACAAGCGGTAGCGGTTTTGGGCGATCAGATTATAGGCAGGGTCCTTGATCCAGCGCGGCAAATGTCTGAGCAGCGACAGCGCGCCCCATGGAAATGGAAGATGGCGCGCCACGGCGGCCACTGCGTCCAGGCGCACGAAGGCCACCCCATCAACCTGCACCACCATCGTGTCCAGATCATCGTGGCGCAGGCCAAGTCCAGCATAGATCACCTGCCCCAAAGGGGACTGCGCAGTGGCGAATTGGAAATACTCCGCCCGGTCGCGGCGCAGGACCCACTGAAACAAACCAGCACATAACACGCAGTGGCCATCAAACAGGATCAGCGCGTCATGAGCGGGCCCTGGGGCGCGCCCTACTCCCAAGAATACGTCTGGTGATTGTAGTGCTGCCCGGCGGCGCGTTTCGCGTCAAAAATCGGCAAGGCGTACCCGGCCGAGACAACGCTGCCTGGATCGCATGTCAGCGTGGCCAGCACGTCCTCTCCCTGTTGCACCATGAGACGGCCGCTGATCTCGGTCGTGCCGGGGTCGCGGTCCTGTGCATAGGCCACAAGATAGGAGAAACCGTCGTTTTCAAACGTCATCTCTTCCCAGATCGTGCGGCTGACACCCGGCCAGGGGGCAAGCCCGACCTCGGTGACGGGGCGGACAAGATCCAGATCCGGGCTGCGGTTGGTCGCACCAAAGCGATACAGCACCTGATCGCCAGCAATGCAGGTCTGCAGCTGTTTCTTGCCCCCCTCAAAGGTGCAGGACACCAGTGTTTCGCTGCCATTGGGACAGGCCAGCGCGGCAGAGGCGAGGGCTGCGGTGCAACATAGCGTCAGGGGAATATCACGGCGCATAAGGAGCCTCCAAACAAAAAAGAGGCGCCCAAAAGGGCGCCCCTGATATCTGGTCTGGATTTATTGATCCAGGAAGCTGCGCAGTTTGCGTGAGCGGCTTGGATGCTTGAGTTTCCGCAGGGCTTTGGCTTCGATCTGGCGGATCCGTTCGCGGGTCACGCTGAACTGTTGGCCAACCTCTTCCAATGTGTGGTCGGTGTTCATGCCGATACCAAACCGCATCCGCAGGACGCGTTCTTCGCGCGGAGTGAGCGAGGACAGAACCCGTGTGGTGGTTTCCTTGAGGTTTTCCTGAATGGCGCTGTCCAAGGGCAGCACGGCATTCTTGTCCTCGATGAAATCGCCCAGTTGGCTGTCTTCTTCGTCGCCGATCGGTGTTTCCAGCGAAATCGGCTCCTTGGCGATTTTCATCACCTTGCGCACTTTTTCCAGCGGCATCTGCAGCTTTTCCGCCAATTCTTCCGGCGTCGGCTCGCGGCCGATTTCGTGCAGCATCTGACGACCGGTCCGCACCAGCTTGTTGATCGTCTCGATCATATGGACCGGGATACGGATCGTACGGGCCTGATCCGCAATCGAGCGGGTGATGGCCTGACGGATCCACCAGGTCGCATAGGTGGAGAATTTATAACCGCGGCGGTATTCAAATTTATCAACCGCTTTCATCAAACCGATGTTACCTTCCTGGATTAGATCCAAGAACTGCAGGCCCCGGTTGGTGTATTTCTTCGCGATCGATATCACCAGACGCAGGTTGGCTTCGACCATTTCTTTCTTGGCCTGACGGGCCTCTTTCTCGCCCTTTTGAACCTGCTGCACGATGCGGCGGAATTCAGAGATGTCCAGACCAACGTATTGACCCACTTGCGCCATATCTGCGCGCAGGCCTTCGACCTTGTCGGCGGAGCGTTCGATGAACATCTGCCAGCCCCGGCCCGGCTTTTGCGCCATATCAGAAAGCCAGTTCGGATCCAGCTCGCGGCCGCGGTAGGCTTCGACGAATTCACGACGGTTGATCCGCGCTTGGTCGGCCAGTTTCACCATGGAGCTGTCGATCGACATGACACGGCGGTTGATACCATAAAGCTGGTCGATCAAAGCTTCGATACGGTTGTTATGCAGGTGCAGTTCATTCACCAGCAAAACGATCTCGGACCGCAGGGCCTGATACCGGGCCTCATCCGCCTGCGAGAACGAACCGTCCTCGTTCAGCGTGGCAGAGATCCGGCTGTCCTGCATTTCGGACAATTGCGAATAGTCGGACGAGATGCGTTCCAGCGCTTCCAACACGCGATCCTTGAGCGCGGCTTCCATCGCGGCCAGGGACATGTTGGCCTGTTCATCTTCTTCTTCGTCGTCGTCAATGTTCAGGATCGGGTTGCCGTCGGCGTCCAGCTCGGGCTGGCCCTCTTCCTTGGGCTTGGCGGTTTTTACTGCCGAAGGATCGATGCCAGGTTCGGTCACCCCGCCTTCTTCGTCCATCTGATTGCCAAAGGTGGCTTCCAGATCGATCACGTCGCGCAGTAGAATGTCTTCGGACAGAAGTTCGTCATGCCAGATGGTAATCGCGTTGAAGGTCAGCGGGCTTTCGCACAGACCGGCGATCATTGTGTTGCGGCCGGCCTCGATGCGTTTCGCAATCGCGATCTCGCCTTCACGGCTCAGAAGCTCAACTGAGCCCATCTCGCGCAGATACATCCGCACAGGGTCATCGGTGCGGTCCAGCTTTTCAGCGCCAGCGCCAGCAACAGCAACTTCACGGTTGGCTTCGGTGGAAACCAGTTCGGTGGAGCCTTTATTCTCCTCCTCTTCGGCCTCTTCGTCCTCGATGATATTGATGCCCATCTCAGACAGCATGGACATCACATCCTCGATCTGCTCCGAGCTGACCTGATCGGGTGGCAGAACCTGATTGAGCTGATCATACGTGATGTAGCCCTTCTCACGCGCTTCCGCGATCATCTTTTTGACCTGGGTCTGGCTCATATCGAGCGAGATTTCAGCGTCCTGGTCATCAGGTTTGCGGTCGTCAGTGTCTTTGGCGGCCATTCAATGCTCCTCACAAAGGGGCTGGGTTCACGGGCGAAACGATTCGGTGACCCGAATCATTAGCGCGAAGTTTTGATTCGTCACCCCGTTTACCCAAATTTCTTTTGGACTTCCTTAGCAAAACGTCACTTTTACGGGCGGTTTCATTTTTTGGAGAAGCCGATTCGGTCCAATAAGGCCCCAAAACTGTCTCTCTCTTCGCGATCAAGCCGCACCCCGTTGTCCGCAACGTCGTAATTCGCCCGGTCTTCACTTTCACTGCGTACGGCTTCGTTGCGGGCCTGGGCAGCCTGCCGCAAACGCCACGTCACAGCCTCATCCTCACGCGCGCCAATATCATTGGCCGCTTCGGCGAGTTCCACATCCAGTCCGCGCGCAGATTCGATTTTTGCGATCTCCTCACCCAGAACCAGCCGGGCGGTTTCGTGATCGCCGGGGTTACGCACGCCGGCACTGATAGCGACATGGCGCAGCGCCATGAGGTTTTCAAGGGTATGAGGCCCTAAATTATAGTCAATCTCGTCGCGCAACCGCTCTGGTGCATCAATTCCGACCCGCACGATCAAATCGCGCAGCATCACATGGTCGCTGTCTTGGCATTCCAGACGGTCCAGATTGCTTTCGTATTCGGCAATAATGTCCGGGGTCGAAATCAGTGTGGCCAGCACCACCGCTTCGCGCATCTGCACAAAGGCGCGTTCATCCGCACCCGCCAACAAAGAGGCCCGCGTGGTTGAGACCGGCCCAGCAGGCGCGCCGCGCCAAGGCGCACGGCTGCCATCGCGAAACCCATTGCCGCCACGCGATCCACGCGGTTTGAAATCACCACGTCCGGTGCCAGAGGACCGGTTGCCCCGGAACAGCTGCCAGCGCAGTTCTTTGATGTCTTCGCCGTAATGTTTGCGAATAGACGGATCGCGGATCAGTTTGATCTTTTCCCGCAAGGCTTTGTCGAGCGCTGCTTTGCGTTCGGGGCTGTCAAACACCTTGCCCTCAGTCTCACGCTGCCACAGGAGGCGGACCATGGGGATCGCCTTGTCCAACACGGCTTGCACCGCTTCGGCCCCTTCGGCGCGGATCAGATCGTCGGGATCTTTGCCATCGGGCATCACCGCAAAGCGCAGGGATTTCCCGGCCTCCAGTTGCGGCAGAGCCATGTCGATCAAGCGCATGGCGGCGCGGATACCGGCCTTGTCACCGTCCAACGCGATGATCGGCTCATCCGACATGCGCCACAGCATCTGCAGCTGGTTTTCGGTGATCGCGGTGCCAAGTGGTGCCACCGAGGCCGTAAATCCGCCTTCGGCCAGGGCGATCACATCCATATACCCTTCGGCCACCAACAGCGGCGCGTCGCGTCCGGATGCGGCGCGGGCTGGGCCGTGGTTGTAGAGGCTGCGCCCTTTGTCAAACAGCTCAGTCTCGGGCGAATTCAGGTATTTGGCGTTGTCATCGGGATCCATCGCCCGGCCACCAAAGGCAATCGCACGGCCACGCGCATCGCGAATGGGGAACATGATCCGGTTGCGGAATGTGTCATAGGGTTTGCCGCCCTTGTTAGACGGTTTGGCAAGACCGGCCGCAATGATCAGATCTTCGGGGACATCCTTGCCCCGCAGCGCATCCCACAGGTTCTGCCAGCCGTCCGGGGCAAAGCCGATTTCCCAGCGCTCCAGCGCCTCGGGCGTCAGGCCCCGGCGCTGCAAATAGGCGCGCGCGTGATCGGCACGGCCCGTGCGCAGTTGCAGGCGGAAATACTGCACCGCCTGCTCCATGACCTCGGCCAGAAGCGCGCGGCGGTCCTGTTGCTGCTGGGCACGAGGGTCGCGTTTGGGCAGTTCCAACCCGGCTTCGCGCGCCAGGATTTCAACCGCTTCCATAAAGCCGACGTTTTCCGTCTCCTGCACGAATTTCAGCGCATCCCCTTTGGCATGGCAGCCAAAGCAGTAGTAAAACCCCTTGCGATCTTCCACGTGGAAAGAGGCGGTTTTTTCCTGGTGAAACGGGCACGGAGACCAATAGTCCCCTTTGGCGGTCTGGCTTTTACGCTGGTCCCAGGTCACCTTGCGCCCGACCACATCAGACAGGCTGATCCGGTTGCGCAGTTCATCAAGAAAGCCGGGCGGCAGGGCCATGGTGTGCTGGATCTTCCGAGTTAGGTCGTTTTAGTTCGAGGGCTGCTGCAGATCGTTTCGCAGCTGCTGGATCTGGTCCCAATTGGCGAGGCATTGTTCCTCAAATACCGCGCCAAGGTCGACGCCGCGCAGATCGCTGCGCTTTTGAGCATAGACATGTTTGACCAGCTGGGGAATGGCTTTGGAGTATTGTTCGGGCCATTCCGGTTCAGAGTCCAAAATACGCGCTTCGACGTTTTCCTCTTTGACCCGCTTGCGGCGTGCGTCCTGGACGGCGCTCATGACCTCACCTTGGTAGCGGCAGCTGTCTTCTTTGCTGTCCTGGGCAAGGGCTGGGGCTGACATCAAAGGAACGACGAGGGCGACTGCTGCTGAAATGCGCAGGCCTGCCGGGAAAATGCGCTTCATAAAAAGGCTCCGGGAATCAGTTTGTGGTTGGCCGAGATTAGCCGCGCTTGCCCACCGCCGCCACGATGGATTTTGCGACCCCGATGGCATGTGAAAAAGCGCCCCAGTTATGAGGCGCGTTTTGCAAGGTTTATTTTCACCATTGGGGCCGTGATTTACAGCCCTTTGGCGCGATAGCTGCTGGCCACTTTTTCGATGGAAACCAGATAGGCGGCGGTGCGCAGGTCATCCACGTCATCGCGTTCATGCCAGATCTTGCTCATGGCCTGGTAGGCCACGCGCATGGTGTCATCGAGACCAGAGCGGACCAGCTCCAGTTCATCTGCGCCGCGCAGGTAGCGTTCCTTGAACTTGCCATCCAACGTCCAGGTGTTGCCCATGGAGGACGAAAGTTTTTCCAGCTCATCCACCACCAATTGGTGGCGCGCCTCTTCCTGGCGACGCTGCATGCGACCAAACCGGATATGGCTGAGGTTTTTGACCCATTCGAAATAGGAAACCGTCACACCACCGGCGTTGGCATACATGTCGGGAATGATCACACAGCCCTTTTTGCGCAGGATGTCATCCGCGCCCGCAGTCACCGGACCGTTCGCAGCCTCGATGATCAGCGGGGCCTTGACGCGATCTGCGTTGGAGAGGTTGACCACCCCTTCCAGCGCGGCCGGGATCAGGATGTCGCACTCTTCCTCCAACAGAACAGCGCCGTCTTCGACGTATTGACCGTTTGGACAGCCTTTGACGCCGCCATGTTTCATGATCCACTGGCGGACCTCTTCGACATCCAGACCAGTGTCGCTGAACAGGCCACCGTCACGTTCAATGATGCCGGTGATGATGCTGCCGTCTTCTTCGCTCAGGAACTTGGCCGCGTGATAGCCCACGTTGCCCAGACCCTGGACGATGACGCGTTTGCCATCGAGGGACCCTGTAAGTTTAGCCTTGGCCACATCGTCGGGATGGCGGAAGAATTCGCGCAGCGCATATTGCACACCGCGCCCGGTCGCTTCGACCCGGCCGGCAATACCACCCGCGTTCAGCGGCTTACCGGTGACACAGGCTTTGCCATTGATATCGGTGGTGTTCATGCGCTGATACTGGTCCGCAATCCAGGCCATCTCACGCTCGCCTGTTCCCATGTCAGGGGCAGGTACGTTTTGGGCCGGGTGGATCATATCGCGTTTCGCAAGCTCATAGGCGAAACGGCGGGTGATTAATTCCAGCTCATGTTCTTCGTATTCGCGCGGGTCGATGCACAGGCCCCCTTTGGAGCCCCCGAACGGTGCTTCGACCAGCGCACATTTATATGTCATCAGCGCCGCGAGCGCTTCGACCTCATCCTGGTTAACCCCGGTTGAAAAGCGGATCCCGCCCTTGACCGGTTCCATATGTTCGGAGTGCACCGAACGATAGCCAGTGAACGTGCGGATTTCGCCCCGCAAGCGTACCCCGAACCGGACTGTATACGTGGCGTTACAGACGCGGATTTTTTCCTCTAGCCCCGGAGCCAAGTCCATCAGAGCAACCGCCCTGTTAAACATCATGTCCACGCTCTCGCGGAAGCTGGGTTCGTTTTGAAGGTGCATTCCACCTACTCCAAAAGTTTACGACGACTCACTGCTGCATCTTTGGATATGTGAGCATTTAAACGTTTATACTTTGCCAATTTTTTAAGCAATTTATGAAAAGCTTTTCTGTGACGACTCGTGCTCACTCGATTCGTTAAGCCTTTGGGCCCGCCAGTTCTCAATTTGGAAACGGCCATCCCATTTGACACGGAACTGTTCAGAATTGTCAACAAAAACAGGCGATTTCGTCTAATTCGCGCCCAATTTTGGTCACCTTTCTAAATCATATCTAAATGAGAATATCTTTGAAAACCAGCCACCCCTGTCTCCATATCCGGGAGTCCACGCGGTGGTCTATCAGGTGATTAACAATGACTGCGTTCGACCGAAAAGATAGATCTCTCCGTCCGCGCACCGCCACTTCTGCGTTTGCGCTGCTGCGCGCGTTTCGTCGCAAAGAAGAAGGCGTGCTGGCGAAACCGATGATCCTCGTCACTTTGTTGATGTTGATGGTGGGTGGCATTGGCATTGATTTGATGCGGTTTGAGCGTGACCGAACGGTGCTGCAATACACCTTGGACCGCGCGGTGCTGGCGGCGGCGGATCTGGACCAGGAATTTGAACCCGAAGCCGTGGTTCAGGACTATCTGGAGAAATCCGGTCTGGGGGAATATTACGACACCCCACTCGTGGAGCAGGGCCAGGGCTTCAAAAAGGTCGAGAGCACGATCGAGACGCCATTTGCGGCACAGTACCTGCAGTTGTTTGGCGACTCTGAGCTGATGCTGCGGGCACGCTCGCGGGCGGAAGAAAGCATTGACGACATCGAGATCACGCTGGTGCTGGACGTCTCTGGCTCGATGAACTCAAACTCTCGCCTGCCGAACCTAAAGGTCGCGGCGCAAGAGTTCGTGGATGCCATCGGGCTGAACACGATCGAAGGCAAAATGTCGATGTCGATCGTGCCTTACGCAACGCAAGTGGCGGGGCCGGACGAGCTTTATGCCGAATTGAACACATCCGGCGCACACCCCTATTCCAACTGCATCAACTTTGATGCGGCGGACTTTGAAACCTCCACTATCAGCCTGACTGATAGCTACGAGCGTACAATGCACTTTGCGCCCTGGTACACCATCGACCGGCGCTCTGATGACACACGTCTGGTGACCCTACCCGTCTGTGACGAACGAGCCTCGCGCGAAATGATGCTGTTGGAAGATGACGCCGATACGCTGAAGTCCTTCATTCAGGGGCTGGTTGCCGAGGGCAATACCTCGATCGACCTTGGCATGAAATGGGGCACCGCCCTGCTGGATCCGAGCATCAACCCGGCCATCGTTAACCTGACCACCGGCGATGACCCCTATATTGATCCCACGTTTGCCACCCGCCCGGCGGCCTATACCGACCCCGAAACGCTCAAGATCATCGTGTTGATGACCGACGGGCAGAACACATCGCAATATTACATCCGCGATCACTTCCGGGGTCAGACCTCTGACGTTTGGTACAATGATACCGCCAGAGTTTATTCGACCTATAGTGCGTCTCGGAATGAATATTATTGGCACAGTGACGGCAACAGCCTGAGCGACCTGCCCCGTTGGGAAGACCACCCTTACGGCGACGGCGAATACCGTAAATGTAGCTATTACAGCTGTTACTGGCAGAATGAATCCGGATCGGCGGAACGGCTGACTTACGAAGATCTGTGGGCTGACACCAGCCTGCGCTATGTTTCGGACCGCCTGTTTGCCGATTGGCAGGGCACCAGTACAGCGCGCAGCACCTACTATAATGGCGCATACAGCACGGTCGGCGGCAGCACCAAGAACAACCGCACCCAAGACATCTGTGACGCGGCCAAGGCACAGGGCATCATTGTCTATACAATCGGTTTCGAAGCGCCATCCAATGGCCAGACAGTTTTGAAAAACTGCGCAAGTTCAGACTCTCATTTCTTTGATGTGGATGGTTTGGAAATTTCAGACGCCTTTGCATCCATCGCAACCTCCATTCGCCAGTTGAGGCTGACCCAATGATCCGTTCTCGTTTAGCGCAGTTTGTGCGCCGCTTTCGCCGCAATGAAGAAGGCTCGATCACGGTTGAGTTTGTCATCTTCTTCCCGCTTTTGTTGCTGATCCTTATGACCACCATCGAATTGGGCCTGATCCAGATGCGCGGCTCGATGTTGGAACGCGCCTTGGATCTGACCGTGCGCGAGCTGCGCCTGGGCACCGGGGTTGCGGTCACCCACGATGACATCCGCGATGACGTCTGTTCCCGTGCCGGGTTCATCGACGATTGTGAGACCCAGATGCGGTTGGAACTGGTGCAGCTGGACCCGTTCAACTGGACTGATGTGGTGCCGGAGTATCCCGATTGCGTGGACTCAATTGACGCAGACACCATCAGCCCGGTGCGCAGTTTTGAAAATGGTCAATCCAACGAGCTGATGTTCGTCCGCGCCTGCATCAAGTTTAACCCTTTCATGCCAACCTGGGGCCTAGGTGCTGCCCTGCCCAAGGACGCTGACGGGCGTATCCGTCTTTATGCAGCGTCGGCATTTGTTCAGGAACCGAGGTAAACCATGCGTAAGTTGTTTTCCAAAAAGGCCAAACGGTTTGCATCAGATACCGATGGCTCCATCGCGGTCGAGTTTGCGATCTACGCACCGCTGGTCCTGTTCATCTTTGCGATGGTTGTAACCTTCTTTGACGCCTTCCGCCAGGAGAGCATCAACCTGAAAGCGGCCTATACCGTATCAGATCTGATTTCGCGTGAAACGCAGGAATTGAACGAAGACTACATCGACAGCATGCAAGACATGGCTGAGCTGCTGGTGCGCCCGGACTCCGACCTATCCATTCGCATCACCATTGTGCGCTGGGATGAAGATGACGACCGTCATTACATCGATTGGTCCAAAGCGCGCGGTGACGCCTATGCGGAGCGTACGGATGCGGATATTCAACTGATCGCTGATAACCTGCCGAATATGCCCGATCAGGAACGAGTCATCCTGGTTGAGATGCACAATCTGGTGCGCCCGGTGTTCCCTGTTGTCTTCCTGGAACTGCGGGACGCGGATTTCAACGACAGTGAAGAAAACCTGTTGCAGCAATCCCTGATGGAGATCGAAAGCTTCGTCTTTACCCGCCCGCGATTTGCACCGCTGGTTCGGTTCGAGGGGCTCATAATCTCAGGCCCATCCCATGACGATGGCATCGACGAAACCATCTAACGTTCCTACTTGACGTGCAGATTATTGACCGTTTGGATCACGTTGGTCCAGGCGGTCTTTGATATCATCGACCATCGTTTTATCGGCGACAAAGGCTGCAAGGATATCTGCCATTGTCTTGGCATGTTGGCCCGGTGTCACCCCACCAATTCCGACGCTTTTACCCAGGCGCCACCACATGCCCGGCCGCCATGCCCGGGGCCCGGCCTGCTTGGTGCGCAGTGTGAACCCGTTGGATGGTTTGAACGCAAAAGCGCCTTTTTCCACCCGCGTGATATTGTCCAGTGCTGCGATCAGTGTGCCATCGCTGTCATAAAGACCATCCACGGTGAGGATCACGCTTTGTTTGGTGGCCTGCAGCATGCGCAGGGCCAACCACATTGCGCCCCCGCCCATAACAATCAAAAACAGGCTCAAAAACGCGCCCTGCCCGCCTTGCATCGCAAGATAGGGGAGCAGAAAGCCAAGACCGGTCAACATGGCCACGCCAACAATGCGGCGCGGGGCAGAGGCAGATACGGTTGCCAGGGGTTCGTCGTTCATCACTCTCTCCTATGGGCACGGCCTGTTAAGGGCACGATCAGGGGCCTCTCTGTGCGTCTTCACACAGGCCCCGTGCCCGGCTGCCTCTACTCATTCGGGGGCGCAAAGTCTAGGTCTAGAGCATCACAGCCACAGGAGAAGCACCATGTCATTGCGGCCAATTCTGGAAAGACGCGCGGCGGTTCCCACCATGGAAGGCGCAGGCGTGAAACTGCACCGGGCCTTTGGATTTGATGATCCAAGCGCGCAGGATCCCTTCCTGCTGTTTGATGATTTTCGCGGCGACGACCCGGCGGATTACGAACAGGGCTTCCCCTGGCATCCCCATCGCGGGATCGAGACGATCACCTATGTTCTGTCGGGATCGGTGGAGCACAGCGACTCCTTGGGCAATGCTGGCACTCTGGGCTCTGGCGCCGTGCAATGGATGACCGCCGGGTCCGGCATCCTGCACCAAGAGATGCCCAGCGGCAATGCGGCCGGTCAGATGCATGGGTTTCAGCTGTGGGGCAATCTGCCCAGCGCCGACAAGATGTGCGCGCCGCGCTATCAGGACATTCAAGGACAGGACATCCCCGAGGTGATCGACGATGATGGCACCCGGGTGAAGGTCATTGTCGGCGCATTCTGGGGCGCGCGTGGTCCGGTGGACGGGATCGCATCGGATCCGCAATATCTGGATGTCTTTGTCCCGGCCGGCGTGAAAAAGACCTTTGCCATCGACACCTATCGCCGGGCGTTTGCCTATGTCTTTGACGGCAGTGGCTTGTTTGTAGACGCCTCTGCCCCGCAGGGGGTTCTGTTGGAAAAAGAGGTCATGGGCCAAGAGGTCAATATCCGCGACCTATCCGGCAACCGCACTTTGGTTCGGTTTGGCACCGGGGATGAGGTCACGGTGCAGGCGGGGCCAGAGGGGCTGCGGTTCCTGCTGATCTCAGGAGCACCGATCGAGGAACCTGTGGCCTGGCACGGACCCATCGTAATGAACACCCAAGACGAGCTGCGCACCGCCTTTCGCGAATTGCGCAATGGGACCTTCATTCGGCCAGCCCATTAATCCGCGCCGGGATCGTTCAGGGACGCGCTGCAGTTTGTAACGTTTTATTGACACGGATCAACGCGCGATTGTGCGTGGGTCGTCAGTGTGCGGGTGCCCCCAGAAAAAGGAGACCCCGCGCATGGAGACCGTCACCCAGATTGCTCCCAAAGACCAAATCGCAGCCAATGAACCGGCTGTGGCCGACGCGCCATCTACCACGCCTAAGAAACCGCGTGCAGCCGCCCCCAGTGCCGAGGCCGTGCGCAAGGCGTTCGAAAGCGGCAAATACCCCTATGGTCGCAAAATGGCCCGGCGCGCCTATGAGGTTGAAAAGGCCAAGCTGCAGGCGGAATTGTTGAAAGTACAGCTATGGGCGCAGGAAACAGGTGAGCGTTTTATACTGCTGTTTGAGGGGCGCGACGCCGCAGGCAAAGGCGGCACCATCAAACGGTTCATGGAGCATTTGAACCCCCGTCAGGCCCGTGTGGTAGCTCTGAACAAACCCACCTGGGAAGAAAAAGGCCAGTGGTATTACCAGCGCTATATCCAGGAGCTTCCGACAGTTGGCGAAATGGTGTTCTATGACCGCTCCTGGTACAATCGCGCCGGGGTCGAGCGGGTCATGGGATTTTGCTCTGCCAATGAATATCTGGAATTCATGCGCCAGACACCGGATTTGGAACGGATGTTGGTGCGCTCTGGCATCCGCTTTTACAAATACTGGTTTTCGGTCACCCAGGATGAGCAACGCCGCCGGTTCAAAGCCCGCGAGACGGATCCGTTGAAACAATGGAAGCTCAGCCCGATCGACAAGGCCAGCCTGTCCAAATGGGATGATTATACCGAGGCCAAGGAAGCGATGTTCTTTTACACCGACACCGCCGATGCGCCCTGGACGATCATCAAGTCAAACGACAAGAAACGCGCCCGGCTGAATTGTATGCGCCATTTCCTGTCGACCATCGACTATCCAGACAAGGACGTAGAACTTGTGGGGCAACCAGACCCGTTAGTCGTCGGACAGGCCCATCATGTGATTCACAATGCGGACCATATTCTGGGCACCACGCTGCGTCCGGACACGCGGGCGAAATAGGCGACAGACCCCGCCTGTCACGTCAGCCCAGATCCGGGCTGACGGATTTGCGCACCATATCCCAATAGATCGTCTCGACCTCTTCTAACGACAGACGCCCGCCGCTGCGATACCAGGTCATCACCCCGTTCAACATGCCGATCACCGCCAGCGTGGTGATCTTGGCATCGCTGATGTTGAACTGCCCTTCGGTCACCCCGTCTTGCAAGATCGCGCGCAGCTCATCCTCATAGGTGCCGCGCAGGGCCTCGATCCGAGCGAAGTTTTCATCCGTCAGATTGCGCAGCTCCATATAGGCGATAAAGACCGCGTCCGGGCGTTCCATATGATAGAGGATGTGAAACCGGGTAAAGGCCTCCAGCCGCGCCAGACTATCTTGCCCCTGCAGATTTGCGCACCGGTTATGCCAGGCGGCCAGCACTTCCTCCATATGGGTTTGCATCAAGGAGACCAGCAGGCTTTGCTTGTCGGGAATGTAGTTGTACAAAGCGCCGGCCTGCACGCCGACCTCTTTGGCGATTTGCCGCATGGAGACAGCCGCAAACCCGTGTTGCGCAAACAGCCGCAAGGCGGTGCGCTGGATCTTGGGTCCGGTGACGTCGGAATGGGAACCTTGGGTACGTGCCATGGCGCAGATCATAGGGTTTAAGAACAGATGTTCAATAAAAACCCTCTCTTGCCAGGCTCCCTGCAAATATGGTTCACAAGGGCAATTGCGACAAAGGATCCCCAATATGCTGCGCCCTGCCCTGCCTGCCTTGATGCTCAGCCTTGTTATGTGCGCCGGGGTCATGGGCTGTTCGCGGGTGCCAGAGCTTGAGGACCGGCTGACCCCGGACCTGCGCGGTGCGGCCTATCCGACGCTGATCCCGCTGGGCGATGCCCTGCCGCCGCAAACGGTGCCTGCCGAAGAAGGCGCGGACCTGGACGCTGAGTTGAAAGCACGCGCAGCCCGGCTCAAGGCGCGCGCGGCGGCGCTTAATAATACCAACATCTAAGGGGCGATTTCGCCTTAGCTGCGCATTTACTCCATTCTGTGATTGTCCCCACATTGCACCCATGCGTCGAACCCGATATGCGGGGGTTTGAACGATGACCAAAAGGGACTTCCGATAATGACTGAGCCGCTTCGCCTTGGAATCGCAGGTTTGGGAACCGTCGGCATCGGCGTTGTGAAAATCATTCGCCGCCACGCCGCACAATTGGAAGCCCGCACGGGGCGCCCCATTGTCATCACGGCCATCTCTGCCCGTGACGCCAGCAAAGATCGCGGCGTGTCGCTGGCGGATTATGCTTGGGAAACCGACCCGGTCGCACTCGCCAAACGCGATGATGTGGATGTGCTGGTCGAGCTGATGGGCGGCCATGAAGGCCCAGCAAAAGACGCCATTGAGACAGCCCTTGCAACCGGCAAGGACGTGGTCACCGCCAACAAGGCGTTGCTGGCCATCCATGGTCAGGCACTGGCCGAACAGGCCGAGGAATTGGGCCGTGTGATCCGTTTTGAAGCGGGCGTCGCCGGCGGTATCCCGGTGATCAAATCCCTGACCGAAGGTCTGGCCGGAAATGAGATCACCCGCGTGATGGGCGTGATGAACGGCACCTGCAACTATATCCTCACCCAGATGGAGGCCACCGGCCAGGGCTACAACGCCCTGTTCGAGGAATGCGGGCGCCTCGGCTACCTTGAGGCGGATCCAAATCTGGATGTGGGCGGCATTGATGCAGGTCACAAGTTGGCGATCCTGGCTTCGATCGCATTTGGCACCAAACCTGCCTTTGAAGATGTGCAGCTGGAAGGCATCCAGCGGATCTCACCCGAAGATATCAATGCAGCGGCCGATATGGGCTATCGCATCAAATTGCTGGGCGTGGCGCAGCGCACCGGCCGTGGTCTGGAACAGCGGATGACCCCCTGTCTGGTGCCCGCGAACTCGCCACTGGGTCAGCTGGAAGGCGGCACCAATATGGTTGTCATCGAAGGCGACGCGGTGGAGCAGATTGTGCTGCGTGGCCCCGGTGCCGGCGAAGGTCCAACCGCAAGCGCGGTTCTGGGCGATATCTGCGACATTGCCCGTGGCTTCCGTCTGCCGACCTTTGGTCAGGCGGCATCGACCTTGCAAGACGCGCCAGCCGCACAGGCCGAACTGCCCGCGCCGTTCTACCTGCGCATGGCCCTGCAGGACAAACCCGGCGCCTTGGCCAAGGTCACCGCCGTGATGGGCGACTGCGGCATCTCCATCGACCGCATGCGCCAAAACGGCCATGCCGACGCCGCCGCTCCGGTTCTGTTTGTCACCCATAAGACCAGCCGTGCCAGCATTGATCAGGCCCTGGCCGAGTTGGAAAAGGTCGATGTAGTCTCAATCGCGCCGGTCGCCTTGCGCATCGAAACCGTGTGATTGAACGCACGAAACCTGTTTTATCCCGGGCAAACTGAGTTTGCGCGCCTCCCGCTGAAGCGTGCATAAAACGGCGGCGTGCATTGCCCCCAAAGACGGGACACTTGCCGGAACACCGCCTGCTGCGTTAGACGGGTATGAGGGTTTTCAAGCAAGGATATCGTTATGTCATCCATTCCTGAGTTCCACGATCGCATGTTGTCCTTAGGCTTGGCCCGCGTTGCGGAACAGGCGGCCCTTGCATCTGCCTCGCTGATTGGGCGCGGCGATGAGAAGGCCGCAGACCAGGCCGCAGTGAATGCGATGCGCGAACAGCTGAACCTTTTGGACATTGCCGGCGTGGTGGTCATCGGCGAAGGCGAACGCGATGAAGCGCCGATGTTGTATATCGGGGAAGAAGTCGGCACGGGTAACGGACCTGGCGTCGACATTGCGCTCGATCCGCTGGAAGGCACCACGCTCACTGCCAAGGATATGCCAAACGCGCTGACCGTGATCGCCATGGGGCCGCGGGGGTCGATGTTGCATGCGCCTGATACTTACATGGATAAGCTGGCAATCGGTTCGGGCTACCCGGACGGCGTGGTTTCGCTGGATATGTCACCGCGCGAACGCGTCGAGGCCCTGGCCAAAGCCAAGGGATGCGCACCGTCCGATATCACCGTGTGCATTCTGGAACGCACTCGTCATGAGCGCATGATCGCAGATGTGCGCGAAACCGGGGCCGCGATCCGCCTGATCACCGATGGCGACGTTGCCGGGGTGATGCATTGCGCCGAAGCTGAGCTGACCGGCATCGACATGTATATGGGCCAAGGCGGCGCGCCCGAGGGGGTTCTGGCCGCCGCAGCGCTGAAGTGCATGGGAGGTCAGATTTTTGGCCGACTGCTGTTCCGCAACGAGGACGAGAAAAACCGCGCGGCCAAGGCTGGCATCACCGATTTGCACCGGATCTACACAGGCGATGAGATGGTGACCCAGGATGTGATTTTTGCCGCGACCGGCGTGACGGGCGGATCGCTTCTACCGCCGTTGAAACGCTCACCGGGTTGGGTGGAGACGACGACGCTGTTAATGCGCTCCAAGACCGGATCGGTTCGGCGCATGACCTACCGCACCCCGCTGGCCTCGCATCAATAATTGCAACTCTCAGCGCTTGCAGCGACCGGCGGAATTTAAGTATTTATAAAAAGATGAAAGGGTCGGGCTCCGTGAGGATCCGGCCTTTTAATAATCGAAAGGTAGATCATGAGCTTTCTGGGCGTTGAGACATCCCTGACCGGGCGCAGTTGGGTTGGACCTGGGGTGGATGTGCAACGTGCAGCCGAAATGATGACCCAGCAAAGCGCGTTGCCTGCTGCGGTCTGTCAGGTGCTCGCCAGACGCGGTGTGCCTGCAATGGAGGCCACCGGTTTTTTGGAGCCTAAGCTGAAAGAGCTGCTGCCCGACCCGCTTGAGATGAAAGATATGCAGGTTGCGGCCGCACGGTTTTTGCAGGCGGTGCAGCGGCGCGAACGGATTGCGGTCTTTGCTGACTATGACGTTGATGGCGGCGCGTCGGCGGCGCTTTTGTTGGTGTGGCTGCGCGATATGGGCCTGCAGGCGACGCTTTATATTCCCGATCGCATCGACGAAGGCTACGGCCCCAATGTGCCCGCCATGCAAGAGCTGGCCGCGGCCCATGATCTGATCATCTGCGTCGATTGCGGCACGCTGAGCCATGAGCCCATCGCCGCCGCCAAAGGTGCGGATGTGATTGTTCTGGACCACCACCTGGGCAGTGAAACCCTGCCCGATTGCGTGGCCGTGGTGAATCCGAACCGACAGGATGAAAGCGGTGATCTCGGCTATTTCTGTGCGGCGGGCGTGGTGTTTTTGATGCTGGTGGAAACCGGTCGCCAAATGCGCGCGGCCGGGCTGAAAGGCCCCGATTTGATGAGCCTTCTGGATCTGGTGGCCCTGGCGACGGTTGCAGATGTGGCGCCACTGATTGGCGCAAACCGCGCCTTGGTGCGGCAGGGATTGAAAGTCATGGGCGCGCGCAAACGCCCCGGGCTGGTGGCGCTGGCCGATGTCAGCCGGATGGATGCGGCGCCGTCGACCTATCACCTTGGGTTCTTGCTGGGGCCACGGGTCAATGCCGGCGGGCGCATCGGCAAAGCAGATCTGGGCGCGCGTCTTTTGGCCACGGACAACCCACATGAGGCCGCCGCAATGGCCGAGCGTCTGGACCAGTTGAATACCGAACGTCGTGATATCGAAAGCGCTGTGCGCGCAGCCGCGTTGGAACAGGCCGAGGAACGTGGGCTGGACGCGCCCCTGGTCTGGGCCGCTGGAGAAGGCTGGCACCCGGGCGTGGTGGGCATCGTCGCCTCCCGTCTTAAAGAAGCCACCGGACGACCTGCGGTGGTGATTGGTTTGGACGGTGATGAGGGTAAAGGCTCGGGGCGCTCTGTCTCGGGCATTGATCTGGGGGCTTCGATCCAGAAAGTTGCCGCCGAGGGGCTGTTGATCAAAGGCGGTGGACACAAAATGGCCGCAGGTCTGAGCGTTGCGCGTTATCAGTTGGAGCCTGCCATGGCACGGCTGGCCGAGCTGTTGGATAAACAGGGTGCAGGCGCGCTGGGGCCACAGGATCTGAAAGTGGATGGTATCTTGATGCCCGGTGCCGCCCGGGTGGATCTGATTGAACAGATCGAACAGGCCGGCCCTTTTGGTGCTGGCGCCCCTGCCCCGCGCTATGCGTTTCCGGACGTGGAGATCAAATTTGCCAAACGTGTCGGCGACAGCCATCTGAAACTGAGCCTGTCCGATGGCATGGGCGCAAAGCTGGATGCGATTTGTTTCGGAGCCTTTGACACGCCGCTGGGCCAACGGATGCTGGACCACGGTGGTGCCCGTTTTCACTGCGCCGGACGGCTGGAAATCAACACCTGGGGCGGGCGTCAGGCACCGCAGCTGCGCCTGGAAGATGCGGCCCCTGCATAAGCCCTTCGCATGTGGATAAGAAATTTTACAAAATCGTATTTTTCCACTTGCGGGTTTCGGCACTAGGAACTAAATACCCGCTCACGCCAAGAATGGCCCGTTCGTCTATCGGTTAGGACGCCAGGTTTTCAACCTGGAAAGAGGGGTTCGATTCCCCTACGGGCTACCATTTTTCCCAGATGTTAGATCGCAAGCCACTGCAACAGAACAGTTTTCCGCTGTTTCATGGCCTTTGATGCCTTGGGCGGCGATGACGCCCAAAGCCGGTGATTGTCCGGGCGCATCGCTTATGGAAATACCTTTGCCAGAGCCACTTTGAGCGTCTCTACAATCAGGTCAATGTGGGTGTCTTCAATAATGAATGGCGGCGCCAACAGGATATGGGCCCCGCGCTGACCATCAATCGTGCCGCCCATCGGGTAACAGGCCAAGCCGACCTCAAAGGCCGCTGACTTTACCCTCTCAGCCAGTTTAAGATCGGGGGCAAAGGGGGCTTTGGTCGCGCGGTCTTCCACCAGCTCCAACCCCAGAAACAGGCCGCGCCCCCGGATGTCGCCAATATGCGGATGCTGGCCAAATTCAGCCTCCAAAGCGCTGCGCAAACGGGAGCCTACCGGGTTCACCCGCGCAGCAATTCCATCATCCGTCAAACGCTCCAAAACCGCCAGCGCGCCGGCCGCGGCCATCGGGTGCCCCATATAGGTGTGACCATGCTGGAAGAACCCGCTGCCGCCCTTGATGGCGGCATAAATCTGGGCGGAACAGAGCATCGCGCCGATGGGCTGATAGCCTGCACCTAGACCTTTGGCGATGGCGCAGATGTCTGGGGCAATCCCCTCCTGCTCGCAGGCGAACAAAGTGCCGGTGCGCCCCATTCCGCACATGACTTCGTCCAGAATCAACAAGACACCATGGGTATCGCAGATCTCACGCACCCGTTTAAAATAGCCCTCAACCGGCGGCACGGCACCGGACGTCGCCCCCACCACGGGTTCCGCCACAAAGGCCATGACGTTCTCCGCGCCGAGCTCCTGGATCTTTGCCTCAAGCTCATTGGCGGTGCGTTGGCCGTAATCAAAAGCGCTTTCGCCCTCTTCCTGCCCGCGATAGGCGTAGCACGGCGCGATATGGTGCGTCTCAATCAGCATGGGGTCAAACTGGGCCCGTCGCCAGGCATTGCCGCCCGTGGCCAGTGCTCCCAATGTATTGCCATGATAGCTTTGGCGTCGCGCGATGATGTGCCGCCGGTTTGGTTGGCCAATTTCCAGAAAATACTGACGCGCCAG
Organism: Epibacterium ulvae; assembly: GCF_018678075.1. Classification (GTDB taxonomy): domain Bacteria; phylum Pseudomonadota; class Alphaproteobacteria; order Rhodobacterales; family Rhodobacteraceae; genus Epibacterium; species Epibacterium ulvae_A. The sequence goes on along the minus strand of NZ_JAHHIR010000035.1, from coordinate 64,424 downwards.
TTTCAGCGCGCTTTCCATTGCTTCTGATCCGCCGGACACCAGATAGACCCGGTCCAGGCCTTTGGGCGCATGGGCAATCAGCTTATCCGCCAGAGCTTCTGCCACATTTGTGGTGAAAAACCCCGTATGCGCATAGGCGAGCTGATCCAGCTGTGCATGCAACGCTTGCGTCACCTTTGCGTCTGAGTGGCCCAAACAGGACACCGCCGCCCCACCCGAGCCATCAAGATACCGCCGTCCGTCGCGCCCAATCAAGAACACCCCGTCTCCACCCACGGCAACAGGGGGCGGCTTGCGGGTGTGGCGTGGAAAAATATGGCTCATGAGGAGTGCTCTTTCAGCAAAGGCCTACCTGCAGCGCGGGCCAGTTCAACAACGGCCGCTACGCTTTCGGCATTGTCGCGTAATGGGGCTCCATCTGGGCGAAAGAAGTTGTTTTCAAATCCCACGCGTACGTGTCCGCCCAGTTCAATTGCGATCTCAGCCACTGCCAATTCGGTCCGCCCAAAGGCGCAGACGGTCCAATCGGGAAAGTCATCGCCCAAGGCCGTAACAAAGGGCGCGACCTCATCCGGGTTTGCTTCCTGTGGTTCGCTAAAGCGGCCAAACACCATCAACACGCGGCGCATGCTTTGGGGAAGGATCCCTTCGGCCAAAAATCCTCGCAGCCGCTCCAGATCGCTTTGATCATAGAGAATGTGCTGCACGTCGATCCCGACACTGTCGCACAAGGCATACACCTGCGCGGCGAGATCGAGATCTCGCGACATCTCGCGCACGGAAATACTGGCGGCTTGCGGGCGCAATTCCCGCAGCAGGTCGAATTGTTCGGTGACGCCAAAACGACCGGCAGCCTCGGATGTGACCTGGATGGAGATCCCGGGCACAATTGCCGAAATCGCCGCAATCGTCTGTTCGTAAGTGTTAACGGACAGGGAGTGGCGGCCCAGTTCATCGCGCACATGTAAATGCAGCTCATACGCGCCGGCCGCTGCGCAGGCTTTGGCCGCCAGAGCTGTCTCCGCTGTATTGATCGGCACAGCCACATGGTCGCGTTTTTGACGGCGCGCACCATTGGGAGCCACGGTGATTTTGAGCGGAGATTTACAGCGCACTGAAACGGTGGCCGCGCTGCCTGTGATTTTGTCTGTCTCTATGTCGACTTGCATCGCACGTCCCCCACATGGCGCGGGTGCTTCACAGGATATGCCAGCAAAGTCACCTTCCACAATTATGATGATTGAAACAGGTGTTTCAATCGTTGACTTTGATTAAAACGAATGAAAATATCGTGTCAAGGGAGACCGTCCTTGAATATCGAAACAAGAATAGAAGACGTGGTGTCCGAACGTTACACCGACCTCAGCCAGACGTTGCGCGCCGCGGCGGATTTTGTGGTGGCCAATCAGATGGATATTGCCACCCGGTCCTTACGCAGTGTGTCCAGCAGCAGCGGCGTGTCTCCAGCCGCTTTCTCGCGGCTTGCACGCGCATTGGGGTTTGACGTCTATGAAGACCTGCGCGAGGCCTGCCGCCACGGCCTGTGGGATCGGGGTGCGTCATTTGCGGAACGTGCCGAACGGTTGAGCGATGCGACGCAGGACAGTGACACGATCCTCAACCGGCATTCGTCGGCCTGTATGAACAATATCTCAGAAATGGCCGGCTGCATCTCACCCAATCGGCTGGGAGCGGCGGTTGATGCGCTGCAAAGCGCGCGCAATGTTGTGCTGTTTGGTGCGTTCAGCTCCACCGGGATTGTTGAATATATGGCCTATTTGGCGCAGTATTTTGCATCCAATTGGACCTTGGCCGGACGTATGGGCGCATCGCTTGGCAGCGCGTTGGCTGGACTGGGCGCCGAAGATGTGCTGCTGATCGTCACCAAGACACCCTATGCACGGCGTGCCGTGTTGGCTGCCGAAATGGCCCAGAAAGCCGCACCGCAGGTGATCGTGATCACCGACAGCCACGCCTGTCCTGCAATTCAATACGCAAATTTCCCCTTTATTATTCCATCGGACAGCCCACAGTTTTTTTCATCCTACGCCGCAACCATTGCCCTGATGGAAACCATGGTGGCCATGGTTGTTGCGCAGACAGGGGAAGCGGCCACCAACCGCATCTCCGAAGTCGAAGGTCAAAACAGACGTCTCGGAGAGTTCTGGACCGACTGAGATCTTCAAAAGCACTAAAACCAAGACCAAAAATCAAATGGGAGTAATCTATGAAACACATCGTAAAAATGGCGGGGATTGCTGCAATCTCCTCTCTCGCTGTTGCGGGATCTGCATCTGCAGATGAGTTCATTTCGATCGGCACCGGTGGCGTCACCGGCGTTTATTATCCAACCGGTGGTGCAATCTGCCGTCTGGTGAACAAAAGCCGCAAAGAGCATGGTATTCGCTGTGCGGTGGAGTCCACTGGTGGGTCCGTTTACAACATCAACACCATCAAAGGTGGCGAGCTGGAATTTGGTGTTGCCCAGTCTGACTGGCAGTACCACGCCTTTAACGGCACTTCGAAATTCTCCGAAAACCCTTTCCCGGGCATTCGCGCTGTCTTCTCTGTACACCCTGAGCCGTTCACTCTGGTTGTACGTGGCGGCACCGGCATCGAAGATTTCGCAAGCCTCAAAGGCAAACGCGTCAACGTCGGCAACCCCGGCTCTGGTCAGCGCGCGACAATGGAAGTTGTAATGGGTGCTTATGGTCTGTCCATGGACGATTTTGCCTTGGCGACCGAATACAAAGGTTCGGAAATGGCCAAGCAGCTGTGTGACGGCAATATCGACGCGATGATCTACACCATCGGTCACCCGTCTGCGGCGATCAAAGAAGCCACCACCACATGTGATGCGCATCTTGTCTCGGTCACCGGTCCGGAAATCGACGCACTGGTTGCGGAAAACCCCTTCTACCGCACGGCCACCATTCCAGGCGGCACCTACAAAGGGACCGATGGCGACACCACAACATTCGGCGTTGGCGCAACGTTTGTGACGTCGGACAAAGTCTCTGACGAAGTGGTCTATGTGGTCGCCAAATCGGTGATGGAAAACGTCGAAGACTTCCGCAAGCTGCACCCTGCGTTTGCAAATCTTGACCCATCCGAAATGGTCACCGACGGCCTCAGCGCGCCGCTGCACCCTGGTGCTGCAAAAGCCTATGAGGAACTGGGCCTGAAATAAGCGACGCGCCTGTCGCACAATAATAACAATGCAAAAGTGGCGCGCCGCAGACGCAAAAACATGCGGCGCGCCCTTCTTTGTTTCAGGGGATTGAAATGACACAACAGGACCACACCCAAGGGAGTGCGGCCGCAGACGCCATGGTGGCCGAAGCGGATACTGGCGCCCGTAGCGCGACCGGTGTGCAGGGAAAGGCCATCCTGGCTCTCTGCATCATCTGGTCGGTGTTCCAACTCTATATCGCATCAAAGCTACCCGGCATTCTGGCACAGCTGACCGGGTTTTCGGATTTCGCCAATATCGTCGCCCAGGCGCGTTACGTGCATCTGGCCTTTGCTATCGCACTGGCAACGCTTGCCTTTCCGCTGTTCAAGTCATCGCCGCGCGACCGTATCCCAGCCTATGACTGGGTGCTTTTGGCGCTTGGCGTTGGGGCCTGTCTGTATCTGGTGATCTTTCGCTACCAGATCGCCGACCGTCCGGGCCTGTGGAACAGCAGCGACATCGCGGTCTCCGCCACGGGTATGATAGTCTTGATGATCTGCGTCTACCGCGCGCTTGGCCTGCCGCTGGTTGTCATCGCTTCGACCTTTGTGCTGTTTGCCTTTTTCGGTGGCTATTCCGAATGGGTCCGCGAGCTGACCAACTATGGCGGCTCCTCCCTCAGCAAGGCGCTGGGGCATTATTGGATGCAGACCGAAGGCGTGTTCGGCGTGGCGCTGGGTGTGTCCACGACGATGATTTTCCTCTTTGTTCTATTCGGCGCGCTGTTGGATCGTGCAGGGGGCGGCAACTGGTTCATCAAAGTCGCCATTGCCATGCTGGGTGCGCTGCGCGGTGGCCCGGCCAAGGCGTCGGTGCTGTCGTCAATGTTGACCGGCATGATCTCGGGCTCGTCAATTGCCAATACAGTCACCACCGGAACCTTCACCATTCCGCTGATGAAACGCATCGGCTTTTCCGCCGAAAAGGCCGGCGCGGTTGAGGTTGCGTCCTCTACCAATGGCCAGCTGACCCCGCCTGTGATGGGAGCTGCGGCCTTCCTGATGGTGGAATATGTCAATATCCCCTATATCGACGTGGTCAAACACGCCTTCCTGCCGGCCGTGATTTCTTACATCGCGCTGTTGTACATCGTGCATCTGGAGAGCCTGAAAATCGGACTGGAAGGTCTGCAGAAACGCGGGCGTCGGATTGGGGTTCTGATGATCCTGATCCTATTCCTGTCGGGGTTCATCTTCCTTGGCGTTGCAGCGTTTTTGATGATTGGTGTACGGGCGCTGCTGGAACCTGTTGTGGGTGACACGATCTATGTCGCACTGGCGATTGTTGCGGTGCTATACGTCTTTCTTGTCGCGGTTGCCGCGCGCTATCCAGATGTCGAGGTCGACGATCCAAACGCTGCTGTCCCCGAAGCGCCGCGTCTGACACCGACACTGCTGGGCGGCGCGTACTTTGCCCTGCCGATCTTTATCCTGGTCTGGAACCTGATGGTGCGCACCGAAAGTCTGGATCGCCTGTCCCCGGCCCTGTCGGCCTTTTGGGCGACGATCTTTATGATCATTGTGGCGCTTACCCATCGCCCGCTAAAAGCTTTCTTCCGCAAACGTGATTTTGCGGCCGAGATGACAGCGGGTTGGAACGACTTTGTGCAAGGTCTGATCATGGGCGCGCGCAATATGATCGGGATCGGTGTTGCAACCGGTGCTGCAGGTATCATCGTTGGCACGATTTCCCTGACCGGTGCCCATCAGGTCATCGCCCAGGTGATCGAGGTCGTCTCGGGCGGGCATCTGATGGTGTTGCTGTTCCTGGTGGCGGTCCTGTCGCTGATCCTTGGCATGGGCCTGCCTACTACCGCCAACTACATCGTGGTCTCCAGCCTGATGGCGCCGGTGATTGTCACCGTCGGCGCGCAATCCGGCCTGACCGTACCCCTGATCGCGGTGCATATGTTTGTGTTCTACTTTGGCATCCTGGCCGATGACACGCCGCCCGTGGGGCTTGCGGCCTATGCGGCGGCGGCGATCTCACGCGGGGATCCGATCAAGACCGGCATCCAGGGCTTTGGCTATGACATTCGCACCGCATTGTTGCCCTTCCTCTTCATCTTCAATACCGATCTTTTGTTGATTGATGTGGGACCGCTCAAGGCTGTGTTTGTCTTTGCCGTGGCTTTGATTGCGATGCTGCTTTTTGCGGCGGCGACCCAAGGGTACTTCATTGCCAAATCTCGCCTGTGGGAAACCGGTGTTCTGCTGTTGATCGCCTTCACCCTGTTCCGGCCCGGGTATTTCCTGGATCAGATCTCAGAGAAATACGCCGAAGCCTCAGGCCCGGCAGCGATTTCCTTGATGTCTGAACAACCCGATGCCAGCGACATACGTTTGATCGTGGCAGGGCCTGATTTCGACACGGGCGACATCAGGCGCACAACCATCGTGATCCCCGCCATCGCCGAGGACGCAACTGCCGCGTTGGAGGAACAGGGGCTGACGGTTCTGCCAGAAGACGAGACACTGGTTCTGGAAGAGCCCTTCCCCGGCACGGCACATTTCGACACGCTAGGGACCGAGTATGATTTCTATGGCGACACCCCTGTCGTGATCGAGAAGATCCAGGTGGAAAATGACCGCCTGCCCAAAGAGATCTTCTTTATCCCGGCCTTCCTGTTGCTAGCAGCCCTGGTCTTGATCCAGCGTCGCCGCGCAACCCAGCCTGCGTTCTAAGAGGGAGAGTGATATGTTCAAGACAGTACTTCTGGCCGTGGATGTGAACGATCCCAAAGGATCTGAACGCCCGGCTGAGACCGCGCTGCAACTTGCCAAATCCAAAGGGGCCACATTGCACATCATGAATGTGGTGCCCGACTTTGGCATGTCGATTGTCGGATCGTTTTTCACCAAGGACCACAACCGCCAGATCATGGCCGAAGCCAAGGCCGCGTTGGAGGGCTGGGTTGAGGGGCTGGAGGCCGTGCCCGACACCACGGTGTTACACGTGGATCAAGGCACGATCTATGAGCAGGTCTTGAAAGAGGCGGCTCAGATCGAGGCTGATGCCATTGTGGTTGGGGCGCATAAATCCCAGCTCAAAGACTATCTGATTGGCCCAAACGCCGCCCGCATTGCCCGCCACGCGCAGCAATCGGTCTTTGTTGTCCGGTAGATAGCGCGAGATAAACCGATGTGGGGCTTCACGGCCCCACATGTTTCTTCAGGACCTTAGCGAGACTGCCATCTGCGCGCATCGCGGCCAGAGTTGTGTTGAATTCCTGAATAACCTGATCCCGATTGGGCAGATCATTGCGTACCGCCATGTGGATGCCCTGGGTCGCTAGGACTCCGGGAGCAAATTCCACCCGCCCGTTCAATGTCGGATCATCCGAATGGACGGCGTAGTTCACCACATCAACACTGTCGAGCGTCAGATCGACCCGCGCATGTGCCACCATTTGAACGGCCTGCAACGTCGTGGTCACCACCACTTTGTTCAGGTAATCGGCGCGGTCAAATTCATCCTGATAGAGAAACCCATCCCCAACCGCGATGCTGAACGGGCGCAGCGCGTCCACGGATGTATAGGCGTGCTCGGCGCCACTGCGCTGCACAAGGCGCACATCGGTTTCATAAAACGCATCCGCATAGGTCAGATAGCTTTCCAGCGCCGGGTCGAAAAACAAGCTGCCGATCACGTCATATTGCCCGCTGGTCGCACCATTCATGATCCGCGCCCAAGGCACGACCTCGGTTTCGACCTGATAGCCAGCCCGTTTCAAGACTTCGCAGATGACATCCAATGAAATCCCTTTGCTCGGCAGCGATGCGCCAGAAAAGGGCGGCCATTCGTCCGCTACGATTTTCAACGTCTCCGCGCTGCTCAGCGTGGGCAACCCCAGTGCCAAAGCCGCTGCCAAAAAAATGTCGCGTAGTGTTCGCATCAAAGGCTCTCCCCTGCCGCATGAAGCACCCCATAGATTTGGCCTAGGGGATGATTTGATGGCGCGTACCCTGATAGAACACGGTGAAGATGTACTTAATATAGAAATTCCATAATGTGTTACGCTCCCAGTTTGAAAAACCGGAAGCGCTTTTGGGTCTTGCCGTCTTTAACGCATCCGCTTAGCGGGCGCGAAAGAAGACATAGGCAGAGGCCAGAACAGCAAGAACCGCCAGAACAGGTGTCAGTTCGGTGCCATGCGGGTGAAGATGTGCACCATCATGGGCCCAGACAGGAGTGCTGCTGGCGAGTGCTGCAACAGTCAAAGCAATGCGTTTCATGTTTCGATTTCCATTTTACGTTGTTTCAAAAAGTCGCGGATGTCGAACGTGGATTTCTCATCCATCGACACATAGATCAGCGACATATTGGTGCGTTCTTGAACCATCTCACCGGGAAACGGCAGATAGCTGAGCTCGCGGGAGCCAAAGGACGGTGAGGCCGTGCCAACCTGCCAGTCGGTTTTCAACTCAACATCAATCAGCTTCAATGCTTTTGAGCCGTCCTTGGCAGGACGTTCAAACGGCACCCCGGCCAGTTTCAGATAGCTGGTCTTGTCTGCGGCCTGCAAAAACCCGTCGATGAACTGTGTCGCCAGAACCTGAAGGTCTGCGGCCTCATCTTCGGCATGCATGTGCGAATGCAGGTGGTCAGCGTGCGCATGGTTGTGACCCGCCCCGTGAGGGGCGTGATCGTGATGATGGTGGTGACCGTGGCTGTGGTCATGGGGATGATCGTGCGGCATCACTCACCTATCTTATGTGGTTCAGCATTGGCCCAACGACGACCCGAGAATTCGCCGTGTGGCAGCGAGACCGGCTTGTCGATGTGACGCTTGTGCGCGCCAAGCTTACCGTTAGAGACCATCGCACCCAGAACATCCACGATCACGCGGGTGCCCATCAATGCGGTAATATCCGAGGTGTCATAGGGTGGCGAGACTTCCACCAGTTCCATGCCACAGATACCTTCGGCGGCAATGCCCGAGGCCAGCGCCAGTGCTTCGCGCGGCAGGAACCCGCCCGGTTCAGGCCAGCCTGTGCCCGGTACGAACCCACAGTCGATGCTGTCGATGTCAAAGGACATATAGACCATGTCGACATCTTTCCACGCCATCTCCAGCGCCATTTCGATGGTCTTGGCGATGCCCATCTTCTCAACGTCACCCATGGTGATGATGTTGGTGTTGCGCTCGCGGGCGACCTTGACCGCTTCGCGTGGGACCTGCCAGCCGCCGATGCCGATCTGCACCAGATTGGTGGCCGGAACATTGGGCAGGTTGGTGGAGTGGAACCAGGGTGTGGTGTGCATACGTTCATCCAGGTCTTTTTCCTGAATGTCGGCGTGGCGGTCAAAGTGCACGATGCCGATACGTTTGGACGTGCACTCTGCAATGCCGCGCACACAAGGGAAACCGATGGAGTGGTCGCCACCGATCATAATCGGCAGGGAGCCGGACGAGAAAACATGGCTGACGCCACGGCTGATCTGGTCAAAGCTCTTTTCGATATTGGCAGGGATGGTAAAGACATCGCCCGCGTCACACATGGTCATCTGCTCACGCAGATCGACGCCCAGCTCGTAGTTGTAGGGGGTATAAAGTGCCGAGATCTTGCGCACGCCTTGCGGGCCAAAGCGCGTGCCCGGACGATAGGTAGTGCCACCGTCAAACGGGATACCCAGAACGGTTGCGTCATAATTTGCAACGTCCAGCACGTCCTCGGCATACGGCGCCTTGAGGAAGGTGTTGATGCCGGCGAAATGCGGCAGCTCGCCACGGGCAAAGGTCGGGATCGATTTATCTTCGATCGTGTCCGCCCCTGTGAGGCCCATGCGCAGCGCCCAACGGCGCTCTTCTTCGTGGCGGCCTTCGGGCAGGTCCGCTTCTTTCTGCATAGATTTCCAACCCGCGAGCTTAGTCAGATCCGGGTGGTGGGCGCGTTTTTCGCGCCGGTCCAATCGCGCCCGCTGATCGACAGGATGGTGCGATCGGTTATGCAGTCGCTGCGTGAACAACATTTTCAGTCTCCTTGGTGGTTTGAAACGGGATGCCGTTGTTACGGGCATCAAAGTCGTAGGTAATGGTCGCCCCATAGCGACCCGGGTCGTGGGGGTCCCAGCGGGGCTTGTCAAATACCAGACAGCGATCCCCGAGCTTGAAGCCTTCTTCAAGATCATGGGTGACCATAAAGACGGTCATATTGGTCTCGGCGCGCAGCTCCTGCAGGAATTCATGCATCCGCAGCCGCGTGCCCGGATCGAGCGCGCCAAAGGGTTCATCCAACAACAAGACGCGTGGTTTCGCGGTCAGCGCCTGTCCGATGGCCAGACGTTGCTGCATGCCGCCCGACAGCGACGCCGGGAATTGATCGGCCACGTGGTTCAGGCCGATACGCTCCAGCATCTCATCCGCGCGCTCTACTGCTGCGCGGCGCTGCACGCCAAACAGACGCCCCCAAAAGGTGGCAAACCCTTCGCCGGCAACCAAGTTTTCACGCACCGTCAGATGCGGGAAAACCGAATAGCGCTGGAACACAACACCGCGTTCTGGGTTTGGTTCAACAGCGGGCTCACCGCCGTCAATGCGAATGGTGCCTTTCGTCGGCGTCTCCTCCGCGAGCAGCATCCGCAGGAATGTGGATTTGCCACAGCCCGACGCGCCAACGATGGAGATAAATTCACCCTCTTCGATGGCGACATTGACGCGCTCCAGGATCGAACGATCGCCATAAGCCTGCCAGACGTTTGATACTTCGACGAAACTCATAGGCCTGCCTCCAGCCATGGGAATGCCTTGCGCGAAATGGTTTTCAGCAACCAGTCGACAACAAAAGCCAGAAGCGTGATCCAGATGACATAGGTGAGGATCACATCCATCGCCAGATAGCGGCGCACCAGGAAGATGCGGTAGCCAAGGCCCACGTTGGACGCCACCGCTTCGGCGGCGATCAGGAACAGCCAGGCCGATCCCAACGACAGGCGCACGTTTGAGATCAAGCGCGGCAAAAGCTGCGGCAGCACAACATTCAGCGCCACAACCCAGGTCGAGGCCCCCAATGTCTGCGCTTTGACGAATTGTTCACGCGGAATGTCTAGCACCCGCTGCGACAGATCCCGCGTCATAAAGGGCGTGATACCAATCACGATCAACACGACTTTGGACACCTCCCCAAGGCCAAAGACGATGAACAGGATCGGCAGCAGCGCCAGTGGCGGCACCATGGACAGAACCGCAACAAAACCGGACAGGCCGCTGCGGGCATAGGGTAGAATGCCAATGGCCATGCCAATGATCATGGCAATCAAAGCCGAGATGGCCACGCCCCCCAAAAGCCGCGCAAGGCTGGCAAATGTGTCGTTCCACAGCAGGATCTCCTGGCTGCGTCGGTCAGGTTCGGTAAACAGCCGGATGGCAGTGTCCCAGATGGTGCCCGGCGCCGGCAACAGCTTGTCGGCCGGATTGGCGGTCAGTCGAATGTCGGACCCGATGGCATAGGCCGCCAGGACCAGTACAAATGGCAACATAGCAAGCGCTACCGCCCCGGGTCGGCCCGGGAAGTGGTTCATGAGTCGCATAGTGAAAACCCCGCGTTGATGTTCCGTGTGATGGAAGAAGGCCGCGCCGTTCGCGGCCCTCACGCGAGGATCAGAGCGCGCCGTCGGCAGCCATCTGCATATACGTCGCGTCGAAACGGAACTTCACATTGCCCGCATCACCGCTGATCGAACCATCTGGGTATTCAACACCGACGAAATCTGCGCTGGGAGCGCCCTCGCCCAGGATCCCTTTGTCAAAGAGGAATTCGGCGACATTGGTCATCGTGGTTGGCAGTGCTGAGGATTGCGTCTGTGCAACGGCATCGGCAGGGTCAAAGAACATCTCAGTCGCGGCCAGCTGCGCTTTGTATCCTGCCAGATCGGTGCCCGAGGCCTCGGCCATGGCGGTCAACGTGGCTTCGTCGCCTGCTGCCATCAGCGCCATGACTTCATACCAAGCACCGGCAACAGCCTTACCAAAGGCGGGGTTGTCGGCCAGTGTTTCGGTGTTCACCACCATCAAGTCGAGGATTTCGCCTGGGATCTTGGAGCTGTCGAACAGAACGGTTGCATCCGGGTTTGAGCCTGTGATCTCGGACACCAGTGGGTTCCAGGTCACAACGGATTTCACGTCAGAGGTAGCATAGGCAGCGATCATATCCGCATCAGAGGTGTTGATGACGCTATCCAGATCGGATTCCTTCAACCCAACAGTGTCCAGACCGCGCGCCAGCAGGTAATGCGACACAGACAGTTCGACCAGGTTGACGGACGCGCCTTTGAGATCTTCCAGCGTGCCTTCACCTTTGAGGATCACAGCGTCGTTGCCGTTGGAATAGTCGCCAATGATCAGCGCAGTGGTATCAACGCCGCCGCCCGATGGGATCGACAATGTGTCCATATTGGTGGCTGAGACGCCATCAAACGCACCTGCGGTATATTGGTTGATCGATTCCACATAGTCGTTGATCTGCACGATCTCGACATCGATGCCGTATTTGTCGGCCCATTTACCCATGATGCCGCTATCTTCCAGATAGCCCCAAGGCATCCAGCCAACATAGATTGACCATGCAAGTTTGAATTCAGTTTTTTCTTCGGCGGCCAGTGGTGAGACGGCACCCGCAAGTACCCCCAATGCCAATGCGATTGCTGACAGAAACTTAGTCTTCTTGGTCATGACTTTCCCCGTTGTCGCGTCCCGCCAATTTTATTTTTGATGGTTTTCGGGCCGCTGGCAGAACAAAGAGATAGGGCGCGGTTAAAACCAGCGCAGTACTCTCCCGGGATTTTGGCCCGCCGTGTGCCAACACGGAGTTTGCCGTGTTGGTGGCACTTCTCGGACCAGACTTGTCGTATTTGCGACAACGGAACCCTAAGCACCCTGCAGATCCAGTAGCCGATTTAAAGTGGATTCTGTCAAAATTGAGATAGGTAAAAACCACCCAAAAAATCGAAATGCGCGAATTTTCCGCGAAAATTCACTGCAAGTGCACAGGTTAGCGCCGCTTTTTGACTGAAATTTGTTGCGGAGCCTTCATCATAGCTGGGCAAATTCGATCCATGCATTTGGAAGACCCCCCTCATGTGCTTAAAAAATAAGCGTACCAATATAACTTTCGATGTCGCTTTCCTACCTCAAGGATGGTCACTCTTCTCACGCCTTGTTACGGTAGCGTTATGACGAGCGCACTTCCCCTGTTGGTTTTTTCAGACCTCGACGGCACCCTTTTGGATCACCAGACATATCGCTGGGAGGCCGCACAACCCGCGCTGCATGCCCTGAACACCTGTGGCGCAGGTGTCGTTCTGGCCAGCAGCAAAACCGCCGTGGAAATCCAGAAACTTCAATCTGAAATGGGTCTCAACCGATGGCCCGCTATTGTGGAAAACGGCGCTGGTGTCATCTGGGCCAGCGAAAGCGGCGCGTTTGATACCTCAGCCTATGACCGCTTGCGGAACCTCGTCACATCACTGCCTGCGGGCTTTGATGGATTTGGCGACATGACCGATCAGGATGTGGCTGATGTGACCGGTCTGGCATTGCCAGATGCCCACAACGCCCGCCAACGTTGCTTCAGCGAACCCGGACTGTGGCGTGGATCGGACGAAGAGCTCCAACTTTTCTTGGCGGCGGCCGCTGAACTGGGCATTCACGCCCGACAAGGCGGACGTTTTCTGGCGCTCTCTTTTGGTCGCACCAAGGCCGATGCCATGGCCGAAGTTGTCGCGCAATTGGCGCCCGACACCACCATCGCCCTTGGCGATGCCCCCAATGATATGGAAATGCTGGCCGCTGCTGATCACGGCGTGCTGGTCGCAAACCCATCGGCCCCGCCAATGCCGCAGCTTGATACACAATCAAACCTTATCCGCACGACAGAGCACGGCCCCAAGGGCTGGAACTCTGCAACCCTCACACTTCTGAACGACCTGAACTTGACCAAAGGCACAACCGCACATGGCTGACTTTCACCAAAACGGCAACATCACCACCCTGCATAATCTGCGGCAGCGCCCATTGGGGAGTTTGGACCATGAAATCTCGGTCATTGCGCAGTCACGCAAAGTATCGCTGATCTTGCCCTGCCTTTATTCAGAACTGGAAGGGCCCGCGCTTTCGAACATTCTGGATGAACTGGCGCAAGTCCCCTATCTGCACCGGATCATCATTGGCCTGGACCGCGCAGACGAGGAACAATACCGCAAGGCGCGCGCCTTCTTTGCCCGGCTGCCGCAAGAACATGTGGTGATCTGGAATGACAGCCCGCGCATGTTGGCCTTGCAAGACCGACTGGCGGAATTGGGCCTTGGACCGCAAGAACCCGGCAAAGGCAAAAATGTCTGGTCCTGCATCGGTTATCTGATTGCCTGCGCTGACAGTTCAATCATGGCGATCCACGATTGTGACATCGTAACCTATGAACGCGAAATGCTGGCGCGTCTGATCTATCCTGTTGTGAATCCAGCATTTCCCTACCAGATGTCCAAAGGGTTTTACCCGCGCGTTGGCGATGGCAAGCTGAACGGTCGGGTGACGCGCCTGTTGGTCAGCCCGCTGTTGATCGCATTGAAACGGGTGATCGGGGATCGCGACTACATCGATTACCTGCGCAGCTTCCGCTATCCGCTGTCCGGTGAATTTGCCATGCGCACCCCGATTTTGCCGGATCTGCGTATCCCCTCCGATTGGGGGCTCGAAATTGGCGTCCTGTCAGAGGCCTGGCGCAATCTGGCACCAAAATCAGTCTGCCAAGTCGAAATCTCGGATGCCTATGACCACAAACATCAGGACCTGTCACCCGAGGACGCCAACCAAGGCCTGAGCCGGATGTCAGTGGACATCTGCAAAGCTTTGTTCCGCAAACTGGCGGCCGATGGCACCGTGTTTACGCCCAATATCTTCCGCACCCTGAAAGCGACCTATTACCGCTCGGCGCTGGATCTTTTGGAAGGCTATTACAACGACGCCAAGATGAACGGTCTAGAGCTCGACAGGCATAAAGAAGAAAAGTCGATCGAGCTGTTTGCCGAAAATATCTTGGTTGCCGGTCAGGTGTTCCTGGAGAACCCCCATGAAACACCCTTTATCCCGACGTGGAACCGGGTGCATTCGGCAGACATGAGCTTTCTGCCAGATATGCACCGGGCCGTGTCAGACGACCTGTCTGAGTTCAACTCGCCTTCCGGTTCGTGATCCAACGGCACTGGTAGGGTGCCAAGACGATATCTTTGCCGGTGGGGAAAGTCACCTCACCGGTGAGCAGATCCATCCAGTCATCCCCTTCGATCAGATTGACCGCCATCGGGCTGATCCCAACGGTTTCATCCGAGACATTGTGCATGGCAAAGATCGACTGATCCCGGTCCAGACTTTGCCGCCACAGACCAAAGACCCGGTCATCCAAACGAAGGGTAAACTGGGTCGCATTGGGGTGGAACGCAGGCTGTTCACGGCGGATGCGCAGACGGCGGGACAATTCAGCCAGAACAAGCGACTGGTTCGACCCCGGATCCGCCAAACGCGCATTCAGCTCTGCGTAATCCCAGCGATGACGGTTGATCGCCCTGTTCATGCCGCGTCGTTCCACCGCGTCGTGGTCATTTGGCGTCGCCAGCAAGGAATGGATGTAAAACGCCGGAATGCCTTCGAGCGACATCACAATGGTTTGCGATGAGATAAAGCGCGCCAGATGATAGGCGTCTTCGCCTTTGAACGTCGCGCCCATCGCCTCAAAAAAACTACAGTTCAGCTCATAGGGTTCCTCACTGCCGCCTGGCAGCGCCCGCATGGACACCAATCCGCCAAGGGTACGCACGGTGTCGATCATGCGCTCTTTTTCTTCCGGTGGCAGCACCCCTTCGGCGGGGCGCATGCCAATACCGTCATGGCTGGCGGTAAAGTTCAGATAGGCGCAGCCCAATTGTGCGGGTGGCATCGCGGACTGCCAGCGCAGCAAATATTCGACCGACCCCGATTGCATCGCATGCAGGATCAGAGGCGGCAGCGGGAAGTTATAGACCGCATGCGCCTCGTTGCGATTGCCAAAATAGCTGAGGTTTTCGGTCCGTGGCACATTGGTTTCGGTCAGCAAAACAACGGTTTCCTGCGTGTAATCACACAGCAGGCGCATCAACTGCACAATCGCATGGGTCTGCGACAGGTGGATGCTGGGACTTCCAACCTCTTTCCACAAAAACGCCACCGCATCCAACCGCAGGATCCGCACGCCATTGTCGATATGCATGCGGATGATCCGCAACATCTCAAGCAGCACTTCGGGATTGGCAAAATTCAGATCGATCTGGTCGTGGCTAAAGGTGCACCAGACATGGCGCGGGCCTGAACTCGTCTCAACCTCGCGCAGCAAAGGTGTGGTGCGGGGGCGGATAACCTCGCTCAGATCATCATCGGGTGAGGCCTCAAAAAAGAACTGATCATGGGGCGACTTGCCTTGTAAGTAGTTGTTGAACCAGGGGCTTTGGCTCGACATGTGGTTCAGGACCAGATCCGACATCAACGGAAAATCATCCGCGATCCGCTGAATATCCGGCCAATCGCCAAGCTGCGGGTTCACCGCGCGATAGTCCGTCACCGCAAAGCCATCGTCCGAGGTAAACGGGAAAAACGGCAGGATATGCACGCCGCCAATCACGTCTCTCAGATGACGTTCCAGAAAATCATGTAACACATCCAGAGGTTTATGCGCCTTGTCGACAATCGAGTTGCCATAGGTGATCAAGACGCTGTCTTTTTCCGACCACAGGTTGTTGCCTGGCTTTCGCCCCTGTTTGCGGCGGTGCGTTCCGGCCGGCCAGAAGGCGTCGATGATCTGATCGGAGATCGCTTCGATATCATGTTCGGGATAAACCTGACCCAAAAGGTCACAGAGACGGCGAGACAAAGTAAGACTGGAGGGGGACACGGCGGCCTATTTTCAGTTCAGATAGTTGATTGCGTGCGTTCAGTGTTTGGCCCTTTGGAAGGGCTGTCAACCGGATGCACATATTCCGCACAAAAAACAACGCACCCCATGCATATTACATGGGATACGACCATTCTGTAATCGGACAGAGGCCACGGCAGGCAGGTGCCGTGGATGCAAAGCTTACCGGATGCCGGTGGCCGCAGGCTGCACCGAAGGCAATTCGCCAAAGCTGCGACGCGGAGAGCGCAGGGAGAATTCGGGCATCTTGGACTTCAGCAATTTGATCGCATCGCGCCCACTGCCACCAATACGCTGGATCTGATTGATCACGCTCAGCACGCGAATGGTTGGCGGGAAGCCCGGGTTTTCAGACAGGGCACGTTCCGCATGTTCGGTTGCCCGTTCAAATGCCCCCGCCGACAAATGCGCCACTGCGGACATCGTATCAAAGTAGTATTTCTGCGGTCCGCTTGGCGACAGGGTCACGGCCGCGTCGGTCAGCGCAATGGCACGTTCGGGCATGTCCAGATAGGCACAAGTGAGGCCTTTCAAACCAAGCGCCAGCGCTTCGTTTGGATTGTCCTCCAACGCCAGTTCGAGCGAGGCATAGGCCGCATCAAAGTTATAGGACATCTGGCTGGCAATCATCCCGTTCAGCGCATGCGCAAGGGAATAGAGCGGATCAACCGCCAGCGCAGCCTCAGCATGGTGGCGCGCGGCCGCCATATCCGCGGCGCGGCTGTCGGACAGACCATGTTCGAACCGCATCACGTGCCAAATCCCCTGCCAACAACGGACGGTCGGGTGATTGCTTTCCCGTTCCGCCAGGGTGCGCAGGATATCTTTGGCCTGATCGAACATCGCCCGCTGCCCCATCTGCATCATGGCAATCGCCGACATCAGCAATGTATGGTTTTCCAACTCATTCGTCTGGGTAAAGGAGACCGTATCCATAGCATCGCCCCAAATAGTGCGGGCAATGTCGCGCACCATCCGTTGCGTATGCACAAAGGCACCCGAGGCCCCTTGGGTTGTCGCGTCATCCTCATATCGGCGCGACCAGATCAGCTTTTGGCGCTGCGTGTCATGGAGATCCAGATCAATGGTGACATGGTCCCGATTGATCGAGACAGAGCCGCCCACCATAAAGGCCGCTTGCGACCCGGTGCCCACGTCTGGCCGACTGGCATGGGGCTGGTCAAATGACTTGGCTGCCAAAAAGGACGTCACACTGAACGATTGCGACCGAGCCAGGCAGCGCGTCAGATCCTCGGTCAGGAACGAGATATTGGGCATCGGCACATCGCCATCCTTACTCACCTGAAACGGGAGTACGGCGATTGTGGGCAACACGTTGTCTTTGGTGCTGCGCAGCCCTTTGGAAACACTGCCTGTTGCAGGCGATGATATCGCATTCGGGCGTTGAAATTGCCCGCGCATCTTTTCCAACCATTTGGCGAACCGCTCTTCATGGGAAAGCTCAAACCCCTCCATGAATTCGCCTTTGGCCGGGTCGTCATCAATTTCGACATACTCAATTTTTAATGTCACCCGTTCCCGATTGGCGACTAAAATCTTCGCCGCATCAGAACCCAGATGACGTTTCAATGTGGAGAGCGCTGTGCGCAAACTTGCCTTCGCCTGCTCGGGTTGAGAGAGGCACCACAGGGTGTTTTCAAGGAATGACCGCGTTCGCACCCCTCCTTCTCCTGTCGTCAACAAAGCCAGCAAGGCTTGATGTTTCGCGCCCAGCGGAATGCTGCGCCCATCGGCGTGAAACACACCAAAAGCACCGAAGTGCCGTACTTTTAATAATACAACCATTTTAGATCACCAAATGTGTAAGACACCGTATAAGTAATACTATCCTACAATGAATTTAATTCCACAAGCTTTACCACCTTAAATTGCAAAATAAGCTAAAGGTGAGGTGTATGACAAATTGAGAAATTTGAATTTGCTCCCTGCATAGGCACCGCAAAGCAGTGCCCCCACGATGGAATGTATCGCAAAGGTTGCAGTAAGTCTACCGCAAATCTCTACAATTGGAATATGTTACACAAAGCTTAGACCGCAGAAAAAGATCTGGGCGCCGCGCTCATACACGACAAACGATCATAAATTGGGCAAATGCCAGTTTCGGTGGCTTACGTTAACATCGTGTCGGGACAGACCGGCTCACGCGCCTTGCGTGCAGTCAGACTCACCTGCCAGGTCGCGCAGGATCGGACAATCCGGGCGATTGTCCCCGGCGCAGCACTGGACCAGCTCGGTCAATGTGTCCCGCATGGCCTGCAGATCGGTAATCTTGGTCTCGATAATGCTGAGATGTTCCTGCACCAGTTGTTTTACATCCGCACTCGCCCGCGTTTCATCCTCGTAAAGCCCAAGCAAAGTCCGACAATCTTCTATCGTGAAGCCCAAGGCACGTGCGCGCGCCAGAAAGGCCAGTTTGTGCAGATCAGTTTCCGCAAAACACCGATAACCATTGGCACTGCGATGTGGACGGATCAGGCCAATGTCTTCGTAATAACGGATCGTTTTTGCCGGCAGACCCGAGCGTTCCGCAACATCACCAATATTCATCCTGACCCTTCCCTCTTCGCGGTTTTGCCACCACAAGACCCGCGACAATTACCGCGCATCCTCCGTATCATGTATGCGCGGATCCAATTTTCGCAACCTCAGAGCATTGGACAAAACCAAAACGCTTGAGGCGGCCATCGCGCCTGCGGCCAAGCCGGGCGAAAGCTGTGGTCCGCCAATGGGCACCAATATCCCGGCAGCAACCGGGATCAGCAGGATGTTATACCCAAACGCCCAACCCAGGTTCTGGCGAATATTGCGCAAGGTGGCCCGGCTGATGTCAATGGCGCGCAGCACGCCCAATGGGTTGCCGGAGGACAAGACGACCTCGGCCGCTTCCATCGCCACATCGGTGCCACTGCCCAAAGCGATGCCACAGTCAGATGCCGCAAGCGCGGGCGCGTCGTTGATCCCATCCCCCACAAAGGCGGTGCGGCCGAACCGGGACTGCAACTCTTGCAAAGCGGTGAGCTTTTGATCGGGCAAGCATTCCGCATGGACAATCTCAATCCCCAGATGCGCGGCCACGTGACGTGCTGTGCCTTCGGCGTCACCGGAAATCATCGCAACTTCGATACCTTTTGCGCGCAAATTTGAGACGGTCGCACCGGCATCAGGTCGGATTGGATCACTGACCGAGATCAACGCGGCGGCCTGACCATCAATGACGACGGCAATCGGCGTCTCGCCCCGCGCGGCCATGTGTGACGTTGTGGAGCGCCACGCATCGGGCACCTTGGCCTGCGCTTCGACAAAGGACAGACGCCCAATGGCGACCTGTTGTCCGGCGACACGGGCTGTCACGCCCTGACCCGGAACCGCTGTCACTGAAACGGCCTGTGGCAGTTCTGATGCGTCCACAGCGGCCACAATGGCGCGGGCAATCGGGTGTTCAGACTGGGCCTCAACCGCCGCAACCAGGGGCAACACCGTGTCCCTGTCCCAGCCCGGCACACAGCGCAGATCGGTGAGGGTTGGGCGTCCTTTGGTCAACGTCCCGGTTTTGTCAAAAACCACCAGACGCACGTCTTCCAGCCCCTGTAGCGCCGTGCCTTTGCGAAAGAGAACCCCCATTTGCGCAGCACGGCCAAGGCCCACCACGATGGATGTGGGCGTCGCCAATCCCATGGCGCACGGGCAGGCTATGATCAAAACCGCCACGCCCGAGACCAAACCCGCCGCGATCCCCTGCCCCAGCGCGAGCCATGTCATCACAGTGGCCAGCGCCACGACCAGAACGGCGGGCACGAACCACAATGTGATCCGGTCCACCAGCGCTTGAACCGGCAGTTTGGCCCCCTGCGCACGCTCCACCAATTCGATGATCTGCGCCAAGCGCGTGTCGCGTCCGACGCCGGTGACTGCAATCTCCAGCACGGACGCGCCGTTGATGGTGCCCGCACTGACCGTATCGCCGACGCTCTTTTGCACGGGCAGCGGCTCACCGCTCAACATGCTTTCATCGACGTCCCCGGTGCCAGCCCGAACCAGAGCATCGACCGCCACACGTTCACCCGGACGCAGGCGCACGTGATCTCCGGCGTTGATCTGCGCGATTGGCGTCTCAACCGTGTTATCCCCGTGGATCACAAGCGCGGTATCTGGTTGCAGTTCGGCAAGGGCGCGGATCGTGGCACCTGTGCGCCCTTTGGCGCGCGCTTCCAGCATCCGTCCCAACAGGATCAGGGTGACAATAACGGCCGCCGATTCATAGTAGACCTGCACCGTCTCACCCGGCAAAAGACCGGGCAGAAACGTCGCGACCAGCGAATAGGAAAACGCAGCCGCCGTACCAATCGCAACCAAGGCGTTCATATCCGGCGCGCCGCGCATCAGGCCCGGAATGCCACGCGCAAAGAACCGACGCCCTGGCCCCAGAAGCACCGCGCCCACCAGAACCGCCTGCAACGACCAGCTAAGTGTTTGGCCAAGGGTCTGTTGGACCAAATGGTGGAAAGCCGGCACCATATGGCCGCCCATCTCGATCACAAACACCGGGATCGTCAGCACAAGGGCCAGCCAAAAATCACGCAGCAATTTGCGCTGTGCTGACCCGTCGTCTGTGTGGCCCTGCTCCCGTGGCGTGGCCGTATATCCCGCATGTTGGATCGTCGCTTGCAGATCTTCCATCATTAGGCTGCCCGCGATGTATCGCACCCGGGCGCTGCCATCGGTCAGGGCCACATGAGCCGCCCGCACCCCGTTCAGCGCCAAAAGCGCGGCCTCGATACGCCCGACACAGGATCCGCAATGCATGCCGTCGATGTGAAACACCACCTCTGCCTCGCCCAAAGGGTAGCCCGCATCCGCCGCCGCTGTGGCAAGCGTCCCGACCGAGGCTTCAGCGCCGACCTCAACCGTGGCTGTGGCGGTGGCAAAATTTACCGCAGCGCTCAAAACGCCAGGCGCGGCTTTTAGGGCGCGTTCGGCCCGGCCCGCGCATCCCGCGCAGCTCAATCCGGTGACCGGCAATGCATATTCATGCGTGCTCAAGCTTGTCATCCCACGTTACTTCCGTCGTCTCTAATTGCGTCGCGCTGCGCAGCATATGGGGGTTCCAGTTAGGGGAAGGTCAAGGGCGATGCATTTGGTTTTGCCGCCAAATCTGTGACCAAACCCTTTCACAATAACGTTCACTCAATACACCCCGGTGAATTTCGCCAAACTTGATAAGTTTTGCAAATGGCGGGATAATAGACCCGAACTTGCCTGCCACGGGTCGACAGGTTAGCGGTGGGACATATCTTCATTGAGAAGACTCAAAAAATGATCTGTGGCAGGGTCCTGAATATGCCTGTCGCAAAGAGCAAAACAAAGGAAGCCATCATGATGCGTACGCGCGCTGCAGTTGCCTTGGAAGCCGGTAAACCGCTTGAAGTCATGGACGTGAACCTCGAAGGCCCAAAGGCGGGCGAGGTTCTGATCGAGGTTAAGGCGACAGGCCTGTGCCACACCGACGAATTCACCCGTTCCGGCGCCGACCCCGAGGGGATCTTTCCCTGTATTCTCGGCCACGAGGGCGCAGGCATCGTGATGGAAGTCGGCGAAGGCGTGACCACGTTGAAACCGGGCGACCATGTGATCCCGCTCTATACGCCGGAATGTCGTGAGTGCCACGCCTGCCTGTCCGGGAAGACCAACCTGTGCACCGCGATCCGCGACACCCAAGGCAATGGTCTGATGCCCGATGGCACCACCCGGTTCTCGATGCTGGATGGCACGCCGCTCTATCACTACATGGGCTGTTCCACCTTTGCCAATCACACGGTCCTGCCCGAGATCGCGCTCGCCAAAGTCCGCGATGACGCGCCTTTTGACAAGATCTGCTACATCGGCTGCGGTGTCACCACCGGCATCGGTGCGGTGATCAATACGGCCGGTGTTGAGATCGGCTCCACCGCTGCGGTCTTTGGCCTTGGCGGTATTGGGCTGAACGTGATCCAGGGTCTGCGCATGGCAGGCGCGGACAAGATTATCGGCGTGGACCTGAACGATGACAAAGCGGAGATGGCCAAGAAATTCGGCATGACCGATTTTGTGAACCCTTCCAAATTGGACGGCCAAACCGTGGTGGAAGCCATTGTTGAACTGACTAAGACCGAAAAAGACCCCTTTGGCGGCGTCGATTATTCTTTTGATGCGACCGGCAATGTGCAGGTGATGCGCGACGCGCTGGAATGTTCGCACCGGGGTTGGGGTGTTTCTGTTGTGATCGGCGTGGCCCCTGCGGGCGCCGAAATCTCAACCCGTCCGTTCCAACTGGTCACCGGTCGTGTCTGGAAAGGCACCGCCTTTGGTGGCGCCAAAGGGCGTACTGATGTGCCGCAAATGGTTGACTGGTACATGGACGGTAAGATCGAGATCGATGAGATGATCACCCACAAGCTGACGTTGGATCAGATCAACGAAGGCTTTGATCTGATGCATCAAGGCAAATCCATTCGCGCGGTTGTGGAATTCTAAGCCGCGCCACATGGTAAAACGCAGACAGCCGCAGATCCTCTCTGCGGCTGTTTTTTGTGGCAGTTTGGACCAACTGCGTTAGGAAGATACGTCCAATTCCACCGCATCCATGCTGACGCCATAGCCCCACAGGCGGCGCAGGTGCAGCAAGACATGTTCCTTGTCTTCGTCTTGCAGATGGATCCCTTCGCGCACCGTATGGGTCAGTTTCAGCTCCCGATCCCCTTTGAGGTCCGCGTCCGTGACCTGAATATCCGGCTCAATATAGGCGAGATCATATTGCTTGGCCAAATCACGCCGAATGGTTTTGTATCCGGTGCGGTTGTGGATCTGACTGACCACCATATTGGGCTGGGTCGCGTCATCCGTCAGGGTAAACAGTTTGAATTTGCGGATCAGGTGCGGCGACAGGAACTGCTGAATAAAGCTCTCATCGCGGTAATTGGCCCAGGCATTCCGCATTACTTTGCGCCAGTCTGGATCGCCTGCGAAGTCCGGGAACCACTCCCGGTCCTCTTCCGTCGGGTTCTCACAGATACGCTGGATGTCCTGCATCATCGCAAATCCCAACGCGTAGGGGTTCAACCCCGAAAAGCGCGGGTCGTCAAACTCTGGCTGCAACACTACATTGGTGTGGCTGTGCACCATCTCCATCAGCGCGCCCTGGGTGATGCGCCCCTGTTCATAGAGCTTGTTGATGATGTAGTAATGGACAAAGGTCGCGCAGCCCTCGTTCATCACTTTGGTCTGTTTCTGCGGGTAGAAATACTGCGCCAGCATCCGCACGATCCGCAGGATCTCACATTGCCAGCTTTCCAACACGGGGCTGTGCTTTTCCAGGAAATACAGGATGTTCTCCTGCGGCATGTTCATCGATTTGCGACGGCTGCTGTAAGGCTCATCTCGCGAGACCTCGCGCTTTTCCTTGCCAAGGGTTGAATCGGTCCAGATGTCCAACAGGGTTTGCGCGCTGGCGTGACCGTCCCGTACCCGCTGCATCGCTTCCAGCTCTGCCGCCGTTGGCTTGGGCGGGCGGCCATAGCGGAACACCCCTTGGTTTTGCAAGGCATGGGCCGCATCCAGGATTTCCTCAACCGCGTCCCAGCCATATCGTTCTTCGCAGGCGGCGATATAGTTCTTGGCAAAGGCCAGATAGTCCTGAATGCCGTCCGCATCGGTCCATTGCTGGAACAAATAGTTGTTCTTGAAGAAATGGTTATGCCCAAAAGCTGCATGCGCCATCACCAGGGTCTGCATCGCCATGGTGTTTTCTTCCATGTTGTAGCTGATGCAGGGGTTGGAGTTGATGACGATCTCATAGGCCAGGCCCTGACGGCCAGTGCGATACAGCGCTTCGTCCCGGGCGAAATGTTTGCCAAAGGACCAGTGGTTGTACATCAAGGGCAGACCAACGCAGGAATAGGCATCCAACATCTGCTCCGCCGAGATAATCTCGATCTGGTTGGGGTAGACGTCCAACCCCAGATCATTGAGCGCGATGTCCTCAATCGCGTCCCGCGCCTTTTCCAGCAGTTCAAAGGTCCACTCGGGCCCGTTGAACAACAGATCAGGCGCGCCATTTTTATCCAGCATTCACTCCCCCTCTCGCCTTGGGCATGAAGAATTCGCGGAAGATCGGGTAGATATGTGAGGCGAATGCCACGCGCTGCATCTCAAAATGCGGCGCCTGTGATTGAACTTCACGGAAGTTCTGCCACAGATCCTCTCCGGCTTCCGGGTTCAGCAGCAGGTGATCTGCCGCCTCCTCCACAATCTCCATGTAGGCGTAGAACTGACAGACTGGCAAAAGCTCCTCGAGCAGCAGCGTTTTGCAGCGTGCCGAGTCATTGCCAAAGTTTTCCCCGTCCGAGGCTTGCGCTCCGTAGATATTCCACTCATCCGGGGGATAGCGTTCGTCGATGATCTCCTTCATCTTTTCCAGAGCCGTCGACACAATCGTGCCGCCGGTCTCACGCGCGTAGAAAAACGTATCCTCATCCACTTCTTGGGCGTGGTGCGTGTGACGCACAAACACGATTTCCATATGTTCGTAACAGCGCGTCAGGAACAGATGCAGCAACAGGAAGAAGCGTTTGGCCAGATCCTTCTCCCGCTCTTGCATGGAGCCCGATACGTCCATCAAGCAGAACACAACCGCACGTGAATTTCGTATCTTTTCAGGGACATAAGTATCAAAGCGCAAATCCAGAGGGTCGATATAACCCACCACTTTGCGCTTGCGGATCAACCCTTCAAGCTTGCGTTTCAGCTCGGCGAGCATTTCTTCTTGGGCCGGGTTGCGGGGATCGATTTCTTCCAGTTCTTCGATCTGCGCCTCCAAGGCCATTTGCGTGGATTTGGAGGGTCGTTGGAGCGCAATCCTGCGCCCCAGAGAATTGCGCATGGTGCGCACAAGGTTGAGGTTATTGGGGGTGCCCGCGGTGGTTAGGCCTGCGCGCCGGGTCCCAATGGTTTCTGTCTCAACCGTTTGTTTTTCAACCAGATCCGGCAGCTCCAGGCCGTCGAACAGGATCTCAAGGTATTCTTCACGGGTCAAAGTGAAGGAGAATTCATCCGACCCATCGCCGTCGTCAGAACCCTTCTTGCCGCCCTCACTGCCACCGGCGGGTGGGCGTTTGATCTGGTCTCCAACGACAAAGTCCTTGTTGCCCGGCAACACATGCCGCCGGTGTCCGCCTTTTGAGTCATGGAAAAACCGTGGCTCTTTCAAACCCTTGGCAGGGATTGTTACTTTTTCGCCCGACGCTTGATCTGCGGATCCATCCTGGATCGACTTATCTCGAACTGAACGGTCGACGCGCTCTTTGATATTCTCCCGAGCGCGGCGCAAGAAGCGTTGGCGATTGCCAATGCTCTTGCCCTTCGGGTTCGCGCGCCTGTCTATGAAGTGGTGCATATAGTGACCTCGTCGTTAACCCGCCTTGTTCACACGCATGTACCATTCCACGAGACGCCGAACTTGCCGCGAGGTGTACCCATGGTTCTGCATCCGGTCGACAAACTCCTGGTGTTTGCCTTCGGTCTTGCTGTCCTTCTTGCTACCAAAAGAGATCACCGGCAGGAGTTCTTCCACCTGGCTGAACATGTGTTTTTCGATCACATCGCGCAGCTTTTCATAGGAGTTCCAGGCCGGGTTCGCACCGGTGTTCGCGCGGTGACGCAGCGAGAATTTCACCACCTCGTTGCGGAAGTCCTTGGGATTAGCGATGCCGCAAGGTTTTTCGATCTTGGACAGTTCCGCATCCAGAATTTCGCGATCATAGAGCTGACCTGTATCGGGGTCCTTGTAGTCTTGTTCCTCGATCCAGGCATCCGCATATGAGATGTAGCGGTCAAAGACGTTCTGACCATATTCGGTGTAGCTCTCCAGATAGGCTTTCTGGATCTCATTCCCGATGAATTCCTCATAGCGCGGGGCAAGCTCTGTCTTGATAAACTCAAGATACTTGGCCTCGGTCTCGGTAGGGAATTGCTCCCGTTTGATCATCTGCTCCAGCACGTACATCAGATGCACAGGGTCAGCTGCGACCTCTTCGGTGTCAAAGTTGAAGACCGATGACAGCACCTTAAAGGCAAAGCGGGTCGAAACCCCATCCATCCCCTCATCCACGCCGGCGCGGTCTTGGTATTCTTGCACCGTCTTGGCCTTGGGATCCGTGTCCTTGAGGCTTTCACCGTCATAGACGCGCATTTTGGAGTAAAGGTTTGAATTCTCATGCGGCTTCAGCCGTGTCAGAACCGAGAACCGGCTGAGGATTGTGAGCGTCTCAGGAGCGCAAGGCGCGTCCTTCAACTCACTGTATTCAACAAGCTTTTGATAGATCTTCCGTTCGTCTGAGACCCGCAAACTATAGGGCACTTTGACAATCGACACCCGGTCGATAAAGGCCTCATTGTTCTTGTTGTTCTTAAAGGTCTGCCATTCACTTTCGTTTGAGTGTGCCAGGATCAAGCCATTAAACGGGATCGCACCAAAGCTTTCGGTGCCCATGTAATTGCCTTCCTGCGTTGCGGTCAGCAACGGGTGCAGCATCTTGATCGGCGCTTTGAACATTTCCACGAATTCCAGAACGCCCTGGGTTGCGCGGTTCAAACCACCCGAGAAGGAGTAAGCGTCGGGGTTGTCTTGGCTGAAATGTTCAAGCTGTCGAATGTCGACCTTTCCAACCAGTGTTGAAATATCCTGGTTGTTTTCGTCACCTGGTTCCACCTTGGCGACACAGACACGGCGCAAGCGGGAGGGGTAGACGCGCACGACTGAGAATTTATTGATATCGCCTTCGAATTCATCAAGGCGCTGAACGGCCCATGGGGACATCAGCCCCGGCAGGCGGTGCGGGGTAATCCCGAATTCTTTTTCTAGGATTTTGCCCATTTTTACCGGATCAAAGAGACCTAGGGGGCTTTCGAAGAGGGGCGAGATGTGATCGCCAGCCTTCAGAACATAGATAGGTTGGTCTTCGACGAGGCGTTTGAGCCGTTCTGCCAGCGATGACTTACCGCCACCTACAGGCCCAAGGAGATAGAGGATTTGTTTGCGTTCTTCCAAACCCTGCGCCGCGTGGCGGAAGTATCCCACGATCCGTTCGATCGTGTCTTCCATTCCATAGAAATCTTCGAATGCTTTGTATCGTTTGATCGTTCGGTTCTGGAATATGGGTCCTAATCGCGCGTCTTTCGACGTGTCGACTAGCTCTTCCGCCCCGATAGCTTTGAGCATGCGTTCCGCCACATTGGCGTACATGCTAGGGTCGTCGCGACAGGCCAGCAGATAGTCCTGCAAGGACATCTCCTGCTCTTTCGCTTGCCCATACTGCTCGGCAAAAATTTCCGCGATATTCATCATATGATCGAGCCTCCTGATCTACGTTGCGCCCGTTCCTCCTGGGGTTCCACAGTGCACACAGACAGAGCACCCTCATACGAGGGCCAAGGACTGTCCGCGTCGGTCTAAAACTTAGAATTCTGCTCGGCGCCGCGGACAATTGCACGCGATCCCGCCTCTCGCCTCTGTGGGCGATGAATGGCCGGGAACCAGATCCGCGGCGTCGGTTTGTTATCTATCAGACTACTATATTCGTGTAGCTCACGCTATGAGTAACTGATGTATTTTAGCTTAATTGCTACAAACTTTTAATAAACAAGGGTTCACAAGCCAGCGATTTGTGCATTCTTGCAAGGGCCGCTGTCGACGCAAGCGTGAGCCCAGCTGAGTCCGCACACAACTGCGCGCGGATCCAGGTTACCTTCCATGATGCCATACTTACCCCTAGCACCGCAGGAATTTCTTTATGAAAGGTTAACAAGCTGTGGCTTTCCTTCAACACCGCCACTCTTGTTGCGCAGTTCATGCCACCATTGCGACACAATAGCCACAACACATAGTCGTTTACCTTTATGCGTGCACAGACAGTACTGGACAAAGCAGTAAGTTCCGCCCCATTATATCCACAAAACGGCCACCAAAAGGCCATGAGGCAGTTAGGCATAAATCAGGCATCCTCCGATTTTCGGCGGCATTACACGCGCGTGCGGCGGTGCCACAATTAAAACGAGCGGTAAAACATGAGTACTGTTGCATTTATTACCCGGGATCCTTCGGGCACCAAACAACATGGCGAGTTCGCCGATGCGAGCCCTGTGCTGGACGCAACCTCCGCCAAGGACATCTCCCTTAATCTTTCGACCGCAGACGTTCAAAGCTACCAACGTGTTGGCAATGATCTGCAGATCCTGACGATGGACGGTCAAACCCTTGTGCTGGACAATTACTTTGCAACCGGCCTCACCGGGCAAAAGAACCTGTTCCTGAGCGACAATGGCGAATTCATCGAAGTTGTGATAGAAAGCGGCTCCGAAGGCATGCTCTATCCGACGTATGAGCCACTGGACGTATCCGGCAAATGGAGCGCCTACGACGAATTGGTGTTTCTGGAGCTTGACCGCGTTGAGCCGGTGATCGCACCGCTTATCGCAGCCCCTGCCCTGGGCGGCCTTGGTGCAGCGGCAGCTGCAGCCGGCGTTGTTGGTGCTGGCGCTCTGATTGGCGGTGGCGGAGACGACGACGTTGCGGGTGGCGGCGGAACCGGCGGCGACGGCGGATCTTCTGACGGCGGCGATTCAGGCGTCACACCTACCGTAGACGATCCGGACGCAACCTATGACGTCTCAGGCAGCACCACAGATCCGGTGACAATTACCGGCACCGGCGCGCCAGGCTCGGAAGTCGAAGTGACAATTGGCACCGCAACCCAAACCGTAACCGTCGACGATGACGGCATCTGGACCGCGCCTTTTGACCCCACGGACCTGCCGGATGACGGCAACTACGATGTAACGGTTCATGTCGAAGACCCAGACGGCGAGACATTTGATCTTGATGGTCCGACCATCAACATCGACACAACCCCGCCTCCGATTGACATCACAGATGGCACCCAGTCGGTTGGCGAAGTTGTCAACGCCAGCGAACACAGCGGCGGCCCCGTTATTGCAGGCACTGGCGAAGCAGGCGCCTCCATTGCGGTGGAAATCAACGGCACCACCCATACCACAACCGTCGGCGACGATGGATCCTGGACAGTGACCTTTGCCGCCAGCGAGATCGAGACCGGTGAATATGAAACCAGCGTCACCATCACCAGCTCGGACGCTTTTGGAAATACCACCGTTGTAACGGATATTCTGGAAGTCGATACCATCGCCCCACCCATTGGGATCGAGACGGTAGAGGGCGATGACTTTATCAACGCAGCTGAGGCATCAGACGGTGTGGTGCTGTCCGGTACCGGCGAAGCAGGCGCGTCGATCTCTGTTGATTTTATGGGTGAAATCGCGACAACCACGGTTGCAAGTGATGGGACCTGGTCCGTTGGGTACAGTGCATCAGTGATCACCGCCGGTGAATACGACACGACCTTTACCGTGAGCAGCACAGATGCGGCGGGCAATACCGAGACCAGCGAACACACCGTGACCATCGACACGGTTGCGCCAACACCAACGGTCGATACCGTCGAAGGCGATGACGTTGTGAACGCAGCAGAAGCCGCAGATGGTGTCACCCTCAGCGGTGGCGGCGAAGCAGGCTCAACCGTTTCAGTTACCTTCCTCGGCACAACCCGAACCACAACTGTTGCAAACGACGGCACTTGGTCTCTGGACTATGCAGCCAGCGACGTTCCGGCGGGCGAAAGCAGCCAGACAGCCTCGGTCACGATGACAGATATTGCGGGCAATACGGGCCCAACGGTCACCCATACCGTGGAAGTCGACACTCTGGTTAATCCGCTGACAGCAGATGCGTTACAAACTGCGGATGACATGATCAACAACGCAGAACGCGCGGCAGGGCTGACATTGACGGGTACGGTTGAGGCCGGATCGACCGTCGAGGTTACGATCAATTCGATCACGCGAACCGCAACCGTTGACGCCAGCGGCAACTGGTCTGTCGACTTTGAGGCCAGCGACCTGCCCGAAGGTGTTTACAGCGAGACCGCAACAATTTCAGCGACCGACGCTGCGGGCAACACGGCCTCCATCAGCGAGACATTTGCCGTCGACACATACGGTGCGCCCGAATACCACGGGTTGGAAACCAATTCCGGCAACATCGAGACGCTGATCTTTGAAGAAGAGATCACCGGCATGACCGTCAACACGGTTGCCGATGATGGCACAGTCACCGCAGTCAGCGGTGTTAGCCAGACAAACGATGTGACCGACCCCTTTACCTCGGTTGTTTCCACCGAAACCTCGTTCTTCCTATCGGACCCGACGGATGTTCCCGATGGCTCCCGCCTGGTGATCACTGGCACGGACACATCCGGCAACACTGCGGACTCCCTGCTCATTTTAGAAGACGCCGTATCCGGCAATGTCCTGGACAATGCAGGCTTCAGCGGCTTCAACATCGAGACGCTGGAACTGGACGAAAGCGCGGATGCCAATATCACGATCAGCGAAGATGACATCAAAGCGCTGTCAGAGAATACAGACACTTTGGTTGTACACGGCGGCAGCGACGACACGATCACCGTCACCGGTGTCACAGCGCAAGATACCCGCACCATCAACGGTGAGAACTTCAACGTCTATACCGTCGGCAGCGATGGAACCACGTTGATTGTCGAAGAAGACGTCAACGTTATCATCTAATCCCTTTTGACCCGGCGCGCGTTATGTGCCGGGTCAAATACAACGAAATGGCGGCGGGGGTAGGATGCGGTTTGCGCGTTCATTAATCGGTATTTTGGCGGTCAGCTCAGTTTTGGGCTGCACCGAAAACGCAGGCATTTTAGGCCCGCGTTCCAGCAGTGCTACGGCGCAGGTCGCGCAGGGTAATTTCGATCAAAGTGGTGACGAACAACCTTCCGAGGTTATCGACCAGCTTTTGCAGCGCCGCTCCCTTTTGGAACAACAAAGCATCTATGGCTCGGTGGCCAATGCCTCATTGACCGCGTCTTTGCGGTCGTCTGAGGCAGAGTTGATCAGCGCAAAACTGCGCGCCGAAGCCCGGGCCAAGAACTGGCTGCCGACCCTGGGCCCAACGATCAGCCTGACGGATCTGGGCGACATGGTCGCGGGCCTCCTGATCGAACAGGTTCTGTTTGACAATGGACGGCGCAAGGCCGAGCGCGCCTTTGCGGCAGCCGATGTCGAAGTGGCCGCCGTCAACCTGTCGGTAGACCAAAACACACGGGTCGAAACGGCGCTTTCGCTGTATCTTTTGGCGCAGCGCGACGATGAAAAAGCGCGGTTCGGCCAAAAAGCCGTCAGCCAGATGCATGAGTTCGAACGTGTCGTAATCGGTCGCGTCGAAGGCGGCGTCTCGGATCGCTCTGACCTCCAAGTGGTTCAGAGCAAGATCGCGGGCCTTCGGTCAGGCGTCGCAACCGCCGGCGAAGGTGCCTCAACCGCGCGTGCTGAGCTTTATGAACTCACCGGACAAGATTTCGACGAAAAGCCGCAGCATCTGTCCATTGGCACCCCGCCCGAGGCGGCAGGATACCTTGACGTGCTACTGGCCAAATCAGAAGCAAACCGGTCGATTGCCCAAGCCACCTTGGAACGCGCTGGATTGCTACCGACCGTTTCTGCGGCAGGCAATATTACCAGCGATGGGTCTGGTGCGGGTATCACTGCTGGCATCGGGCAGCCCTTGGGCCTTGGCACCCCTGCGGCGTTGAAAGCCGTTGAAGCCTCCAAAGAAGTGGCCCGCCGTCAAATCGGCGAGGCCGAAGAGGACGCACGTCGCTCTTATGCGCGCCAATTGCAGCGCCTGACATCGTTTCGCAGACAAGAAGAAGAAACAAGCCGTCTGGCACGCACTAGCCATGAGACATATAAACTCTTCAAAGCACAGTTTGAAGCTGGACAGCGGACTGTTATAGACGTCATTAATATTTATGAAGAGTATGTCCGCCGCGAGCTGGCCCGCATTGAGGCAAAATATGAAGTTATCCAGATCCAGCTTGAAATGGCGCGAGATCAGGGGCTTCTGGCAGACGGGGACAAGATTTGAGCGAGCACACGACCCCGAATATGGATGAACATTCCGAAAGCGCGCGCCCAACCCTGCGCGCGGTCGACGGGGGCCAAAATGATGGCTCTGAACGACCAACTGCTGAGCCAGAAATTCTGGCGCCGGACGTAAAACTTGGCGATATCAAATTGGAGGGTGGCGAGGATCGCGCCTCTGAAGTGCATGCGCTGATCGAGGGCACGTCGTCGCGTATCCAACACCGCGCCACATTGGTGTCGACCCTAGCGGCCATCAACGGTGTGGAAGCCCCGGCCAGTGATCTGGCTGACTTCCTGTGGAGTAACAATCCCGGCGATCAGACGTTTGAAACCATGGGGCGTGCGCTGGATTACACCGGCCTGAACCCGGTCATCAATTCCAATGTTCGACTGCAGCCAGACGCCTGGCCTGCGGTTGCAATGATGAACAATGGCCAATGTGTTCTGGTTCTGGGACAAGATACCGACACCCTCAGCATCTTTGATCTGACCTGCGCCGAACATCGCGCCGAGGTTCCGGTTGCGGATTTTCAGCCCTATTTCACCGGTTCGACCCTTTCTGCGCGCCCGTCGATCGATCAGGTTGCCGCGCGCCATACGCCAAATCTGAAGGCGAACCATTGGTTCTGGGGTGAATTCCAGAAATACCGCCGCCAGGTGATCGAAATCATGCTGGGCTCATTGGTGGCAAACGTGCTGGCCGTTTCGGTCGCGCTGTTTTCGCTGCAGGTCTATGACCGTGTGGTGCCACACCAGTCGCAGCCGACCTTGTGGGTTCTGGCCTTTGGTGCCGTGCTGGCGATCATGCTGGAAGGCGCGCTGAAACTGGCCCGTGCCCGGCTGACCGATGCCGCCGGCCGCCAGATCGAATTGTCGGTGCAGCGCAACCTGATGCGCCGCCTGATCGGCATGCGTTCGGACAAGAAACCGTTGCCGCCCTCGGGCCTGTTTGCCGCGATGCGCGATTTTGGTGCGGTGCGTGAGTTTTTCACCTCCTCCACCATCTCTACGCTGGCGGATATCCCCTTTATCGCGATCTTCCTGCTGCTGGTTGCCTCGATCGCTGGCAATATCGTCTGGGTTCTGGTGCTTGGCGCGGTGCTGATGCTCGCGCCCGCCTATTTCATGCAGCGCAAGATGATCGCGCTGACCCGCCAGACACAGGGTGCCAATGCCAAGGCTGGCCGTCTGCTACACGAGGTGATCACCGAGCTTGATACTCTCAAGACCCAGCGCGGCGAAGACCGTGTGATGCGTCTGTGGGACGAGCTGTCGGCGCTGTCCTCACATTCCGCCGCAGAGCAACGCCGCCTGTCCAGCTCGCTCACCTATTGGTCGCAGGGCGTCCAGCAGTTCACCTATATCGCCGCTGTGGTCTTTGGCACATTCATGGTTTTCAAAGGTGAATTCACCGTCGGGACCATCATTGCTACCGGTATTCTGACCAGCCGCACCCTGGCCCCGCTGACGCAATTCGCAGGCGCTATGGCGCGCTGGAGCAATGTTAAGGCCGCACTGGAAGGTCTGGATGCAATTGCATCAGCTGACCAGGAAAAAGAAGAAGATCGCACCTATCTGCGCCGTGAAAATCTGCAAGGCAAGTTTGAGCTGCGCGAAGTGGTCTTCCGCTATGACGAAGACGGATCACCGACTGTCGACGTGCCGGCCGTTGCAATCAAACCCGGCCAGCGCGTGGCGATCTTGGGTGTCAACGGCTCTGGCAAATCGACGCTTTTGAAGCTGTTGACCGGGCTTTACGCGCCAGATCAGGGCCGTGTCATCATTGATGGCACCGATATGAACCAGATAGACCCACGTGATTTGCGCCGCCATATCGGCTATCTCAGCCAGGACATTCGCCTGTTTGCCGGGTCCTTGCGCGAAAACCTTAACATGAACCTGTTGGAGCGCAACGACGACCGTCTGATGGCGGCATTGGATTTCTCTGGCCTTGGGGCTTATGTGCGCAATCACCACAAGGGGTTGGATCTGGAAATCAGCGACGGCGGCGGTGGCCTGTCCATCGGGCAGCGCCAGTCGATTGGCTGGGCGCGTCTGTGGCTGCAAAACCCGTCGATTGTGTTGTTGGACGAACCCACAGCCTCGCTTGACCAGACGTTGGAGCGCACTTTGGTGAGCCGTCTGGACACTTGGCTACAGGGACGTACAGCTGTGATCGCCACCCACCGTATGCCGATCCTGCAACTGACCAACCGCACCTTGATCCTGCAAGCTGGCCGTATGGTTGTGGATGGTCCGCGTGATCAAGTTCTGGCCCATCTGGCCGCAGGGGACAAAAAATGACGCAGATGCAACAGGAGCTGGCCCGCAGCTCATTGGGCTCAAGCCGCATCATCTATCTTGCAGCGGGCGCCGTCCTGGTCTTTTTGATCTGGGCGGCTTTTGCGTGGATCGATGAGATTGTGCGCGCGGATGGCGAAGTTGTCTCCTCCTCCCGGTCGCAAATCATTCAAAACCTCGAAGGCGGCATTCTGGCTGAGCTTTATGTGCGCCAAGGTGACACGGTTGAGGCCGGGCAGATCCTTGCCAAACTGCAAGACACCCGGTTCCAGACCACAGCCGATGATCTGCAGGACCAGATCGACGCTTTAGAGATCAAGCAATATCGTCTGGAAGCCGAAGCCTCGGGCGCATATGAATTTGACGTCAGCCCGTCGCTGCAGCAACGCTCTCCCAATATTCTGGCGTCTGAACGTGCATTGCTGCGCGCCCGACAAGCCGATTTCAATAGCCGCCGCGACAGTGCCAAGAAGATCCTGGATCAGCTGCGCGAAGAGCTGGCGAATATGGAACGCTTGCACAAGCAGCGCATTGTGGCCCTGATTGAGGTCAATAACGCCAAGAAGGCCGTCACCGACGCCGAGGCCAAATACAATGACATTGGGACGCAGGCCGAGCTGCAACTGGCCGAGGAATACTCCCTTACCCTGCAGACACTGACATCCCACCAGCAAGAATTGCGCATCGCATCTGACCAGCTGTCGCGCACCGTGATCACTTCTCCCATGCAGGGGGTAGTGAACAATATGGCGGTGACCACGATTGGCGGCGTCATCCGCCCCGGTGATGAGATTTTTGAGATCATCCCACTTGGCGAAGAGCTGTTTGTCGAAGCCCGTGTGAAGCCGGAAAACATCGCAAGCGTGCAACCCGGGCAGGTGGCGACGATCAAACTCTCCGCTTATGACTATACGATCTATGGCGCACTGAAGGGTAAGGTTGATTTTGTGTCGGCGGATACGTTTGAAGACGACCGCAATCCACGCGTTGAGCCTTATTATCGCGTGACGGTTAAAGTGGACCGTAGCAGTTTCACCGAACGCCAACGCGATATTGAGATCCGCCCCGGTATGCGCGCCATTGCGGAACTGCAAACGGGTTCCAAAACGGTACTGCAATATCTGTTGAAGCCGCTTTACAAATCCAAGGATGCGTTTCGCGAACCCTGACCTGGGGCGCCCGGAGTTGGGAGACCCGCAAAATGAAAAACCCGCGCCATCCTGGCTGCGGGCTTTTTTCTGAGAGCGGAGCGGGTTTGGCGGCATTATCCTGCGCGTTGCACCAGCTCCCACAGGGAATTATCGATAGCCGTCCCGATAGAGACGCGGCGATTGCCCATCGCAGCCTTGGCCGAGATTACGGAGACAAGGCGTGGCGGACGTCCTGGCAGAACCTCGAATACAGGTGATCCGGATGCGCCGTATTCAACGCGGCAGGTCATCACCATAGTTTGGGCTTTGCGCGCCAGAACGTGACAGGGTTGCTCCCAATTGGGCCGATCGCGGTGTTCATAGCTGTAGGACATCACCCCCACAGCATCTCCTCTGCCCGCCTGCGACGAGGTAGCAAAAGGTTGGATATGTTCCGTGCTGATCGGGCGATCCAGGCGCAGCACAGCCAGATCATGACCGATTTGCGCATCGCCAACCGGGCGGAACACATATTTGGGGTGAACCACGGCTTTCACAACCTGACGCGCGGCTTTTGCATAGCGTCCGTTTAGCCCGGCTTCGAACCGGATATTGCCCGGGTTCACGGCCCGTCCTGTTTGGGGATCAAAAAGACAATGTGCTGCGGTCAGCACAAGGTTGGGCGCAATCAATGCACCCGTACACATATTCCGCCCGGAGATGTTAAGGCGCCCCACAGCCTCCCATCCCGTAACTGAGCGTGCGGCTGCGCTATCTTGCGCTGCTGCAACGTTCGGCAGCGCCAAAGACAGGCACGCCGCAACAACCGCTATAAGTCGTTTCATTTTCCACTCCAGTTTCCCACCTAACCAATTTCGTTTAGTGGTGCGGCTGGAATGTGGCCCAAAGCCGCGAAGCAGCGGCGGTTTCATGGATAGATTGTGGCAGACTTAACAAAACACTAACCCCCAGTGTCAAAACGCCCTAATCATCGCAAAATCCGCCAAAGGTGCACGTAGAATCCGCGATTTCCGGAAAGATTTTATTTAAATACCTGAAATCAATTACCCTTTTGGTAAGGTGTCAACGTGCAGAAAGCACCGTTTTCCCCCTGTCCCCGGTGGGAAACGAGCGCATTTCCCCGCGACTCCCTCTAGATTGAGGCAACAATGCGGCGGGTTTTCTTACGAAGACGTGACGCATCCGTTACCCAGACTGTTAAGATTTTAAGGAATGACCGGACAATTCCCTCCACGCGGCGGGGTGAGTCTTTCTGCGGGGCAATACCGGGCTATTTGATCCCTGCGCGCATAAAGCTCTGTACGAATTGGCGTTGAAACAGCAAGAATGCGATCAGCAGCGGACCGGAGGTCATCAGGGTCGCCGCATTGATCACGCTCCATTCGACCCCGGAGTCGATCGAGGCAAAGACGCTCAAGCCCACAGTCACCGGCCGTGTTTCCACTGAGTTGGTGATGATCAGCGGCCACAGGAAGTTATTCCAGTGATGACTGACCGAAACCAGCCCATAGGCCAGATAGGTCGGGATCGCGAGCGGCACATATACCTTCATCAGGACACCCAGCGTTGACATCCCTTCGATCTGGGCGGCTTCTTCTAACTCTTTGGGCACGGATAGGAACGTCTGACGCAGCAGAAAGATACCAAAGCCAGAGGCGATATAAGGCAAGGCAATCGCAGGGATCGTGTCGATCAGATCCAGCATTCGGATCAGCTTGTAATTCTCCACGATCAAAATGTCCGGCATGACCATCAGTTGGACCAGCACCAGCCCAAACAGGACCCCACGCCCCGGAAACTGGTATCGCGCAAAGGCATAGGCCGCGAGCGTACAGAGGATGAACTGACCGATCAGAATAGCCGTGACCAGAAAGAACGTATTGAGGAAGTACCGCCCAAACGGCGCCGCACTCCAGGCCTTGCCAAAGTTTTCCAGCGTGAGCGGTGCCAATAGATCAAACCGCGCCTCATAAGCTGCCGGGTGAAACGCCGTCCACACCGCATAGGCCAGGGGCAGCACCCACAGCAGCGCCAGCGCCCAGGCCGCAAAAGTGTTCAACGCACGGTCCCAGCTCATTTGTAATGCACCTTGCGATCAAAGAAGAAGAACTGCCCGATGGCCAGCGCCGCCAGCAGGCCCAGCAACACCACGGTCAAGGTCGCGGCATAGGCTGTGTCCCAGAACCGAAACGCGGTCTCATATATATAAAACAGCAGCAGGGAGGAGGCATTGTCCGGCCCGCCCCCGGTCAGGATAAAGATGTGATCCACCATCCGGAAAGAATTCACCACCGCATTGACCGAGATAAACAGCGTCGTCGGCATCAACAGCGGAAAGGTCAGACGGCGAAAGATGGTCCAGGCCCCTGCCCCTTCGATACGTGCGGCCTCGATCAGGCTGGGCGGAATGGTTTGCAGCGCAGCGAGGTAGAAGATCATAAAGAACCCCGCCTCTTTCCAGATGGTCACCACCATCACCCCAATCAGCGCGGTGTCGCTTTGCCCCAGGATATTGGACTGCGCCATGCCAAATAGGCCGGTGATCTGGTCGATCAATCCAAAACCAGGCGTGTAAAAGAACATCCAGATATTGGCGACCGCGATCATCGGCAACACGGTGGGCGTGAAATAGGCCATGCGGACAAACCCACGCCCCGCCAGTTTCTGATTGACCCAGAGCGCCATCGCTAGGGATATCGCGATTGAGGTTGGAATGGTGCCCAGCGCAAACCACAGGTTGTTGATCAGCACTTTCCAGAACACCGGATCGGCCATCAAAGTCTCGTAATTGTCGAGTCCGGCCCAGCGGCTGGGTCTGCGACCGCGCGCAGTGGTCCAGAAACTGTTCCACAGAGTGGTGATGGCGGGAATATGGGTAAAGGCCAAAAGAAAGACAAAGGCCGGCAGCAAAAGCAGCCAGGCATGGATCCACTGTCGCATCCTTTGCATGTCTTTTGTCCTTTGGTGCGGGAGGTTAACCTGCGCGCGGCCACAACAGGGCCACGCGCAGATCGGGGTCTCGGGCTTAGCGGTAAGGCTTCAAGATCGCCTCGGCCTGGGCCTGTGCTTCTTTCAGCGCTTCGGCTGCTGTCTTCTCACCCGTGATGGCGGCGGCCAATGCGTCGTTGAACGCGCGGGTCACACGCTGGTTCTCGTAAGTAGAAAGCTCTGCAACCGCATGTTCCAGCTGGTCGCGCGCAACCAGTGCTGGCGGGAAGTCGACGGTGTATTGCTGCATCACCTCGGTGTCCCAAGTCGCAGGCGATGGGGCGACGTAACCGGTTGCAATGGTCCACTTGGCCGCTTGTTCCGGCTGGGTGATCCATTTGATGAACTCAAACGCTTCTTTGGTCTGTGCCTCATCAGATCCTTTGAACAGGTAGAAGTTGCCACCACCGGTTGGCGCGCCACGGCGTTCGTTGGCTGGCAGCATCGCAACACCAAAGTCAAACGGTGCATTGCTGCGCACGTTGGTCAGGTTGCCAGTTGAGGTCCACATCATCGCGGTCTGACCTTCAAAGAAGGCTTTGGGCGTTGCACCCCATTCGATGATGCCGGGCGCCATGACTTCGTGGGTTTTGGACAGGTCCACCAGATATTCCAGCGCTTCGACAACCTTTGGATCGTCAAAGTTAGTCTTGGTGCCATTTTCCGTCGCAAGGATGGCGCCGTTCTCTGTCGTCAGGCCCTGGAACAACCAGTAGGGAAAGCCAGAGGACGGGATGCGCACACCCCATTGGGACACATTGCCGGACGCGTCTTTGACGGTCAGCTTTTTGCCCATCTCAACCATTTCGTCCCAGGTCGCAGGCGCGTGTTCTGGATCGAGACCGGCCGCTTTGAACGCTTCCTTGTTCCAGTACAGAACCGGCGTGGAACGC
Source organism: Epibacterium ulvae (assembly GCF_018678075.1). Lineage (GTDB taxonomy): Bacteria > Pseudomonadota > Alphaproteobacteria > Rhodobacterales > Rhodobacteraceae > Epibacterium > Epibacterium ulvae_A. The sequence goes on along the minus strand of NZ_JAHHIR010000035.1, from coordinate 24,841 downwards.
TGGAACGGGATGCCATAGGTTTTGCCGTCGATCTGGCTGTTTTCCATGAACGCCGGATAGAAGGACTTGAGCCAGGCTTTGTCTTCGTCCGTTGTGGCATAGTCGTCAAAGGCTTGGATCAGGTCTTCGTCGTACATGGTGTACATGTCGACCGACAAGATCACGCTCAGCTGTGGCGCGTTACCACCACGGGCAGCCGTCAGCGCCTTGGCCACGGTGTCCTGATAGGAGCCAGCATAGATTGCTTCGATGTTCACACCGTCATGGGCTGCGACATAGTCCTGGGTCAGCTCTTCGATGGTGTTTGCAGCAGCGCCGCCAACCGCAACTGGGAAGTAGAATTGAAGATCGACATCAGCCGCTGCAGGTGCAGCCGCAAATGCCAGGGCGGCCGCAGCCGCTTTGAATTTGGTCATCAGCATGGAATTTCTCCGCAGAAAATGAGCCGGGCTTCAGCCGGCGGGCAACATCCCGAAACCTTCGGGAGTATTTGGGGCCCTGAGCACGGCGCGAGGGTCATGGATGTCCCCCCGATATGCGTGCCACAAGGGAAGGATCATCGATGCGCTGGTTGCTCTCGGTGCTAAACAGATGCACCGCGTCTGAGGGCAGCGCGAACCGCAACGCGTGACCTGGTTCAAAGGCGTGATTTCCCGGCAATTTGGCCAGCAGCCGCGCACCTGCGGCCGTAAGTTCCACCAGCGTGTCCGCGCCCAGAAATTCGACCGATTGCACCTGGCACAACAACGCACCATGGCTGTCCTGCACCATCACCTCGGGCCGGATCCCAACCAAGAGATCCGCAGGTGCGGCGGACAACAGATCGCCAAAAGCAGCCGCTGGCAGCAGGTTCATCGGCGGCGTGCCGATAAAGCGCGCGGCAAAGGGCGTGGCCGGTTGGGTGTAGATCTGATGCGGGGAGGCCACTTGTTCCACCACCCCTTGGTTCATCAAGACAACCTGGTCGGCCATGGTGATCGCTTCGGTCTGATCATGGGTGACATAGACCATGGTAAAGCCAAGCGCGCGTTGCAGCTTGCGGATTTCCCGACGCATTTCATCGCGCAGGCGCGCATCCAGGTTCGACAACGGCTCATCCATCAAACAGACCGGACGGCGTGATACCACCGCGCGCCCCAGGGCCACACGTTGCTGCTGCCCACCGGACAAGGCCGCCGGTTTGCGGTCCAAATAGGGCGTCAACTCCAACAGCTCGGCGACTTCAGCCAGCCGAGCCTGCCGTTGCGCGCGCGGCATCCGGGCGACCTTCAGGCCAAAGATGATGTTTTCCGCCACGCTCAGATGCGGAAACAGCGCATAGGATTGAAACACCATCGACAGGTTACGCTTGGCGGGGGGCTGTTGGGTGACATCGCGGTCGCCAATGTTCACTGTGCCGCTTGTGACATCTTCCAACCCGGCAATCACCCGCAACGTGGTGGATTTACCGCAGCCAGAGGGGCCGAGAATAGCGGTGAACTTTCCCGCCGGGATATCCAGATCGATGTCGCGCAGGGAAACGGTCTCTCCCCAGGATTTGCGCACTTGGCGCAGAGAGATGGACTGGCCCTGCACGCTCATGCCGCAACCTCATCACAAATGGTCAGCGCAACGCGGGCCTGATGTAGCATGGTGCAGATCTCGGCCGGGGGGCGGGTGTCGCAGATGACATGTTCCACATCGGTAATCAGGCCACTGCGCGCATGGGCTTTGCGGTGGAATTTGCTGGTATCCAGAACCAGAATGCGCATGTCGGAATTGCGGGTAATGGCTTCGCGAGAATGCACGTCCTCGGCCGACAGATCCAAAAGCGCGCCGCTGTCATCAACCGCCGCTACCCCGAATAAGCCCACATCGAATTTGTAACTGTCGAAAAAATCCACCGCAGTGGGGCCCACAATGTCCGCCTCTGCCGCGCGTAATGTGCCGCCTGGAATGGTGACGCTTGTGGTTTCAAACCGCTGCGCCGTCATTGCCACATGCAGGTTGTTGGTGAACAGGCGTAGCCCGCGATGTTGCCCCATGAAGGCCACTGCCATCTCGGGTGTGGTTCCGATGGAGACCGCGACCGAGGCCTCATCCGGGATGATCCGCACCGCAGCCTCACCGATGCTACGTTTCGCGCCAAGGTTCAGCACCCGCCGCAGATCGTAGTGACCGGCAGAGACCGGAGACAGCTCCACCCCGCCATGCACCCGCCGCAGCAGGCCACCGGCGCACATGGCATTTATGTCTTTGCGGATCGTCTGGGTTGAAACGCCAAAGCGCTGCGCCAGGTCATCGACCTTGGCATGGCCTTCCTGACGCACGATCTCGGCCACTTGGGCCTGTCGTTCTGTGCCCCATTCCACGGTGGGTGGGCGCTTGAATCCCGATTCAAGTTTCATATGAACGCGATATCGACTTCACACGAAACCAGAGTGACGGTTTTGTTTCAGTCTCAAGACAGACCTTTGGCAACGGCTTCACACATTCAACCGTCAGGGAGAAATTGACAGCGCGCTTCCAATTGGATCCAATATCCAAAATCCAGAATCGATATGTGAGAGCCCCCAATGTCCGCAAACATATTCACCGGCACGATGCCCGCCCTGATGACCCCCTGCACCGCTGACCGCAAACCCGACTTTGATGCGCTGGTGCGCAAAGGGCAGGACTTGATCGCGACCGGCATGTCCGCCGTGGTCTACTGCGGCTCGATGGGGGATTGGCCACTGCTGAGCGACGCAGAGCGGATGGAAGGTGTCGCCCGGTTGGTGGCAGCTGGCGTGCCGGTGATCGTCGGCACCGGGGCGATCAATTCCGCCGCCGCTGTCGCCCATGCGGCCCACGCCCAAGAGGTCGGTGCCGCGGGGCTGATGGTCATCCCGCGTGTTCTGTCCCGTGGCAGCTCGGCTGCGGCGCAGAAAAACCACTTCAAAGCCATCCTCGCCGCCGCCCCGAATCTGCCCGCGATCATCTACAACAGCCCCTATTACGGCTTTGCCACCCGCGCCGATCTGTTCTTTGCCTTACGTGCCGAACATTCCAATCTGGTGGGCTTCAAAGAGTTCGGCGGCGCGGACGACCTGCGCTATGCGGCGGAATTCATCACCTCGCAGGACAAGGACGTCACCCTGATGGTTGGCGTCGACACCCAGGTGTTTCATGGCTTTGTGAATTGCGGCGCGACGGGGTCGATCACCGGCATCGGCACCGCCCTTCCAAAAGAGGCACTGTTGCTGGCCGACCTGTCACGCATGGCCGCAACCGGAAACGCAGAGGCCCGCCAACGGGCGCAAGAGCTGACCGAGGCAATCCATGTCCTGTCCAGCTTTGACGAAGGGCCCGATCTGGTTCTGTATTACAAACATCTGTTGGTTCTGAACGGCGAAGAAGAATACCGCCTGCACTTTAATGCAACCGACGCCCTGAGCCCCTCGCAACAGGCCTATTGTGAGCAGCAATATGCGCTGTTTCGCGCCTGGTTTACCGATTGGTCCAAACAAGGCGGGGTTCTGTCTGAATGCGCGTGATCGACAGCCACACCGGAGGCGAGCCGACGCGGGTGATCCTGGACGGTGGACCGGATTTGGGCGGTGGCTCCCTTGCAGAGCGTGCCGCGCGGTTGGCCACAGAGCACAAGGACCTCTATCGCGCGATCATGCTCGAGCCACGGGGACAGCCCGCGATGGTTGGCGCATTTGTGGTGGACCCGGTCGACCCGAATTGCGCGGTCGGTGTGATCTATTTCGACGCGGCAGCAGTGATTGGCATGTGTGGCCATGGCACCATCGGGCTTGCCGTGACGTTGCACCGCACTGGTCTGCTGCCCCTTGGTACCCATATGATCGAAACCCCCGCCGGGCGCGTGCGCGTCACGCTGCATGACGGCCATACGGTCACGGTCGAAAACATCGAAAGCCGTCTGGTGCGGCGCGACGTTACCTTGGATGTGGCGCAATTGGGTCTCGTGACTGGCGATCTGGCCTATGGGGGCAATTGGTTCTTTATCGTTGATCCGAGCCCGCTGCCGCTGGAGCCGGATAACATCCCGGCTCTGACGGAGGCCGCCAAAATGGTGCGCGCAGCAGCCTGGGCACAGAACATCTGCGGCGAAAAGGGCGAAGCGGTGGACCACGTGATTTTCCAGGCGCCATCACCGGTTGCGGGCGTGTTAAGCCGGAATTTTACCCTGTGCCCGGATGACGCCTACGACCGCTCCCCCTGTGGCACCGGCAGCTCCGCGCGACTGGCCTGCCTCGCGGCGCGTGGTGGATTGCCGCCCGAGACCGAGATCATTCAGGAAAGCATTATCGGCAGTCAGTATCGCCTCAGCTATCGGCCCGGTCCACAAGGCGGCGTTTTGCCGTCTATCACCGGCGCGGCTTTTATCACCGCTGAAAGTCGGTTGTTTTTCCAGGAAGGCGACCCGTTCGTGGGCGGTATTCATGCCTAAGTCCGTATTGATCATTGGCGCCGGGATCATCGGCATCAGCGCAGCGCTGGAATTGCAAAGCAAAGGGTTCCACGTGCGCGTCCTGGATCGCAAGGGCGTTGCGGCCGAAACCTCGCAGGGCAATGCCGGTGCCTTTGCTTTTAGCGAGGTCACGCCGCTCGCCACACCGGGCATCCTGCGGCAGGCACCAAAATGGCTGTTTGACCCGCTCGGACCTTTGTCGATCCCCCCACGTTATGCGGCGCAGATCGCACCTTGGATGTATCGCTTTTGGCGGGCCAGCCGTGCCCGCAGATTTGGGGCTGCACGCGCCGCACAGACCGCGTTGATGACCCTTGCACAGGCAGCCACCGAACGGCAAATCAAACTGGTCCAAGGCGAAGATCTGATCCGGCGCGACGGGCAGCTGCGCCTATATGATGACCCGCGACAGTGGCAGGCGGACCAGAGCCAACGCGCCTTTCTGCAAGAACACGGCGTCCTGGCCCATGAGCTGCTGTCCACCAACGACATCGCCGAAATCCAGCCGGGCTTGAACCCGCGTTTCACCCATGCGCTTTACACGCCGAACTGGATGAACACGGTGGATCCAAAAACCTGGACCGAGCGTTTGGCGCAAAAATTTCTGTCGCTTGGCGGTGTCATCGATCAAACCGACGTCAAAGCGCTGACCAGGATGGGCGGAAAAACCCGGCTGGAGACCAGCCAAGGCCCTCAAAGCGCCAGCACAATTATTCTGGCGGCGGGCGCGTGGTCCCACAGTCTCGCCAAAGGGTTGGGTGATGCGATCCCACTGGAAACCGAACGTGGCTATAACACGACTTTGCCGCAGGGTGCCTTTGATCTGCGCACCCATCTGACCTTCGCCGCGCATGGGTTTGTGGCAAGCCGCATTCAGAATGGCGTGCGCATTGGCGGCGCTGTGGAGCTTGGTGGGCTGGAGCTGCCGCCCAATTTCACCCGCGCCGACGCACTCCTGCACAAGGCGCAAGACTTTATGCCGGATCTTAATCCCCAAGGCGGCCAGCAATGGATGGGGTATCGCCCGTCCCTGCCCGACAGCCTGCCGGTGATCGACTATGCCCCAAACGCGCCCAATGTGATTTATGCCTTTGGCCACGGCCACCTTGGACTGACCCAGGCCGCCGCCACGGCTGAAATCATTGCCAACCTGGTCAGCCATGCCCCGCCGCCCATCGATCTGACACCATTTTCGGCCAATCGATTTTAGGCTATCTAGATCAAACCCGACGCTGGGGACAAATGTCACCGGCGCCCCCAAAGAAGACCCAAAGACCATGACCGCAAACCGCGCCATCGCCCGCAAAAGCCTGCCCGACACGATCGCCAATGATCTGCGCGAACGGATCCTATCAGGTGAATTGGCGGAAGGGGCCCCTATTCGGCAAGAAACATTGGCAGCCGAATACGACGTCTCGCGCATGCCGATCCGCGAAGCGTTGAAACGTCTGGATGCCGAAGGTCTGGTGCAGCTGACCACAAACAAGGGCGCGACGGTGACGCAGCATTCCTTGCGCGACATAGGCGAAATCTTTGACCTGCGCGCCCTGATCGAGGTCGAACTATTCCGCATCGCGATCCCCAATATGACCCCGCAACACATCGAGGACTGTGCCCAGACCCTGACGCGGATGGAAGCCTCTTATTATGCGGGTGATGTGGCCACCTGGGGCGCTTTGAACTCGGAATACCACGCAGCGCTTTATGCGCCTGCACAGCGCTCCTTGTCCCAGGACGTGCTGCAGCCCTTGAACCAGAAATCGGATCGATATGTTCGGATGCAGTTAAGCGTCACAAAGGACATCGCCCGCGCAAAAGATGAGCATCGCGAGCTGTTGGCCCTGGCCACCCAAAAAGACGTGGAGGCCGCCTGTGCATTACTGCGCAAACACATCCATCACGCCAAAGAAGATATTTTGCAGTTCATTTCCAACTCGCGCTGTAGATAGGCCCTGTCGACTTCGGTTTTCTGCTCTGACATCAACCAGTTATTAAAGACTTGCCGCCCGCATGCCCAGATGCCCGGCCTCATGCTACGTTAATCAGAATTTTTCACAAAAGCTTCGATTTTGGCCTTGTTTCCCCTTTGCCTGCCAAATATACGGGTCAGCGGAGACGTGGCCGAGTGGTCGAAGGCGCTCCCCTGCTAAGGGAGTATACCGGAAACGGTATCGAGGGTTCGAATCCCTTCGTCTCCGCCATTATTATGCACTTATGGCAGTGCAAATTTTCAAAAACCCCAATGATATCAATGTGCGTACGGTCAGTTTTCTGATTGAAAACATGTTTATACGCATAATATCCCGCATGAATTCCCGCATAGCTTGGAACGTTGAGGGGGTATTGCGATGGGTTTGACTTTGGACCGTGGCCGTTACTATTTTGTGCTGAACGTACCAAAGGATTTGCTTGGAAAAGTCCGAGGCAAGTCTGGGCAACCTGTTAGACAAGTGCGTCAAGCACTCAGGACCGCGGATTTGACCGTGGCAAAGCGAAAGGCCTTTGAACTCGAAGAGATCAAACGGGCAGAATGGCAATTGCTGGCGCTCGGCAATGAAGCACTCGCGCATCAGAAGTTTGAGGCGGCAAAGCGGACGGCTGAGAGTCGTGGCTTTGACTACATTCCGAGTGATGTATTGCTAAAGGGCTCGTTTCAGGAAAATCTGCCACGGCTGCTTACCGCGGCAGGGACGGACAAAAACCCGACGACGCCGGAAGTAGCTGAAGCAATTCTTGGAGGCGTGAAGCCAGTCTATCCACCTCTGGACACGGTTCTGGAAGAATTCATCGACCTCACCAGAACCAAACATCTGAGCTACCCCCCGAAAATCGGACACTGACGTAAGCTACGATTTGTTGTCTGTTGATCTTCAACACGAAGGAGATTGACGATGTCGAAACGAAAGCAACATCACCCTGAGTTTAAGGCCAAGGTCGCATTGGAAGCACTGAAAGGCGAGGAGACGGTCAGCGAGTTGGCCAGTCGGTTTGGCGTGCATCCAACGATGATCCATCAATGGAAGCGCGCATTACTTGAAGGCGCTTCCGGCGTATTTGAGCGCGGCGGGCGGACGGCACCGGAAGTTGATGAGGAGCAGGTCAAAGACCTGCACGCCAAGATTGGGGAGTTGGCCGTCGCCAACGATTTTTTGGCCAGAAAGCTCAAACCTTGGGCCGGCAAGTGAGGCGCAAGATGATTGAGCCGAACCTAAAAGGTCTGTCAGTCAGCAAGCAATGTTCGCTGCTGTCGATCTCGCGGTCGTCATTTTACTATGAGCCAACAGGCGAAAGTGAGATGAACCTCGGTCTGATGCGCCTGATCGATAAGCAGTTCTTGGAAACCCCGTTTTACGGCGTACGTCAGATGACGTGGCACCTGCGCAATGACGACCACCTCGTCAACGAGAAGCGGATCAGACGCTTGATGCGGCTGATGGGCCTCATGCCGATCTACCAGAAGCCCAACACCAGCAAGGCAGCGAAGGGTCACAAGATTTATCCATACCTGCTGCGTGGCTTGCGCGTGGGTCGGCCCAACCAAGTTTGGTGCGCCGACATCACGTACCTGCCGATGCGGCGTGGGTTTCTATATTTGGTCGCCATCATGGACTGGCACACGCGGAAGGTACTGGCGTGGCGCATCTCGAACACGCTGGAAGCCGAGTTCTGTGTGGATGCCTTGAATGAAGCGATCCACCAGTTCGGCCCACCTGAGATCATGAATACGGATCAGGGCAGCCAGTTCACGTCATTTGCTTGGACCGACCGCCTGCGTCGATCAGGCATCCGCATCTCAATGGACGGCAAAGGCCGGTTCCTCGACAATATCTTTGTCGAACGACTGTGGCGCTCGCTGAAATACGAATCCGTTTATTTGCACGCATGGGAGACCGGATCAGAGGCCAAAGCTGGCGTCAGAAAGTGGATCGCATTCTACAACCACAAGCATCCTCATTCTGCCCTTGGCGGCAAACCACCCGCTGTGATCTATTGGCAGCGAAACGAAACAACCAACCCCGATCAGCAGGTGCAAAGAGTAGCTTAAATCACGCCAGATCCTGTCCAAGGATTGGGGGGTAGCTCAGGGTTAAAATGGTGAGAACCATTCTTGTTACAGAAACCCAAACGCAACGCTGAATGTCGGCATTCGACGATGAGACTAGAAAAGTCGCGAGCGCAGCGAATGTCCGCATTCCGCCCCCTATGTCGAACCATTCACCAAAATTCGGCAGTGCCCCCCCTGCCCCAATGGGCTCATATACCTTGTGCAAAATTTGTGCCCTAAGCAAAAAACTGGCTGTTCGAGTCGGCTGCGTTCTGCACCTGATATCTGCACCATCCCATCACTTTGCAAAACAAGGGTTTCTTAGGGTGGTGCAGATATCATGCATTTCGCTCCACAGACAGAAACCGGCCGTTCAAACCTTGCGCAGCGAATTGCTCGAAAGAGCCCAACCCTGCCACTATGTTTTTATACTGCATGCGATCGCAGCGCTAAAGATGTGGCAAGGTCGAAAAACATCGCGTCGCAGTATAGTAGGAAATGCGGCCATTCGTGCAAGTCGCAGCAAAGATCAGATGGCGCCTTGATTATCTGGGGAATAGCCGGTTCTGGAACGGTCCTGTGCCACGTCCGAATGTGCAAAAGTATCATCGGAAACTGGCGTTCCGCCCCTATCTCGTCACTGCATTTACTAGATCGCGAGGCTCACGCAAACGACTTCAGACTGGGTAGCCATCAACCGCTCTTGGAGAGGCCCTATTGTCCGTTAGAACGGTGACGCATCACCCTATGGGCGAGGCTATGTTTGATATGTCGCGTCCTGCGGCACGAAATCACACAACAATCGAGCGCCAAATCCTTGCGTCTTCGAACACCATATCCAAGGCACAGCTTCTGCCGTTCCTATAAAGGCCAGTACATATCAGGACGTCTTTTTGCGTGTCATTCCAGAGACGCTGCGCAAGGTGACAGCCAACACGAGCGCGAGGGCCTGAACCAGTAATTGCACCGCAGAACTTGCCCCGAGGGACAGCACTAAGATGCCTAGCTGCGTCATAAAGATCGCCGCAACGCCAGAGGCGATCACACTGCCGCGCCCCCCGCTGAAGGGGGTGCCACCAACGACCACTGCTGCGATGCCGGGCAACAGAAAGTCATTCCCCGCGATCTGCGAGGCAGAGCCGATAAAGCCCGCATAGAGCATACCTGCGACTGCAAAACAGACCGCCGCGGCAGCATAGGTCATCACCTGATATGTTAAGACCGGCATGCCAGCTGCGCGCGCTGTGCGGGGGGTTGCACCTACTGCGATGAAGCGGCGTCCGATCACCGTTTGCGCGCTTATGAAGGCCACGAAGGCGACAAAGACGACCGACAAGATTAGCGTGTTGGGAATGCCGAATACTCCGGAATGGGAAAAACTCTCAAGAGCATTTGGCACCGACATCGGGCTGCCGCCCGAAAGGGTCGTGATGCCGCCCAGCAGGATAGCGTTGGTAGCAAGGGTCGCGACAATTGGCATGATGTTGAGCCTTGCGATAAGCAATCCGTTCACCATGCCACACAAAGCCGCCACGCCCACCGTGCCAAGGACCGCAAGCGGGATAGAGCCGGTGACGAAACCAAGCTTGGCCACGACGATACCGCCAAGGCTCATGAGCGCCGCGCTCGACAAGTCCAGCCCGCGTTGCTGGATGACGATGGTTTGTCCGACTGCGACGATCGCTAGCATCGCCGCAAACGGCAGAATCGCGATCAGGGCCGAAGGCCGCACCGTTCCGGGTGCAACCACGGCGCTGATTGCAAACAGCACCACTGTTGCGATCCAAATCCAGCCAAATTCTCCAACACGAACGCGGGCCATTTTCGGGGGTTCTACCAAGTTATCTGCCTGCATCATCCGGCCACCACCATTTGTCTGCTTTTGGAATACAGCGCGACAGCGACGATGATCATCACGCCCAGAAGATAGGATTGCCACGCCGCGTTCAAGCCGAGGAAATTCGTGACCGTGTTCACCTGAATGATGAACGCGGCGCCCAGCAGCGCGCCGATGAACGAACCGCGCCCGCCAAACAAGCTCCCGCCGCCAATCACGACAGCCGCGATACTGGCGAGTGTGTAGCTCAGGCCTGCGCGAGGATCACCGATGCCGACTTGCTCCATCATGGCGACGGCTGCAAAGAAGGTCAGGACCGAACAGCCCACATAGGCCATCAGGCGGACCCGTGCGGGTGTGATGCCCGCCACGCGGGCGGCTTCGGGCTGTGATCCCAAGCCGCGCAGCGTCAGGCCAAAGCGGCCCTTGAACAGCAGCAGGTCCAGCAGGATCGCCAACAGGAGTGCAACGATAAACATAACCGGCACCCAACCGATGCGCGTGCCAAGGGTGAACATCAAATCTCCCTCTAACATACCGCCCGGCGTGGGCCGCAGCAGCAAGGACACGGCTTGCACACCCATATAGGTGGCCAGCGTTGCGACCATGGGATGCAGGCGTAACGGTTCCACAAGGCACCAATTGGTCAGACCCACGGCAACAGCAATCGCCAGCATCGCAGCCCAGCCCGTCATTTGTGTGCCAAGGCCCGCCCCGTCTATCAGATAGAAAGACGCGACCACCTGCACCAGCCCCATAAGGGGCCCGACCGACAGATCAATCCCACCCACCAACATCAGCATTTGCTGACCATAAGCCACCATCGCCAACGTCGCGATCAGGACCAACATCCCTCCGAAATTCCGGGTCGACATGTAGAACGGGTTGTAAGCCGCCGCGAGCAACCCAAGTGCAATGATTGCGGCACCAATCATGACAATTGGGGCTGCGTCGCCTGCGGCCCAAGACCAGATCTTATTGACCGAGCGACCGACTTTTGCCCGCACTGCGGTGGACCGCAAAGCCGCACCGGTAATGTTCTCTTCTGTGACGTCATCACCGCCCAGCATTTCAACGATCTGCCCGCGTGAGAAGACGGCAATGCTGTCACACAGCCCCGCCAGCTCAGCCGCGTCCGAAGATAGCACAACAATCGACACGCCATCATCTGCAAGCCCGCGCAAGGTTTTGTAGATTTCCGCACGTGCGCCGACGTCGACGCCTTGGGTCGGCTCGTCCACCAACAACACTTTTGCGCCCGTGGCGACAACCGAGGCGAGCACCAGCTTTTGCTGATTGCCGCCGGATAAAAACCCAATCGGCGTTTCACTGCCGGGTGTTTTCACCGCATATTGGCTGATCGCATCCTGCGTGCGCGATCCTTCAGAACTGCGGCTGACCAGCCCCAGCGTCATGTCACTGGCCGGGCTTCTGGATGTGAAATTCTCGCGGACGGTGAGGTCAGCAAAGATGCCTTCGCGTTGCCGGTCGCCGGGCAGATAGCTTAGCCCGTGTTTCATCGCCCGTTTGACCGATGCCAGGCGCACATCATCGCCGCCCACACGGACCTTGCCGTGATTGGGTGCGTTCAGTCCCGCAAGTGCGCGCAGAAAATCAAGTTGGCCGTTTTCCGAAATACCGCCAAGGCCTAGAATTTCACCCTTGCGTACTGTCAGATTGGCATCAGAAAAGCCTTGGCCGGTCAGCCCTTCGATTTCAACCACCGCAGGGCCGAGTGTCGCTGCTTTGGTGGGAAATTCTTCTTCAAGATCACGACCGACGATCAGCCGGACAACGTCATCTTCGCTTAGTGTAGCAACGTCGTAGGTTCCTTGCCCTTGGCCGTCCCGCAGAACCGTCAAACGATCCGCAATGTCGCGGACTTCTTTGAGGCGGTGAGAAATATAGACCACGCAGGCCCCACGTGCGGTAACCGAGCGCACTCGCTCGAAAAGCCGTTTCACGTCGTCGCCGGACAGATGCTCGGTCGGCTCGTCCAGAACCAAAACCTTTGGTTCGCTGGCCAGCGCTTTGACGATCTCGACGATAAAGCGCTGTTCAGGGTTGAGCGTGTCCACACGGTCGGACGGTGAGATGCCGACATCATCGCTCCAGCCGGACAAAAGGTCACGGCTCCATGCCGCCAGCTTGCTCATTGGGGGGGCGATCTGGGCAGGCACACCCAGATAGAAGTTTTCTGCCACGGTCAGATCAGGCATGAGCGCGGGCTCTTGCCGCACAATGGCCAGACCAAGAGCGCGCGCCTGCTCTGGATCGGAGTTTATCTGGGTTCCATTGATCGCAATCGTTCCGTTTGTCGGCGTTAGTGCGCCAGAGGCCACGGCCATCAACGTCGACTTGCCCGCGCCGTTTTCTCCGACAAGGCCATGCACCTCCCCCGCCTGCACCTGAAGGGTCACATCATCAAGTGCAAGAACGCCTGGAAAGGACTTGCTGACCCCTGTAAGGGTCAGCAGCTGTTCGATACGATCACCCATCAGCCTGACCTACTGGAACAGGGCGCTGAGTTTGTCGGCAGGCAGGCCGCTGGACAGGTCTGCATCCGGCGGGGCCGCCGGGTCACACAGCGGATCAATACCTGCTGCACTGTCGGCATAGACAAAAGGCACAACAGAAGTCGGGTCAGAGTTTTCGGTGCCTTGGAACGCCGCGACACCAGCACGGGCCGCAAAGCGAACAGTGCGCACGGTGCCATCTAACGAGAAGTACTCCCAAACAGTGCCTGCGGCCTTTGCTTCAACATACTTGCAGTTGATTTCGTTGTTGCTGGCAAGTGTCGCTTGTGCGGGCACATCCAGACCTGCTTGTTCAAACGCCTTGATCGCAGCAAGGGTCGTTACGCCATAGTCGGACGCGATGCCGTCAATCTCTGGGTACTGCGCAATAAGGCCCGTAACGGCGCGTTGCGCATCCGCTGGGTTCCAGTTTGTGACGATAAAGTTCTCGTCCAGCAGTTTGATGCCTGGATAATCTGCGATGCCCGCCTTGAACCCGTCAAGAAACACCTGCGACGACGCCGCACCGGCTACGCCCCCCAAGACAACGACATTGCCTTCGCCGTTCAGTGTCTTGCCCATCCAGTCAGCCCAGAGGCCACCCACATAGTATTGATCCTGATACAGGTTCGCGGCGTAATCCGTCCCGGCTTCACCAGAAATGTTCGAGAAATATGGGACAATCGTCACACCATCACGGTGGGCTTTGCGATAAGTCTGCAGTGCCGCATCGCCGAAGTCGGTGAAAGCCACAATCACATCCATGCCCTGCGCGATAAGGCTGTTGATGTCGCCGTTGTATTTCTGTTGGTCACCGTTCGCATCCACATAACGGACTTCAGTGACGTTGTCGCATTTGCTCAGCTCGTCTTCGAATTCTGCACGTGTGATCTTGCGCCATGTGTCGCCACCGAACCCGTCGATCAGCGCCACACGCATCGGCTTGTCACCGCACATCGACGCAATGTCTGCGCCTTGGTCCATAAAGATCGGCTCTTCGGCTGCGGCCGTCGTCACCATGCCGGCGCAGGCAAGCGCAGAGCCCAGCAGGCCTGCTCGGATTGAATTGATAGTGTTGCTGTTCGTCATCTGTCTTCTCCCTAGAAATCGAATTCTTAGTTTTCAGCAGCGTGTCCCGCCCCACTCGAATCGTAAGTTCGCGCTTCTCACTTCCTCAGAATAAATTATTCATTAGCGAATATGTTAGTCAACAGAAGATTACCTGCCACCTGCTTGAGTGTTCAGAAACCTCAGAATTTTATCTAGAGAACTCTCGTCAAAATCCGACTCGCCACAGATATCCCACACCCCCGAAGCCGACAAAAAAGGTGCACATGAAAAAAGGCGCGCCTCGCAGGACGCGCCCTTTTGTTGCGTAGCCTCGTGGTCTTAGGCGTTTGCACCCGCCATATGACGCGCCGCGATGTAACCGAATGTAATGGCAGGCCCCAGCGTGATGCCGCCACCGGGATAGTTGCCGCCCATGATGCTTGCCGCGTCATTGCCAGATGCGTAGAGGCCGGGGATCGGTTCGTCCTTGTCGTCCAGCACCTGTGCGTTCTCGTTCGACTTTAGCCCTGCAAAAGTGCCCAGATCTCCGATCACCAGTTTTACGGCAAAGTACGGCCCCTTATCGATCGGTGCGACGCACGGGTTTGGCCCATGTTCGGGGTCACCAAGAGACCGGTTGTAAGATGTGCTGCCTTTCTGAAACGCAGGGTCTTCACCTTTGCGGGCATGGACGTTGAACTCCGACACGGTCTTTTCTAGCTGTGCGGGGTCCGCGCCGATCTTGTCACCCAAATCAGTGAGCGTGCGCCCTTCGATCAGATAGCCCGATTTCACCTGTGACTTGTACGGAACCGGCGATGGCTTGGCAAAACCCAGCCCGTATTTGCGGAAGGTCTTGTAATCCGCGATGAAGTAGGAACAGACCTCGCCGCCCTCGTCCATACAGCGCGCATACATCGCCTGACAGAAATCATGGTAGGAATTCGCCTCATTCACGAAACGCTTCCCTGACCGCGTCACCGCGATCACGCCGGGCTTGGAACGGTCCACGAAATGCGGGAAAGTACCGAGTGTGCCGTCCGCCTTGACGGGTCTTGAAATAGGCACCCAAGCGGCGGCATGGGGCAGATCATCCTTGACTTGCGCGCCGATCTTTTCGCCCATTCGCAGGCCGTCACCGGTATTGCCAGGAGGTGCGGGAGAAGCATGTTCGTGGCCCGCAGGCGCATGAGGGAACAATTGTTTCCGGCGCACTGGGTCTTGAGGGAAACCACCTGCAGCCATGACGACGCCCTTCTTGGCAATCACATGCTTCTGACCAGTGGGTGTGTCGACGATGGCGCCCGTGACCCGCCCGCCGTCTTCGCGCAGAACCTCGCGCACGGGGCTTCGGGTCCAGATCGGGACGCCCTGATCTGCACAGGATTTCGCCAGCCGCGCCACAAGCGCGTTGCCGTTCATCAGCCGCATCGCGCGGCCATGAAACACGCGATCCCGCACGAATTTGGCAAACAATTGTCCAACGTAGGCCGCCGAGATAGGCGAGCGCGTGACGTTAAAGAAGTGTAGCAGCTCCTTGCCCGAGCCGATCATCATGCCCAAGAAAGTGATCTCGGCCAATGGCGGGCGCAGGCGCTTGATGTCTTTGCCAAGTTCGCGCCCATCAAATGGGCGGGCTACGATGGATCGCCCGCCGTCCATACCGCCCGGCGCATCGGGATGATAATCGGCAAAGGTTGGGCCAAGGTCGAATTGAAGCGTCGTGTTTTCCTCAAAAAACTCTACGGCCTTTGGCCCGTTTTCGAGAAAGGCCTCTACGCGGCGCTCATCATAGTGCTCGCCTGTTTCGTGCTTCATATAGGTCCGTGCCTTTTCGACAGAATCCTCAACCCCGGCGCGTTTCGCTGGTGCGTTGTTGGGGATCCACATCCATCCGCCAGAGCGGGCAGTTGTGCCACCAAAGACAGGCTCTTTTTCAACCACCACAACCTTTTGGTGGTTGTGGGCGGCGGTCACGGCCGCCGAAAGCCCACCGGCCCCCGAACCAATAACCAAAACATCGCATTCATAGGTTTCCATAATCTTTCCTCAGCAGAGTGTTTAGCGCGGCGCGCCAGATGGCGCGTTACGGCAAAGGGTGGCGCGTGTGCCAGTTGGTGGCGCGTTGAAACGCAGCACCGGCACGCACAAGCGTGTCTTCGTGAAAATGTGGGGCGACCAGTTGCACGGCGATGGGCGGTCCGTCCCCGCTGTCGCGCCAGCCCGCCGGCATGGTGATCGTGGGGTTGCGCGACATGGTGAACGAACAGGTGAACTGATGCAGGGCGACGATCATATCGTCGTCCACCTGCGACATGCGTTCAATGGTCGGCACTTCGATGCCAAGGGCGGGGCAGATGATAAGGTCACAATTGCGAAACAGCGACTGGACCTTTCCGGCAAAAGCTTCGCGGCGCAGCAGAGCGTCTTGGTAGTCAATGGCTGACATGCCACCTCCCAGATCAAGCAATTGCGCGAAGGCTGGGCCATAGGCGTCGCGATTTGACGGGAATGTTGCCTGATGTGCCCGTGCCGTTTGCGGAGCACAGACATTAAACCAGTCAAATGCGATTTGAGTGGGGTCGGGAAAGGTGATCTCGACCACCTCGGCGCCCAAGGACTGCAGCGTCGTCAGCGCATCAAGTACCCGCGCTGTGGTTTGCGGATCGACATCTTTGCGCAGCCATGCGTCGTCCAACCCGATGCGAAGACCCCGCAGATCGCCATCTTGCGGAGCAGACGGAAATTCAGGAACAGGATGGGCCGACGTGGTCGGATCATCCTGATCCAGCCCCGCCATCACACCCATCATCATACCGCAGTCGATCGCGCTGCGGGCTATCGGGCCGATGTGATCCAGCGTGGCGGCCAGTTCAAACACGCCATGGCGGCTGACCCGCCCCCATGTCGGTTTCAGGCCAGTCACGCCATTCGCTGCGGTTGGCAAACGGATTGACCCACCCGTGTCACTGGCCACAGCGCTGTAACAAAGGTCGGCTGCAACGGCGACACCGCCCCCGCTGGAGGACGCGCCGGGCCATAACGTGTCATCCCACGGATTAACCGGGGGCCCGTACGGGTCGACATGCTCGGCATAAACGCCTTCGCACATGTTTAGCTTACCCAAAGTAACCGCCCCAGCGGCTTTCAGGCGTTTCACGATTGTAGCGTCTTGTGCAGCTTTAGCGGTTTGACGTGACGGCATGGCCGCAGTGGTTGCCACGCCCACCACATCAAAGATGTCTTTCAGCGCCACAGGCACGCCATGCAGCGGCCCGAGCACGCGGCCCTGAGCTAGCACTTTGTCAGCCTCGCGGGCCTGCGCGCGCGCATCGTCAGCGCAAAGCGTGATAAAGGCGTTGAGATGTGGATAGGTCGCGGTAATGCGGTACAGCAGGCTATCGGTAACGGCTGCCGACGTCACAGACCCAGCACGCAACATCTTTGCAACCTGATGAAGCTCAAGCGCGTGCAATGGCTGCGATTGCCTTGTTTGGAATTTGTCAAGCATGCTTGGCCTCCCTGTGAATCTTCTAAGAATATTATTCTTATGGCAAACTTATTCGTCAAATACAAATTTTCTGTTCCCCGTGGGAGGGTTCCAGATCTAGCACCTACTTCCGCCAGCAGGCTGATATTACGTCGCACCGTCGGGAGAATCATTTTCTTGGCAATGAATTCGCCAGCGTTTAATTGCATTCATGGCTGCGTTGATCGCGGCAGCATGAGATAAAGGGGCATCATGGAAGGCCGTGGCATTCAATCAATCGAAGTGGGTGGGCGTCTGCTGGACTGTCTGGTGCGTTCTGGCGTTCCGATGAGCTTGCGCGCCCTTGCGGCTGAGGCGGACCTCACGCCAGCCCAGACACATGCCTATCTGACAAGCTTCAAGCGTACAGGCATGATTGAACAAAAGGTTGAATCCGGCCCCTACAGCATAGGACCCCTTGCCTTGAATCTTGGGCTGGCGCGACTGCAATCTGTCCCGCTATACCGCGATGCTAGCCAGTTAATCCTACGTCTGTCCGAAACGTACGGTTTCATGTCGGCCCTAGTCGTCTGGGGGCCGTTTGGGCCAACAACGGTGTCGGTCGCCCAACCAAGCCACCGCCAATACAACCTCAATATCCGCATGGGCACGCTCTTCTCTGTCACGGGTACGGCCAGCGGCAAGCTGTTCGCGGCTTTCGGTGAAAACGCCGCCGTTCATGCCCGTATCAAAGAGGAGCTAGCCGGTTCGCCTGAATTGCCCGGCATTTCAAACGAGACAGACAGACGCGGATTTGAAGCGAGCGTCGCGAAAGCCCGCAAGGATGGCTACGCAACGATCGAGAATTCCATCGTTCCCGATGTCTTCACCCTGGCGCTGCCAATGTTTGAATCGGACAAGACGCTCGCAGGTGTGATTACCTGTATCGGATCGGAGGGCGCTTTGAAGGAGGATGCTTTTCTGCAAACGCTGGATGCCGTGCGGACAGAGATAATGCACTTGACCAAAGCAGGGGGCACATCGTGATGCGGCATCCCTCCTGTTACCGGTTTGGAGACTGAGACATGGCAAAAGCACCCAAAGGTGAAGGCCGCGGCGTCCAGTCAATTGAGGTTGGCACAAAGCTGCTACAGGCTTTGGCCGAACGTAGCGAACCGATGATGCTGAAAGACATTGCGGCGGCGGCGGGCGTAGCGCCTGCACAGGCGCATGCCTATCTGCTGAGCTACCGAAAGCTGGGAATTATCGAAAAGGACGGGCAAGCCGGGCGCTACCGCATCGGTCCGCGCGCCTTAGACCTTGGGATCGTACGGATGCGCAATTTTGATTCCATACAGTTGTTCAGCGATGCCGCAGAAGCCCTGCGCGAAGAAACCGGCATGACGGTGCTTTTGTCGATTTGGGGTGCGTTTGGGCCAACGGTTATCAAGGTGTCGGAAGGTCAGGGGCAGTTGCATATGAACACCCGTGTTGGCACGGTATTTTCGGTCACGGCAACGACAACGGGGCATGTTTTTGCAGCCCACATGCCGCCCGACATCATTCAGGACTTGTTGAAATTTGAGAAATCAAAAGGCTTTGCTGAAAAACGTGTCGGTGACGTGAAACCACTGACCCAAGCGCAGTTGGCGGATGTCCGCCAGCAAGGGTTTGCGGCAATTGAGAAAGCGCCAGTGCCTGGCGTCGTTGCTGTCGGCGCGCCGATCTTCGACCACGTGGGCCAGATACAAGCGGTTGTCACGCTTGTCGGCACAGAGACCCAACTGAAACGCGCGGCAGACTGGCCGCAAGTCCAGCAATTGCTGGCCAATACACGTCAAACATCGCAGCAGATGGGGTTTAATCCGAAGGCACCCGCATTCACTTAAAATTATTTAATTGCGAAGTTATTCGTATTTGGATAACAATTTCTCGACCGGCCGGGCTGTTGATACCCGTGCCAAATGGGAGGTTTGAAATGAGGCTAAAGGGAAAACTCGCCCTGATAACCGGCGCGGGCCAAGGCGTTGGCGCGACGCTTGCCAGGGGTTTAGCAGCCGAGGGTGCAACCATCATCAGCACAGACCTTGATCTGCCGAGTGCGCAGGCAACTGCGGACGCCATCATCGAGGCCGGCGGCAGTGCGGTGGCCTACGCGCTTGATGTTACCGATGCCGATGCTTGCACCGCGCTTGCAAAGGAAGTCGGCGCAACCAAGGGTGATATCGACCTTTTGCTAAATAATGCAGGGGTATGCCCCCGCAACAGCATCGATGCAGACGATGTGCGCGAAAGCTGGAAACTCGGCATCGACGTTAATCTGAACGGTGCATTGAATGTGACCTTGGCCTTTGTGCCTGCCCTGCGGCGCAGCCAGGGCAACATCATCAATATGGCCTCGATCGCGTCTTTCGTATCAACCGCAACCTCGATTTCCTATTCGACGTCGAAAGCCGCGATCAAGATGCTGACCCAAAATCTCGCCGCCGAACTTGCTTGCGATGGGGTGCGCGTCAACGCCATCGCACCCGGCACCCTGAAGACTTCAATGACCGAGGCCACACGAAACGTGCCCGAACGGCGCGAGGCCTTTCTGGCCCGTATCCCGATGCGCCGTTTCGGAGAGCCTGAAGAGATCGTCGGCCCCGCTACTTTTCTTGCCTCAGATATGGCCAGCTACGTCACCGGAACGACGCTGGTCGTTGACGGCGGGTACCTTGCCGGCTGAAATTAATTGACGAAGTCATTCGTTAATGATGAGTTTGAAGACAGATCGAACAACACGTAAGACGGAGCACATCCATGCCCCATGATCACGACCATGATGACCACAGCCACAGCCATGCCCCCCCAGAAGACATTGTTGTCAGGGTCAAGGCGCTGGAGAACCTGATGATAAAGAAGGGTTTCGTTGATCCTGCTGCCGTCGACGAAATCGTGGAACATTACGAACGCCGGATCGGTCCGCATATTGGCGCGAAAGTGGTTGCGCGGGCTTGGGCTAATCCCGCCTACAAGGCGCGGCTTGTGTCTGACGCCAATGCGGCGTTAGCAGAACTCGACGTGTCGCGGCTTCAGGGTGAAGACATCGTTGTTGTTGAAAACACGGATAAAATCCACAACGTTTTGGTCTGTACGCTTTGTTCTTGCTACCCGTGGAACCTGCTGGGGCTGCCGCCCGTCTGGTACAAATCCACGCCCTATCGTTCGCGTATCGTGAAGGAACCGAGAGTTGTCTTGAAAGAGGACTTTGACCTGCCCGTGGCTGATGACGTCGAGGTACGTGTTTGGGATGCCAATGCAGAGCTGCGCTATATGGTGCTGCCGCAGCGCCCCGAGGGCACCGACGGCCTGTCCGAAGAAGAACTGGAAAAACTTGTCACCCGTGACAGCATGATTGGCACCGGCCAACCTGCGCGCCTTACGAAGTAGAAAGGGGATATCGCAATGGACGGCATTCATGACTGCGGCGGTATGGACGGGCACGGCCCTGTCTTGCCAGAGAAAAACGAACCTGTTTTCCACGGCGACTGGGAACGCCGGATGTTTGGCCTGAACTGGGCCATCGGGATGAATGGATTCTGGAATCAGGACGAATACCGCCACGCAATGGAAAACCGTCCCGTTCTCGATTATCTGGGCGATCCCTATTACGCGAAATGGCTTTACGGCGTCGAAACCTTGCTGGTGGGAAAGGGCATCGCCACGGCCGCCGAAATTGCCGAAGCCCGTGCGCTGCCCCCACAAAAGAAGGTCGGTGGCGTCGAAACGCCGCTGACGGCTGAAATTGTGCCGCAGATCATAAAAGACGGCTTCACCTTCCGGCGCGAGGCCGACGCAAAGCCTGCCTACGCGGTTGGCGACAAGATCCTGACGCGCAATATCTTTATCAAAGGTCACACCCGCCTGCCGCGCTATGCCCGCGAAAAGATCGGCGTGATCACGCAACACCACGGTATCTTTTCATTTAATGATTCAGCCGCAAACGAACAGGATGAACGCCCGCAGCACCTCTATACCGCCACCTTTACTGCGCGCGAATTGTGGGGGCCTGAAGCCTCCGCCATCGACAAATTAAACTTGAACGTCTGGGAAGAACACATTGACCCGGCCCCAAGCGGACGGTGATGTGGTGAGCTTAGAACTTTGCCTGAATGCACCAAACATCCCCAAGAATGAAGACGGGGTCGTTTTCAACGCCCCATGGGAAGGCCGCGCCTTCGCACTTGTCGTCAATCTGCACAAGGCCGGCGTCTTTGCATGGGAGGATTGGGTCGAAACCTTCAGCTCAGAGATCGCGCAGGTCGAAGCAAAGGACGGACCGCAGCAGAGCTACTACGAATGCTGGGTGTCCGCGTTGCAGAAAATCCTCGTCGCTAGCGACGTGATGTCAGACGCAGAGTTTGCAGCGTTTGAGGCCGAAACCCTGACCGATTGGCCCCATCCCACCCACGTCCCGATGCGCGAACCGATCACGCGCGATACGGGGATAACGCCGGCATCAAACTCTACCTGACGCCGTCAGATGAGAAGACCGTCGAGGAACTGAGCAAAGCCGTCGGTAAAACCACCAAGACGGTTGTGACGCGATCGCGCTCTGTTGGGAAAAACCCGTTTGAAGGACGCAGTCAATCGGAGCGCACAGAAGAGACGCCGCTTTTACCTGAGGATGAGGCAAGACGATTGCCGCTCGATGAGATTGTGGTCGTCGTCGAGCCAGTCTTTCGTGACTGGCGTAGCGAAGGTGTCGGGAGAGCCCATTTTACCGGATGCTGCGCAGACTACGAATGGCCGCTATCGCCGGATAGATGTAGAAAAAGTGGTGCGCCCAACGCTCATGACTACGTCGAGCGCCCGACCGCTGAGAGTGCCATAGCAAATCTATCCAGCAAAGCTCTTACCTAGGCGATCCGCACTGAACCTAGCCAAGCGGCTATCGAGCACCCCGGCTTGCCGATGGCCCATTGCCTCGCGGTAAGTCGGATTTTTCATCATGTCCAAAAATGCTTGGACGCTCGGATACTCCGCTACGAACGCGATGTCCCAAATCTCGTTGTGAGACCCAACCATCGTTAACTCGTGACCGCCTCGCCATACGATCTTGCCACCCAACTCTTGAAATACGGGCGCGCTCATGTCGCTATAAACCTGATAAGCGTCCGCGCCCGTGCAGGCGCGGCCATCAGAGTAATCCGCTTCCTCGCGCAGACGGATGAAGTTCAGCATGTGGATTGGTCCTGGTCGCTGGTCCTCCTTGAATTTTTCCCACGTTTCTTTGGAAAAACTGGTATGAAACTCGCTGTCACTCATCTTATGCACCTGTGTATCTTGGTGTCCGACGCGCGATCCACGCGCTTAAGCCTTCATGGACATCATTGGTTGCAGCCATCCTTGCAAATTGCTCCCGCTCAATGAGCAAACCCTCGTCAATCGTTGTGTTTAGGCCTCTGGTTACAGCGGTGATAATCCGCGCGGCAGCGAGAGGAGAGTGTCGGGTAATGCGTTCGGCCAATTCAAAGGCGGCAGGGAGCAACTCGTCGTGCGGCACGACCTTGTTCACCAACCCCAACTCGTATGCCCTCTGCGGCGCGAAGGTATCCCCGGTCAAAAGTAGTTCCAACGCCCGCTTGCGACCCGCCAATCGGGGAAGTCTTTGAGTTCCACCAAATGTGGGCGGAATGCCAATATTAATTTCCGGCTTCGCAAAGAGCGTATTTTCACTCGCCACAGCAAGATGAACTGCTTCGGTGATCTCACACCCGCCTCCGAAAGCAATCCCATTGACTGCCGCAATGATCGGTTTTGGGAATGACTCCAGCCTAGCCGTCATCGTTTGACCCCGTTTGCAGAAGTCCCTGACGGCGATGTCCACGCCAGCTTTAACGCTCTCCGTGAATTCATGGATGTCTCCACCGGCCGAAAACGCTCTGTCACCCGTGCCGGTAAGGACAATCGCGGCTATTGACGCGTCGATCTCGATCACATCCAACAGCTCAAGCAACCTATCGTTTGTCGCATAGTTCAGAGCGTTGAGTTTTTCGGGTCGGTTCAGTGTGAGAAGGGCGATAGCGCCTCTTTTTTCATGCTTGATCAAATCTGCCATGACGGCCTCCATTCGTTTAGGAGACGGTATCGAGCGTTGAACTTGGTGTATACTCACTGTATAGTATACCAATTATGTCAACACCTTCTCCCTCTGCGAAAAACCGCATCCTTGATGCCGCAAACCGCTTGTTTTACGGGGAAGGCATTCGTGCTGTGAGTGTTGATGCCATCGCCACCAGAGCTGGCTTGACGAAAAAGACACTCTACTACCATTTCAAGAGCAAGGACGATTTGATCGAGGCCTACCTGGCATCTCGCGATCAACCCAATCTGGCACTTTTCAGGAAATGGTTTGATGAGGCGGAAGGCGATCTTGCTGACAAAGCCGAGGCCATTTTCGTGAATCTGGCTCAGTCAGCCCGGCATCCAAAGTGGAAGGGTTGCGGGTTTTTGCGAACTGCTGCCGAGTTAGCGAATATGCCGGGCCATCCAGCTATGAAGGTAGGCGCTGACCACAAGAAGAAATTTGAGGCGTGGCTTTGTGAGGTGTTCGGAGAAGGTAGGACTGCCGACCCAGATGAATTGGCGAGGCACATCGTCTTACTTATGGACGGTGCGTTTTCCACTGTGCTTGTGCATCATGATCCGGCCTATATCGAATCTGCCGGGCGCGCAGCGCGGGAAGTGGTTACAAACGCCTTATGTACGCCACCGAAGTCGAAAGCACCTTTGCGCTAAAACGGACATTCGAGTTGTCGCAACGAAAGCCCGCTTTGTTTAAGGTTTTTCGATGCGGGCCTGAGCGCTCCATTTCGGCTTGATGCGACGGAGTCTTTCCATTTGAACGCGACAGTGTTGGCGTCAGCGTTGATAAGGCGGCTGTTTGAGATCGCGACACGGTGGGTGTATCGACTGAGATAGGCGAGCACTTGCTCGGGCCCACCGAAGGGTGGTTTAGCATAGACCACCCATTCCTTTTTGCCCAGTGGCGCAAGATATGCTGCAAAAGCGCCAGCATCTGACAGTCCAGTCAGATCACCGAAGAAGACCAGTTCGCCAGCACGGTGCAATGCCAGCAACCCCTCGATGAATAGACGTCGGAACAATCGGGATAACACCCGCACATGCAGAAAGAACCCCGGTTTGCATGCGACCCAACGACTGCCAGCTTTCGATAAACCACCACCCGGTACGATCATGTGGACATGGGGATGGTGCGTGAAGAACCTAAAGAGGGTACTGTTAGTGCTGACTTAGATGTCTTGAAGTCATTTCCGACTGCCATTCCATTACGTTCAGATTTTGGTATGTCTGGTATCGTAGGGATTTTGGTTGCGGGAGTAGGATTTGAACCTACGACCTTCAGGTTATGAGCCTGACGAGCTACCTGGCTGCTCCATCCCGCGCTGGTTTTTTGTTT
>NZ_JAHHIR010000012.1 GCF_018678075.1 Epibacterium ulvae | reverse complement strand
CCGATGGAATTTTTGCAAAGAAAGGCAATGGACAAGCTGGCGGCCTAACGCCAAAGATTTAACCTCAAGGACTCCGCGCAAAACCGGAGGAGACTTGGGGCTCAGGTCAGGTGGATAATTGGTTAAATCTTTGGCGTTAGCCAGTTTACCCTTGCCGCGAATACGCGCAACGGAAATCGCCCTGGGTTCTCGACCGCCGCGCAGCACCAGTTAGCTGAAGCGCTCTATCTTGAGTTCGTTACCCACCTCAGGGGTCAAAGGATATTGGTCGCAACAGGAAAACTCGGCGCGGATATGAAAGTCTCGCTGGTCAATGACGGGCCGGTCACGATCTGGATCGACACCGATCAACCAACGTGACGCATCGGGTCAGTCCCAGGACCAGACCCCTTGCCCCAAGGCCTCAACCGCGAGGGTGATACGTTCAAAACTCTCACTGGCGCGCCTGACGCTGTGACGCGCTCTGAGGTATGAATGCACCAACCCCACTTCGTTGATCCATTTGGCCTGCCCAGCCGCCTGTTGCAGTTTTTCGACATACAGGTGGGCATCATCACGCAGCGGATCGCAATCTGCCGAAAAGGCCACGGTTGGCGGCAGGTCCTTGAAATTGATATCGTTCAACGGTGCATAGGTCACATCGTGCGCCGTGTCCTGCGCCGGGCCGCGCAGGTCCAGCATGCCGATGATGTCATCGCGCGTCAGCAAAGGGGCCGACATGTGATCGCGGTAGGATGCGGTATCGGTGTCCTGGCCTAGCAACGGATAGACAAGCACCTGCCCCAGAATACTGACGTCGGTGCCGCGTGCCTTGTGCGCCATCGCAGCACACAGCGTGGCACCGGCGCTGTCGCCCATCAAAACCAGATCAGTGTGATAGGTCGCCTTGACCCATTGCAGCGCGCGCCAGCTGTCGTCAAACGCGACTGGGTGCGGATGTTCGGGGGCCAGGCGGTAGTCCACTGCCACCACGCGGTAGCCGGTCTGGGCGCAAACCTCGGCGCAGACGTCGTCATGGCTGTCTAACCCACCAAAGATGAAACCGCCCCCATGGCAGTACACCACCGTGCAGGTGGGATTTCCCACCGAATAAAGACGCACCGGCACTCCATCTGCGTCGAGATCCTCGCTGACGACACCCGCCGGGCGCCGGGCGCGAAATGCTGCGCTCCATTCATCGTAGTGTTTTCGCTGCTCCGCCAATGGCCGCGGCGCACCGTCTGCTGACAGCAGCTCATCCGTGCGCCGGATAAAGGCCCAGGTCTCTTCGTCGATGAGTTTTTCATAGTTCACCGCACACACTCCATATGAACGCCCCTCAGGTTAGGGCAGAGCACGCGCCGTGAAAAGAGCAGGCGCTCAATTGGCTCTGAGCGGCTCCCACGGCCGGGTGAAGCTGCCCAACATATGGCCGACGGCCTCCGGGTCGCTGCCCTGCAAGGAAACCTGCGCCACAAGGCCCCGGTGTTTGTCGTCCACCACATGTTCAACACGCGCCGCCTGCCCCGCCTTTTCCAGGGCTGCATTATACACACGGGTGATCGCCAGTTTGCGCAGGTCCGGTTTGAAGACTTTGCCCACGGCGGTTTTGGGAAGGGCATCCAAAATGGTCAGATGTTTTGGAATGGCCGCACGTTCGTGGACATGAATTTTGCAATAGTCGAGCAACTCAGCCTCGCTCACCTGCCCGCCATCCACCAATTCCACATAGACGCAGGGCAGTTCACCGGAATGGGCATCCGGCTGGCCGATGGCGCCGGCAAAAGCGACCGCTTCATGGCCCAAAACCGCCTCTTCGATTTCGGCCGGGTCGATGTTGTGGCCGCCGCGAATGATCAAATCCTTGGCCCGCCCGGTAATCCACAGGTAGCCGCTTTCATCCATGCGCCCCAGATCACCGGTGCGCAGAAAGATGTCCTGGTGGTAAAGATCGGCGTTCTTGGCCGTCTCGGTATAGGTGTTGCCGGGAGAGACGCCGGGGCTGGAGACGCAGATCTCACCCACTTCGCCGGTCTGTGCCTCAACCATGCCGCCCGGCGAAGGCTGGATGATTTTGATATCGGTGTAGGGAAACGGGATACCAACTGACCCGATCTGTTTCGCCCCTTCAACCGGGTTACAGGCCACAAGGCAGGTGGCTTCTGTCAGACCGTAGCCTTCGACGATGTTGACGCCCGAGGTGGACTGAAAGCGGTTGAACAGCTCCATCGGCATGGGAGCGGACCCGGAAAAGGCCGTTTTGACAGAAGAGATATCCGCATCCACCGGCCGCTGCATCAAGGCCGAGACCGCCGTGGGCACGGTGATGATAAAGGAGATCCGCCAGCGTTCGATCAGCTTCCAGAAGTTGTCGAAAACCCCGTCGCCGCGATACCCTTGTGGTGTTGGAAACACCACATGCGCGCCCGAAGCGACCGCTGCCATGACGATCACATGGCAGGCAAACACATGGAACATTGGCAGGGGGCACATGATGTTGTCGTCTTCGCTGAACAACAGGGTTGATCCGATCCAACCGTTATAGATCAGGCCAGAATATTTGTGCTGCGCCACTTTTGGCATGCCGGTTGTCCCGCCAGTGTGGAAGTAACAGGCCACCCGGTCGCCCGCGCTGTCCGCAAAGGCAAGCTGCGTCGGCTGTTTGCCCATCTCCGTTTTAAAACACCGGTAGTCCGCGTGGGCCAGATGTTCTTTGTTCGCCATCTTGGGCCGCAGGAACGGAACGATCCACGATTTGGGCGGCGTCAGATAGCGGTTCAGATCCACCTCTAACACCGTGTTCACATTGGGCGCGTGGCGCACCGCCTCGGCCACTTTTTGCGCCACATCGGTCTTGGGGAATGGCTTCAGCGTCACCACTACCTTGGCGCCTGTTTCCCGCAGGATTGAGGCGATTTGTTCAGGCTCCAACAGCGGATTGATCGGGTTCACAATGCCCGCAACCGCACCGCCAAGGAAGGTATAAAGCGCCTCGTTACAGTTGGGCAGCACATAGGCGATCGTGTCGTTTTCGCCGATGCCAAGGGAGCGAAAAAGGTTCGCAGCCTGGGTCACCCGAGTGAGCAAATCGCCCCAATTGACAGTTTCCGCCGGATCTTTTGCCCCGGAAAACAATTGATAGCTGATCGCATTGTGGTTGGGAAATTTCCCCGCGGTTTGCGCCAGCAACGCATACAAAGTCGCAGGCATCCCCCGCTCTTCATAGGTCATTTTGCTTTCGAACTGGGCACACTCTTCAGCGGTGGAAAATCCCATCTCGTACTCTCCTCCCTCGTTAACCGGCCAACCGGTGCAAAATCTCGCCTGCACGTCGCCGGGTCTCTTAGAGTATAGTTGCGAAAGTTTTGCGGCACCAGCAAGGCGCAGCCGCGTTCCAAAATTTTGGGAACGCGGCGTCATCGTCGCATGGGCGTGTGACTTAGGGGTCGAGCGTTACTCTGCCGCCATGCCGTCGGTGAACTGCAAACGCGCCAACCGTGCATAAAGCCCACCTTCGGCGACCAGCTGGTCATGGGTGCCCATGGCCACGATCTGACCTGCGTCCATGACAACAATCCGGTCGGCCTTTTTCACAGTTGCTAAACGGTGGGCCACAACCAAAGTCGTACGCCCCTGGCTCAGCTCATCCACGGCGGCCTGCACCAGACGTTCGCTTTCGGCATCCAGCGCCGAGGTTGCCTCATCCAGCAACAAAACCGGCGAGTCACGCAGGATGGCGCGCGCGATGGCGATACGTTGCTTTTGCCCACCCGACAGCATCACACCGCGTTCGCCCAAGAAACTGTCGTACCCTTCCGGCAAAGCGGTGATGAAATCATGTGCGGCGGCGGCCTGAGCGGCGGCCTCGATCTCAGCATCGGTGGCGTCCGGGCGGCCAAAGCGGATGTTTTCGCGCGCCGATGTGGCAAAGATAATCGGGCTTTGCGGAACCATCGCGATGGACTGGCGGAATTCATCGCGGCGCATATGATCAAGGGCAACACCATCCAGACGCACCTGCCCGGTAGTGGGGTCATAATAGCGCTGGAGCAGTTGAATGATTGTGGTTTTACCCGCGCCAGACGGGCCGACAAAGGCGACGGTTTCCCCCGGTTCAACCGTCAATGTGATGTCATCCAGGGCAACGGTGTCCGGGCGCGCGGGGTAACGGAAATTCACCGCGTCAAATTCAATACGCCCCTGCACCGGCGCAGGCAGCGGGCGCGGTGTCTCGGGGTCAACCACCCTGTCTTCAGCCTCAAGCAGTTCGACCAGGCGTTCGGTCGCACCGGCTGCGCGCTGGATCTCGCTCCAGATCTCGGACAGGGCCGCAACCGATCCGGCGACAAGCACGGCATAGATGACAAATTGCACCAGCGCGCCTTCGGTCATATTGCCCGCGCGCACATCATTGGCGCCGATCCACAACACGCCGACCACGCCCGAGAACACCAAGAAAATCACGATCACGGTCAAAAACGCCCGAGTGCGGATACGCCGTTGCGAGCTGTCAAATGCGGTTTCGGTCAGCTCGGCAAACTGCGTTCGACTGATCGCTTCATGGGTAAAGGCCTGGACGGTCTGCACCGCCCCCAGCGCTTCGCCTGCGTTGCCGGATGAGGCCGCGATCCAGTCCTGGTTCTCGCGACTGATCACCCGCAAACGACGCCCCAAGGTCATGATCGGCACGACCACCGCAGGCACAATCAGCAGAACCAACAATGTCAATTTGGCGGAGGTCAGTAGCATCAGCACCAAACCACCGAGGAAAATCAGCAGGTTGCGCAGCGCAATTGAGGCGGATGAGCCGAGCACGGATTGGATCAGGGTTGTATCGGTGGTGATCCGGCTCAGAACTTCGCCAGTCAGGATGTTTTCAAAAAACGCAGGGCTCATGGCGATGACGCGGTCAAACACGGCCTTGCGGATATCCGCGACGACCCGTTCACCCAATCGGGTGACCAGCGCGTACCGCAGTCCCGTGCCCACGGCCAGTAATCCGGCGATGCCAATGGCGGCCAGGAAATACTGGTTCAGCAATGCGCTTTCAGAAAACCGGAAGCTGTCAACAACCCGGCGCACCGCAAGCGGCAAGGTCAGCGAAACACCCGCAGTCAGGATCAACGCAGCCAAAGCCCCGAGGATGAGCAAGCGGTAAGGTTTCATGAACGGCCATAATGCGCGCAAAACGCCGACCTTCTTTGAGCCTTCGCGCTCTTCTTTTGCACCTGGGGCGGCCTGTCGTCGTGCCATGATGGCTCCCTCTTCCCTGTCTGATCCCGGTCGAACCGCAATGGTCCGTAAAAGACTTGGGTTTCATGGCCATCTCGCTCCCTAAGGTCAAGCGACCAAGTGCCGCGCAAGGCGGTAGCAGAGCGAACTATGACCCAGGAGCCAGAATAGCGTTCGCAAATAAGGCAGTTTCGATGTGCATGGAGATTTTTTGGAGCGGGTAGAGGGAATCGAACCCTCACCTTAAGCTTGGAAGGCTCTTATGATACCATTTCACCATACCCGCTCGGATGTGGCAGTGATGTATGTGAAGCTTTGAAGAAGGTCAACCGACTAATTTGCTTGTTTTTTCTGCTCAAGGTGTTTTTGTCTCAAATCTGTCACCGGGCCTCATTCAGCAGTGCTTGCGCTTGCATCACGCCATGGCCACATAGGCGTTTCCAAAGCCCCCGCCGCCGCCAAAGAGCAAGGAAAACCAACGTGCCCGTCGCAGTTATCACCGCCCATGGCCAACCCTCAGCGCCCGAAGCACCCGAGGCCGCTTTGGCCGCGCTCGCCCAAGAGGTTGCTGGATTCATGCCCGGGTGGGACGTCCGCTCTGCGACCCTGTCAATGCCTGGCCGGTTGGAAGAGGTCGCCGAGGATGGCGCGCTGATCTACCCGTTTTTCATGTCCAAAGGCTGGTTCACAACCAAGGTCCTGCCCAAACGACTGGGAAACATTCAGGCACGGATAGCTGACCCCTTTGGCCTGGACCCAGCCCTTGCATCTTTGGCCGCGGACGCGCTGCGCGCCGAAGCCGCCGCCAGCGACTGGCCCCTGGACGAAGTCGACATATTGCTTGCAGCCCATGGATCCGCCCGCGGACGCCATGCAGCTGCGGCAGCGTTCCAATTTGCCAAGGCCCTGGCCACCGCCCTCCCTGGTCCACGCATCAATTGCGGATTTGTGGAACAATCCCCCAGCATTGCCGCCGCGGCCGCCCTTTTGCCCTCCCAATGCCTGTGCCTGCCGTTTTTTGCCCAAGCAGGAGACCATGTGCGCGACGACATTCCAGCATCCCTGGCCAAGGCCAATTTCCCCGGTCGCACCCTACCCGTTCTGGGCGCGCTGCCTGGTGCCGCGCGATTGATCGCCAATGCTCTGCTGGACGCCAGTGCAGATCCTGGGTAATCCGCCCTAAAATTGGTGGTGTTCAAGAGTAAAATTTTCTCAGCAAAATATCTGAGGAGCTTTGTTGAATGACGAACAGACGATATAGCGACGCGCAGATCATGGCGGTGTTGAAGCAGGCGGAGGGCGGTGTGCCGGTCTCTGATCTTTGTCGTGAACACTGGCGTAAGGCGGGGGAGAAATTGATCCGGTGCATCAATTTCCGGCCGAACCAGCGCCAATTTCTATAAATGGCGTGCCAAATGTGGCGGCAAGAATGCGTCTTTGTTGTCTGAGATGAACGATATGGCGGACGAGAACCGTCGCCTGAAGCACATGCATGCTGAGATGAGCATGTCCGAGACGATCTACTGAAGGAAGCTCTCGGAAGCAGGCCATTTTCCGCCATTGGTCCGAGGACAATGGACGTGCGCGTTATGGCCGTCCACTGCCCGGCAATGTCCCGAGAGGGACGGAGACTAGAGATGGCCATGAATGCTGTCGCCTTGCACGGTGTAAGCATCGCTTTAGCGTGCCGGACGTTCGAGATCAGCGAGACCTGCTACAGGTACCGCCCTGTGATGAACGATGAGAATGAAGAGATCGCTGGTTGGCTGGAACGTCTGACCATTGCCTGGCAGGGCATTGAAAATGCCCGAGAAGGGGTAAACAAGCGGAGTTGCGGCTTTGGATTGTGTTTTCTGTAAGCGTGTATGACTGCCATTCGCTGTTATCTTGGCCGATAGCATCCGCGACGCCGTCTAGGCCACTCTTGATACTTGCCAGCAGGTGGTCGACGTCGCGGCGCTTTCGATCGGGAGGACAGAACCTGACAACCACGTGCGCACCCAGTCCCAGATTGACGGCCTTGGCTTCCCAGCCGCACGCTTCGCGATAACGACGACGCACCCCGGAAATGCTGCGACGGTCACAGCGAGCGTTTGGCGACAACTCTAGCGGGGGCCATGGAAGCCTCACAACGTTGCTCATGCCATCACCTCATGGAGTTTCGCGACCTCATCAACGAACGCATGCTGTTTGAGCTGATGCTTGGGACAGGACAGCGAATTGTCGACCGCTTGGACATGCAATGCTCCCACATTGCAGGCGATACAATTTCTGTGAAGCAAAACAAGACGAAGAAACGCCTGTTGATACCGGCGACAGGGGAGCTCCTGGAGGCGCTGCCCGTTCATAGTGCCGCCTGGGAACACACGCGAAGGAGCGACAAGGGCCTTTTCATCCTCCAGAAGGACATGTCCAAGACAAAGGCTCCCGAAAAGTGGGCTTATCGAGGCGCGGCGGATACGATGCACAAGGCGAGAAAAAGCATCGGTTTGACAACCATTCCCTTCGTTATACGGCAGCCACAGAGTTTCTGCTCGCAGGCTGTACTGACGACGACATCGCAAGCGTCACAAGCCAAAGCTTGGAAATGGTGCACATTACACCAGGTCAGAGCGACAAAAGATCCGCGCACGCTCAGCGCAGCAAAAAAGAGCGAATTTTGGGGTTGCACCTCCCCGGGAAGAAAAATAGAACGTCAGCCAGACTGTGTGGCAGGACACCACCCGCCACAGCTAAGTTATTGAAAAGGCGAGTTGGCGGAGTGGTGACGCAGCGGATTGCAAATCCGTGTACACCGGTTCGATTCCGGTACTCGCCTCCAATAAAATCAATGACTTGCGTCATCCTTTCTCTCCTTCACTGCCATTTTTGAAACAACCGTTGAAACTTTCACGTTTCGGTCTTGCTTCGTTCCATTTGATTTCTTGCCTCTTGAGCGCGCTTCGCGAGCTCTCTTTGCCGGATCGGCCCACCGTACTTTTTGAGCATCTCAACGCCTGAATGGCCGGTGACGGCTTTGACCATCTCGTCATCACACCCAGCCAGATACAGCTCAATCGTCGCATTTTTCCTGAGCCCGTGCGTTTTGTAGTAGCTCGCCTTCTCGTGCTTCATCTTCTTTTTGATGGAGCGCATTTCCTCGGCGATGATGCGATAGCTGACCGACCTGCCCTTAGCGTCAGTCACGACCGTGCCGTCCGTTCGCTCGAGCCCGTCCAGGTGAGCCTTGAGACGATCAGTGAGCGGGATCCACAGCGGCTTGTCGGTTTTACCCTGAGTGAAATCGAATCCTTCGTCGGAAAAGTGTGCCCACTTCATCTTTACGACGTCGCCAATTCGCTGGCCTGTGCCAACGCAAAGCTCGTAGACCAGTCTCGCACGCTCAGAAGCCAGCGCTTCGAACTCTGCGCGGACATCGTCCGGCCAAGGCTCCCAGCCATCGCTCTGCTGCTTGAAGAGCGGAATGCCTTTCGCCGGATTGCCGTGCTCCTTCTTAATAAAGCCAATCAATCGTGCGTGGTTCATCAAGACGACCATGACCTGGACGAGATAATTGGCTTGCCGCCAGTGATCCGCATTGGCGCGGTGCAATTCGTAGATATGATGGGTCTCGATCCTGGCCGGGTCTTTCTCGGCCCAGATCTCACGAATGTGGCTGATATACCGCCGATAGTCGGATCTCGTCCGGGGCTTCAGCTTTTTGTAGGCGTCGCTCTCGTAATAGCTCAGGATTAAGGCCTCAAAGTTACGCTTCACCGGCGCAGGCGCTGGCTTTCCTTTAAGCAGGCGATTGTAATGATCCCAAAATTCCGGAGTGCCCGCTTCCTCATGCATCATGACAGAGATGCCGCGCGAACGCCGGATGAACCGAAGGTATCCTCTGTCATTGTAGACGTATTTTGGAAGGCTCTTGCGGGTCATTCGCCCATTCTCAGGTCACTGTTGAGAAAGTCGTCAGCTGCCTCTGGCGCGACCATGTTGGCATCGACGATGACACTGCCATCTGGCTTGATCTCGAACTTCGCGCGTTGCCAACCTGCCTCCCGCGCCTCGCGGATAAAAGCCGAGGCCGCTTGTTTCGCTTTCGTCTGTGCACTTACTTTCGTCATCTTATCGACACCTCTCTCACCTCGTTAACAACGCGCATTATCACCCTGATCTATATTGATATTTCCGATTGAAGCGGGAGTGGAGCGCCTGTCCTTTGCCGCGCGAATTGCGCGGATCACCTCAGAATTCTGGGAGTTGCCATTGCGATCGGACTCCGCCTTGATCCACTCCTTGAGCTCTTGCGGAAGCCGAAGTTGCATTGGTTTACGACTGTTCATGAAACGCCTCCAGGTTGAAACAATGTCCCGTTAGTGGCACTTAGCCACTATTGCGTCAATCGCTTTTTATGGCACAGTGCCATCATGGCAGAACAAAGCTCTCAGAATCAGGATAAATTTATCGTGCGGCTGCCGGACGGCCTGCGCGATAGGATACGCCTCGCGGCTGAGGCCAACCACCGCAGTATGAATGCTGAGGTCGTTGCCCTACTCGAAGAAAATTATCCGGCCCCTGTGCCGGAAAAACTGGAAGACCCCGCCGCGCGGCTGCTCTTCTGGCTCGCGAAGCGCATCCGCCGAAGAAGTCCGAAGCCCGGCTCTCCCAGAGACAAGCAAGCAGCCTTGTATGAGCGCATTGCGGTCGATATCTCGGAACGCATGAAGGATATCGGGGAATAGCCCTAATAGGCCACCCACTCATATCCGTGGCTGCCTTCGTGATCCTCCCATTCAACGCCGACTCCGCGACGCCAATTTGATGACGAACAGCGCCGCGATGGAAGCACCCACTGCGGGGCGGCCGCTGGCGTCGTTCGTTGCCAACCGAAATCGCCCTGCGTGCCGTAGGTGCCGAGGAGCATATTGTAATTCTCGGAGCAATCATCGTCGCGACCACGTTCGCGATGGCTGTAGTGCCGAACATCCCAGACGCGGATCGAGCGCACGAAATCGAATTCTAGGCCACTGATGTCGATGTCTGCGCCACTTTCCACCACCTGTGCCAGAATGACTTGGCCGAGCGTCTGACCTGTTTGGTTACTGGCCTCCCATATTTTCGGGGCCTCGCTTTGCAATGGCGCACGCTCAGAAACCCCCATAGGACAACGCCAGATTTGCAAAGGTGGCTCGATCGGCCAGGGCGTAATCCGACGGATGAACACAGCACGGGCATGAGCGCATTCTGCTGACGTAGGCCACCCGCCAGCCAGGCAAAGCAGAATGGCGCAGTCAACCTGATAGGCTTTTGCCGCCTGCGGAGCCACACTGGAAAGCAGAGACATTGCGAGCCCAAAGAACCAATTCCTGATAGATCTGCACCACATATCAATATATACCCTTTGCTACATTACTGTATTATTGTAAATGTAGCTCCAACAGCCCCCTTCACACCATATACGAGAACATCTTTTGTGATGCTCGCGCGCGTTTTGTGGAATATATTCCGTAGAGCAGTTCTTGTGATCTGGCCGAATACAGGCCATGAAATTGCGGGAACGAGTAGGGCTAAATGTACGGAATCTAAGAAATTCCAGAGGATTGAGCCAAGAACAATTAGCCTTAGCTGCGGAAGTCGATCGCAGCTATATCAGCGAGATCGAACTCGCCAAAAACTCGGCATCAATCGATGTTCTGGAGCGGATCGCGGTTGCTCTCGGCGTCGATCCAAAGGAATTGTTTAACGAGAGGGGCTAGTTTTGCCCGAATTTGAGAGTGCTCGCACAACGGCCGAAGCCATCGGCCGCATTACATGCATCAAGACAGGCGAAGAAATCGGCTTGCTGTATCATTGGGACAATGGTGAAACTCAGGCAGCGCTTTACGATGATGGTCATCCTGAAACATCAAACTGCTCAGATCATCCCGCTGAAACGGACATTGGCGCAAACCGCAGCTAACGGCCGGAAAAAGCTCATTTTATCAAATGCGGCGTGTTGCCTGGAGGTCTGCAATCGGGTGAGTGGCTTTTTTCTTATGGCGGTTGGAGTTCATACCACCTGACAGAGGGCTCGCGTTGTAATGGATCGGAAACTGAGATAGCTTCGCTGTGTGAAGTGCCTTCGAAACATAACCTCAATACTGCTTGTTGTTCTTCTGGTCTTTATGACGGGGCTGAGCAGCGCTGCGCATGCTTTATCCATGGGTTGCGTTGGTGGGCATTGTGACGAGCACAAGGTCATGCCTGTGGTCGAAAACCACACTGGCCACGCTTTGGGGGAATTGACGAGCAGCACACTGCTTGGATCAGATGGGATAGAGCATGACGAATGCAATCCATTCCTGTGCAATTCTCTCGCGCTAATACTGCTAACTTCCGACGCAGTTTTTGACCAATCCGAGGCCGTATTGGGTTGGCAGGTTGGCCACCTCTCAACTCTGGAAGAGCCGGACAACCCGGACAGACCACCCAACCTTTGAATCAGGATTTCACCGCTGCTTGCGTGAGTGATCAGCGTTTTAGAAAGGTCGCAGGAATACTGCGGCCCGCCCCTGTTTCACAAGGTTAGGACCAATCCATGAACAAAAAATACATCGTGATCGGCGCGTGCGCCGTGGCAGCCGTCGCTGCATACCTCGTTCTTCGACCCGGCCCCGCAGAGGAAGTCGCGCAAGCGGCACCTGTTGAAGGTAACGCGATTGTTGCGATCCAGATGCCGCAAATCGACGGCAACGCAGCGATAGGCCAACGCATATTCGAGAATGCCTGCGCTGCCTGTCACGGCACCAACGCTGTTGGTGTTGAGGGCGCGGGACCACCATTGATCCATGTCATCTATGAGCCCAGCCATCACGCCGACGAGTCCTTTCAGCGCGCGGTTGCGGTGGGTGTCAGAAGCCATCACTGGCGGTTTGGTGACATGCCGCCGGTTGAAGGCTTGACCCGTGGCGACGTTGCTATGGTCATCTCCTACATCCGCGAAATCCAGCGCGCCAACGGAATTAACTAAAGGATACCCCAATGAAAAAACTTGCCACATTTGCTTTGATGACCGTTCTGGCGACCAGTGCGTTTGCGCATTCACCCGTAGATCACACAACGCCTGAGAATGGCGCGACAATCACGGAAGTCCCGCCCGAGATCAGCTTCAACTTTGCCAATGATATCCGTCTTACACGGGTGGATATGCTTCATCAGGATCATCCGTCTGTACGGCTTGATCTCAGGGATCAAACGAGCTTTGACCGTGTGTTCACGCTGCCCCTCGAAGGCATGGGGAAAGGCACCTACCGCATCGAATGGCGGGGATTAGGTTCAGACGGGCACGCCATGCAGGGCGAATTCTCGTTCACGGTGGAATGACCATGCCGGATATCTGGGGAATAGCCGCGATATTCGCCAAACTGACGCTGTATTTTGGCGTCGTTGGGTCGACCGGGCTTGTGATCATTCTAGCGACCTTTCCAAATCTGGTGCTACCACTATGCCGCCGGATCAAGGCAAAGGCTGTGGTGTTGGCGGGACTTTCCATATTCGCAGCGATGTTCGGCTTCATGCTGCGCGGAGCCGCCCTGACGGGTGATGCCGATGGCATGACGGATCCCGAAATGCTCGGGCTGTTGTGGCAAACACCGGTTGGCGACGTTTTGGTTTATCGGATTGCGGGTATGGCAATCCTAATCGCGGGAATGTTCATTCCCCGTTTTGGGAGGTGGGTTTCACTTGCTGGCGGGACCATTGCCTTATGGTCCTTTGCAAAAATCGGGCACGTACCTGACTTGCAGCAAACTGGCGTTCGTCTGCTCCTTCTATTGCACCTTCTTGGTATCGCGTTCTGGATCGGTATCCTTGGCCCCTTACGGAACCTGTCACGACTGCCAGAACACTTGGACGACGCGGCCCTGCTGGGGCATCGCTTTGGGCAAGCGGCGGCAGTGATTGTCCCGGTGCTGATCCTGGCAGGCCTGTTGATGGCCTGGCTGTTGCTGGGCGATCTGAGGGCACTCTTGTCAACCGGGTATGGGCAAACCCTTCTAATCAAGCTGGTGCTTGTCGGCGCGATCCTGATTCTGGCAGCCGCAAACAAACTTCGCTTTGTTCCCGCCATGCAGGCCGGAGACAGCAAAGCCGCGCAGCATCTGGCGCGCTCCATCGAAATTGAAACAGCGGTCATCCTGGTCGTGCTTGCGGCAACCGCAACACTCACCAGCGTTCAGACCCTTCCGAACTGAGGCCTTCCATGAACAGACGAGAATTCTTGATCACGACAAGCGTGGCGGCATTGGTTCCGCGTATCACACTTGCTTCAACCCCAACGGAACTGGTTGCGCAGCCGGTCAGCGCGCAAATCCTGCCCGTTGGGGAACCGGCAACGCCTATGCTGGGATTCAACGGCAGCACGCCCGGACCAGTGCTGCGGACCCGTCAGGGAGAAATCTTTGACATCCGGTTCCGGAACCAGATCGGCGAGGGATCGGCGGTGCATTGGCATGGGCTGCGTATCGACAATGCAATGGATGGCGTTCCGGGCCTGACGCAAGACGTCGTCGAAGTGGATGCCGAGTTCGCCTACCGTTTCCGTGCGCCGGATGCAGGCACCTTCTGGTACCATTCGCACAACCGATCTTGGGAACAGGTTGCAAAGGGACTCTATGGCCCGTTGATCGTGGAAGAGTTGACGCCACCGGACGTGGATCACGATTTGATCGTGTTGATAGATGATTGGCGCATGACCGAAGCGGGCACGCTGGCCGATGGTTTCGAAAATATGCACGATCAGGCGCATCAGGGGCGGCTCGGCAACTATGCCCGTGCTCTTGTCGAACCGAGCACGCCCGTCCGTCGTGGTGATCGTGTGCGCTTTCGTCTGATCAATGTCGCGACCGACAGGATTTTCCCGATTGAGATTGAAGGTGTCGACGGCAAGATCGTTGCAAATGACGGAATGCCCCTTGTCAGTCCACAGGAGTTATCCAGTCTCATTCTTGCCCCGGCCCAACGCGCGGATATCATCGCGGATATCACTTCCCCGGATCAAATCGCCTTCATGTTTCCCACGCAGGACGGCCCCTACTTGCTGGGTGAAATCCCCGTTGAGGACGCGAACACGGAGCGGCAACCATCGGAGATTTCTGCGTTGCCACCAAACGAGGTTACGCAGCCCAACTTAGACAATGCGGCTTCCCTGACGCTTACCATGGAAGGTGGGGCCATGAGCCGTCGCATGATGCAAGGTATGATGGGTGGCGATATCTGGGCGTTCAACGGGCAGTCCGGTCTAACGGATACCCCGTTTCATCTGTTCGAACGTGGGCAGACAGCGCGTATTCGTCTGGTGAACGACACCCGTTTCCCGCATGGCATCCATCTGCACGGGCATCATTTCTTTGAGGTCGGGGCTGACGACGGTCTGGGCGCTTTCCGGGACACAACACTTGTGGACGCGGGTGAGACCCGCGACATCGTCTGCGTGTTCGACAATCCCGGAAAATGGCTGTTGCATTGTCACATGCTGGGGCATCAGGCGGCGGGTATGAAGACATGGGTGGAAGTCGCATGAAACGCGTTTTGATCATTGCCGCATGCTGTATCGCGACCGGTGCAATCGCCGATCACGAATTGAATGACCGAGATTTGACCAATGGTCAAACCCTCTACAGCGAACAATGCGCGTCCTGCCATGGGGCCAGTCTTGAAGGGCAACCCGACTGGCGCACGCCTGATGAAAACGGCGTTTTGCCAGCTCCACCCCATGATGAGACCGGGCACACATGGCACCACGACAACCAGCTTCTGTTCGAATACACTCGGCTTGGTGGAGAGGAAGCATTGGCTGCGCGCGGTGTCACCGGCTTTGCCAGCGGCATGCCAGGGTTTGGCGATGCGTTTGCCGATGACGATATCTGGGACATTCTGGCATATATCAGATCAACATGGCCGGACCGCGTTCGGGAAATCCAAGCCGGTCGCAACCCACCGCACAACTAAGGAAGGCGGTCTTCGCTACGTGGCGTGGGGGCATAGCGCCCGCGCCCGGTTTTTGTCAGCAATCCCTGATCAGACAGATCTCTGAGAGCCCGATAGCAGGCTTCTTTGGTCAACCCGATCTGGTTGGCGAATTGTGTGACCGAACCGGTCAGCTTGCCCAATTCCACCGCCAGCAATACGCGGTCGTTCGCTGATTTCACAGCGCGCAGCGTCAATAGCTGGCGGTAATCCTGCACCTGCACCGCCAATCGCTTGGTGATCCCTTCCGAAAAAGCCGTGTCTTCACGTAGTTGCTTCTGGATGGCTTGCTTCGAAATCCGAACAACTTCGGATGGAGCAGTACAAATCGCGTCGCAGTGGTAGTGATCCGAATAAATGGATGCTTCGGCAAACATGTCGCCAGTCTGAGCGTTGTAGATCGTTACGGAGTTTCCAGATTCCGTCACGCGAGTTAGGCAGATGCCACCTGACGCCACAAAGAATATGCCCTTTGTGGTGTCGCCCTGCCGGAACACGTGGTCTCCAATGGAATAACGCATTTGAGACAGAGATTTTTCATCCAATGCGCCGAACGGGGTGGGTAACATGTGATTTCAATCATATTCGGATCTGCGTCTGGGGTGTAGCAAACCACCAACCCCAAATGCAAGAACGGACATACCATGATCAGAACGACACTTTGCGCCATCGTGGCGCTCATAGCCCTTCCAGCCGCCGCCCAACATGCCCATCAGGGCTCGGACGGCCCTTTGGAAACAGGGCAGTCCGCCTTCGCCGCAATTTCGGAAATCGTACAAATCCTGTCAGACGACCCCGGTACCGACTGGACCAAGGTCAATATTCAGGCGCTGCGCGATCACCTCGTGGATATGGAGTTGGTCACGACCCAAGCGACCGTGAACACTCAGACCGAAGGCAGGAAAGTCGAGTTTCGCGTTACCGGCGAGGGGATTGTGGCCGATGCCGTCGCGCGCATGGCGACGGCACATTCACCGATGTTGGAATTGGCAACTGGATGGACGGTGACTGCTGAACCGTCCACGGACGG
Source organism: Epibacterium ulvae (assembly GCF_018678075.1). Classification (GTDB taxonomy): domain Bacteria; phylum Pseudomonadota; class Alphaproteobacteria; order Rhodobacterales; family Rhodobacteraceae; genus Epibacterium; species Epibacterium ulvae_A. Next base: position 24,963 of record NZ_JAHHIR010000012.1, on the reverse strand, counting down.
AGCGACCATGCGCATCGAGGTCCAGACCGAACAGGAGCTTGCCCGCGTCCTTGGCCTCGGGTTCTTCGGTGTTATGACAATCGGTGCGCACCATCAGGCGCACCACATACAGATGGCTTCCGGTGAAGATCCGCATCACTGATGCGATCCAGCCAAGACGCAGTGATTGGAGCTTGCACAGCCAACGGGTATTTTGCCCGAGACTGTCACCATAAGATTGAGCAATTTTGGACGGCAGGTTGACGTAAAATAGCGAAGGTCGGTTTTGTCGCTCATTCAACTTTCAGAAAAACCGTCTGACCCGTTTAGCATAATCCTCAAACGCAGTGCCGTACTGATCCTTTAGCCAACGCTCTTCAGCAAATGGGGTGACCACCAATATCGCAATTACCGGAGCGCCAACCGCGAACACCCAGGGCGCAGCTGACAAGATCATCCACCCGCCGACGATAGCAATATCGGCCACATATTGCGGATTTCGAGAATACCGATACATGCCTTCGGTGCGCAGCGTGCCCTTGGCACCACCCGTCTGGGGCACTCCGAAGTGCGAGACCTCCAGCCAGACAATGACATTGCCGATCACTATTAGTGGAAGTCCGACCCCGAAGCGCAGCCAACCTTGAATGGCGGCGTTGCCCCAACCCAGTATCCCCAAGACGATGAGGATGCCGAACAGCGTGAAAGTCGGCACCCAGACGAACACTGGCGTAAGGGCGGTATACTGTTTCGGCGGCCATATGCGGCGCTTGGGAAAAACAATCGACCATAGGATTGCTGTGAGCGTCGCTGCTGCAACCCCGAAGCCGGGATAGATGATAGCTGTCTGCATCATGTTTCTACATGCCCGTGCTCGATCATCTGGCGGCGCTCCGCGAGAGCCTGGCGCACGATCTGATAGGCCGAGGACAGAAACAGTCCCGCCATGACGGTTGCGACGATCAAGTCCGGCCAGCCACTTGCCGTGCCCCAGACGCCTAACGCAGCAAACATGACCGCGACATTTCCAATAGCGTCGTTGCGCGAGCACAGCCAAACTGACCGAACGTTGGCGTCGCCGTCTTTGTATCTGACAAGCAAGAGAACACTCGCCAGATTGGTGAGCAGGGCAAGAAAGCCCACTGCACCCATGATCTCGGCGGTTGGGACACCAACGTAGAAGACGCGGTAGACGGTAGAGCCGAAGACCCACAACCCCATCAACAGAAGGCTGACCCCCTTGAACAAGGCGGCGTTCGTGCGCGCTCTGATTGAAGCCCCGATGACCGCCAGCGAAATGCCGTAGGTCAGGGCGTCGCCTGCGAAGTCGAGGGCATCCGCTTGCAGGGCTTGCGAGTTGGCCAGATGGCCCGCAGCCATCTCGACCACGAACATCGTTGCGTTCAGGGCAATGACGATCCAAAGCCGCCGTTTATAGTCGTCCGAGACGCCTTCGAATTTGGCATCGTGTCCACAGCATCCAGGCATTAGGTTGCCTCCTGCGTTTCAGGGATTGATTGATCTGGAACAAGGGCTGCTTCGCCGCCGGGAATATCCGGCACGTGGCCTTTGCGCATCCTCCTGACGCGGTGGTTCATCCAATGGCGAATGATGACACGATAGAGAAGCCCCTTCACGCCGGTCAGCTGACGGTGGGTTGCATAAAAGGCATCGGGGTCATCGAAGGTGCCGAAGTCGTTGTTGATTCCGGTTTTTTGAATATAGGTACTGACCCCGTGCCATTCGACGTTTGGGTTCTGAAGACAATCCGTGCCAGCACCATAGGCGCAGAGCGATTGACGTTCTGGAAAAGCATTTTGCAGCGCCGCCAGGATGGGTGCATCCAGGATGAAGCCCTCCAGGTTCAACCACTGCTCTCTATGATGGATTTCGACCCAAGAGTGGATGATGTTGGCAGGGGCAAGCGGATAGACCAACTCCGGCACCACCCCGCGCTGCAATCGTTTGTCGATGGTGAAACCATGGAAGCGGCACGGCACACCAAGGGCGCGCAGAAGCGCCATCAGCAATGTGCCTTTCGTGTTGCACTGCCCATAGCCATCAGACAGCACCCTGGACGCAGGCAGCGCATCATCGGAGTTGTAACCGAACCGGATTTCGTTGCGGACAAAGTCATAGGCGGCACCGATACGGTCGGCGTTTGAAAGGTTCATCCAGCCACGATCAGCAACAAGGCGCTGAATAGGGCCAGCCTCGAAATCCAGAAGGGATGTTGGGGACAGGAATTGATCGGTCATCGAAGCCTCTTGAGTCTGTGTCCCACCCTATTTACAATCTCTAGTGACTAGAGGTTCAAGAGGTTTCTTCATGTTTTCTATCGGCGAGCTTTCAAGACGCACAAAAGTTAAGGTGCCGACCATCCGCTATTACGAGGAAATGGGCCTTTTAGCGGAGGCCGAGCGCACAAGCGGCAACCAAAGACGCTATGACAAAGCCGGATTGGAACGCCTCAGTTTCATCCGCCATGCACGCGATCTGGGCTTTTCGATTGAGGCGATCTTGTCCCTGATCGAGCTGCAAGACCACCCGGACAGATCGTGCGAGACCGCGACAGACATAGCCGTTTCGCAGCTTTCAGACGTGCGTGAGAAGATCAAACGGTTGAAGTTGCTGGAAAAGGAGCTGACCCGCATATCCAAGGGATGTGATGGACTTGGTGTGTCCGAGGACTGCTACGTTCTGGCGTCACTTTCTGACCATGAGCATTGCGAAAACGAGCACTGATCACCCGCAGCACGAGCCTCCCTCTTGGATTGGAGGGCATTTGACCGTGCCGTAGGAGCAGTACACGCAGCAGTCCCCTTCGAGCGGTTTTAGAACCGTGTGGCAGGACTTACATTCATAGAACCACTGACATGCATCCGTCGGCATCGTCTCTTCGGCAGCGTGTCCGCATTCTGGGCAGGTAATCGTAGATTGAAAGTTCACTTCGCTCGTTTGCGTCGCCATAGCGCGTATCCTGTAAGTAGTAGAAATCCAGCAAGGATTGGCAGCAGCAATTCGTCTCTATAGACGTAACCGAGTGCTCCGCTGATCCCAAGAAGCGAAAACAGCCATGGTAGAAAAGGGGTCAGGCAGCAAACTGCGGCCAATCCCGAACCGCCCAGGCTCAGTGGAAGCAACCAGCCCCTCATCGATACTGCCTAAACAAGGCAAACATCGTCCTCGCCGCGTCTTCTTCCCAGAGAGGTGAACTGGCAGCGAGAGCGAAAGCCAGCGTCGTGAAGCCAAGCATAACGACAGTTGAGCGCCTGCGTTTTGCGCATGCCCAACGCCGCCAAAGGCGGAACCATCCCCAAGCAAGTACAAGTCCCACGACAACCAATATCTCGGCGCGATACTCGACAAATGGCCCAAGCAAAACCAGCCACGTGCCACCCAGCCCTATGATTGAAAGGCCAATCGGCAATACGCAGCAGGATGCGCTTAGCAAAGCCAACAGACCAGCGCCGCCGATCAGCAGTCGGTTTGGCCCATTGGTTTCATCTTGAAGAGTTTCAGTATTCGACATCATGGCTGATCTTATGCATCCTGTAGTCACTACAGAAGCAAGCGGAGTTCGATCACATGATTGCGATTGGTGAGGCATCCCGCCTTAGTGGCGTTTCAATAGAGACGATCCGCTACTATGAGCGTGAGGGGATAATATCAAAGGCAGTCCGCACTGCTTCTGGGCGACGAGCTTATTCGGACACTGAGATTTCAGAGCTTCGCTTCATCAAACGATGCCGTGATCTTGGGTTCTCCATCCAAGACGCAGTTGCGCTTCGCAATCTCGCCGATGCACCGTCCGATGCATGTGAGACGGTCGAGCGACTTGGAAGCAAGCATCTCTCGGACGTTCAGGCGAAACTGGCGGAGCTTCGGAAACTTGAGAAGGCTCTGGTCGAGCTGGTCGCGAACTGCGCAAAGGGACAAAGCGACTGTCCGATGTTGGATGCTTTAAAAGCCCGCTAGTTGGAAAGTCGACGTTGGTTCAGTCGCAGCGCAATTTCACTTCGTCAGCGCGTTGGCGACCTTCGCCGCCGCTTTGTTGAAAGGCATCTTTCTCTACGTGAGGACAGGTGTCATTTCCTCACGTCGTCCAGAAGCTCCAAAACGCGCGCGTAGTCTTCGCTGGCGACGCGCGCTTGCTCGAAGATCTCACGACGCTCCAGGTCCTGGCAACGGAAGTACCGCTCAACTTCGGTAAAATACGTCTCCGCATCACGCCTCAACAGGTCCGCATAGGCCCATACGTCATCGGCATTGGTCGGCATCCAGGGCGGAGCAGGCGGCAGACAACTGCCCGCGATCGCCGCAGAACTCCAGCTCAGAACGATCATAATCGCCCATGTTTGTTTCAAAAGCACCATATTATCTTGGCTCAGCCACTCCGTTGCAGTAAATTCGTTTCAACGCATGAAAGGTGTAATAACTCAAAACGCACCTATTGATTGCATTATTATAATATTGTATCGGTTCGGTAGTCCATGAGGGACTGCCGGGCCAATGCAGAATTCTGCAAGGCTCGATCCTATGAATTTGATGCAAGATGCCCCAAATGTTGTCAGTGAAGACGGGCTGCGCACGCTGCTTGCCGAGGGTCATTCGGCGGATGTTGTGTGCCGGGATACGCCCAAACGTACAGGTGCTCAGTGGTCCGGGATTTGGACCGTGCATTGCGTCTCGCCAGATGGTGAGACGCGTCGCCTGCTCGTTACCGCGCGCAACAACATGGCTGCCCGAGAGTTCAAGACAATCAACGGCTTGTCCAGCTTCCTTGCTGGCCTTGGCGTTTCGATTGTCTCGATCCCGATGCTCGAAGGCAAGATCGCGTCTCACAACCTATACGACTAAGGCTAAACCACTTGCCGTCCTGGCAGCATGCATTGCTGTCCCCGCCTATTCCGACGGCTTCGTGCTTTCCATGCGGGCCGATGGCCAGCTGGAGACCAAAGCACCGCAATCAGGTTTCGCGCAGAGCTATGTCGACGGGATCGGCGCAAACCCACCAGAGCTGATCGTGTTTGCCTCCCCTGAGCCTGAAGATCCGCCTCTTGCACCCACCCGAGCAGTTCACCGCCCCGAAATCCTGTCAGCCATTGAAAGCACCGCGCATCGCTATGGCGGGCACGCCGCCCTGCGTCGCGCCGGTCTGTCGGTGAGGGAATGGCAGGCCCTCTTCCAAGCCAACATCGAAATCGAAAGCGCTTATCGCCCGAATGCGCGCAGCACCGCAGGTGCGATCGGCCTCGGACAGTTGATGCCTGCGACAGCCACGCAGCTTGGTGTGGATCCACATGACTGGCAGGCCAACCTCGATGGCTCTGCTCGTTACCTCCTGATGATGTTGGCGCAGTTTGGCACGCCCGAACTCGCGCTCGCCGCCTATAACGCCGGACCAAACGCGGTCGCGCGCTATGGCGGCATCCCTCCCTACCAAGAAACCCAAAATCACGTGCGCCGCGTCATGGCCGTGCGTGATCGACTGACTGGAGCCTCCTGATGCACATACAATTCCGCACGATCCTGTCGCTGGCTCTGGCCAGTTTGATGATTGCCAACCCCGCCTTTGCGCAGAGCATTGACCTCTCCCCGGTGCAGAACCTTCTGCAAGGCATTGTCGATACGATCACCGGCCCCTTGGGCATTGTGATCGGCACCCTGGCCCTGATCGGCGTGTTCCTCTCCTGGCTCTTTGGCATTCTGGATTTCCGCCAAGCCCTTTGGGTGCTTGTTGCCATTGCAGGCATCGCGGCTGCGCCGACCATCGTGACCGCCATCTGGGGCGCGTAAATTCGGCATGGCAACGCAAACCCGCCTCTTCCTCGGCCTGAACCGGCCGCCAAAGCTCATCGGCTTGCCGATCATGTATGCCATGGTTTGGCTGTTCGGGTTTGTGTTGCTGTTTCTCTGGGTTCAGAGCTGGCCGGTGATCATCATCGCAGCTGTGGCCTATCCTGCGCTGTGGAAAGCGGCTGACTGGGATCCGGCCTTTCTTGAGGTGATGGTCACCGCACTGCAGGAAACGCCCCCTACGCCGAACCGCAAAATCCATTCAGGGGACAGCTATGCTCCATGACCCCTCGGATGATCTTGCCATGCTGCCGGACTGGGCGCGCAAAGAGCGCCCGATGGCCAGCATGCTGCCCTATGTCAGCCTCGTGAATGACGTGACGATCCGCACGCGCGGCAATGCCCTTTTCCAGTGCATCCGCCTTGATGGCGTCAACAGCATGACCAGCGATGACGCGCATTTGGAGAAGATCCGCGCGCTCTTCGCGGCGATCATCGCGCAGATCGGGCCGGACTACAGTTTCTACGTCCACAAGGTCTCCAAGGCGATTGAGACCGCTTTGCCACCGGTGCCCGAGAAAGGGTTTGCACAAGCGCTGGATACCCGTTGGAAAACGGCCATGACGCGGTCGGGCCTGCGGGACAAGACGCTCACGCTCACGGTGCTGAAACGTCCTTCCCTCGGCGCGCGGCTGCGACTGAAGCGCTCGGTCTCAATCGCGCAGCTGAAAGACCAGACGGCCAAACAGCTGCGCAAGCTCGAGGAAGTCGTCGGGTTTTTGCAATCGTCCTTTGCCGAGATGAACCCGCGCCTTCTTGGGGCCAAAAGCGGCGAGCTACTCGGATTCCTCGGGGCGCTCAATATTGGCCAGGAACGACCGCTTTTCGCTAAATCGCGCTTTGGCACTATTGCCGAGGATGTGGCCAACACCCGCGTTACGTTTCAGGGGCGAGGCTTTACGCTGGACGATGGGACGGCGGGCAAGCGATTTGGCACCAGCTTTGCGATCAAGACTTACCCGGCCAAAACCAACTGCACCATGTTCGATGAGCTGAACCTGCCCGTCGACATGGTCGTCACCCATTCCTTCACGCCGATCAACAGCAACATCATGGCCAGTCGGATCAAGCGGCAACAGCGTCTGATGAAGGCCAGCGATGACGGCGCGATTTCCCTCGCAGAAGAACTGGTCGACGCGCTGGACGATCTGGAGTCGAAGCGCCTCAGCTTCGGCGATCATCACATGACGGTCACGGTCTTCGCCGAGACCGAGGAAAAGCTGGAAGCAATTGCCGCCGAGGTTCGAAACATCGCCGCCAGTGAAGGCGTAAACCTGGTGAACGAGAGCTTTGCGGCGCGCACCCATTATTTCGCGCAGCATCCGGGCAATGGGCAGATGCGCAGCCGCAAGGCCGCCATCACCAACACGAACTTTACCGATCTCGCAGCGCTTCATCGCGGTCAACTGGGCAAACCTGGCCATCAAGTGCCTTGGGGCAAGCCGATTACCCTCTTCCCGACGCCTGAACGCTCGGGCTTCCTGTTCAACTACCATGAGACGGGTCAGCCAGACAAAGAACCAAGGCGCGGATCGCACTTGGCGTCATGAGCTTTGCTCTTCTCGGCGCGGCATTGGGCTATGTCCTGGCGTCGGCCTTTCTGACGTTCCGCTGGTTCGGGGTCGGGGCGGAAATCGATTTTCTGATGCTGGCGCGTGGGTATGGAGGGCTTCGTACGACCCATCCGAGCGATATGCAGATCGTGCACTTGATTGTCGGAATCAGCACCGGTGCCGGTGTCTTGCTCAGTGCTGTGTTGATGAACGACGCGCTGACCAAGTTCGGTGAAACCCACTGGCAGCACATGTCCGAGATGAAGCGGAACGGCTTTTTCGGCAAGCCTGGCCATGGGTTTGTTCTTGGCAAAATGGGCAGGCCGAAGAGTCGGAAGCCGTTTGTTATGTCCAAGGTTTTTCCCCATGCCTTGATCGTGGCCCCGACCGGGCGCGGTAAGACCACGGGTTTCGTCATCCCGAACCTTCTGACCTACCAGGGCAGTGCGGTGGTTCTGGACGTGAAGGGCGAGAACTTCGAGGCGACGGCGCGGCACAGGGCATCGCAAGGCGACAAAGTCTTTAGGTTCGCGCCCACGGATTGGAAAGATGGCCTCGACCAACAACGACACGCTGACGTCCTACCTGTCGCTACTGATGACCTCGGGCCTCAAGCAGTGGTCGAACCCCGCCATAGACCGGGCAACCGCAACGTCAGACTTCGATTTCCGCGACATCCGAAAGACGCCGTTTTCGGTCTATCTCGTGGTTGAGCCGCTCATGGTGAAACCGCTCGCTCCGCTGATCCGTCTGTTCTTCTCAGACCTGTTGGCATCGCTGCAGGATCATGAACCAGGCAAGGATGAGCCGTGGCCGGTGATGATCATGCTCGATGAGTTCAATCGCCTGGGCAAAATGCCGATCGTGCTCGACAGTATCGAAACCCTGCGATCGTATCGTGCCAACCTCGCGATCGTCACACAAACCATTCCGGCTTTGGACGAAATCTATGGAGAAAATGCCCGCCGCGCTTTGCAAGGTAACGCGGGCATCAAGCTCTATCTGACCCCCTCGGATGAGAAGACCATCGAAGAGCTCAGCAAAGCCGTCGGCAAAACCACCAAACGGGTTGTGACCCGCTCGCGCTCGGTCGGCCGCAACCCATTCGCTGGGCGCAGCATGTCTGAGCGGACGGAAGAAACGGCTTTGTTACCTGAGGATGAGGCGCGGCGCATGGATCTGGATGACATCGTCTTGGTCGTCGACGCGCAAATGCCTGTCCGCGCCAAGCGGATCAAATACTATGAGGATCGCTTCTTTAAACAGATATTCGACAAGCAGACCGGCGATCAGCCATATCCCTCAGCGGGGGACCAGATGCGCGGCCTGCAAGGGCAGATCAAGGCTCTAGAGGCGAAGATTGGGTCGCTTGAGATGCCTGGAGTGGTTTCAGACGACGGCTCTAAAGGCGGAGGAAAGCGCCGAGAAGAGATCGATGATTTGGCTAGCGCAGAGCGGGGGGTGACGCCCGGCGATCAGCCCGGTTTGGGAGAGTATCGGGAAGGCACTGAACGTGTGGAAAGATTTATGGAAGAGGCGGCTGAAAGATGAATGACGCATTGCGGGGAACCATCGTGCTGCCGTGCTGAACGGCAACTGAAAACCGTGCTAGCAAGTTCAAACCACGAAAGTGGGCATTGCGGTTAACGGAGTCGGTCAACAATTTGGCTACGTTCCGGCCGCTTACAGCAGTACGAAAGGGAGAGTCCGGAACTTGCTCTGGGCAAGCTACCACCTTCATAATGCAAAAAGCTTGCTCTATTTTGGGTTGTTTTCTCGATGTGAATTCAAGACTCTGAGGCGGACCAAGAGATTTAGAGAAAGAATCAATAAATTTGACAGTACCTGATCATATCGCATGGCTACATAATACCGGCGAAACTGTTGCGACGGTAGACGGCCGCGAAGTTGAAATCTGGGTTTTACAGCACGCCGATAACCCATCGATCCTCTCGAATTGGGCCACCCACTACCGAAACCACTACTGCCGCGATGAAGATCTGCCTGATCTGGTCGCGGATACGGGACTATCGAACGCCGACTTTCTGACCTGCATTAAGTTTCCAGACACGGCAGCGGCCCCTGGACCCAGTACGCGCGCGGGTGACTTCGGTGAAATCCTGGTGGCGGATTTTGTCGAATACGTCCTGGGGTACTGGTGCCCTCGGCAAGGTCGATTTGAGGATCGCGAAAACCGTAACGTGCCTTCCAACGGCACAGATGTGATCGGGTTCAGCTTTATGGAAGACGAGCCAAGTCCCGACGACGAATTGCTGGTTATTGAGTCGAAAGCCGGATTTCGGCCAACGGCAATCAATCGCCTACAACAGGCGATCAATGATTCCAGCAAGGACCTTGTCCGTGAAGCGATGTCATTGAGCGCCATCAAACAGAGACTACTCAAGATTAACCGCTATGATGCCTTGAAGGTTGGGCGTTTTCAGAACCAGGCTGACAAGCCGTTCAAGCGAACCAATGCCGCAGTTGCTGTGCTTGACAATGAGATATTCAACGATATGGCGCTTGACGAGTCAGACGCATCGGAACACCCGAACGGGGACAATCTCCGGCTTATTGTCATTCGAGGAACATCGATGATGGACCTCGTACACGCACTTTATACGAGGGCTGCAAATGAGGCCTGAGCGGGAATCGCGACTAATCCTTGCCGCCGTTCAAGCGCGCGCGAAAATGTATGAGTTTCGTGCAGCCGAAGAGGATCATGTCCCGTTCAGGCGAGCGCCAGAGACCCTCTTCCCATTGGCTGTTGGTATTCTGCATGACGCAGCAGGCGCTATCGCCGATCGTTTTGTCGATCGGTCAGAAGGTCCTGTCATCCCCTCCGCTTGGGAAGAGGATGATGGTTCGATTGCGCAGATGATCCGGTTCTCGGCCTCGTTCTTTGACGCGTATTTAGAGTCGCAGCTGAATGCCGAACTCACAACCGAGTTCTCGACGCTCTGTGGGGCATCCTATTACCTAGCAGACAGTGTTGGAAGTGCGGTGGTTGTCGCCCAAAGGTCCGAAGCACCCTCTTTAGAACTAGGGCATGGCCTTTCACGGGTGGCCTGGCATATCCTTCGGGGTGACGTCGGTCCCGTCGAGGGGGAAGCTAAACATGCCGAATTCGGCAATCGTCTGCTTACCGCTTTGACTCGGCACTTCAGCCTTGAAATAGACGCCCAAGAGGAAATTTGCTCTTTGTGTGCTGAATTGCGGGTAAGTGTTTATGACAACGGATCGGCCCGTGAAGTCGTTTACGCGGATATCGTAACGGCACTCTGTGCTCGCAAGCTAGAGAATGCAGCTCGCACGATTCTGCCACCATCATCGGGCTTGCCGCATGATTTGTGGGCCCAAGCTTTACGTAAGCCGCGCTTCCCCAAAGAGCTATGGCCAGCTCAGAGAAGGATTGCGGAGGCTGGCCTACTAGAAGGAAACTCTGGCGTCGTGCAGATGCCGACAAGTGCGGGCAAAACGCGCGCGACCGAGTTGATCATCAGGTCGGTTTTTTTATCGGGGCGCTCGAACTTGGCTGTGATAGTCGCCCCGTTTCGTTCGCTATGTAACGATATTCGTTCCGATATGGTGGGGGCGTTTGTGGGAGAGGACGTCGCTATCGACGAAGTCTCAGACTCATTTTTACTCGATGTTGATCTCGCAGGAGTTCTTGCGCAGCGATCGGTTATGATCGTGACACCAGAAAAGATGCTCTACATGCTAAGGCGTGCGCCTGAACTTGCGGAGAGAATCGGCCTCGTCATCTATGATGAGGGCCACCAGTTCGAAGGCTTCGCACGCGGTCCGACCTACGAGCTGCTGCTTTCATCGTTGCGGATGACTTTGCAACGGGAGGCGCAGGTGGTCCTGATCTCCGCCGTCATTGGCAATGCACCGGTTATAGCCGAATGGCTTGTCGACGACGCCAATGCGGTGATCAGCGGTGAGGGTCTACTACCGACCACCAAAAGCATCGCCTTTGCAAGTTGGCAATTCGAGCGCGGGCTTTTGCAATACGTGAGTCCAGACGATCCTGAACAGCAAGAGTTTTTTGTCCCTCGCGTCGTGACACAGACCAATCTTGCCCTAAAGCCTCGTGAGCGCGTAGCACGCGTTTTCCCGAAACGGGGCGGTACTGGCGAGAGTGCGGAAGTCGGATTGTATTTGGGGCTGTACTTGGTCGAGCGCGGCAGTGTGGCACTGTTTTGCGGAACCAAGGAATCCGTCATTTCACTTTGTGGACGGGCAGCGGATATATTTGATCGCCGAGTCGCACTATCGCGCCCGCTTGATGTTTCCGACGCGGCCGAGATCGCGCGTCTCTCGCACCTCGCAAAACTAAACCTCGGCGCGGACCAAGATGTGACCCAAGCGTCAGAATTGGGGATTCTTGCTCATCACGGTAACACTCCGCAGGGACTGCGTCTCTCAGTCGAACATGCCATGAAGGAAGGGCACGCAAAATTTGTCATTTGCACCTCGACGCTGGCGCAAGGTGTCAATTTCCCAATTCGGTACCTTATCGTCTCGGCAACCCAGCAGGGCAAAGAAAAGATAAAGGTGCGCGACTTCCACAACCTTATGGGCAGAGCCGGACGGGCCGGAATGCACACAGAGGGTAGTGTAATTTTTTCGGCACCATCTATTTACGATCAGCGGGGCAATATCGATGGGCGCTGGCGTTGGAATTCCACCAAGAATCTCCTGGATTCAACACGTGCCGAGCCATCGCGCAGCAGCATCCTGAACTTGTTCGATGATTATGAACAGACCGCCAGGCTCCAGCTCACTTTTCAAGTGGGTTGGCTGGACCTTGCCTTTGCAACGCATGCCGACATCGACGCTGCAGTAACCTCGATCAAACGGAGATTTGATTGGGTCGACATTGATAGATTCAAAACTTTCGTCGCCGATCGCGCACGCGCCATTCAGCGCATCGCCGCCTATCTAGCGGCTTACGTGGATTTTTCGAGCGACCAAGCAGGCGAACGGATCGACGAACTAACCCGCAACACTTTGGCATGGCACTTGGCTGACGAAGCCACGCGCGAAAACCTTCTCGAAGTTTTCCACATGACTGGGAGAGCTATCAGGGAAGCTGGTGACGATGCGCTACGCGCTTTGATCAGAAAATCTCCACTTCCACCTGCAGACGTTTTTGCTCTACGTGATTGGACAAACGCTAACATTCAAACGCTTGTGGATGCGGCAGAACGTGGTGAACTTGTCGATGCAGTCTTTGCGGAGGTCCGTCAATACGTCACCTCCAAAGCCCTGACCAAGCTCACTGACCAAAACCAAATCCTGCCCACATTGAAGGCATGGATGGCTGGTGAGTCATTTGACACTATTGGGCAGGCGCTGCGTGCTGCCAATGTTCGGACTAGCAATCGGCATATTACAGCAAACCATGTAGTAGCCATCTGCGAAGGCGGTTTTGGGTTCGATCTCGCAATGGTCGTGGCATCGATTGCCGACCTCGTTGAACCTCGAGATCCAGCCCTCCACGAACAGCTGTTGTTGCTTCAGCGGCAGATAAAGAATGGACTGAGCAACACAACAGCGCTCGCCTTTTATGAAGCTGGTTTCAAGGATCGCGTGGTTGCTCAGGCACTGGCAACCTCATTTGGCGGCATTAACGATCGCCATGGTGTCCGGCGTGTTTGCCGCGCTCAGCAAGACGAGCTGAATGCGGTTCTCGACGCTTTCCCAGCATATTTCCAGAGTGTTGTGGAAGAACTGCGGCGTTGAGTTGGGCACGTCAAGCAGAACCGCTGGTTTCGTACTTGCGGCAGTTGAAATGCTGCTCCCCCCTCGAATGACGCGGAAGGGCTTCGTACGGGCTTTTGCGCTTGAAAAATGGAGGTCGTTAAGGGGCGATAGCACTTGAAACCCATCTTGTGACAACGTATTTCTGGCTTGAGCTGCCGCCCCAGCCTCCCCCCTCCGACGGGAAAGTATTCAGCATGCAGGGTTTGAAATAGAGCTTTTTCTGTTCGAGCGCGCACATAAGGAGGGATTGTGTATTTTTGCTCGCAATAGGAGAAACTCAAATGAACCTATCTGCACCGATCAATGAACTTAAACGCAAGGCAAAGCTGTTGCGCCGCTCTGAGGATATCCCACTCAATCAAGCGTATGCGCGTATCGCCAACGAAGAAGGCTATGCGAGCTGGGGGCTCTTAATCCGCGACTATGAAGCGCAGAAGCCAAAGCCGAATGCGCGACCTCGGACAGGCTATCAGATCACTTCGCTGCCAGTCGATGACGGCTACCGTAGAGAGGCGATAGAGCTGGCCAACAGCACATTTGAAATGGTGATAAGTCGGATTGAGCCCGATAACCCAGTGGAAACGCGGCGGCTCTGGGATGCGGTAGAGTACATCGATCATCACCATTTAAGCGCTGATATGCTTCCAATTGATAGTGAATACGCCCTGTCTTTGATCGAGGCGTTTTTGGTCCATCACGTAATCGATCTCGCCGTGCAAGCAGATCGAAACGCGGAAGCTTAAGCTAGACCAACCTTTGGCTGGGGGTGAATGCACCCCCAGCCAAAGACAGCTTTTGGCAAATCTGCAATGCAGAGCCTGCTCATGCTATGAATGGTGGAAACGGCCGACTTCACTCTAAGCGCTTGGCCCGTTCAGCGACCCTCTGAACCAGTGAAACGGTCGCAGAGCTAGCCTGGCGCATCCCAGCCCCGGCGATTTCCGCATTTGACCTTGTTCCAAACCGTGCCCGCGCCCGTGACCCCTTGGTGCCAATCAAGCCCTTCGCGAACCCGCTAGGTCCAGGAATGCTCGGCGGTCCGGCCATCATGAAGTTGCCGGAGATTGAGCGCACAATCAGCGGGGTGGCGATGATCATGCCGCCTGCGAGAAACATCATCATAAAGAAGGGCACCAGCGCGCCGATGTTGCTTGCGCCGGAGGGATCTCCGAGTTCGGTCATCAGCGAGCGGGACATGCCGACGACGGTGGAAAACACGCCAGCGATCACGAGGGGGTATAGCGCGTAGGATACGGTGCTGGACAGCCAGCGGTGGAAGTAGTCCTTGCTGACGTCGAACAGCGAAAGCGCGATCATTATAGGGGCGATGCCGATCATGAAGGCCAGCATGATCTTTGCGAAGATCAGGACAAGGCCGCAGAGCGCGCCGATGACGCCCAGGAGGAATGCGCCGATCGCGCCGATGAGGGCTCCGGCCATCCAATGCATGTTGTCACCGGCCGCGTTCAGGTAGTCGCCAAATTCCTCTATAAGATCGTCGAAGGCCCCGGCAAAGTAGGACGCGCCAGCCCCGCCACCGCCAAGCCCCGCCACCATGCCGCCCGCGAGCTGGTCGAGCCCATTAATCAGCGCGCTGGCCACCGCATTGAATTGGACCCAGTTCATTGCGAATAAAGAGATCAGCATGAGCTTTAGGGCGAACCAGAAGGCGGTTCGCCCATCCATGGATTTGTACTGAAACACCATGTTGAGGAAGACGCCGATCACAGCGAGCGTGGAGGCGACCGCAACGATGCCGCCAAGCTGACCGGCGACGTTGCCAAATGTGGTTTGGGCCGCGTCTTCCAGAAAGTTGTCGGTTGTCTCAACCATCCAGGTGACAACGCCCATAGGATCCCCCTCAGTTAGGTTTAGGCGCTCGCGCCGGTGCGACGTTTCAGGAAGGCTTTCAGAATGTGCTCACCGTCGAAATCCGGCACCACCGACACCAGCTCCCAGCCAGCTTGGCCAAGGGCGGTCAGCTGCGCTTCGATCTTCGGTGGCTTGGTTTTGGCGGTGTTGATCTGTTCAATCTTGTATTCAAACATGGGCTGTTTCCTTTGAATGGGCCGGATCAATCGGCAGGTAGAATTCGGTGATGCCGCGTGCGCCTTCATGGCGACCGGCTTGGATGATCACATCGATCGATCGAGTGATGTAGTCGTTCATGTCCTGGTAGGTCATGGGCACATCGGTTTTCAGGGCGGCGATGGCCAGGCGCTGGACCGCCAGCTGAGGAGTCTCAGAGTGTAGCGTGGTGAGTGAGCCACCATGGCCGGTGTTTATGGCCTCAAGGAAGGTCATGGCCTCTTTGCCGCGCACTTCGCCCAAGACGATGCGGTCCGGTCGCATGCGCAGGGTGGAGGTCAGGAGGACATCTGCGCTGCGTGAGGGTTCATCGCGGTCGGACATCAACGTGACGACATTGGGCTGTGTCGGGCGCAACTCGGCGGCCTCTTCGATAGTGAGAATACGCTCGTCGGCGCGCACGAAGGAGAGGATCTTGCGCGCCGTGACGGTCTTGCCCGTCGAGGTGCCGCCGGACACGATCATATTGAGCTTGTGGGTGACGCAGAACTTGATCGCAGCGTCGATGTCGCCGGTGGCCACGACATCGCGCAGCTCGGCATTGCGCTTGCGTCTTGCACCCTCGTTGCTGCGCTCTTTGCCGAAGAGATAGGACAGCTTGATCCGCTCCAATGGCAGGTCGGCGAAGAACCGCAGGGAAATCGCATAACCGCCATCAACGGCGGGAGGCTGGATGACTTGAGCGCGGATTGGGCGGTCACGGTAGTCGATGCTTACCGAGACAATGGGTTTGGTCCGACTGAGCGTGGTGTTCGCGGCGGAAGCAATCTGATTGCCAAGGTCTTTGATTTCATTGGGCGAGAGCTGTCGATTGACGCGCCGCATAAAGTGATCCCCCTGAAACTCGGCCCACAGCGTGCCGTCAGGATTGATGCAAAGCTCGATCAGCTTTGGATCACGCGCCTCGGGGATCTTGTCCATCGAGCTTTGCAGGTAGCTGGCCGCCATGATCAGAAAATCTCCAGATCGCGATCAACCATCACGGTGACACGGGCACCTTGATCGACATAGATCACGGGCGATACAGATAGATATTCGCCAATCACGCTTTGCGCGCTGTCTTGCAGGTCTTCGCCAATGCCCTCGAGCACATCCGAGGTGATCTCATCTTCGATGTTCTGGGCTGCGACGGCGGGCAAGGCTCCGATCAGTGATATCAGAGCAGCGGACCCGAACCGAGTGCCGAAGCGGCTGTCGACGAAACCGGTTGTGCCGGACCGCCCCAGTTCATCACCACCGAAGGCGCTGATTTCGACGGTCTGGTTACTGGGCAGAATGATCCGGTCCCAGGCGATGGTCACGCGTTGTTGCGCAATATCTAGGCCGGATTGATACCGCCCGATCAACCGCGCCCCGCGTGGGATCAAGACCCGCGTGCCGTCATAGGCGTGGACATCTTCAGACACCATTGCTCGGACCTGACCGGCAAGCGAGCTGTCTATCGCTGTCTCGAGCACGGCCTGGATCATCGTGCCCTGAACAACCGTGTTTGACGGGTTCACGATCACCTGGGCCTGGGTCACCTCAGCGGGTTCAGCGCCGTTGCGGACAAAGTCTGTGTCGCCATCAAGCCGCCGTTGCTGCGCGGCGGTTTCATTGTTGCCGTTACCCGAGCCGCCAAAGGCGATGATTGGGCTGGCGATGCGGGCTTGGAGTTCGTCAAGTTCG
The DNA here is from genome assembly GCF_018678075.1 of Epibacterium ulvae. Lineage (GTDB taxonomy): Bacteria > Pseudomonadota > Alphaproteobacteria > Rhodobacterales > Rhodobacteraceae > Epibacterium > Epibacterium ulvae_A. The sequence continues at coordinate 8,044 of NZ_JAHHIR010000012.1, read as the reverse complement.
GCTTGCCGCCGCCGTTCCAGCTCCTGAAGGCGCAGTTCCTCGGCCGTGGGGCCGGTTGGTGCGGGCGTGCGCGGGGCTTCCAGGCGTGCAAGCTCCAGATCGTTCTGCAGACGCTGGATTTGCCGTGCGCGTTCTTCCAGTTCTTCGCGCAAGGCGGCTTGCGTTGCTGCTGCCTCGCTGCGCAGGGCGTCGATCTCTGCGCCCAAGGTATCCAATGCCTCGAGGTCGACGGTTGGGGCTTCAGGCGCAGGTGCTTTGCGCAGGGCTTCGAGTTCGGACCGCATAGCGTCCATTTGCGCGCGCAGCTCTTCTGTCTCGCTTTCTGGTTCTGACTCCGCTGGAGGTAGCGATGTGTCTATCGGTGCAGGAGTTGGCTCAAGGTCTCCAAACCCCGGACCGGCCGCTTGGAATTCATCTGGGGAGGCGGTTTCCAGGCTGTCGGGGTCAGAGCCGCCAGAGAACAACAGCAAGAAACCGCCAAGAGCCGCGATTGCTCCAATCCCTAGGGTGATGGCGACAAAAGATGGCCGCGCCTTTCGGTTTTGTGGTTTTCCTTCAAGTGCTTCGAGGCGTTTCTTAAGCTCAGCTGTTTCACTCATCGGGATTTGCCTCGCTCATCTCTTGGACGCAGATCTCGTCATCGCCGAGCCTGAGAACCCATCGAGTGCTGACACCTGACACGCGGATCACGCCATCTGGCCGCGCGAGCGCATTCACGCTGCGCTCATTGCCACCGGACCATCGAAAGATCGCGGGCAATGGGGCATTCGCGGCAAAGCGGAAATAGGTGAAGGTGCCATCGTCCCAAATCTCGCGCGGGGTGATCTCGGATCGCGCGCTGACGCCGTAGGCGTGGTTTGCTGGCGCAGTGGCAGCCATACGCGATTGCCGAGGGGCCGCTTCGGGATAGGTGAAGCGAATGACGTAGAAGGTCGGCGAACTCGCCTCGGTCACGTTGAAATAGTAGCTACGCCGGTTGGTGTAGACGGTGATATTGGTGTGCGCGCCGCGTGTAACGGGCTTGATCGCAAAGGCCTGACCACCGGGCACTCCGTCCAACAGGAAGCCTTCGGTGTCGCCAGCAATGATCGAGCGGATGGTCTCGCCCTGGCCAAATTCAATGCTGGTCACGTGGGTCAGACTGGTTCTGATGCGGTAGACCTGCCCGTCCTGATAGGTGGCCAGCCGGACGCGGGCATCAAAGGGGCCTTGGCGCGGCTGTGTTTCTGCATAGGCGATGCCAGCAGACGGAACGAGGACGGCGAGGATCAAGAACAGGCGGCGCATTGGTTACTCCAAACGATCCGAGCGGATCGCGTATTCGGTGACGGTGAAGCCAAAGGGGTTCTGCCAGACATCGTCGATCGACCGGCTATTCTCGGGCCGAAATTCAAACATCAGGGTAGCGGTGAAGAGTCCGTTTTGAGAGCCGCGCGGTGAGTTGAGCCGCTTGCGCAGGCGCACCTGGGCACGATTGGCGCTGATATGAGTGATCGACAGAACCTCGACCTCAAGCCGGGCATCTGTGCCGTAGCTGTCGGGCGGATAGGCCTCGTGGCCGCTGGTCCAAAGCGCGCGCAGCCCTGCGGCGGCCGCGCCGTCCGACTGGTCCAGGACCCGCCGCACGCGCACATCATTGTCGAGCTGATTGTAGGTCTCTCGATCAATCACATAGCGGTAGACCTGTGCCTCGATGATAGCGGGGCGTTCCGTGAGTGAGACCGCTTCAACCATGGCATTGGGGAGGGCCATGCCGGTTTCGCTATCAAAGGGCACGATCATGGGCGGCGGGTCCACGTCGAACAGGGCCACGAGGGCGGCGGCGAGGCAACCTGCCATGCCAAACCCCATGCCTGTCAGCCCCAGTTTCTGCCACATGAGCTCGCGTCGTCGTGCGCCGTAGACGAGCTCTTCTTCGATGATTTCTGCCTCGCTGTTCATGGGGTCAGTCCGCGCGCAGGTCTGGCAGGGTGAAATCCATATAGCGGCGCTCTTCGGCCAGCGTCGCGGCATCGACCACTCCGGATTGGCCCGCGCCGACTGTTTGAATGGCTTCGAGCTCCCACATGCGTGTCATGGCGATGGCCAGCTCGGCCGTGACGCGGGTGTTGTGATCGACGGCTTCCTTGAGCGTTTCCATGTCGGGGATCAATGAAACCAGCTGCTCGACCCGTTCCAGCGATTGCGCGGCCTCGTCATAACTGTTCTCTGCCGCCGCCGACATCACCGCCCCGGTGCCCGCCTGGCTGGCAATGCGCTCAGCCCCCGGATTGCCGCTGCTGGCCATGTCAGAGAGGGTTTCTTGGTCAAAACCTGCGTCCTCGAGGGCTTGCGTCATGCGGCCTTCCATCTGAGGGGCCGCGTTGCCGATCAGGCCGCGAAAATCGCCGCTTTGGATTTGCCGGATGGTGCCAAGGAGATCGCCGAATTCCTGATCGAGTAGGCCGTCGAGATCACCACCCATAGCCATCTCGATGATATCCGTCGCGCCGGTCAAGGCGGCGTAAGTCTCATTGAGCGTGTCGAGTTGCTGCTGCACCAGGTCGAGCTGTTTGAGAAGCGTGTCGAGTTGGTCGGTCTGGATCCCGAAATCCTCCAGCATTTGCTGCAGCTGGCGAATTTCCTGGGCGATGTTGCGTGTGTCGACAGTCGGAACACCTTGGGCAGATACGGGTGAGGCAACCAACAGCGCGCAAGTGGCAACGGTAGAAAGAAAGCGGATCATCGGAATGCCTCCAGATCGAATTGCATGAAGTCTTGTTCGCGGGCCTGTGCGGCCGCCATGGCCAGCTCGGCCGAGCTAAGCGGGCGGGTATGGGCGGCCTTCAGGCGCGTACGGATTGCGATCAGGCGGGCGAGTTCGGCCCGCGCGTAGGTGTTGAGCGACATGGCCGCGTGAATGTCGTCGGTTTCGCCGATGCGGGTGATGATGTCCTGCACGCGCAGCGCGGCCGCTTGCACCGAGACCAATGAGTAGTCGCCATAGACCCCCGCCCCAAAAGAGGTCAGGCTCATCGTGGAGTTGGCAAGCAAGACGGGATCAATCGTGCCAAGCGCATCGACGCCGCCGACGCGGGCAAGGTAGAGATTGTAGCGTTCGGGGATGACCTGAACGTAGTGCTGGGTCTCAGCGAAAGGGGGCACGCCGCCGTAGCGTTGCACATTGCCCGGACCGGCATTGTAGGCCGCCAGCCCGTGAATGATGTTGCCGTCAAACATGGCCAGCATCTGCGCCAGATAGCGCGCGCCGCCGTTGACCTGGATGTAGGGGTTTTCATAGTAGGCGGGGTAAATCCCGAGATCCTGCGCCGTGCCGGGCATGATCTGGGTCAGGCCGAATGCGCCGACAGGGGAACGCGCGCCGATGGTGAAGCGGCTTTCTTGCCAGATCAGCGCCTGCAACAGACAGCGCCACTGCTTGGGCGATAGACCCGCTGCGCGCACGCCGGACATGTGGTGCGTTTCTTGGGCGGCGCGAATGATCAGTTGTTCGATGGAGCCAGAGGCGTCGCCGAACATCTGGGCTGCGCCGGGGTTTGGATCAACCGGACCATAAAGCGTCTCTGCGGCGCTTTCAGGTGATGAACCAGCTTCCAAACTCGCGACCAGCGCGCCGGAGTTCCCGCTGGCAAGCGTCGAGGCATCTAGGATGTCTTCCAGCGCCTGGAGTTGTTCTTGCTCGAGTTCTTCAAGCTCTTCCTCTTTGGTTATCCGGTCCCGCTGCAGCGCCAGATCCTGTTCGGCTTGCTGCAGCACACGCTCGCGCTGCAAGAACATGCCTGCATCAAATGTGGGAACGCCTTGGGCAAAGGCCATTGGCGCGGCCAGTGACGCCAAGCCTGCAAGGATATGCGGGTGAAGCTTATTCACCCAGTCCACCAATCGGCCCGAGCAGTTCGAAATTGCAGTTGCTGCGACTGACTTCGGCAAAGGAGTTGAAGCATTCGGCTTCTGACGGCCGGTATTCCGCGCAGGCTGTCAGGGTCAAAAGGGTAAGGGTCAGCACGCAAAGTCTACGCATCAATCTGTCTCCAAAATTCGGGGTTCTGGCGATAATCCGCGCCAACAAGTGCTTCGCCTTTTTCCATACCGCCAAGGATCGTGAGGCAGGGCCCAAGAGCGCTCAGATCGGCGTCGATCACGACGGAGCCTTGATCGTCGCGCACCAGCGCCAGACGAGAGTTGCTGCCTGTGCCGAGCAAAAAGTTGAGCTCTTTTTCAGCGAGACCGAGCATCGTGTAATCGCTGGCCGAAGCGCGGATGTTGGGAAGCAATAGCTGCGTCGGCACAGCCTCGACAATCGTCTTGCCGGTGCGGGTTTTCTCAAGCTGGCTGGCGTATTGGGTCATCATGACAACGACGGCATTCTGTTTGCGCGCTGTGACCAGCCAGTTGCTCAGCCGGTCTGCGAAATACGGGTTGTCGAGCGCCTTCCAGGCTTCATCAATAATGATCAGCGTAGGTTTGCGATCTTCAATCACGCGTTCCACCCGCCGAAACAGATAGGACAGTACCGCCATGCGTTCTTTCTCGCTTTCGCTGTCGAGAATGCCGGTCAGGTCGAACCCGACAACGTCACCATCGAGCGAGAAGGTATCCTCAGAGCTTTGCCCGAAAATCCAACCGTAGCGGCCCTCAGCGGTCCATTCCTGTATCCGTTCGAACAGATCCCCCTCATCCGCCCCGGCCACAAAGAGCGAGGCCAGATCTTGCCAATTGCGAAGGGCGGCATCGCTCGCCCCGGCGTTCTGGCGCACCACTTCTTGGATGCGGTTAATCTGAACTGGGCTCAGGGGCTTGTCAGCGCGATGCAATAGCGTGGCCAGCCAATCGGAGAGCCAGGCTTGGCCGCGCCCATCGATTTCTGTCCGCAGCGGGTTTAGACCTGTCGCTTCTCCAGCCTTGATGGCGCTGTAACGCCCGCCATTGGCCCGCACCGCCATTTCCATTCCTGCACGGTAGTCGAAGACAAATACCCGTGCGTCGCAGCGCCGCGCTTGGGTCATGAGGAAGGCTGACAACACCGATTTGCCGGAGCCAGGGCGGCCAAGGATCAAGGTGTGCCCGCCGGTTACCCATGCGTCACTCCCTTTTCGCCGTCGGTATCGACGTGCCGCTCGCGTTGGAGGTCTAGTTCTTCGTTGGCGATTTCGTCGAGGACATGCTCCATCGCCACACTGTTGGCCAGTGCGGCGTCGCTTTGGAGATAGGCCTTGGCCGCCCAGCTCTTGGGCCTGCTTGTAGGTCATCCAACGGCTGGACACATAACCCTGCTTGGCCGCCATAACCCAGAGCATCAGGACATTAATCCCGCGATACTCCTCGCCGTTATGCCGTGTCGGCAGGGCAATGCCGGACGCGCTCCCTGTCCACGGCTTGCGCCATGGCGGCGTGCCTGCCTCGATTTCTGCAATAATGGTGTCGGTGACATGGGCATAAACATCAAACTTCGGTGCCATTTGTGGCCTCCTCGATCAAAGTGACGCGGGTGAGGCTGCGCGCCCCCTTTCCGCCGATGGGCTGCGCCTCGGCCACCTGATCTGACCGAAACATGCTGTGTTTGACGTTGATCGACGTGATGTTGCCGCTGTCGTCGGTGTTGACGAAGAGCACGCCGCAGCTGTCCCAGAAGTTCTTGCCGTCTTTTTCACCGGATTTGACGTTCAGTTTCAGAGTTTGAGTAGCCATTTTTTGATCCTCACTTTGAGTGTTTCGATGAACATGACCCAAGCTGGCACCAAGGGGCTGTCAGCGAGAAACTTGCCTCGCGAGGAATGCGCTGACGCAGGGGAATTTTCTTGTTGAAGCGGGGCTTGTCCCGCGTCTGAAACGGCTGCCCGCTTATGTTCAGCAATCAGAAACACGGCATTGAGGATCTGAGTTCGGCTACGACAACCTGACTGAAGTCCTCTACCATCGAAAAGCCTCATCTTGGCACCAAGCAAGCGCGACCAGCTTTAGTTCAACAGGTGCAACCTAGCCTTCAGCGCGCCGTCGATCGAAGCAAGCAACGCCTCTGGGAAACCCTCTGGAAGCTGATTGAACGTGGCCTCAACGATCGCGTGCGAGGTCTCCTGCAGCTCTTCGAACAGGCCCTGCACGACTGCGCGGGATAAGCCAGATTGAACTCCGGTCTCCACGATGTGGCGGCCCACGATATTTGCCAGCTTGTAGTGGTTCGAGTTGCCGAAATTCATAGCGAGCTTGAAGTACTTTCGCTCGATCTGTCGCGCATCGACAGTCGGCTGCACCGTCAGAACGTCGTAAAGCGGTGTCATGCGAAAGCGACCGCCGGGCAAAAGACTGACGCTAAAGTTCTTACCATGCCCATCTGTCGCGCCCAGCAGCCAAAACAGGACATTCGTTTTGAAAAAGTCGTACCGGTCTTTGTTGGGGTCATCACTTCCCAACAATAGATCCATGATATCTGAGATTCCTGGGCCGCCCTCGTTCTGGTACTTCTGGGTAGGCACAACGGACAATGCTTGACAGCAATCCTCCTGCGGCAGACGGATCAAGCGGCCATCAGACGTCCAGCGCCGATCAAAACGCTCAACGACCAAGGCTTTCTTTTCGCCAAACTGCGCCATTTCGACATTCGCCGCCCGAAGCCCAAATGCCTCCATCAGCTTGAGGCACAAGTATTCATTCTCAACGCTGTCGGAAAGATCCATGCCGTTGGGAAGTCTGCCAATTTGCGGCTTGATGATGTGCGTGGTTGGCGTTGTACCGGTTGGCTCGATCCACTGGCCATCTTTACGAAGCAGCGCCGTTTTTTCCTGCGCACCAGCGACAGAAATTCGGAAGTCATTCTCGCGGCGGATCCCCAGTGGCGCGAGATCTAGGTCGCTCAAAATGGCCCCGATCTGCGCCTCGTCGACAAGTTCTCCAGTCAGCTCGGACATTGGCTGGGGCTCTTGCCCGTCGGGCAGAAACTGAAGCGCGCCGATGCAGTCCCGCCCGATTTGGGACAGCAAGCTGAAGGCATCGACGCCTTCAGCCCCGACGCGTTCCGCGACCCTTCGACGGATGAGGTCGCTGTCGGGCAACAGGTTGTCAAAAACGGCCATCACTGGTGCGCCGCTGTAGCGGTTCTCCTGCAATGGCAACGACAACGAGACCGGCATCCGGTGCTCCCACTCAAGCCAGTCTCGCGAATAGGCGAAACTGACGCCGCCGGAGGTCTCACGCACCAATTGACCCACGAGCCGCGAGTTCAGGAAAACGTTCAGCGGTGTGTAGCTGCGCTTGCGGCCCATGTCAGAAGATGTCCTCTAGCCCGTCTGATGTGCCTTTACTACGCTCGGTCACCGCTATTTCGAGCTCCAAGGCCGCGATCAAATCGAATACCGTTTCCAGCTTGGTTCCGCCGCTGCCGTTTTCGATCTTGGAAATTGTCTCTTGCCAGACACCGCTCATCGAGGCGAGTTCCTTCTGGGTAAGGTTCTTTGCCTTCCGAGCCTGGCGAATTGCGTGGCCCAAGTTTTTTGATGTACGAACGAGGTGCTTCATGGCGGTTCTCCTACCACTGAATATGACTTCTAAATCATAAATTGTCAATATGATCTCCAAGTCATAAAACTGCAGTATGATCCAAGCATCATAATGCTCGACAGCATTGGTAGCTGTTTTCCAGACTTCGCTAATACTCTCACACCTGCAGCCCCGCAGCACGAACCTGTTCGGGCGTCACCAGCTTTGATGCAATCAAATCCTCGATCTGCCGGTTGGTGATGTGGCGGCATAGAGGATGGCGCTCGTGGACCCACTCGGCGAGGCTGGCACGGCCTTTGGCTTCGGCCTCTCGCGCTTTCTCACGATCCGCCTGTATCTGGGCAAGGCCCTTCTCCCATCGGCGCATCTTGAACCAGTTGTCTGAGAAGCAGACTTTGCTGCGCGTGTAGCCTTCGCTTTCCTTGGCATAATCGTCCAAGATCGTGCTGAGATAGAACCAACCCCAGCCAAGCACCTTCAGATAGGTGAAGTCGGTCTGCCAGAGCTGGTTGATGGCTGTCGTTTTGTCTTTGAACTCGCTGGCAGCTTT
>NZ_JAHHIR010000102.1 GCF_018678075.1 Epibacterium ulvae | reverse complement strand
TGCGGGCGGTTTGTCGATAACCGTGCAATCTTAGCCATCGGCGTTCCGCGCTCCCATTCATGCCAAATTACGGCTTTCCTTTGTGCGTCCATACGTCGTGGTTTGGTCATCGACACAGTCCTTCAAATTCAAAGTTCTACACTGTGTTGCAGTGACCGGCTGAATCCATCACCACTAATTTTAGGGGGGATTACCATCCCACTGTTGGTCCAGGCGAAAGAGCATTACATTAGGGTGAAAATCTCCAAGCGAGGGCTGTGATGTTACGATCCATGGGACGTCGATTTCTGATTGTGGGCGCATTGGTGCTGCTGATGTTTGTGCCCTTGTTCTTTGCGGCGGAGATCATTCAGGGGCGCAAGTCCTTCTCCATTTCGACCATCGAGTCGGTGGGGCGTGAATGGGGCGGGGCGCAGATCTTGTCGGGGCCACAGCTGGTGATCCCGGTGCAGCGCGAAGTGACGCGGTTTATCAGCCGTCCCAAGGTGAACCCGGTGACAGGCGCGGTGATGCTGGATCCGGAAACCGGCAAAGAGCTGCAGGATCGATTTGAACAGATCGTCCAGGAGGAGGGCGAGCCGGTTTTCATTTATCCGCAAACATTTACCCTGGATCTGAACACAGCGGCGCAGATCCGGACCCGCGGTATTTTTGCGGTGCCGGTCTATCAGGCGGAGGCAGCTTTTGCCTTTGATTTCGTGACGGAACAGGCCACATCCGTGCTGCAGGACGAGGAAGCCCTGTTGTGGGACAAGGCTTATGTGCGGGTGCTGGTCTCCTCGAACCGGGCGTTGCGCGGCGTGGCGACACTGACCGGTGGCGACCAGCAATTTCCGCTCGAGCCCTTTACCTATGGCAGTGGCATTCAGGCGCAGGTGGGGGATCCACGTGGGCTCGGAGGATTTGAGCTGGCCCTTGGGTTTAACGGCGCGCAATATCTGCATGTGACCCCGGTGGGGCGCGACAGCGCGGTGACCTTTACCAGTGACTGGCCGCATCCGTCCTTTGACGGGGCGTTTCTACCCGACAGGCGTGAGATCAGCGAGAGCGGCTTTACCGCCGAGTGGCGCATTCCGCATCTGGCGCGCGCTTTGTCGCAAGTCTCTCGCTCGGATCCCGATGGGGTGGCGCGCGATGCGTTTTCCTTTGGGGTGCGCTTCCTGCAACCCAATGATTTTTATCAAAAAGCCTATCGTGCTGCGCGGTACGGTATCCTGTTTGTCGCCCTGACATTCCTGACCATTCTGTTGGTTGAAAAGGGGCGCGACAAGCCGGTGCACCCGGTGCAATACCTGATGGTCGGGTTGGCGCAGTCCTTGTTTGTCCTGCTGATGGTGGCCTATGCTGAACTGATCGGATTTGGTGCGGCCTACGCGTTGTCGGCGGGGGCGACGATTGTTCTGCTGACCGTCTTTGGCTGGCTGGCGCTGAAATTAGGGCGGCGGACCTTGGTCTTGGGTTCGGTTTTGGTGGTGGTCTACGCGGTGCTATATATGATCCTGCGGTCGGCCGATTATGCGCTGATGGCCGGGGCGACTCTGGCCTTCCTAGCGCTGGCTTTGACCATGTTTGCCACCCGCAACGAGGATTGGTTTGGCCCGGAGCGCCCCAAGAAACCGGCCAAGGTCAAAGGCCCATGGAAAGCCGCGTCAAAGGGCGATAACACGCCTGCACCAAACGACACGCCCCCGGCGTAACAGCAGGCTGCAGAAATTCTGCGGCGGCGTGTTGTTTGGGCGCAGGCGCGCGCTTACCTTATGGAAAATCATGTATTTTCTGCGCCACACAGGTCGCGGATGGGGGATCGAGATATGAAGTACCGCAAGCTTGGAACCAGCGACCTGAACGTGTCGCGCATTTGCCTGGGCACGATGACCTGGGGCCAGCAGAACACCTATGAGGATGCAGCCGCCCAGATGGATCTGGCGCTGGATCGCGGGGTGAATTTCTGGGACACAGCCGAGGTTTACCCGGTGCCGATCTCCAACGACGTGTCCGGCGCCACCGAAGAGATTATTGGCCAGTGGTTTGAGGCAACCGGGCGCCGAAACGAGGTGATCGTGGCGACCAAGATGGTTGGCCCGGCCCCATTTTGCCGGGGGCGGGGTCTGTTGCCTGCGGATGTCGAAGAGGCCGTGGATGGCTCGCTCAAGCGGCTGAAAACGGATGTGATTGACCTTTATCAGCTGCATTGGCCGCAGCGGCAGGTCAACGGTTTTGCGCAGCGGGATTTTCAGGCGGATCTGCACACCTCTTTTGCGGGGGAAGATCTGGAAGGCATGTTGGAAGCGCTGGCGCGGATGATCGAAAAGGGCAAGATCCGCGAGATCGGTGTCTCGAATGAGACGCCCTGGGGCATCATGAAATACCTGCGTCTGGCCGAAGACAAAGGTCTGCCGCGTATTCAGGCGAGCCAGAACCCCTATAACCTGTTGCAGCGCAATTGGGATGTCTCCACCGCTGAGGTCGCGATGCATGAACGGGTTGATCTGCTGGCCTATTCTCCACTGGGTGGCGGGGTGCTGACCGGGAAATACCTCAATGGGCAACAGCCTGACGGCGCGCGTTTCTCGGAAACCTGGGGCGCGGGTGTGATGACCAAACACTACGAGAACCGCGACAGTGATATCGTGCGCAAATATGCCACGCTGGCGCAGGACAATGGGATGAGCCCGACCCAGCTGGCGATCGCTTTTGTGAATTCGCGGGCCTATCTGGGATCCAACATCATCGGTGCCACAACTATCGCCCAGCTTGAGGAATGTCTCTCCGCCGAAGAGATCACCCTGAGCGGCGAGGTGTTGAGCGCGATTGAAGCGCTGCATGACGCCCACCCCAGCCCGTCCTTGGGCAGCAAGGGCATGCGCGACGCGGGCTGAGTGGGTATAGGCGCGGCGCGTGGGATCTGCGCGCCGCAAGCAAGGTTAAATGAGCCAAAGGCGCAAGCCCCGTCATTGATGTGGGGCTTTGCCATGGTGTAAGGGGCGGGTATGCCCGTGATCTTGACTATTCTGCTGTTGGGTGTGTTTGCCTATCTTTACTGGAAGCGCAAAACCACCACATTGACCCGCAATTGTCGTTGGCGGGAAAATCGCCGCGCGGGCCATTGGGATTGCGCCTTTTGCGGGGCGCGGGTGGAGGGCGCTACGGCCCCCAAAGACTGCAAAGCAGGGGCGCGAAATTAAGCGCTGTCCGGTGCAACACCATCAGTGAAAACCGGCGTAAACCCACCAAAGATCAGGCGTTTGCCGTCAAAGGGCATGTCCTGCATCGATTGGGTCAAGGCGGGATCTTCCTGCATGGTTTTCCAGCCGGCTTCGCGGGTTTCCTTGTCCGGCCAAATGGTCCAGGACATCACCACGGTCTCTCCCTCCTGACATTTTACGGCCATCGGGAACGAGGTCTGCTCCCCGTCTGGCACATCATCGCCCCAATTCTCACACAGGCCGATGGCACCGTGGGCCTGCATCAGGGGCCAGAATTCCTTTATGTGGGCGATATAGGCGTTCTTTTTGTCGGTAGGGACGGCGGCAACAAATCCATCGATATAAGTCATGGGCTCTCTCCTGCGCTGGGTTGACGAGATCGGTCGTGTCAGCGGCCACAGGGTATCCGAAAACCGCGCCCAAATCACCTGTTCGGGCGCGCAGGGGGTGGATGGCGGATTGGGCAGGGGGGATTTTGTGATCAAATTCTATGGTCTGCGGTGCAAGCGGTGCTTGCCATTCCAGATTTTCCCAGTCTTTCTTTGGTAAAAAACGGGGATTGAATATGACCAAGATGGGAACCGCAATGCCGCCCGAGGATGCCGCCGCACGGCGTGCGGTGGCGCCGGTGATCTGCTATCCGAATGAGACTCTGCCGGATGTGCCGCTCACGCTCTATCACAGCGCGCGCGCAGAGGCCGACAAGGTGGACGAGGTGCTGGTGCAGCCCCGCGATGCGGCCTGTTTTACGGTGCCTGCGGGGCAGTTCTTTCGCATCTCCTCGGTTGAGGGGCCGCAGGTGGGGGATTTGAACCTGTGGCATGCCAATGACCTGAGCGAACGGTTTTATTCTGGCAAGACACGGGCGCTGCATGGCACCCATTTGACCACTGGCGAGCGTATGTGGACCAGCTTTCCCCATATGCGGGCGATGGCGACCATCGTGGCGGATACCTTGGGCTGGTACGGGGTGGATGAATTTGGCGGCTCGGTCCATGATGTGATTGGCACCCGTTGTGATCCCTATACCGGCAATCTCTTGTCGGAGGTGCAGTACCACCATTGCTGTCATTCCAATCTCACCCGCGCCCTGGCGGATCATCTGGGCGTGAGTCTGGCTGAGGCGGAACCCCATGTGCATGATGTGCTGAACGTCTTTATGTGCACCGGTTTCACCCGCGACACCGGTCAGTATTTCATGAAGGCCAGCCCGGTACGGCCGGGAGATTACCTTGAATTTTTCGCAGAGATCGATCTGCTTGGCGCGTTGAGCGCCTGTCCCGGAGGGGATTGCTCATCCGAGCACACCAGTAACACTGCCGCGTGCCATCCGTTGCTGGTTGAGGTCTTTGCCCCTAAGGCAGGCGCATTGGAGGGATGGCAGAGCCCGACCAAGAACGGCTACGATCAAAGCCACGGACGGTAGCGGTTTTGGCCCCCAAGGCCGCAGAGTGGGTGCGGCCTTGAGGCGTTTTATACATCAGATGTGGAGCTGATCAGGCAAAGGCTGCCTTGAGCGCGATTTCAACCATGTCGCCAAAGCTGCGTTCGCGTTCATCGGACGGCACGGCCTCACCCGTTTGCAAATGATCCGAAACAGTCAGAACCGCCAAGGCGCGTGCATCATAGCGCGCGGCGAGCGTGTAAAGCTCCGCCGCTTCCATTTCGACGCCCAGGATATTGTGGCGCACCATCTGTTCATTGAGATCCGCGCGTTCGTCGTAAAACGTATCCGACGAATAAATTCCGCCCACATGCACGCCCACGTCCAGGATTTCTGCGGCATGGGCGGCTGCGTGCAGCAGACCCCAATCGGCGCAGGGCGCGAAATTCACTTCGCGCATGATGCTGTCCGAAGGCGAGCCCACTGTAGTTGCAGTCATGGCAATAATCACGTCGCGAATATTGACCTTGGCCAGCATGCCTCCACAGGAGCCGATGCGGATCAGGGTTTTGGCCCCAAAATTGCGGATCAGCTCATTTGTGTAGATCGAAAGCGACGGCATCCCCATACCGCTGCCTTGGATCGTCACAGGATGGCCATTCCACGTGCCGGTGTAACCCAGCATGCCACGCACCTCATTTACAAGGCGTGCATCGTCCAAAAAGGTTTCGGCCGCCCATTTCGCGCGATAGGGATCGCCGGGCAATAAAACCGTTTCAGCAATATCGCCGGGCGCGGCGCCAATATGAATAGTCACTCGTTCACCTCAAAAGTGGAGTCAGATTTCCAATTCTGAGATATCGGCACCAGCTGTCAATGCGGCATGGACCCAATGGGGTTTACGGCCACGGCCGCTCCAGGTTTCGTCCGGGTTTTGCGGGTTGCGATACTTGGGCGCTGCCTTGCCTTTTTTACCGGTGTTGCGAGCAGTTGCGGCGATCTCTTCGAGCGAGAAACCGAATTTTGCCGCGGCTTCTTCTGCAGCGCGCAAAGCTTCGGTGCGTTCACGCTCTTCGGCGCGTTGGATCGCCGTGTCCAGGTTCGAGCGCAATTCGATGAGCTCAAGCCGAGACATGGTCGAAAGATCGATTGTCATTAGTCTTCTCCAAATTAGTTCCACCATAATATATGGCGTACTCTGCTTTATGAAATAAAACAGAACCTGCTTTCATCAACTAATTTGGCAATTTTTCGCTTTTTTTGCCGATTTTAACTTTCTACTTCCCCAGAAATAGCGAGGTCGGTAATGTCACTCATCATAGAATTGAGTTCAAAGTCCTTTGGCGTGAAAACGCGGGACACACCCATTTCTTTGAGTTTTGCCGAATCTTCGTCTGGAATAATACCACCAACGATCACCGGAAGGTTTTCTAACCCGGCGTCGCGCAGGCGATTTAGGGTTTCTTCGACCAGGGGCAAATGGCTTCCCGAAAGAATGGAAAGTCCCAAAACATGGGCTTTGTCGTCCTGGGCGGATTGCACCAATTCCGCAGGCGTCAGGCGAATACCGTCATAGGTAATATCCATGCCGCAGTCGCGCGCACGATAGGCAATTTGTTCAGCGCCATTGGAATGGCCATCAAGACCGGGTTTGCCAATCACGAATTTCAAACGACGGCCCAATTTGTCGCTGGCGGCAGCCACCTGATCGCGCAGATCTTCGAGGTTTTCGGTCTTGTTCGACATGCTGGCAGAAACCCCGGTAGGGCCACGATAGATGCCGTGTACTCGGCGCATTTCTTCTGCCCATTCGCCGGTGGTGACACCGGCCTTGGCGGCCTGGATGGAGGGCTCCATGATATTGGCACCGCTGCTCGCAGCCTCGCGCAGCGCGCTGAGGGCGGTTGCGACAGCTGCGTCATCACGTTCTGTGCGCCAGGCATTCAGGCGGGCGATTTGCTCTTCTTCCACGGCGGGGTCGACAACCATGATGCCGCCGTCCTGCGTTTGCAGCGGCGAGGGCTCGCCTTCGGTCCAGCGGTTGACGCCCACAACTGTGGTCTCACCACGTTCTATGCGGTTCAGACGGTCGGCGTTTGATTCCACCAGACGGGATTTCATATATTCTATCGACTGCACCGCACCGCCCATCGCGCCGAGGTTGGCGAGTTCGGCGCGCGCGCGCTCTTTCAGGGCCTCAACCTTGGCATCGACCACCGGGTTGCCATCAAACAGATCGCCATATTCCAGCAGGTCGGTTTCATAGGCGAGGATCTGTTGCATGCGCATGGACCATTGCTGATCCCAGGGGCGCGGCAGGCCCAGGGCTTCGTTCCAGGCAGGTAGCTGTACGGCGCGGGCGCGGGCCTTTTTCGACAGGGTCACCGCTAGCATTTCGATCAGGATCCGGTAGACGTTGTTTTCCGGCTGCTGTTCGGTCAGGCCCAGGGAATTGACCTGTACGCCATAGCGGAAGCGGCGGAACTTAGACTCCGCAACCCCATAGCGTTCTTGGCAAATTTCATCCCACAGGTCGACAAAGGCGCGCATTTTGCACATCTCGGTGACAAATCGGATGCCCGCATTCACAAAGAAAGAGATGCGCCCGACCATTGCCGGGAAGTCATCTGGATCCACCCGTGGCTGCAGCTCATCCAGCACCGCCTGTGCGGTCGCCAGAGCAAAGGCGAGCTCTTGCTCGGGCGTCGCGCCGGCCTCTTGCAGATGGTAGGAACAGACGTTCATCGGATTCCATTTGGGGATATTGCGGTAGCAGTATTCCGCCACGTCGCCGATCATTTTCAGGCTGGGTTTGGGCGGGCAGATATATGTGCCGCGGCTCAGGTATTCTTTGATCAGGTCGTTTTGAACGGTGCCCTGCAGCTTTGTGATATCGGCGCCCTGTTCCTCGGCTGCGGCCACGTAGAGCGACAAAAGCCAGGGTGCTGTGGCGTTGATCGTCATCGAGGTGTTCATCTGTTCCAGCGGGATCTGGTCGAACAGGGTGCGCATATCACCAAGATGGCAGACGGGTACGCCGACCTTGCCGACCTCACCACGGGCCAGAACATGGTCACTATCATAACCGGTCTGGGTGGGTAGATCAAAGGCCACCGACAGGCCGGTCTGCCCCTTGGCTAGATTGGCGCGGTAGAGCGCGTTTGACTTGGTCGCGGTGGAATGGCCCGCATAGGTGCGGATCAGCCAGGGGCGGTCGGTCTTGGTCTCTTGCTGCGTCTGCGACATGGTTAACCTCGTGAATCTATGTGGGTAATTTTATTTCGTTTTATTGCTATAGATCGTAATTTTGAACCTTTGTCAATTCGCTGCGTTGCGGCATGTGCAGGGTTTTTATTTGGCAGTGACACAACGGAGTTTCGGGCGGAGTTGCGTAGTGCAGGGTTGGCGCGCGCTTTCCTTGCTGCAATCCAAAGGGGAAGTTTCAATCCATTAAATACATTTAAGATTGCATACGGAAAAATGTAAGTAGGGCTATTAATGCATTGGTTAAGTCGGGCTTGTGTGATTTATTTCACATAGACCGATCCTTTAAGATTGGCGGCGGATTCGTAAAGCTGCGGATATTTTGCGGAGAATTCGCCAAACCATATCGGCTAGTTTTTGATGTGTCGCCGCAAGCAAGATTAGACGAGGAAATACCACCTGACGTCAGGGAAAGCTGTGTCCGCAAAACTGAAATATTCGTTTTGTGGAACATCGGCAGGAGTCCGGCCGGGATCTGGAACGCAGGGGCCTATGTGCGTGGTGTCAAAAGAATCTAGTGTTTTTCAAAACTGGTGCGGCGACTGGTCCACGCTCCTGCGAGTGGCGCCATGTCGTGCTGCAGGTGCGAAGAGATTGCTGCGATAGCAAGGTCATAAAATTACAAAAAAGACACCTATGGGGTTGCAATATTACTTTGCGGTTTCTATTCCTGTTGGGGAGGCCGCGATTCTGCACTGCGGCGATGCTGTTGAGGGAAGGAGGCCAACATGGCTTTGGACAACGAGAACCAGGCGCTTGCTTATGATGCGCCACAAAAAGACCTCTACGAGATGGGTGAAATCCCTCCGATGGGATATGTGCCCAAGCAAATGTATGCCTGGGCCATTCGTCGGGAACGCCATGGTGAGCCGGATACGGCGATGCTGCAGGAAGTTGTGGATGTGCCCAAACTGGACAGCTACGAAGTGCTGGTTCTGGTGATGGCTGCGGGTGTGAACTATAATGGTGTTTGGGCCGGGCTGGGCAAGCCGATCAGCCCGTTTGATGTTCACGGTGCGCCGTTCCACATTGCCGGTTCTGATGCGTCGGGCATCGTTTGGGCCGTGGGAGACAAGGTAAAGCGCTGGAAGATTGGCGACGAGGTTGTGATCCATTGCAACCAGGATGACGGCGACGACGAGGAATGTAACGGCGGCGATCCGATGTATTCCGAAAGCCAACGCATCTGGGGCTACGAGACGCCGGATGGATCCTTTGCCCAGTTCACCAATGTTCAGGCGCAACAGTTGATGCCGCGTCCCAAACATCTGACCTGGGAAGAGAGCGCCTGTTACACGCTGACGCTCGCCACCGCCTATCGGATGTTGTTTGGTCACGAGCCGCATGATCTGAAGCCGGGTCAGAATGTTCTGGTGTGGGGCGCTTCTGGCGGTCTGGGGTCTTATGCGATCCAGCTGATCAACACGGCCGGTGCCAATGCGATTGGTGTGATCTCGGACGAGAGCAAACGCGATTTTGTTATGGGGTTGGGCGCCAAGGGTGTGATCAACCGCAATGACTTCAATTGCTGGGGGCAGCTGCCCACGGTGAATACGCCGGAGTATAACACCTGGCTGAAAGAGGCGCGCAAATTCGGCAAGGCGATCTGGGAGATCACTGGCAAGGGCGTCAACGTCGACATGGTGTTTGAACACCCCGGTGAGAAAACATTCCCGGTGTCTTCGCTGGTCTGTAAAAAGGGCGGCATGGTTGTGATCTGCGCTGGGACGTCGGGGTTCAACTGTACCTTTGACGTGCGTTACATGTGGATGCACCAGAAGCGTTTGCAGGGCTCGCACTTTGCCCATCTCAAGCAAGCAGCCGCGGCCAACAAGCTGATGGTAGAGCGTCGCTTGGATCCCTGCATGTCAGAGGTGTTCAGCTGGGCCGATCTGCCCGAGGCACATATGAAAATGCTGCGCAATGAACATAAGCCAGGCAATATGTCGGTGCTGGTTCAGGCCCCCAAAACCGGGCTGCGCACGTTGGAAGATGTGTTGGAAGTCGACAAGTAAACCAGCGATAGAAAGACACGACCTAGGGCTCCGCCTCTGTTCAGTCAAGGAACAGGGCAGGGCCCTTTTTCTATTGAAATCAGCCCAATAGCCTCGCTTTTTTCAAATTTTCTTCCGAAGATGGTCAGAAATTTGTTCACAATGAGAACTTTCTGATAGAGAATAAGAACAAATTTACGGATTTAGAAATGTTTCCGTTGACCGAAAAAGGTTAATGAAGAAACCTGAAATATGTTAAGAATTGGGAAAGGTGCGGGCAAGGCGACACAACGCTCTGAGGGGCGTGTGAAGCTGCGCGGTAGTGGTTCAAGAAATATGGAGAACAGGGACGATTTGGACCAGATTCTCGACGCGTTGGCCGCTACGATGACTTTGCCCGGGTTGCAAACGATCGTTGAACGCCTGACAGATTACCTGAGCGTCGATCATGCGGTTTACCATTGGGTGGACAGCCAGGGGGACCACTATCATTTTGGGACCTACACCGAAGCCTGGGTAGAACGCTACCAGGACGAAGACTATGTGCGTGTCGATCCGGTGGTTGCGGGCTGTTACCAGAATTTTCACCCACTTGATTGGCGTCGTCTTGATTGGAGCACGCGCAAAGTGCGGGCTTTCCTAAGCGATGCTTTGGAGCATGGTGTCGGGAACCAGGGCTATTCCATTCCGATCCGTGGCCCCAGTGGCCAGTTTGCAGTGTTCACCCTAAGCCATAATTGCAGTGATTCTGCCTGGGACGCCTTTATTGCGGCCTATAATCGAGAGCTGCTTTTGCTGGCACATTTCTTCAATCGCAAGGCATTGGAGTTCGAACCAGGCCGGTTGGACCTGCTGGACATCAGCCTGTCCCCGCGTGAGGTAGACGCCTTAACGTTGTTGGCACAAGGTCAAAGCAGGGCCCAAGTTGCGAGTAGTTTATCCATATCTGAGCACACTTTACGGGTATATATCGAAAGTGCGCGATATAAATTAGGCGCTGCAAACACAACTCATGCGATTGCACGCGCAACGAGCATAGGCTTGATCGTCATATGACGTAGGGATGACTATCATTTACTATTAAGTCTTTGGTACGTAGCACATCGTGGTGCCTACTGTCCCCGTTTCAAGCAAAAGGGGACAAATTATGCTTCGTTACATCTATCGCCACGACCTTCACCAATTCCCGAAGCTCGCCCGCTCCATGCATCTGGATCGTGCGGATCAGTTCCACACCCGGCTGGGATGGGACGTCAACCTTGACGCGAATGGGGAAGAGCATGATCAGTATGACCAGCTCGACCCGCTTTATGTCATCTGGCAGCAACCCGATGGCAGCCATGGGGGATCCATGCGGTTTTTGCCAACCACTGGACCCGTTATGGTTAATGACTTTTTCCTCGACCTCACCGGAGGGGTGCCGCTGCAAAGCCCGCTGATTTGGGAGAGCACCCGGTTCTGCCTGGCGCGCGACGTCTCAGGCAATGTGGCTGGTGCGTTGACGCTGGCCGGGATCGAGGTGATGCGCAACTTTGGCATTGAACATTTCGCTGGGGTTTTTGACCGGCGGATGGTGCGGATCTACCGCAGTCTGGGCTTCAGTCCCGAGGTGATTGGACGCCGCGGCGAAGGGCGAGATCAGATCTGTCTGGGCCTTTGGGAGTATTCGCCCGAGGTCTATGAACGGGTGGCCGCGCGCTGTGAGATTGCGATGGAGACCTCGCAGCGGTGGTTCGATCATTCCTTCGGTGCCGTCGCGCCGCAAGTGCCCGTCAACCCAGCGCAGTTTGCTGCGGAATAAATCGCCAGATCAGGATGGGGGCGGCCGTATGGTGTCTGGTGCCGTCGGCCCCATCCCTGTAGTGTCGCGCCATGACAGCGACACCCATACAGTTTTCCGACGATCAGGCCTCGGCCTTTGACAGTGTGACCGAGGCCCTGCGTGCAGCAGGTGTCGATCTGGATGATGGGCTTTTGCAATCTCCGATGGGCGAAAGCGGCGTGCGCGCAGTGATCGGCAAGGCGGGGTCCGGTAAGACGCTGTTGCTGGCAGAGCTTTATAAAGCCTTGGAAAATTCCGGGGTTGATGTTGTGTCCGGCGATTATGAAAGCCGTAAGAAAACCGACCGGCGGACCCTGGCCATTCTGGCACCAACCAACAAGGCAGCCAGTGTTTTGCGCCTACGCGGCGTGCCGGCCACCACCATTCACCGCATTCTGTATACACCGGTCTATGACCCGGAATATGAGAAGATCGCCGAATGGCTGGCGGGTCAGGGCGATGAGCCTGATATGGAAGGTCTGACCGAAGAGGCGTTGGCGCGGGCGCAGGCCTTTTACGAGAAAAACAAATCAATCCCCGGTGCGCTGGCGGCGGCGGGGCTACGAGGGTCGGATTTTATCACCGGCTGGAAACGGCGCGAGGAGCCGTTGGACATCGGCTTTGTCGATGAGGCCTCGATGCTGGATGATCGCCAGTTCGACGATCTGAAAGAGATCTTTCCCAATCTGGTGTTGTTTGGCGACCCGGCCCAGCTGGCACCGGTGAATCAGTCCGGCTCGATGGTGTTTGACGCCCTGCCGGAAGAGCACCGGCTGATCTTGAACCGCATTCACCGGCAAAAGGCCGACAACCCGATCCTGGATCTTGCCCATGCGCTGGCGGATCCGCAGCTTGGGTTTGACGATTTCGAACGGATGATCGAGGAGACCGCCCAACGGGACGAACGGGTGGTCTGGGGGCAGCGGGTTGAAGTGGATCTGATGGCGCGCTCACCGGTTCTGGTCTGGCGCAACAATACCCGCATCCGGCTGATCAACGCGTTTCGTGCCGTTTATGGCGCGCCCGAAGATGAGCTGTTGGCGGGGGAGCCTTTGATCTGTGACGGGATCGAGCTGCCGATGAAACACCGCAAAAAACGTCTGGATCTTGAGGCGCGCGGCCTGATCAAAGGCGCACAAGTGGTCTATCTTGGTCCCGGGCGTAAACCGGGGTTTTCACGGCTGCATGTGATGGGGGCAGAGGATCCGCAGGTCTCTGCGGCCTCGATCGTGAAAATCGAAAAACCCGATGAAGAAGAACCCTTTATCCCCTTTGCCGCCCGGATGGGCGCGACGTTTCTACATGGTGCGGCGGTGACTATCCACAAGGCGCAAGGCAGTCAATGGGACACGGCGCAGGTCTTTGCCCCGGATATCTACGCTGCTGCCCGCATGGGACGGGTCGAGGCGGGGCAGCCTTTGTGGAAACGGCTGGCCTATGTGGCGATCACCCGGGCGCAGGAACGTCTGATCTGGGTGGTGCGCAACCGATTGGCAAAGCCGAGCGATACGCTGCGGGTGGATGACCTCAAGGTCGCGCCGGTGGCTTTGCAGCTGGAGGCACAGGAGGAGGAGGTCTCATGAGTCGGAGCATCATCATCACCGGGGCGAGTTCCGGGATTGGGCAAGCAACGGCAGAGCTGTTCCTCGCGTCCGGCTGGACGGTCGGCCTGTTGGCACGGCGGGCGGAGCGTTTGGAGGCGATCGCTGCCGGTCATCGCCGTGCTATTGTGTTGGCAGCGGATGTGACCAAACCGGATGAGGTCACAGCGGCGTTTGACCATTTCGCCGCGCAGGCCGGGCATTTGGATGTTTTGTTCAACAATGCCGGTATCTTTACCGCCTCTGGCCTGATTGATGAGATCGCGCTGGAGGACTGGTATGCCTCGCTCTATGTGAACCTCACCGGCATGTTTCTGGCAGCACGGGCCGCGTTCGCCCAGATGCGCAAACAGGTGCTCATGGGTGGGCGGTCATCAACAATGGCTCTATTGCCGCCCATGTGCCACGGCCCAATTCCATGCCTTATGCGGCGACCAAGGCGGCGATCCCCGGTATGACCAAATCCCTGTCTTTGGATGGGCGGGCGTTTAACATTGCCTGTGGTCAGATTGACATCGGCAATGCGCGCACGCCGATGGTGGAAGATCTGATCGCGCGCGCCACCGAGGCCGATCCGAACGCGCTTGTGATGGAGAGCTTTGCGGTCGAGGATGCAGCGCGTTCCGTGCTGCATATGGGCGATCTGCCGCCGGAAGCAAATGTGCAGTTTATGACGGTGATCGCGACCAAGATGCCCTATATTGGGCGGGGGTGAATGCGGCGCGGGGAGGGCTCCCGCCATCCCCGTTGTACTGCAGGAGCTGTTGGGCGTGGCGCCTCTGGCAGGCCAGAGGCGCGGTGCTGCCGCGATCAGCGGTTGCGCAAAAGGCGGAATATGGCCGAAGCGCCCCAACCAGAAATCATCGCAATCGCCAGTGCCAAAAGTCCATAAAGCACAGGTTGTTCGCGCGAGAGGATAAAGAGGAAACGTTCCAGGCCGACCTTGCGCACGTCGATGCTGCTGTCGTGATCGGCGATCACCTTGCCGCTGCGGGTCAGTAGGATGCGGGCGGTATATTCGCCTTCCGTCAGGTCGGGGGGCATTTGGATCGTCGTGCGAAACAGGGTTTGCTGGTCTATTTGGACCGTATTTTCCAAAAACGCATATTTGGCCTGGTTTTCGCGGATGCGCACCAGAGCCTCGACATAATCTTGCGCTTGTTCATGGGCGACTTTGGCGCCAATGGACAGGATGGCGCGTTCGATTGAGACCCGGTAGCGGCGGTCATTGGACAGGCTCAGCATCTCTTCAAACGGGGCGCTGGTGGCCACTGCATAGAAGATCGGCGCGCGATCCACGGTGACAGAATCCACATTGGTCCAGATGCCAAAGCGTTTGCCCTTGCGGCGCACCACAGCCGGAACCGAAGGCCCTGAGAGCGTGACCAGCACATGTAACGGGTCGCCGTCGGGCAGGGGGGATTCCCGTTTCACCGCCCCAAAGATCAGGATTTCGGAGCCGTCAAAGTCGGTGGTGATTTCCACTTGGTTCTGGCTGAAGCCAAGCACGACCTCTTCCTGCGCATGGGCCGCCGGCAGGGACAGGAATAGTGAGAACAGCAGGGTGAAAACAATCCGCATCCTAGCCTCCTGCCACATTGGTGATGGAGAAAAGCTCGGAGGGTTCCAGCAGCAGATCAAGCGCCAGCTTGCCGCAGACCGCCAGAACGATCACTGCCAACAGGATCCGCAGTTGTTCCGACTTGAGGTATGAGCCCAAGCGGGTGCCAAATTGTGCACCGATCACGCCACCGACCAGCAACAGGAAGGCCAGTACGATGTCCACAGTCTGGTTGGTGATGGCATGCATCATCGTTGTGGCGCCGGTCACGGTAATGATCTGAAACAGCGAGGTGCCGATCACCACTTTGGTTGGAATGCCCAGCACATAGATCATCGCGGGCACCATAATAAAGCCGCCGCCGACCCCCATGATCGCCGTTAGTATCCCCACCAAAAAGCCCACCAGAATTGGCGGGATCACCGAGATATAAAGCTGCGAGGTGCGAAAGCGAGTTTTCAGCGGCATCTTGTGCACCCAGCCGCGTTGCTTGCGTTTGGGCGGTGCGCCGCGTCGGGATTTGCGCAGGGCGTTGACGCTTTCGATGAACATCAGCCCGCCAACAATGCCGAGGAAGACCACGTAGCAGAGCGTGACAAACAGATCGACCTGGCCCAGGGATTTCAAGTAGTTGAAGACCGCAATACCGCAGGCTGCCCCTATCAAACCGCCAAGTTGCAGCACTATCCCCATTTTGAGATCGACGGTGCGTCGGCGCCAATGAGCCAAGACACCCGAGACCGAGGAGGCCACGATCTGGTTCGCCCCCGTGGCCACGGCTACCGCTGGTGGCACGCCGATAAAAAACAGCAAGGGGGTCAGAAGAAAGCCACCTCCGACGCCGAACATGCCCGACAGGATGCCAACAAGCCCGCCGAGGCCGAGTAACGTGAATGCGTTGACCGAAATTTCCGCGATGGGGAGGTAGATATTCATGCTCTTTGTTAGCCCGGTGCAGCCCGGCAAAGCAACTACGGATTACTGCGCTGCCAAAACAGATCTGATAGCAATTTGTACTCCCTTTAACGCCGGGGAAACCGGATTTCTCACCGTAAAGTTGAGCTTGTCTAGCTCCAATTATGCGCTTTGCCTCATAATCAATTCTTTCGAACTATTGATCTGGTGAAGCAAGGTCGCTTCAAGGTCTTGCGAGAGCCGCATCCTCCAATCCATTTTGTGTAGGGGCGATTGCCCAAGGAGTTTCTCGGCCCTTTCAATTGAAAGCATGTCTGGACGTTGTTCCAACTCCAGTCGTAGGAATTGTGGATGCATTCCCGATATGCGCGGAACCTTTTTCCAATCTGACAAGAAGGCACTGTCGTGGCTTATCAAGTATCCAAATAAGTGGTGAAACCAGTAGTACGGAAAATTTGCGTATTGGTCCGCTGTCGAGGGGTGAACGTGGGCCATAGCGTCTACTATAAACGGATTTCCATCTCTTGGATCCATAATGAGTTTTCGACTTCGTTGCCAATAACGTCTTACATGCTGCCGCCACGTTTGTATCAGCTGTGAACCAGAGTCTGCAGCGAGAAACCACGAAGCAATTGGGCGCATTGGGTCTGATAAGGAAAAGGCAAAGAAGCCGTTTGCGGATAGATGGTGGATCCATTCTTCGAGTGCTCGGGTTGGACACACTGATGAATCCACCCAAACACTACCATATTCGCCAAGAAGTTCGATCCTCACGATGTCGGATAGGGCTGCGAGGGAAGATCTAGAACATGGCTAGGGTAGTCTTTTCAGAGCTGTCGGACGTCTTGTTCGTCTAGAATTCGCAATTCAAAATTCGGATTCAGCTCTTCCCAGGCTTTGAATGCTATGGACGGAATTTGCGGCGCGTTTTCCCTGCCATCAAGCCACAGTGACCAGATCATCGAAGGTATCATGTTGTTTCTTCCTTATCGAAGTCTAGCGAAGAGCACATGGCCGCGGATTTTAATCTCATACCCTTGAAGTGGTCCGTCAAAATTGGACGGGGTGCTACGATGTATCCAACGTTGAAAACAGGATACACGAATGACGAAGAGACGCAGTTTTTCCGAAA
>NZ_JAHHIR010000089.1 GCF_018678075.1 Epibacterium ulvae | reverse complement strand
ATAGGCGCTGACGTCAGACAGAGAAATCCGGTTGAGGCGCTGCGACGTCAACGGTTTCAGGGCGACTTTGCTGAGCGGTTCCCCGAAACACGCAGTGCTGTGACCAGCAGCTAAACGCAAAACGACATGTGAAATTGAAGCGACCGGTGCCTGACAGCACCGGTCGTTTTGCATGTTAGCAGGTTGTTTGGATTGATCGGGGCAAACTGAAGGAGTTTTCAAGGGAAGCGGCGGTGCCGCAATACCCAAGTGATTTCTGGAGCGAGCTGGGGGCAACGCCAAATGAACGCTTGAAGGCTTTGCTGAAATGAGACGGATCGGAAAAGCCGAAGTCAAAGGCGATATTGGTGATCGAGGCGTGCTGATTTTTCAATATGTCTCTATGGGCACCTTCCAAACGGGCTTGCCAAAGCCAGCGCATCGGGGTGGTGCCCTCGGCACTGAACAATCGGTTGAGCGAGCGGGCTGAAATACCATGATTTGCACAAATCAGGTCAATGTTCAGATCTGCATCGGCCAGATTTTTCTTCATGAATCTCTGGATATCGTAGAGCTGTTTTTCCTTGTGTGCTTTCTCTGAAAAATCCTCGGAAGAGAAGACATGATCAATGCTTCCGAAAATCAGATCCAAAGCCGAGGCTTCGACGTTTTTGGAAAGCGTATTGTCGAGGCTCCCGTCATCAGGTTGAAGCTGGTCTAATATCAATCGGGTGAATTTACCCGCTTGTGAGTTTACCGGCACTTTCCGCGCCGTCAGTTTTTCGACCCGGCTCAAACGGCTGGTAACGTGCGACCGTGGAAAAGCGGCGACAAGGCCACGTACATTTCCGACAAAATTCATTCCGAAGGGTTTGCTCTGATCATAGAGAACCACATCGCCCGGCTTAATTCGGACAGATCTTTCCGCTTGGGTGAGATCGATATTCCCGTGTTTGACAGTGCAGATCATGATGTGATCACGGGGGTCTCTTCTGATGTCAGATGCCCGCCGAATGAGTGGCATATCAGAGTCGCGCGAGTTTGCGGTAATGTCTCCAAGTCCGATTGATCCGGACTTCCACGAGTGCACGGAGCCTCTGAATTCGGGGTTGTTTATGCTCTCACATTCTGTCGTTGAAAAGTCCCGGCAGGTCGATTGGTGCCAGCTGTCAAATCCAGGGCCCGTTTTGTAAATAGAAGCGTTCCGTGCATTCAGCATAACAATCTCCAAGTCGATGTCTAAGCTCTTAAACAAGAAGATAGCTCAATCGGGTTTCGTGCAAGATTCGCTTATTTTTATGATCTTTTCACGTTCGGCGGTGATTGGCCGTTTGAGCACATCTTTTGGCATTCAGGGACAAGTGCGGAGCCAAAGAATCCTTTTAACTTCAATGAAGACAGCCCTGAAACAAGCAAAGGAACGTTGCAAATACCCTGCCGCCACCGTTTTTCGGACGGATTACTATGTTACTTTTTCAGCGTCAGAATTACCGGCCGCCTAATTTTTCACCGCTATATTATCTTCGCGCGGTGACACCCATTAGAGCCTACTTTTGACGGCGCAAACTTCGGACGCCCCCGCATCGGGCAACTGTTGGCATCGAGAAATTTTACGTCGTGCTGCAGGCATAAATTCCAGTCCTCCCACTTCGGCGGCACAGCCGTCGCGGATGGAAAATTCCAAGAAGAGTCCAAACTCTCTCAACAAAAAACTTACCTACGAAAGGGAAAAAAAATGTCGATTTCACGTCGAAGCTTTTTGAGAAATTCAGCCGCAGGGGGGGTAGCACTTGCGGCGCCTTCACTGATTGCGAATGTTGCCCGGGCCGCTGATGGTCCGATCAAACTGGGCAGTCTGCACGACCTGTCCGGCCCGCTTGCCGCGACCGGCGAGCCGATGGTCTATGCGACCCAGCTTGCTGTTAAAGAGATCAACGAAAGCGGCGGTCTGCTGGGCCGTGAGATTGAGTTGATCAACTATGACACACAATCCAACATCCAGCTCTATTCGCAATTTGCCCAACAGCTCGCTGTTCGGGACAAGGTCGATGTTGTCCACGGTGGCATCACCTCTGCATCGCGTGAGGCAATCCGCCCGATCTTTAATCGGTTCCGGACGATGTATTTCTATAACACGCTTTATGAGGGTGGCGTTTGCGATCGCAACACGTTCAACTTTGGCACTACACCCGCGCAAACCGTTGAAAAACTGGTTCCCTATGCGATGGACCTGTGGGGCAAGAAAGTCTATATCATCGCGGCTGACTACAACTACGGTCAGATCACCGCGAAATGGATGCGGAAATACGTCGAAGACAACGGTGGTGAGGTTCTCTCGACTGACTTCTTCCCACTGGATGTGACAAACTTCGGGCCTTCGATTTCCCGTATTCAAGCGGCAAAACCTGACATGTTACTGTCCGCGATGGTGGGCGGAAATCACACCGCATTCTACCGTCAGTGGGTTGCTGCTGGTCTGAAAGACGAGATTCCAATCGCCTCAACCACCTTTGGTTTGGTCAACGAACCTGCGACGCTGGAAGCGGCCGAAAGCAATGGTGTGCTGGGCAGCTATGGTTACTTTGAAGAGCTGCAAACCCCTGCAAGTAAAGCGTTTGTTGATGCCATCAAAGCTGAACATGGCGACAAGACACCCTACATTAATGAGCCTGCAGCCGCGACGTATGAAGCGGTTCACTTGTGGGCCAAAGGCGTGGCTATTGCTGGCACCGCTGACCGCATGCCGGTCATTGAGGCGCTCGAGACAGGTCTGTCGTTTGATGGCCCCAGTGGGAATGTGTTGATCGATCCAATCACCCACCACGTGACCCGCAATGCGTACCTTGCCGAAGTTAAAGACAAAGCCTGGAACGTTCTGGAGACTTTCCCCGATCAACAGCCACTGGACACAGCTGCAGTTTGCGATCTGAAGGCAAACCCAAACGACACAACTCATTACGAAATCGATATTTAAGGATCTGAAAATGGATATCGCGATCATCGTTGGTCTGGACATCATTAGTGGTATTGCTTCGCTGTTGCTTATCAGTGCCGGGCTAGCGGTGATTTTCGGAATGATGAAAATCATCAACCTCGCGCATGGGGAATTCCTCATGCTCGGGGCTTACACTACCGTTCTTTCGGTTTCGGCGGGGGTTAACATATGGCTTGCGATGCTGGTCATATCCCCTGTCGTTGTCGGATTGTTTGGGGTCATCGTTGAACGGTGCCTCATTCAATTCCTATACGGCCGGCTGGTTGACACCATGCTGGCAACATGGGGTCTCAGTTTAGTCATTGTCGGTGCAACGACGATGATTTTCGGGAATACAATTGTTGGCGTGGCGTCGCCTTTGGGTGGCTTCAGTGTTGGCCAGTATCAAACGAGCCTCTACACGCCGTTTCTTGCTGTTATGGCTATTCTGTTGATGGTGCTCATATGGGCCGTCATGCGGTTCACGCGTGCCGGCTTGATCGCTCGTGCGGTTATGCAGAATCCTGAAATGGCTGCGACTCTCGGCGTTAATCCCGCCAAGGTGTACATGGCGACTTTCGGCGCTGGCGCGGCGATATCCGGTCTGGCCGGTGGTCTGTTGGCGCCGGTTGCTGGCATCGTACCTACGATGGGCGCAGCCTATATCGCAAAAGCATTCATCACCGTGGTTGGCGGCGGCACTTCAATTCTTTGGGGATTGATCAGTGCGTCAGGTCTGTTCGGCTTCATTAACCAGATCGCCGCGTTTCTTACGACGCCGGTTTTTGGCGAAGTGATCTTGTTTATCTCCGCTGTGATTCTGATCCGGCTGCTGCCCCTGGGCATCTCGGGTAAATTTTTCAAAGGACGCCTCTAATGCCCAAAATCCATGGAATGACAATCGCCCTGATTGGGTCCGCTATTGCTGCAGTGGGCGTGATGATCGCCCCCCTGTTTGTTGATCTGTTTCAGATCATGCAACTGACGGTCTTTGCGGCAATGGCAATTCTTGCACTCAGTTTGGGGTTCATCTGGGGATACGGCGGCATTCTGTGCTTTGGACAAACCTCGTTTTTCGGGTTGGGCGCATATGCATACGCCGTCGCTGCGATCAATTTCGGAGACAGCACCCCGGCAATCGTGTTGGCGATTATTGTCCCCGTCATTTTTGCCGCGCTTTTGGGCTATTTCATAATCTACGGCGGTGTAAGCGACGTTTATCTTGGGGTCATTACCCTGACTGTGTCGCTTATTTTGCTGAACCTTGTGAACTCCACCGCTGGCGATGTCTACAAGATCGGCACGGCACGGTTGGGCGGGTTTAATGGCATTCCAGGTGTGCCTACCATCAACATGCCCGGTGATAGTAGTTATATTCTAAGCCCCGAACAGGCGTGGATTCTCACCGGTTTGGCCTTGATAGCGGTCTACCTTGGCCTGCGGGTGCTGATTGCCAGCACGTTCGGGCGGGTCATCATTGCCATCCGCGAGAATGAAACGCGCGCGGCGCTGCTTGGATATGACCCCCGCATTTACAAGCTGCTGACCTTCATGATCGGCGGTGCGGTAGCCGGGTTTGCTGGGGCGCTTTATGTGAACTGGGGCGCGTTTGTCAGCCCGACGATCTTTGCTCTTGGCCTGTCTGCCCAGATCATCATTTGGGTCATCATCGGAGGCCGCGGTACACTTGTCGGTCCGATTATCGGCTGTCTGCTGGTGCAATGGATGGTCACCGAAATCGGCTCGCAACAGACATTGGATGCAAGTTTCATTCTGGGCGCGGTTCTGATCGGCTTCGTTCTGCTGGTGCCCAAAGGTATCGCCCCAACGGTGCGAGATTTCGTGGCCGCGCGCCTGTCGCGCAGCAATAGCGACACTGTCATTGAGGATGTCAAACAATGAGCGTTACACCACTTTTGGAGACAAAAAACCTGACAATCCGTTTTGGCGGGGTGACGGCGGTCAACAATGTAAACTTCACTCTCAGAGAGCAGGAGCTGCGTTGTCTGATCGGGCCGAACGGTGCTGGAAAGTCGACATTCTTCAAGCTTCTGACAGGGCAGTTACAGCCAACCGAAGGTCATGTGCATTTGCGCGGCAAGGATATTTCTGGCGCGTTTCCCCACCAGATTTCGCGGTTGGGCGTTGGCATCAAAACGCAAGTGCCCAATGTGTTTGACGCGATGACGGTTGAGGAAAACCTATGGATCGCCGCGCGTCAGAAACACACGCCAATATTCTCAAGCGATCTGGCAGAAGCGATCATGACACAACTGCGATTGACGGGGATAGCCAAACGCGAGGTCGGGCAGCTGTCCCATGGCCAGCGCCAATGGGTCGAGATCGGTACGGTGTTGGCGGGCGAGCCTGATCTTATTTTGCTGGATGAACCAGCTGCTGGGATGACCCACGACGAAGTGGATCGAACGGCAGAATTGATCCTCGAGATTAACAAGAAGCGGGCTTTGGTTGTTGTCGAACATGACATGCAGTTCATCAGAAAGATCGCAAAAACAGTAACGGTTCTGCACCAAGGCGCGGTCCTCATCGAGGAGGATGTGCACACCGCCCTACAAGACAAGCGTGTGCAAGATGTCTATCTTGGAAAGGGGTTGGCAGTATGATTTTGGAAGTGAATGAGCTTCGTTCTGGCTATGGCCGCATACCAATCCTGATGGGGGCCACACTGAACGTCGCGGAAGGTGAATTTCTAGGCATTCTGGGTCATAATGGCATGGGTAAAACCACGCTGATGAAAACCCTGATGGGGCATTTGCCAGCAACCGGCGGCACGGTGAATTTTGCAGGTCAAGACGTCACGAACCTCAAACCACATCAAAGATCTGGAGTAGGGCTGGGGCTGGTCCCCCAAGGCAGGCAGATTTTTGCAGATCTTACCGTGCACGAAAATTTGCGGATGGGAATGGCTGGACAGTCCAACGAAGACCCCGCGTTTATGGACGATGTTATTTCGTTGTTTCCACGCTTGCAGAGGCTGATGGACCGTCGCGGTGGCGCATTATCTGGTGGTGAGCAGCAACTCTTGGCCCTTGCGCGTTGCCTGTGTTCGCGGCCCAAGCTGATGCTTCTGGATGAACCAACCGAGGGCATTCAGCCGTCGATTTTGGAAGAAATTGTCGAGACCTTGCTCGTCCTGCAATCGCGTGGACTATCGCTCATCCTTGTCGAGCAAAACCTTGAATTCATTGGCGCTTTGTCCAGCCGCGTTCTGACGATCCAAAAAGGGGTAATCGCTGGTGAGATGAGCCCGCAAGACCTGAAAAACCCTGATGTCGTTGCTCAATTCGTTGGCATGACAGCCGAATAACCAATGGTTGGGCCACAAGGTCCAATTGTTCCTGAATAAATGAAACTAAAATATACAGTGGAGAAGACTATGACGGTTAAAAGACCAAGCATCGAGCAGATCATGAGCATCGGCACGCAGTTGGGGATGACCCTGACACATGCAGAGGCTGAAGAATACCTTGGCCTGATGGCAGGTAACTTAGCGGCTTATGATGTCGTAGATGCGGAGCCCGATTTCACACCGCCAGTGACCTATCCACGCACAACAGGATTTACCCCTGTGCCTGCTGATAACCCCTTTGGGGCCTGGGCGCGCAAGGTAAAGATCGAAGGCGCAGCTGAGGGCAAACTCAAAGGGAAATCGGTTGTCCTGAAAGACAACGTAGCACTGGCAGGCGTGCCCATGACTAACGGGGCATCAACGCTGGAAGGGTTCATCCCCGTTGCAGATGCCACAATTGTCACACGTATACTCGATGCGGGTGCGACGATCGAAGGCAAGTCTGTCTCGGAATACTTCTGCTTGTCGGGCGGCAGCCATACATCAAAGCCAGGCATGGTACATAACCCGCGCCGTGCCGGGTATTCTGCTGGCGGTTCGTCCTCAGGGTCGGCGGCCCTTGTTGGAGGTGGCCTGATTGATATGGCAATCGGCGGCGATCAGGGCGGCTCAATCCGCATGCCTGCGTCATTCTGCGGGATCGCTGGCATGAAGGCGACGCATGGTTTGGTGCCCTATACTGGCGTTATGCCAATTGAAGCGACCATCGACCACACGGGGCCGATGACCACCACGGTTGCAGATAACGCGCTGCTGCTGGAAGTACTGGCGGGGGCTGATGGGCTGGACCCACGCCAATATGCCCCTCAGGTCGACGACTATACTAAAGCGCTGGATCGTGGCGTGAAAGGCATGAAAATTGGTGTACTGAAAGAAGGCTTTACCCCAGCGAACATGATGCCAGGCATTGCCGATTCCGTCAAAGAAGCGGCCGAAACATTCCGCAGCCTTGGGGCCATTGTTGAAGAAGTCTCCATTCCCGATCACTTGTTGGCGGCAGCAATCTGGGCGCCTATCGCGCTGGAGGGCCTTCAGTGTCAGATGATGCAGGGCAACGGCATGGGCATGAACTGGAAAGGTGCTTATGACGTCGGATTGGTGGATCACCACGCAGGTTGGCGCCAAAAAGCGGATGACCTTTCGGAAAGCCTGAAAATCAGCATGCTGCTGGGTCAGTATGGCATCGACCATTTCAACGGTCGCTATTACGCCAAGGCGCAGAATATCGCGCGCAAAGTCAAAGCAAGCTACGATGCTGCGTTTGAAAACTACGATATTCTGCTGATGCCAACTTTGCCGATCACGGCCTCTAAGCTGCCTGAGACAGATGCGTCCATTACCGAAATCGTAACCCGCGCCTTTGAGATGATTGCAAATACCGCTCAATTCGACGTGACGGGTCACCCCTCCATGTCGATCCCTTGCGGTCAGGTTGACGGTTTGCCCGTAGGCCTGATGTTGACAGGTGCAGACTACTCCGAAAGCACCATCTATGCTGCCGCAGCAGCCTTTGAGGCTACTGTTGACTGGACAGGCGGGTCCAAATCCTAAGAGTACGTTCGAAGCACTGCTTCGAGATACACGTTTAAAATCAGGCCAGAGGTGTCCGCCGCTGGCCTGATCTTCCCTCCATTGCCATAGCTGCACCCGCTTGTCCCAAAAGGTGACGGGCACCCAGAAATGTGACCCGCGATAGCGGCTCCAACACGTTGCGAAAACAGGAGATCACCATGACAATCAAACGCCCGACGGTCGAAGAGGTTCAAGCCGCCGCGTTGGAAATTGGCATCCATTTTGATGCTGCCGAAGCTGCTGTATATCACGAACTGATGCAGGGTCAGCTTGATGCTTATGATCTTGTGGATAGCCTGAAGCCGGAAATGCCTGACACGATCTACCCGCGATCCGCGGGAGAAATGCCTGCGCCCGAGGACAACCCCTATAATGCATGGGCCATTAAATCGACTATCAAGGGGTCGGGCAAAGGCGAGCTGGCAAACAAAACCGTTGCCATTAAAGACAACGTTAGCGTGGCGGGCGTGCCAATGTCGAACGGCACGTCAATATTGGCCGGCTATGTACCCGATAGCGACGCAACAATCGTCACGCGCATTCTGGATGCAGGGGGTGACATCCTCGGCAAGGCCAATTGTGAGTATTACTGCGCCTCGGGAGGGAGCCATACCTCCATTAACGGTGCCGTTGAAAACCCTGTTGTGCCGGGGTTTAATGCGGGGGGGTCTTCGTCTGGCTCCACGGCTTTGGTTGCTGCGGGGCTGGTGGACATGGCCACAGGCGGGGATCAAGGGGGATCAATACGTATCCCTGCGTCTTATTGCGGCGTGGTCGGGCTAAAACCAACGCATGGTTTGGTTCCATACACCGGTATCTTCGCTGTTGAGCTGACCTTGGATCACGCAGGGCCGATTACGCGTACTGTCGCTGACAATGCATTGATGCTTGAAGTCATGGCCGGTCCTGACGGTCTTGACCCGCGCCAAAGCGGCACGCCCGCACAACCCTATACTCAGGCGTTGGACAAAGGCGTGAAGGAGCTTCGGATTGGTATTGTGTCTGAGGGTTTTGGCACCCAGGGCGCAGAGGCCGAAGTGGATGCGCGGGTTATGGAAGCTGCTGAAAAACTCGGCGTTGCCGGTGCGGTCGTCAGTACGGTCTCGATACCGTTGCATCCCGCAGGGGCTGCGATCTGGACGCCGATCTTCCTTGAAGGCACCTATGATCTGATGCTGCGTAACAACGCTTATGGCACAAACATGAAAGGCGTGTTCGACGAAGGCCTGATGGAGGCACAGGGCCGTTGGAAAGACCACGCAGACGAGTTTTCGGAAACTGTAAAACTAGGGATGTTGACCGGCCACTTTACGGCGTCGCGCAACAAGGGCCGCTATTATGGGAAGGCGCAGAACCTGAACCGGCTCTTGACTGCCGATTATGCGCGCGCCCTTTCCGAAGTCGACATTCTGATCATGCCGACAACACCGATGGCCACGACACGTTTGCCGCCAAAGGATGCTGGCCCCGCTGAGGTGATTGCACGAGCCTTTGAAATGGTCGGGAACACCGCACCGACGTGTGCAACCGGTCATCCGGCGATTACTGTTCCCGTTGGCACGACCTCGGACGCGCGCCCGATCGGCGCCATGTTGATTGCGCGACATAATGATGAAATGACACTGTTCAGTGCGGCACAAGAGCTTGAGAACGCGTACTCCTGATTTGAGAAAGGGAGCGCCCTTTCGCCCGCCTTTTGGTGGGCGGAGGGACGTTGGGTTTTGCTACGCCAAACTCTCGGACGCACAATGAACAGAAAAGACTGAGACAACGCATGAAAGAACAAAACGGCCTAAGTGTGAACTACCGGCTTCATCCGGCGTGGCGCATCGCGTTCGCCTGCGCTGTTTGCGTGTTTTGTGGCCTTGGACTTGGCCGTTTCGCATTCGGGATTATGTTGCCGTCTATGTCGACGTCGCTGGGGTTGAGTTACGGACAGGGCAGCATGTTGGGGTTTGCCAATCTCCTGGGCTATCTTGTTTCAGTGTTGGTCGTGCCGTCTATTTTAAGGCGCTGGGGCACCCGAAACGTGGTAACGGGCAGCCTTTTCATAATGGCACTGACGATGGCTGCAATGGCCGTGACCGACGGCTATTTCGTTTTGTGTCTGCTTTATCTTTTGACGGGAATTGGTAGCGGAGGAGTGGTATTACCGTCGATGAGCATCATGTCCCAGTGGTTTGCGCCATCCCACCGGGGGATGGCTGCGGGCATTGTGATGTCCGGACCCGGGTTCGGTATCATTCTGACTGGCTTCATCGTACCCAACCTCATGCCCTTCGGGGAATTGCAGTCATGGCAAACAGGATGGCTGGTCTTTGGTCTGTTCACTGTCGCTATTGGTGCTTTTGCTTATTCACTCATTCGAAACCACCCCAACGATTTGGGGGTTGAGCGGTTCGGGCAGGCGGCGATGACATCGGCTACACAGGTGTCCCGTCTAGACGGGCGCGCCCACATGAAGCTGCTTGTCCATCTGGGTCTGATCTTTGGGATCTATGGCGCAACTTATATGATTTATGTTACATTCATCGTAACCAGTATGATGGATCGCTACGGCATGACAGAGGACTTTGCCGGTTGGTTATGGGCGTTTTTCGGACTGCTCAGCGTTTTTTCTGGCATAGTCTTCGGCTGGATATCTGATTGGGGCGGGCGACGGTTGGGGTTGGTTGTTTCATTTGCCGTCTTAGCAACGTCTTACCTTTTGGTGGGTTTTTCCGAAAGTTCATTGGCGCTTTATGCGTCAGTCACCTTGTTTGGTATCGCAGCTTGGAGCGTGCCCGTCATCATGGCCGCAGCAACGGGCGACTACTTTGGTCCCGCAGCAGCGGCAAGTGCATTGGCAATTTCCATGATCGTATTTTCAGTCGGACAAAGCGTGGGACCCGTGGTTGCTGGATATCTGGCAGAGCAAAGCGGTGACTTCACGACAAGTTATTCTGCGGCAGGTCTGGCGGCTATATTCGCCGTAGTCCTAACCCTATTGCTCCACGCGCCCGAGACAGTCGAATAATATTATTGAGATGTAGCCTAACAAGGCGGCACTGTCGTTTTCCTGTTCCGCCCTCAGCCGATTTGTCGCAGATCATCAAACACGTTGCCATTAGCGCGCGCTAGATAGACTGGTGCGGGGTTCTTTGAATTTGAGATATACGTCGCGTTTCTTACACCCTCATAAGATACTGCGCTGTTGGGTTTGGGTGCGATATCACTCCTGTCCATGAGACGCGCCAGAAACTTGACCCCCTCGAAGGCTGATTGCCCCAACGCATTTAACATAGGAGCGCGATCACCGTGGAGGCTATGATATTTTTCGCGAAAATTGGCATTTCTGTTGGTGTTCATACAGCCGAAATAAGTCGACGAGCAAAACAGGCGTTCAACGTTTTTAGCGCCACTTGCCAGCAAACCGTTTTCTTCAATAGCACAAGACAGCCTGACAGCTTGCTGATGCAAATTCTCGCGGCCAAAGAGCCGATTGAAATCGACGGCATCTTGGCCGACCAGTGAAACGAGAACCCCGTCCGCCCCGCTTGATTTTATCTTTTCGATGGTTGTTTCTAAAAGATCGCTGCCAAACGGGACGTACTTCTCGATGGCGATATTTGCGCCCAGTTCGGCGATTTGATTGCGGGCAAAGCGATGGGATACGCGGGGCCAGACATAGTCGTTGCCCACCAAAGCCCAATTGGAAATTTTGAAGTCTTCTGTCAGTTTTGTGATGGACGGGCCCAGCAGCTTTTCTGGCGTGTCCCCAATTGTAAATACTTCTGGTGAATTCACAGCACCTTCATAAAGCGGGGTGTAGATAAACGGGATGCGTCCGCCGATCGTATGGATCAATTGGTCTCGCACAGCGCTGATATGCATGCCAACGATGGCGTCAATCGCCTGCTGATCAATGAGCTTGCGCAGTGTTTCTTCGGTTTCATCCGCTGTTTCCGCAGCTGCGTCTAGAACGAATATTTCAACCGGCTTGCCTGCGATCCCACCTGCATTGTTCAGCTCGTGAACAGCCAATTGCGTGCTTGCGATGCACGAAGGCCCCCAAAGTCCGGCGGAGCCGCTCATCGGGACGAGCAGGCCGATACGAAAAGCCGATGAGGGCCCGAGAAGGTCAATGCAACCATCAAGCGCTTCACGCGCGTAGCGCCACACTGGTTTTTGCTTTGCGCCTAAAAAACTCTTTTCCATGATTCCATCTCAAGTTTAATAAATATACTAACTGGAAATGGGTTACTTTAAAAAGAAAACGATTCGTATATTCATATTAAGAGTTAAGATATGCCTAAAGAACCATCACCTGTTAACTCTTTCATTACCTATTCGCTTGCAGCGGCGCATCAGCGGTTGCATCGCAAGATTGGGAAACGCCTGAAATCTCTCGGGATGCAGATTGAAACATGGCGTGTTCTGCAAAGTTTACGCACAGACGATACATATACCATGAGTGAGCTTGCTGAGGTGGTTTTGATGAATCCACCTGCCTTATCCAAGCTCGTCGATCGCATGATTGCGGATGGTTTGGTTCAAAGGCAGCTAGTCCCTGAGGATCAGCGCCAAGTGCGCCTGCTGCTCACTGATTTGGGCGTCAGCATCGCGAACGAAATTACTGGCTACGTGAACGAACAAGAGGACCGGATTCTAGATCTCATAGGCCATGAGCGCGCCGATTTCCTCAAAAAGGCTCTCGACACGCTCAATTAGGTGGTTTCGTGGTTAGGCTATAGCTTAGACACCCCATCCCAGCGCAGGTATGAGCAGTCCTTCAAGGTTTTCCAACGTCAGGAATAGTCCCGCTCCAGCAATCGCAGCGCCAGCAAGCCGTGGTGTGATGGCAGAGGCTTCAAGCGCTTTCATAACGCTAAACACGATATAACCAGCCAAAACCGCTATCAAATATTGAATAGCTCCCAAGCCGATCAGATAACCCAGCAGAACGGCGGGACCCGCCGCTGTTTCCTGTGTCGCGATTGTGTCGCCAAATGCAGATCCATGGAACAAACCAAACAGCGCAAATAAAGAGACCGTTGTTTGTAGCGATGGCGTCTTGCCCGACAGGACAACGGCACCAACGACGACCAAAGACAGTCCGATGATGAATTCCTTGATCGGAAGCCCGACGCCAAAGCTCATCATCACGCACCCTAAAAGCATGGCTGCAATATACGCGAGAGGCGCGGTAAGTTTGAAACCTGTGTAGGCTGCTGCAATGCCCACAGCGATAACAAAGAACATGTGGTCAAAACCCAACAACGGGTGCCCAATTCCAGAAAGAACGCCGTCTGACAGGGTTTCCATCGGCAAGCCGCCCAAGGGGTGGTGTGCATACGCAGGGCTGGACAGCAGGCCAGCAAAAGCGACCAAAATTGATTTCTTATTCATTTAGTTCTTCATTCTTTTTAACAGGACTTTGCATAGCAATCGTTAACTGCAATGCCATTCCCTAGTGGTGATGATCGTGGTGGATTCCACCTGCACCTTTGACGAAGACAGGGGCTTCGCCATGCGCCCGTGCGTGATCCGCCGCTCGCCAGTCTTCCAGCGTAGCCTGCAACTTGTCATCGCTTGAGACTTGCTTGGCGACGATCAGCTTTTCCAGTGCACCAAGCCAGTGCATGTAATAGGTGTCGCCCAAATCTGGGTCACCACCAGCCTGAGCGATCCTGATTTCGCCAGAAAGGGCCTTGCACCATTCGCCCCATGTGAAGATATTCGCTTCAGCCATTTTTAGGGTCATGGCGAAAGCACGTGCTTGCCAAGGTTCTTTGAAAACGGGGCCTTCTTCATCTTTGGGGATCAAAGGCGTTTCTTGCACTTCTTGTGTTGAGACAGACTGGATCATGACAGTTTCTCGATGTAATCGTCAAACATGTCGATATAGACGTAGTCCGTAGCGCTGTATCCTTCGCCCCAAAGCTCTCGCATGGTGAATTTGACGGAATAGCAATTCTGATGACCTTCCCCATGATGGGCCACCACGTCGTTGAAGTGGAATACACCATGATGCATGTTAACGACGCCTTCTTTACCTCTTACGTATCGGGCCAATCGGGTATGCGTTGTCGGGTTGATGTTCTTCATGCGAACTTTGTCCCCAACCGCAAATTTCGAGGCCAAGTCTGAATCCGTGACACGAGCTGATGCGCCGCCAGACACCAAACCAGGGACGACTTCTGCTGTAAGAGCGGCCATTACTGTGTCTCCCCTGCAAGTTCTGCCATTTTCGCGTCGATCTCTTCGGTTGTTATTGTACCGCCCTCGACCAACAGCGTTTCAAACGCACCCAGCCAATGTTCGTAGTATGAGCTTTCGAGGTAATGCTGGTTGCCAAGCCGCTCGATTGCGTGGCGGAACACGTCAACGTTTATTATCCCGCCCGCAAACAGAGAGAAGAACCAGCCAAAGATCGGTTTCTCCCATTCATAGTGAAATGTGGCCTCGTTTTCTTCGGGATTGATCGGACCAAAGCCCTCCATCCCGCCAAGATCGTGAATTGAATTCATGTCTTAATTCCCTCTTTCTGAGTTTAAGCAGGCATATCCGCAAGCTTCACGCCGATCATTGAATCGCGGGATACAAGCTCTTCGAGTTGTTCTACGCTCATGCCATCGGTTCCTGAAGGTCGTTGGGGAAGCACCAGATAACGCAGCTCCGCGTTGCTGTCCCAAACGTGGATTTCGGTGCTGGCTGGCAACTCTGTTCCGAATTCCAACAACACGCTGCGTGGGTCGCGAACAACGCGCGACCGGTAGGGGGCCGCCTTGTACCACACTGGCGGCAGGCCCAAAGTTGGCCAAGGATAACATGAGCACAAAGTGCAAACGACGACGTTGTGAACACCCTCTGTGTTCTCGACGACAACCATGTCTTCGCCCTGAACACCCGAAAAACCCAATTCGGCAATAGCTGCCGACGCATTCTCCATCAGGCGTTTCTTATATTCAGGATCTGTCCAAGCTTTTGCGACCACTTTGGCCCCGTTCCTTGGGCCAATTTTGGTCTCGTAAGTTTCAACCAACAGATCAATGGCGGCTGGATCTACAAGGTCCTTTTCCACCAAGATTGATTCCAGTGCTCTTACACGCAATTCCGTGTCGGGCAGGGGGTCGTAGTGATGATCGTGAGGCATAACAAGTACTCCTTTTGTTTGAATAATTTATTCAGGAAGACGCGAAGGCGTCAGCAACCTGATAGATTGTTTTTTCATCCCAATATTTGCCGACCAGCATCGCGCCGATGGGTAGCCCATCGCTCATGCCGCATGGGATTGACATGCCTGGATGACCCGTTGCGTTGAAAGGTGCCGTGTTTCCAATCATCTCAAACGCACGTTGCAGGTAGAGCGATAGCGGTGCATCTTTCGGTGGCAGCGGGGTCGCTTTCATCGGTGTTGTTGGCATCAGAAGAACATCACATTCCGCAAGGGCCGCATCATAGGCAGCTGTCAGGCGGCGCAAGATGTTCTGGGATTTGGCATAGTAGCGTCCGCGATGGTGACGTATGCCGAATTCTCCTACAAACATTGACACTTTTAGGGAATCCGACAGCTCGTCCGCGCGTGTGCGCCATGACGAATGTGCGTCAAGCAGGCTGGTGGCATATTGCCCTTTCCAGTTCATTCCCATGCCATTGCCGTGCATCATTTGCCACTGCAGACCTTCCAACGCGATTGGCGTCCAGATTGCAGGTGCGATCAGGTGCATGGGCACCGAAATCTCCGACACTTCCGCGCCCATACCTTTCAGCTTTTCCGCCATTTCGCGCACGGATTTATCAACATCTTCTTCGCTGTTTGCGTGTCCGAAACCTTCCTTCAGGACACCGACCTTCAAACCCTTGACGCCTTTGCCCAGTGCCTCTGTATAGTTGTGTGTTTCCACGCTGTACTGGCGCGGATCCAATCCATCTGCGCCTGCCAATACTTCGAGGAACAACGCGTTATCGGCGACGTTTTGGGTAATAGGGCCGAGGTGGTCGATGGTTGCTTCAATCGGCATCGCACCTGTGTAGGGGACCAGTCCGTGGGTTGGTTTCATGCCGTAGGTGCCACTGAAGGAGGACGGCATTCGGATTGACCCGCCTTGGTCACCGCCAATTGCCATATCAACTTCGTTCAGGGCCGTGACGACTGCGCTGCCTGATGATGACCCACCAGAACTATAGCCCATTTTGTAGGGGTTATGGACGGGACCTGTTGCATTGGTATGTGAACCACCTGACAAGCAAAAGAATTCGCAGTGGGTTTTCCCCGCGATTGTACCGCCCGCGTCCAGAACACGGGTAATAACGGTTGCGTCAATGTCAGGCATAAAGCCCTCAAGCGTCGAAGAACCGTTCATCATCGGAACACCAGCCACACAGACATTGTCTTTTACGGCGATGGTTTTCCCTGCGAGCTTTCCTTCGGCCGCTCCTTTGATGTCGGTCTTCACGTACCAAGCATTGTGCGGGTTATCTTCTGGGGCAGGGCGGTAGCCCGGGGTTCTAGGGTACTTTGTTTCTGGTATCTCGTCAGGCAGGCTTTCGATCAGGTCATATGCCTCGAAATTTGGCTCCATCAATTCTAGAAACTCGCCTACACGTTCAGCTGACATATGCATGCCAAGGTCTGCAACAATTTCTTGCATTTGCGCCAAGGTTGGACGTTTGATTGTCATCTTGAAGTTGTCTCCCGATCATCTGCGCTGAGTGACTATCTCTGCGCTGTCTTATGTTTGAATATTCTTGTCAGGAGAGGTGAAGATCATCCCTTCGAAAATATTCGGTTGCTACGATGCTGTAATAGTTCTCTATTTTACTTTCCCAAGCAAGTAATTTCTTGACTTCCGCAAAGTGGCGGCCTGTTTTTTAAGCAGTGGGAGCTATTTCTGATTGGGGTAGGGCGCTAATGTCGACCCAGAAAACCTGAAAACTAGTCGGGTTTCCAACACGCTAGCTGTGGATTGGGGTCGAGTCCGGCTGAGTGCAGAATAGGGCGGTAAGGAGTTTTCTCCCCTTGGAAAAGCGGGATAGCGGCTCTTCGCTGCACGAAGCATGAACTGACAGTCTGCGGACAAAGCACTATTTCGCTGCAATTGCACCAAAGTCGGCTTTGCCTCACCGGTATCCAATCAACGGTGATCCGCGAGATTCTCGCCTCACATATCGGAAACGGTTAGAAGTGGCCCGTACCCATTCGCTAATTGCGGGGTCATCTTGAGTCTTCAAAGGTTCGCCTGTGATTCCTTCTCCCGACTCGAGGTTGTGGGGCATGTATTCTATCTCAGGAAAGCATTCCGCAAATTTGGAATCCAATGTCTGACGTCAGCGCCTATTGGTCCAAATAGCGTTATTTGATAAGAGAGTGTTTCTGGCTCATCGTAACCACTGAGGAGTGGAAGATGAGACAGACAACTGGAACCCGCAAAAGTCCTGGCGAGAAGATCGTCAAAGATATCAAACGCGCCACGCGCAAACATTACTCATCCGAAGAGAAGATCAGGATCGTTTTGGACGGCCTACGCGGCGAGGACAGCATTGCAGAGCTGTGCCGTCGTGAGGGGATATCTCAAGGCATCTATTACAAGTGGTCCAAGGATTTCATGGAAGCTGGGAAGCGGCGCTTGGCTGGTGATACGGCACGTGCTGCGAACACAGACGAGGTCAAAGACCTGCGCCGTGAAGCCCGTGATTTGAAAGAAGTCGTTGCAGAGCAAACACTAGAACTGCGTTTGCTCAAAAAAAGCATGACAGGCGATGGGGGCGACCACGAATGAGGTATGCCGCATCCGAGAAGTTAGAGATCATCCGTTTGGTCGAGGAGAGCCAC
>NZ_JAHHIR010000060.1 GCF_018678075.1 Epibacterium ulvae | reverse complement strand
ATCAATGGGTCCAGACCCTAGGTCGTCGAAATTTGGGAATTGGAAAGTGTATTTATCCATGAAACCTGCAGAGGTAGGCGCAATCATTCGGGGGTAATTGTCCGTGGTGTAGGCTAGGATCGCTCCCTTAGATCCTTAATTGTATGCGGATTCTGTCAGGGCGCTCATCGGTGGAGCAGATGAGCATCAACATAGTATGTCTGGATTGTCTGCCAGCATGGCTGCGACGATCCCGTACGCATCTTCTGTGTCGGGGGCATATTGCACTTCTTTCACCATTTGATGCCCCGAGGCTTCAAACGTCGCACGATAGACCGCAAGCGAGGACAGGCCCAATTGGTCGCTTTGGCTGCACAGCGCAACCTTGCGCGCGTTTGGTGCGACACGGGCCAGCCAGTCGACGCTGGTGACGTCGAACAGAGGGTCGCCTCGGCCGGAGCGATCATAAAGAGGTGTCCGGTGACAGGTCGGTTGGCTGCAGGGTTGCCACCAGCATGCGCTGTTGCATCACGTAGGGCAGAACTGCTGCGAAACTGGTTCCACCCAAGGTCAGGATCAACGGCACCCGTTGACGTTCGACAAAATCGCGTGTGGCTTGCATCGTGGCCGCGGCCCCGAGCGCGCTGTCGTGGACGATGATCTTCATCCGGCCACCATCAGACCACCGGATTGGTTGATACCGTCGGCCCAGATCTGGCAAC
Organism: Epibacterium ulvae; assembly: GCF_018678075.1. GTDB lineage: Bacteria > Pseudomonadota > Alphaproteobacteria > Rhodobacterales > Rhodobacteraceae > Epibacterium > Epibacterium ulvae_A. The sequence goes on along the minus strand of NZ_JAHHIR010000060.1, from coordinate 42,993 downwards.
CATCCACTCCTTGTTGACCCCATTCGGCCTCTGGTCCGGACAAGGGGGTGACAAAACCGATTCTGCGCGCCCAATGGGCGGGATGAAGCAGTCGCTGCAAGTCGCTGAAAAAGAGTAGGTGTGCTCATATTTTCATCTACAGACCAATTTTCGTGAGTTAAAACGAGAAAATAAGTTTCTACTCAGGCAAACTTCCGACGCCGTTCTAGTCCATGAATTTTGAACCAGTTTATCAATTTGGTTCAGCTCAAAGTAGGAATGGAAGATTGTCATGGGGAAACGGGTTGCGGTGATCGGTGCAGGCCCGTCTGGTCTGTCCCAATTGCGTGCGTTCCAGTCGGCAGCACAAAAAGGGGCGGAGATCCCCGAGGTCGTTTGTTTCGAAAAACAGAGCAACTGGGGTCGTCTGTGGAACTACACATGGCGCACTGGTCTGGATGGAAACGGGGAACCGGTTCACTGCACGATGGGTTTTGTTGCACAAATCGTGTGAGGGTCGGACGTCGCCTTTTCCCAGAGGGACTTATCCTACGGCCTCTGTGAGAAGTACGCCAAGGGCCGTGTATTGATTGAGGACGGCGATGCGGATTGGGATCTCCGCGACCTGCCTGTCGAAGTCCTTGGCCATCAGCGATTGACCGAGCAGTTTTATACAATGCATCTTGGTTTCGACACGGCTTCGGCGGTGGTATTCGCCGGAGCCGTCGCCACAGAGTGCGGCCTAGAAACCGCTGCGCATTGACGGCCTCGTTTCGGGCGGAGGCACCGGCGCTTGTGGGCTTCCATGGCTTGGCATTCTTGCGCGGTGGGCTGACAGCATGGGCATTGCGGGCGGCAATCGTCTCGTGACATTTTCGAGTGTCATACGCTCCGTCTGCTGTGACACTGCCGATGTTCTGATCGGGTGGAATTTCGATCCAGCAATTCTGGCAGCTTCGGCGCATCACCAATATCGCTGGTGGTGACCTCGCCCCTCGGCAGATTTCTACACAATCGCCTGTCGGGCAATGGGACGGCAAAGGGTGCTAAAATCAGGTGCCGCCCAGTCCAGTCCGACCAGCCAGCAGGCTTTGCACAAAGCCAGTGGTCTGCCGTAATGGAAGCCCGAACAGGACCTTCAAAGTCAGGCACGTCTATCGCCGCGTCGCTGAAACTCTGTTATCGAACGCGCTTGCCGCTTGCCGCTTGGCGGTGGCACCCAGGCCATCTCAGGGTCAAACCAAATCGACAGCGATCCGCGTAGCTTCAAACTGTCATTGTAAGGCGGCCAATTTGTGGTCTTGTACTTCGTTGGGGCCCAGCTGCTCATGCCTTCAGCTATCATGCTGGTTTCACAACATGAATCCCCTCAACCGATTAAGTGCGACAAAGCACATGCAGAGGCCTCAGCGGGGATTTAACCCGCGGATGACAATTCTTGATCCCCACACTGGGCGTGCAGATCCCTGCACGCCTTTTTTTCCGAAGAAAGTGAATTGGATGGCCTGGCTAATCCTAGTTTTGCGGGCTCGTTAGAGACGGCCTGGGCGATTTGCCTGAAATACACGGACGGGCTGACGCGCCTTGTTCCCACTACCATCACATTGGTTCTGGTGCTCATCAGCCTCTATATGTTGAGCCTCTCGTTGAAACAGATCCCGGTTGGAACGGCCTATGCGGTTTGGTCCGGCATCGGAGCGGCGGGCACGGTGATCATCGGCATTCTGATCCTTGCCGAACCCGTTTCCTGGCCGCGCATGATCTGCGTCGCACTCATCCTGATTGGGGATCGTGGGATTAAAATTGGTCGATGCGAGTTGAGGCTTGGCCACGCAAGGTCTTGTTCAGATCCTTGAAAGTCGTGGTAGCGGAGGAGGGACTTGAACCCCCGACACGCGGATTATGATTCCGCTGCTCTAACCAGCTGAGCTACTCCGCCACAGAGACATTCACTGTCTTAGTGACTGTGTGGAGGCGATTTAAGGGTTCGGGCGGAAGGGGTCAAGCGGGAAATGCAGTAATTCCGGGGATTCTGGGAAAAATTCACCACGTATGTGAATGGTTGTTTTATTTCAGTGCCTTAAATATGTGGTATGGCAAAGAAAAATGCCGCCCGATTGGGGCGGCATTTGAGGGGCAAGGCGTTTACATCTCGACCGGTGGGACCATGCCCATAATCTCGTACGTCTTGCGCAGGATCGGAGCTGTGATCGCCCGGGCGCGTTCTGAACCGCGCGACAGGATCTTGTCGATCTCGTCTTGATGTTCCATCAGGCGCGCCATTTCGGTGGTGATGGGGGACATCTTGGCAACTGCCAGCTCGGCCAGCATCGGTTTGAATTCCGAGAATTGCTTGCCGCCCACGTCCGCCAAAACCTCATCAACGCTTTGGTTGTTCATCGCCGCGTAGATGTTGATCAGGTTGCGCGCTTCGGGGCGCCCTTCCAGCCCTTCGGCCTCGGACGGCAATGCCTCGGGATCTGTCTTGGCCTTGCGGATCTTCTTGGCGATTGTGTCCGCGTCGTCAGTCAGGTTAATGCGGCTTGCATCCGATGGGTCGGATTTCGACATCTTTTTCGACCCGTCCCGCAACGACATCACGCGGGTGGCGGCGCCTTCGATCACGGGTTCGGTGACCGGGAAGAATTCAACGCCGTAGTCATGGTTGAATTTGGTCGCGATGTCGCGTGTCAGCTCCAAGTGCTGCTTTTGGTCTTCGCCGACCGGCACATGGGTTGCGTGATAGGTCAGGATGTCAGCCGCCATCAACGCAGGATAGGCAAACAACCCCAACGAGGCGTTCTGCGCGTTCTTACCGGCCTTGTCCTTGAACTGGGTCATCCGTTGCATCCACCCCATGCGGGCGACACAGTTGAAAACCCACGCCAGCTGCGCGTGTTCTGGGACCTGGCTTTGGTTGATCAGGATCGACTTTTCAGGATCAAGACCCGAGGCGATGAAACCGGCACAAAGCTCACGCGTTGATTTTTTCAAATCAACCGGATCCTGCCAGACAGTGATTGCATGCAGGTCGACCATGCAAAAGATCGATTCTACGTCACGGTCCTGCCAGTCCACAAACCGCTTCAAAGCGCCCAGGTAATTGCCCAGGTGCAGGTTGCCCGAAGGCTGGATGCCGGAAAAGACGCGCGGGGTGAAGCTGGTTTCGCTCATGTCAGGAAACTCCCGTCTGGAAAATTGCACCACAGTCGCTTACCCATGGCGCACCGCATCGTCAACCGCCAGCCCGAAAGGCGTGGCATAGGAGCCCATCGGATGAGTAATCCTGATACGCAATCGCCCTTTAACACCATTCCAGCAGTCGTTGTGGCGCTTGCCTTGGTCATCATCGGAATTGAGGCCGTGTTTTCCTTGGGCGCGCGGGGGATCGTTGGCGGGCCTGCCGCGATTGGCTGGCGTCTGGACGCGCTGCAATCTTATGCATTTTCGGGTGAGATCTTCTGGTGGATGGTCGACACCCAACGATGGTCGGTTGAGAACCTGCTGCGCTGCGTCTCTTACCTTTTTGTGCATGGCTCATTCACTCAGGCGCTTTTTGTCTGCGTGTTCCTGCTGGCGCTTGGCAAAATGGTGGCTGAAGTCTTTGGTGAAATCCGCATGTTGCTGGTGTTTCTTCTGTCCGGCATCTCAGGCGCGTTGATCTATGCGACGGTTGGATCCGACTATCCCTTGATCGGCGGTTTCCCGGCGGTCTATGGGTTGATCGGGGCCTTTACCTTTGTGCGGTGGATTGCGCTTGGTGCGATGGGGGAACAACAGGCGCGCGCCTTTAGCCTGATTGGGATGTTGATGGGCATCCAGTTGCTGTTCGGGCTGATTCTCGGCGGTCGCCCCGACTGGGTTGCGGATATTGCCGGTTTTGCCACCGGATTTGGCGTGTCGTTTTTCCTTGTGCCCGGCGGATGGCAGCGGATCCTGCAAAAGATCCGCCGCGATTAACCGCCTCGGCGGCGCAGCGATTGTTTCATCTCACCCAGTTTGATCGCACCCAATACTTGGGCCGCCCCAAAGTAAGTGACCGCACCTAAAACGATCAGGCCCAGTAGGGCGAGGTAGCGCCAGCTTGGAACGTAGAACAGCCAGTCAAAGGTCCGATAGCTGCTGAAAACGGCCGCCCCCATAACGCCGGACGCCGCGAAAATTCGCCAGCAGCGGTCATAGAAACGGCTGTCAAATTGTGCGACCTCTCCCATGCGGCGGGCACCAAACCAGAGCAGGAAAACCATCGCCCAACCCGCCGCACTGGCCGCGATGGCCGGGGCAATCCAGCCGACAATGGGTTTCAGACCAACAGCGAGGGCCGCATTCACGGCCATGCCCACAAGCGCGAAGCGAAAAGGTGACCGTGTGTCTTCACGCGCAAAGTAAAGTGGTTGCAGCACTTTTTGCAGGACAAAGGCCGGAAGCCCCACGCCGTAAATCGCGACCGCCAAAGCAATCGCCTGTACATCTGCAGCATCCGTCGCACCGCGTTCGTACAGGACCGAGATCAGCGGCAGCGGAATGACCACAAAGGCCACCATAGACGGCAGGGTGAGGACGAGTGAGAACTCGCCCGCACGGGACAGGGCATTCTGCGCACCGTCTGCGTCGCCCGCACGTAACCGGCGCGACAGGTCTGGCAGCAACACAATGCCTACCGCAATACCAACAACGCCAAGGGGCAGCTGATACAGGCGGTCCGCGATAAACAGCCAGCTCAGCGCGTTCTCGATGTCTTGGGCAACCCGCTGACCCACTACCAGATTGACCTGCGTGACACCCATGGCCAGTGCGGCGGGCAGGGCAACTTTGACCATATGGCGCATATCCTGCGTCAGGCGCGGCAGCCCAGGGCGCAGTTTGAACCCGGCCTGTTCTGCGGCGACCCAGACCAGCACCAATTGTGCGACACCCGCGACAGGAATGGCCCAGATCAACCATTGAATGACCTCGCCCCCTACAACGGCCCCGGCGATCATCGCAGGGATTGCGACGACATTCAGCAGGGCAGAGGCCGCCGCCGCCGCCGAAAACCGCCCCGTTGCGTTGAGGATCCCGGAAAACAATGCCGCCAGCGACATGCAGAGAATATAGGGAAACATGATGCGGCCAAAGCCCACCGTGGCGTCAAACCGCGCGTCGCCGTCGCTGATACCAGAGGTGAACCAGACCATACCCGGCATGAAAATCATTGACACCGCAACGAGCAGCAGCACGGCAGCGCCCAACAGGTTGAACGCGTCCTGCGCAAAGGCAGGCGCGTCCTGTTCGCCTTCGACCTTCTTGGACAGCATCGGTACAAAAGCTGCGTTAAACGCCCCTTCGGCAAAGAAACGGCGGAACATATTGGGCAGACGAAAGGCAGCAACAAAGGCATCCATCATCGGACCCGGGCCAATATAGGCCGCGATCAGGATTTCGCGGGCAAAACCCAGGATTCGGCTGGCCAAGGTCCAAAATCCGACTGTCAGAAACCCTGACAGGAGTTTGATCGGTTTCATGCCTCTGCCCGTTTGACGCCTTCTTTGATCGCCTCCTGCAGCTTTTTCTTGAGCGTGCGTTGTTTGGATTCGGAATGATACTTCAGCCCAAACATGTCTTTGACATAGAAGGTATCGACCACCTGTTCGCCATATGTCGCAATCACCGCATTGGCCACATAGACGTTCAGATGCGCCAGGGTGCGCGCCAGATCATAAAGCAATCCGGGTCGGTCGCGCGTGTCCACTTCGATGATCGTGTAAATCTCAGACCCTTCGTTATCAAAGGTGATATGGGTCGGCACATTGAAGGCACGTTCGCGTTTCTTGATTTTGTCGCGGGATTTAAACGCATCCGTGGCAACAACTTCACCGTTCAGCGTTTTGCGGATCATTTGTTCCAGACGTGGCAGGCGTGAGGCCTCAAACGGGCTCCCTTCTGAATCTTGGATCCAGAAAGCATCCGCGACGTAGCCGTCTTTGGTCGTGTAGGACCGCGCGTCCACAACGTTGGCCCCCACAAGTGCAAGCGCTCCGGCCACACGGGCGAAAATGCCGGGATGGTCGACCATTGCAAAACAGGCGCGTGTCGCGTCGCGGTCCTCATCCGGGAAAAGGCAAATCTTGATCGCGGATTGATCGCCGCCCTCGTGCAAGGCGCGGAACATTTCTGCGAAATCCACATGCGCTGTGACATGCAGACCCTGCCAATAGGGCGGGTAATGGCGGTTGGTCTCTCGTTTGAGGTCCGCTTTGCTCCAGTCGGTCAAGGTTGCACGCAGTTTGCTTTTTGCTTCATGGCCGCGGTGTTCACGGCTGAGCGCCTCCATGCCGCCTTCCAGCGCCTTGCGGGTCTGGCCATAGAGCGCGCGCAACAGTACCGCTTTCCAATTATTCCAAGTATCCGGGCCAACGCCGCGAATGTCACAGACAGTCAGTAGCAGCAGCAGATCCAGACGTTTGACCGTTTTCACCGCCTTGGCAAAGTCACGCACGGTCCGAGGGTCGGCGATATCGCGTTTCTGCGCCATATCGGACATCAACAGGTGATAGCGCACCAGCCACTCGACTGTTTCGCTGTCGGCTTTGTTCAGGCCAAACCGCGGCGCAAGTTTGCGGGCAATCCGCGCGCCGACAATCGAGTGGTCTTCCTCGCGGCCCTTGCCGATGTCATGCAGCAGCAGAGCGACGAACAAAACCTTGCGGCTTAGTCCTTTGCGCAAGATGTCCGAGGAAAGTGGCAGTTCGTCTTCCAGCTCACCCCGTTCAATCGCCGCATAGTTGGAGATCACCTGGATCGTGTGTTCATCAACCGTGTAGGAATGATACATGTTGAATTGCATCATGGCGACGATCTGCTCGAACTCAGGAATAAACGCGCCGAGCACGCCCAATTCGTTCATCCGCCGCAGCGCACGTTCGGGATTGCCGTGTTTCAGCATGAGATCGAGGAAGATGCGGTTGGCTTCCTTGTCCTGGCGCATTTTGTTGTCGATCAGATGCAGATTCGCAGTTACCAGACGCATGGCGTCGGGGTGGATCAACATGCCCGTGCGCAAGCCTTCTTGGAACAGACGTAGGATATTCAGACGATCTTGCAAAAACGCATCCGGGTCTTCGACCTGCAGACGGTTGTGGACCACTGCAAAGCCGGGTTTGACGCGGGGCCGTCTGCGGAAAATTCGTTCCAGCAGCGGCTCTTCTTTTTGCTGGCTGGCCTCCAGTTCGGAGAGGAAAATGCGGGTCACGTCGCCAACACGCGTGGCGTGACGAAAATACTCCTGCATGAAGACTTCCACACCGCGCCGTGCGGCGGTGTCCTGGAACCCCATCCGCTGTGCAACTTCGACCTGTTGATCAAAAGACAGCTGTTCGGTGGCGCGATTGGCCGAGAGATGTAGATGCGACCGCACCGCCCAGAGGAAATTCTCGGCCTTGGCAAAGACGTCGAATTCTTCCGCGCTGAAAAGACCCAGACCCACCAGCTCTTCGACGTCTTGCACGCGATACAGGTATTTCGCGATCCAGAACAAGGATTGTAGGTCGCGCAGGCCGCCTTTGCCTTCTTTTACGTTTGGCTCAACCACATAGCGTTCCCCCTGTTTCACGTGGCGCTTGTCCCGTTCCGCCAATTTGGCAGATACGAATTCACGTGCGTTATGGGCAAAGAGATCTTTGTTGAGCTTTTCTTCCAGTTTACCTGCCAGTTCCGCATCCCCGGTCAGGAACCGGTGTTCCAGCATCGCGGTGCGAATGGTGAAATCTTCTTTGCCGAGCCGGATACAGTCGCGAATGGTGCGGCTAGAATGTCCGACCTTCAGGCGAAGATCCCACAGGATATAGAGCGTCGTTTCAATCACGCTCTCCGCCCAGGCGGTGATTTTGTAAGGCGTCAGGAACAGAAGGTCGACATCCGAGAACGGCGCCATCTCGCCACGACCGTAGCCACCAACCGCCATGGCCGCGATCCGTTCCCCTTGGGTCGGTGTGGCATTGGGGTACACAAATTCAGTGGCGGTAAAAATCGCGGTACGGACGATGCAATCCGTCAGATATGTGTAGGACCGGGTGACGGCACGTGCGGCAAAGGGCGATGCGGCAAAGGCCTCTGCAATTGCGGCGCGGCCAGCCGTATTCCCCTCACGCAGCACGGCGACAACATGCGCCCGCAGCTCAGCCCCGGACAGCTCCTGGGCCTTGGCGCGAATATCATCGTAAACGGCCTGAATGTCGAAAATCAATTCAGGTGCCAAAATCAATGGCACCTGATCGGATTTCGTCATGTCAGCTTGCGTTAAAGAGGGCGCTTTAGAAGCCTGCGCCAGCGAAGCTTTTTGGGGCTGGGTCAATTACGACAACTTTCCTATCTTCGATTGTGGCCACTGCGAGGCCACGTTCATTGGTGCCATCCGCGCGCAGACGGAAAATCCCGCCTGTGCCTTGGAAGCCGGCGCCTTGTGTCAGGGCTGCGGCGGTCAGTGCATCGCTCTTGCCCTGTTGGGCCAATGCGCCAATCGCGGCTATGCCATCATAGGCCAGACCACCAATTGGGTGAGGGCCGGCACCATATGTGGCGGTGTAACGTTCGCGGAATTTTCCGGATTGGGACGGGTCGGGCAGGGCGAACCAAGCGCCTTGAACGCCAGGAAGTTCAAGGGTCTGGGGCGGAATATCCCAACGGGTCAGGCCGATGTATTGGAAATTCTCCGGGGACACCCCTGCTTCGGGCAACAATTGTGTCAACAGGGGCAGAGCACCGGCCGTTGTCGCAGTCATAAAGACCGCGTCAGCGCCACCGCTGTTTGCGGCATCGCGAATGGTTGGGATCGCGTTGATTACGCCCTGTTGCGACAGCTCATAGCTGACCGCGCCAGTGACACGGGCCGACGACCCGGCAACCGCGCGGTTCACCGCTTCGCGCCCGGCAGCACCAGCGGCATTGTCGCCGGCAACCACCAAAACATTGGGTTTGCCTTGTTGTGCCGAATAGCGCGTCAGACGGCGGGCGGTATTGTCAAAGGTTGATCCCAGGATAAAGACGTTACCGCCTGCGATGGCCGTGTTGTTGGAAAACGCCAGAACATTCACGCCTTTTTGCGCGGCGACGAGGCCTGCGGCATTGGCGGCTTCGGCGTAAAGCGGGCCGAGAATGATGCCCGCGCCATCTTTGATCGCCTGATCTGCAGCAGTGGCCGCCACTTCGGGCGTTCCCGCCGTGTCATAGACGCGCAGGTCGACTTCCACACCGTTCAGATCGCCAATGGCCATCCGGGCGGCGTTCTCCAGGCTTTGTGCCAAAACACTGTCGCCCGTCTGTGTAGAGCCACGTGGAACCAAAAGCGCCACTTTCACAGGTTTGGAAGGATTGATAGTAGGGCCGGAGTTTAATGCTACCGGTTCGCACGCAGCCAGGGCCAAGGCGGAAATTGCCAATGCGGCACCACATGCCATCTTGCGGGCGTTCTTGAAAACAGCAAACATAATAATGCTTTTGCTCCATGTTCCGACCGTTCTGGTCGTTTTGGGTTTCAGGCGCAAATAATAGACAACCGAATAGGCGGGTCCAGAGTTGAATCACCAGAATGTCCGATTGCAGTCAGGACTGTATTTTGTTGCCACACCCATTGGGACGGCGCGCGACATCACTTTGCGGGCTTTGGATGTTCTTGCGTCAGCCGATGTCATAGCCGCCGAAGATACCCGTAGCCTTCGTAAGTTGATGGAAATACACGGTGTTCCTTTAAAAGATCGTAACATAATTGCATATCACGATCACAGTGGTCCCGGAACGCGCGCCCGGCTTTTGGAGGCGATTGCAGCCGGTCAGTCGGTCGCATATGCCTCTGAGGCGGGTATGCCACTTATCGCCGATCCCGGGTATGATCTGAACCGGGACGCGGCAGAGGCGGGGCATATGGTGACCTGTGCGCCCGGTGCGTCCGCTGTGGTGACGGCTTTGACACTCGCCGGACTGCCGACTGATGCGTTCTTTTTCGCGGGCTTCCTGCCGAATGCGACGGGCGCGCGGTGCAAGCGATTGGAAGAGTTGAAACAGGTGCCGGGCACGCTGGTCTTTTACGAATCTCCCAAACGGGTGCAGGCCTCGGTCCGTGATATGGCCACAGTGTTGGGTAACCGCACGGCAGCCATGTGCCGAGAATTGACCAAAAAATTCGAAGAAGTGCGCCGCCTTCCCTTGGTCGACCTCGCTCAAAGCCTTGAGGATAAACCAGTCAAAGGCGAAATCGTATTGTTAGTCGAACGTGCAGGCGAGGTTGAAGTCAGCGCCGCGGATCTGGAAAGCGATCTGCGTGTCGCGCTCAAGGAAAACTCGGTCAAAGATGCCGCTGACCTTGTGTCGAAAACCCACGATTTGCCCCGTCGAAAAGTCTACCAGCTGGCGCTGCAGCTCGGAAAGGACGCCGACTGATATGCCACCTTCTGCGCGCCATCACCGGGGGCAACGGTCCCATCACGCAGGTGTCGCCGCAGAAGAGGCCGTATTGCGCCAGTACGAATTGTTGGGCTTTGCGCTGCTTGACAAACGTTGGCGTGGCGGCGCGGGTGAAATTGATCTGATCTTGCGCAAGGCCACCCAAGTGGTGTTTGTCGAGGTTAAAACCAGCCGAACCCATGCCGAGGCCGCAAGCCATCTGAGCGCACACCAACAGGCGCGGATTTATCGCGCGGCTGAGGCCTATGTGGCCCAATCCGGCGATCTGCAAACATGCGACTTGCGCTTTGATGCGGCGCTTGTTGATGGGCAGGGGCAGATCGAAATCCTTGAAAATGCGTTTGGTTTGGGCTGACCCCATTGAACATGACAGATCGGTACGCCATGTAGGTCAGCAACACGACAGGGGACATGCGTCATGAAAATCGCCTTCCAGATGGATCCGATCCTTGGGGTCGACATTAACGCCGACAGCAGCTTTCGCCTCGCAGAAGAGGCCCAGGCGCGCGGGCATGAATTGTTTTACTACGCACCAGATCAGCTGGCCTTCCAAGAAGGGCGGGTAACCGCGCGCGGTCACGACATGACGGTGCAGCGGGTTGCCGATGCTCCTGCGACCCTTGGCGACTTGCGCGAGGTGGATCTGGCTGATTTTGATGTCATCTGGCTGCGTCAGGATCCGCCGTTTGATATGCACTATATCACCTCAACCCATTTGCTGGACCGCCTGAAAGGTCAGGCGCTGGTGGTGAATGATCCGTTCTGGGTGCGGAACTACCCTGAAAAACTGCTGGTTCTGAACTTCCCGGATCTGACCCCGCCTACTACCATTGCGCGCGATCTCGACACGATCAAAGGGTTCAAGGAGAAGCACGGCGATATCATCCTAAAGCCGCTTTATGGCAATGGCGGTGCGGGGGTGTTCCGTCTGGATGAAAACGACCGCAACCTGTCCTCGCTCTATGAGCTGTTCACCGGGTTCAGCCGCGAGCCGCTGATCGTGCAGAAATTCCTGCCGGATGTCTCTAATGGCGACAAACGCGTGATCTTGGTGGACGGTGAGCCGGTTGGCGCGATCAACCGCGTTCCTGCTGCGGGTGAGACGCGGTCTAACATGCACGTTGGCGGACGGCCCGAGAAGATTGGCCTGACAGAACGCGATCTGGAAATCTGCGCCGCTATTGGTCCGTTGCTGCGTGAAAAGGGTCAGATCTTTGTTGGGATCGACGTGATCGGCGACTACCTGACCGAGATCAACGTGACCTCGCCAACGGGCATCCAAGAGCTGGAACGCTTTGATGGTGTCAATATCGCTGAAAAAGTCTGGCAGGCCATCGAGTCCAAACTCTAAACGCCTATCCTATACGGACTTAGCAACCGGGTTGAGGCGATAACTGATCGCCTCGGCCAGGTGGGTGCGGCTCATTTGTTCCGCACCGTCCAGATCGGCAATGGTGCGCGCGACACGCAGAACCCGGTGGTAGCCGCGCGCGGTGAGGCCAAAGTGTTCTGCCGCTTGTTGCAACAACGCACGCCCCGCATCGCAGGGTCGTGCCACGTTTTCCAAAACCTCTCCTTCGGCGTCTGAATTCAGCTCGAGCCTGTCATATTTGGCATAACGTGCGGCCTGCAATTCACGCGCCATGGCAACCCGTGGGGCGATCTCTTGTGACCCTTCTTGGGGCGGCGGCAGATCTAGGTCGGTGAAGGCGACCGGCGGGACATCAACACGCAGATCAAACCGATCCATCAACGGGCCAGATATGCGTCCAAGGTAGTCTTGCCCACAGATGGGCGCGCGTCCGCAGGCCTGCGCCGGATCGGCGAGATGGCCGCATTTGCAGGGGTTTGCTGCCGCCAACAACATGAACTTGCAAGGGTATTTCACATGGGCATTGGCGCGCGCGACCATGACCTCCCCTGTCTCCAACGGTTGGCGCAGGGTTTCCAGCACGGTTCGGTTGAACTCTGGCAGCTCGTCCAGAAATAAAACGCCGTTATGGGCAAGGCTGATCTCTCCCGGATGGGCCCGCCGCCCACCGCCCACGATTGCCGCCATCGAGGCGGTGTGGTGGGGTTCGCGAAACGGGCGTGTTCTGTTGATGCCGCCTTCATCCAGAAGCCCGCACAGGGAATGGATCATGGAAGTCTCAAGCGCTTCACGCGCTGTCAACATCGGGAGCAGGGAGGGAAGACGTGCGGCCAACATGGATTTTCCGGACCCAGGTGGGCCGACCATCAGCATATGGTGTCGCCCGGCTGCCGCGATTTCCAGCGCGCGTTTTGCGCGCTCTTGCCCCTTCACATCGCGGATATCTTTTTGTGTGGCGGTGATTGAAACTTCGCCCGCGGTGGCCGGGGTAAGCGGCATTTGCCCGGTAAAATGGCGCACTACATCCAGTAGGGAATGCGCACCAATCACTTCGGCCGCGTCGACCCAAGCGGCTTCGGCGCTGGATGCCTTGGGGCACAAGAGCCTTCGGTTTTCTTCTGCTGCATTTAAAGCTGCGGGCAGCGCGCCAAGCACCGGCATGAGCTGACCATCCAACGACAATTCCCCCAAAGCCACGGTTTCGGCGACCATGTCCTTTGGAATGACCTCAATCGCTGCCAATAGCGCCAAAGCGATTGGCAGGTCGAAATGGCTGCCCTCCTTGGGGAGGTCGGCGGGCGACAGGTTTAGCGTGATCCGTTTTGAGGGCAGAGCGACGGACATATTTGAAAACGCCGCCCGCACTCGTTCGCGCGCCTCGCTGACGGCCTTGTCCGGCAGTCCAACCAAGTTAAACGCGGGCAGCCCCGGCGCCACGGAACATTGAACTTCAACCGTTCTTGCTTCGACACCTTGGAATGCGACTGTGTAGCATCGTGCGATCATGGCCTGTCTCCCTGGTTAGGAGACAGGCTTGTCAATCATGGTTTCTGAAGTGTTAACCCACCCGTCAGTGCCGCGTGAAATCGTGACCTACACCGGCCATTCGCGATGCGGAAGGTCCAGATCATAGGGCATCGGGTCGTAGGTGACGGTCAACGCTTCGTTGCGCCACTCCTGCACAATCGGGTCTGCCAACAGGGCAAGGCAATAGGCGCGGTCCTCATCCGAGACAGGCAGGCCATATCCGACAATCCGCGCCGCAACAGGGGTATAAAAGACATCGGCCAAGCTGTAGCTTCCAAACAAACCGTCTCCGTCGCCGTTAGAAAACGTCCGCGCATGGGCCCAAAGGGCGGCCACACGATCAAGATCTTTTTGAACCGCGTCTGAAACCGTGAACCCATCCCAGACATGGCGCAGCTGCATCGAGCACTCACCGCGCAACGCGTTCAAACTGCTGATCATTTCCGCGCAAAGCCAACGTGCTGTGGCGCGTGCCGCAGGATCCTTTGGCCACATGGCGGTATCGGGGTTTTCTTCAGCCAGAGTTTCAGCCAGTGCAAGGCTCTCGCCAACGACCACACCCTGGGGCGTACGCAGGGCCGGGACCAGTTTTGCGGGCGCAAGGGCTTTCATATCTTCGGCCATTGTCCCGCGATAAAGCCCGATCATGTGGGTTTGATGGGGAAGGTCGAATTTGCGCAGCATCAACCAACCGCGCATCGACCAACTGGAAAAGAGACGGTCACCAATAAAAAGCTCATACATTGCGCATTCCTTCTGCTACACTTTGGTGGCAGCCTAAGAAGAAATGCGACATTATCAAATGTTATATTTTGGAGAATTCCGTCACGGAATTTGATTAATCGTGCCGAGCGACCATGCGTGACCTAAGTGAGCGATCTCTGTCACCGACAGATTGTCGATCCGACGCGCAAATGCCTCATCCGCCGTCAATCGATCCGCTCGCTGCACTTGGGTCAGGATCTGGCCAAAATGCCCAACAACCAGAATATTTGCACCCGCATATTGTACGGCGAGTTCGTCAAATATCCGATCCACCCGCGCCGAAAGCTGGTTCCAACTTTCCCCATTGGGCGGCCGCACATCGCCCGGCGTTTTCCAAAAAGCGCGAATGTGATCCGGGCAGCTTTCTTCGAGCTCTGACCAGGTGCGCAATTCCCAATCGCCAAAGTGCATTTCGCGCAGACGTTGATCATGGGGCAACCGTTTGCGACTGCCTTGCACGGCATCGGCCGTCTCAACAGCGCGACTCAGATCGGAACTCACCACCAGCGCGTCTTGGGGCACATAAGCATTGATCCGATCCAGCGCGGCTATGTCGCTTAGATCTGCGGGCAGGTCGGACCAGCCAACCATGGATTTTGCGTGGGTCGGTCCGTGGCGCAAGAGAAAGAATCGGGTCAAAGCGGTGCGCCTTTTAGAACTAGGGGCAGGCCGGCAGCGACCAAGATAACCCGATCCGCTCGCGCGGCCAGTGCAATATTGAGCCGCCCCTGCGCCTCGCGAAACCGCCTGGCAAGCGCGTTTTCTGGCACGATGCCCATTCCGGTTTCATTGCTAACAATGACAAGATCTGCCGCACAGACATCGATGGCGGCAAAGAGATCGCCCTCCGCTTGCTGCAAATCATGCTCGGCCAACACGTGGTTTGTCAGCCACATTGTGGCACAATCCATCAGGCAGATTTGGCGCGCAGAAAGGTCGGATAGGGCGAGCGACGCCGACAGCGGTTCCTCTATGGTGGTCCAATTTGGGCCACGCTGGTCGATATGACGGGAAACCTTGGCCTTCATTTCATCATCGTAGATTTGTGATGTGGCCCAATAAATCTTTTCTTTTCCTGCGCTTGCGCAAATGCCCTCGGAAAAAGCCGATTTCCCTGAGGCCGCGCCTCCAAGAATGAGTGTGACAGAACCGGACAATTTTATTACCCTAAGGATACGAAAAGGATGATCCTGTGGGTATCCGCAAGGCCCGTCAATGACAAGCCCGCCACGTCGCATTGAACCACGCAGGTTCGTTTCAACGCGATGACAGGGGCGCAACAGCGCATTTTCTTGCCGCTGTCTCCTGGTAGAAAACCCAAAACCACCGGGCCAGATAATAACTAATCCAAAACTTCCCACAGGACGTATTCGGTTTATCTGATTTCGGGGGGAAGACATGGCACTTGACGACTCCAGTCCCAATCCGCTGCCTAAAAAGGCGATGAGTGCGGAACTATTGGATGCAGAAACGGAATTGAAACTTGCTTACGCGTGGCGGGATGACCGTGACGTGGAAGCGCTGCATCGTTTGATCAATGCGTATATGCGTTTGGCGATTTCAATGGCTGCCAAATTCAAACGATACGGCGCACCGATGAATGATTTGATCCAGGAAGCGGGCCTTGGCCTGATGAAAGCCGCTGACAAATTTGACCCGGACCGCGGGGTGCGGTTCTCAACCTATGCGGTGTGGTGGATCAAAGCGTCGATCCAAGAATATGTGATGCGCAATTGGTCCATGGTGCGCACCGGGTCGACCTCATCGCAAAAGTCATTGTTTTTCAATATGCGCCGCATTCAGGCCCAGTTGGAACGCGATGCGTTTGCAGAGGGCCACAAGCTCGACAAACACCAGCTCCATGAAAAGATCGCGACTGAAATTGGGGTGCCTTTGCGCGATGTCCAGATGATGGACGGGCGCTTGTCGGGGGCGGATTTCTCGCTGAATGCGGTGCAATCGTCAGACGATGAAGGGCGTGAATGGATTGAGGCGCTGGAAGACGACCGTGCGCAGGCTGCAGAACTGGTCGAGGATTCATTGGACCGTCAGCAGCTGCGCAAATGGCTGGCAACGGCGATGATGTCGCTGAATGATCGCGAGCGTTTGATCATCCGCGCCCGCAAATTGCGCGAACCTGCGCGAACGTTGGAGAGCCTTGGTCAGGAGCTTGGCCTGTCCAAAGAACGGGTGCGCCAGCTGGAGGCTGGGGCCTTTGTCAAAATGCGCAAAAATCTGCAGTCGCAATCGCGGGAAGTTGCGCATCTTCTTGTGTGAGATGTCTCAAACGTTGGCCGCAGATGTCGCATTGCGCATTCTTTGCAAAAGCGTTTCCCTCTCGCGCAGCGGGGCGGTAAAGTTAAAGCCGTGGCGCAACAAGGGGCAAGAGGCATGCTGGCAGGCAAACGGATCCTTCTGATCATTGGAGGCGGCATCGCGGCCTATAAATCGCTTGAGCTGATACGCAGGCTGCAAGACCAGGGGGCACAGATTACACCCGTGTTGACCCGCGCCGGGGCAGAGTTCGTGACGCCGCTTTCCGTCTCCGCTTTGGCAGGCGCGGCAGTGCATCAGGACTTGTTTGATCTGACCAATGAAGCCGACATGGGACACATCCAGTTGTCACGCAGCGCGGATCTTGTGGTTGTGGCACCTGCAACGGCGGATTTGATGGCAAAGATGGCCAATGGGTTAGCCAATGATCTGGCATCGACGCTTTTGCTCGCGACAGACACGCCGGTGCTGGTTGCGCCCGCGATGAATGTGCGCATGTGGGAACACCCTGCCACGCAACGCAACATCACCCAACTGCGCGCCGACGGGGTGCATTTTGTGGGACCGGACAAAGGCAACATGGCCTGTGGAGAGTTCGGCCGCGGACGTTTGTCCGAACCAGAGGCCATCGTATCTGCGATTGCCGAACAGTTGGCTGACGGCCCTTTGAGCGGGAAACGCATCATTGTAACCTCTGGTCCGACCCACGAGCCCATTGATCCAGTGCGATACATCGCTAACCGCTCGTCGGGTGCGCAAGGGGCGGCGGTGGCCCGTGCTCTGGCCGCGCGGGGCGCGCAAGTGGTGTTCATCACGGGCCCTGCAACCGTGGCATCTCCGGCGGGTGTCGAAGTGGTCCCTGTCGAAAGCGCACGTGACATGCAAGCTGCCGTGATCGCGGCGCTACCGGCGGATGCCGGTGTGTTTGCCGCGGCCGTCGCAGATTGGCATGTGGCCGAAGCCTCTGATCGGAAATTGAAGAAGTCCAAGGATGGGTTGCCGTCCCTGACCTTTGTGGAGAACCCCGACATCCTGCGCACCGTTTCTCAATTGGAAGAGGGGCGTCCAGACTTGGTAGTGGGCTTTGCCGCCGAAACCAATGATGTGGTCGACAATGCAACAGCAAAACGCCTGCGCAAAGGGTGTGACTGGATCGTGGCCAATGATGTCTCACCCGAAACCGGGATTATGGGGGGCGCAGAGAACGCCGTGGTCTTGATCACGGACACAGGCGCAGACCCCTGGCCGCGTATGGACAAACAGGCCGTGGCGGACCGCTTGGCCGATCGCATTGCAGACACTCTGAACAACAAGAGCTGAGGAACAGCCCCATGACCCACGCCGCCCCGATCCCCGTCAAGGTCACCTACGACCAAGGCGCAGACCAAACGATCCCATTGCCGAGCTATGAAACCGCTGGTGCGGCTGGAGCTGATCTGAGGGCAAACGTGCCGGATCAAGGATCGATCACGTTGCAGCCCGGCGCGCGCGTCTTGGTCCCCACGGGGTTAAGGGTGGAAGTTCCCGAGGGCTATGAAATCCAGATCCGTCCCCGGTCTGGGCTGGCCCTCAAACACGGCATCACCCTGCCAAACACCCCAGGCACGATCGACAGCGATTATCGCGGTCCCTTGGGGGTGATTGTGCTGAACGCAGGCCAGGCCCCCTTTACCATTGCTCACGGAGACCGAATTGCACAGATGATCCTGGCGCCAGCCGTGCAAGCCCGGTTTGAACTGGCTGAAAATCTGAGCGAGACCGCGCGTGGGGCAGGTGGCTTTGGCTCCACCGGGCGCGCATAGTGATTTCTATCCTGATCCTAGCCGGACTGATCTGGTGGGGTGGGCAGTTTCTTGGCATGTCCAGCGTGATCCGCCAATCTTTGTTATGTGTTCTCTATGTTGCGATTCTGGCGGTGCATCTGACACTGCCGCCAACGGCTGCGCTTCGGGTCAACTTGGGCGGCTCAGCGCTTCCCTGGCTTGCGGCCGGAGCGGTTGCGGTTGTGATTTATCTCTACGCCCACGTGTTGAGGCGCTTGAAGAAAAAAGCAGAAGGCAGAACGATGAGCGAGACGCCGAAAAAGAAAGGTGCGTTTAATGCGACCGAACTGAACCGTTACGCTCGCCATATCGTGCTGCGTGAAATTGGTGGGGCTGGTCAGAAAAAGTTGAAAGCGGCCAAGGTGCTGGTGATCGGAGCTGGGGGGCTCGGGGCACCAGCCTTGCAGTATCTCGCAGCAGCTGGCGTCGGCACCATTGGCGTGATCGATGACGATGAGGTTGAGAATGCCAACCTGCAACGTCAGGTGATCCACCGGGACGAAGATATCGGCACCCCAAAGGTTTTCTCGGCGCAAGCCGCGATGGAAGCGCAGAACCCCTTTGTCACGGTGCGCCCCTATCACCGGCGTCTGACAGAAGACATCGCGGCAGAGCTCTTTGCCGAATACGATCTGATCCTGGATGGGACGGACAATTTTGAAACGCGGTATCTGGCCAATCGGGTGGCGGTTGAGCTGGGCAAGCCCCTGATTTCCGGCGCGCTCACCCAGTGGGAGGGGCAAATTTCGCTCTTTGATCCAACCCAGAGTGGCCCCTGTTATCAATGTATCTTTCCCGAAGCACCGGCCCCCGGTCTGGCCCCAGCCTGCGCCGAGGCCGGTGTGATTGCGCCCTTGCCCGGCGTCGTTGGCGCGATGATGGGGGTTGAGGCGTTGAAACTGATCACCGGTGCGGGTGAGACCCTGCGCGGTGCGATGCTGATCTATGATGCGCTTTATGCGGAAACGCGGCGTATCTCTTTGAAGCCCCGCGTTGACTGCCCCATTTGCCAGGGCAAAGGCGCCGATTGAGCTATGGGCCCCGCCGCGCGTCAGCGCGGCCACGCCCAACGGGGGAAGAAGCGCCTGCAAAGGCGGATCTGACACGGGCGGGAGCGCTGCGATTTCCGCTGCATTTGTCGCAACGCATTGCACCCCCAAACGCATCTCGCTAGCCTCACAATCAAAGGAGATTTACCCATGACGAACCCGCTTCTGGCCGACTGGTCCACCCCCTTTGGCCTTGCCCCGTTTTCCGAGATTTCCGATGACGATTTTGCCCCGGCGCTGGACGCCGCGCTCAGCGCCCATAAGGCGCAGATTGATGCCATTGCCGAAAACCCCGACGCGCCGACATTTGCCAATGTGGTCGAAGCGCTGGAGACCCCGTGCCAACCTTTGGAGCAAGTCCTGTCGGTGTTCTTTTCCGTAGCTGGCGCCGACAGCAATCCCGGGCGTGAGGCTTTGCAGCGTGATTTTTCCCCGAAACTCGCGGCGCATTTCTCAACCATTACCGCCAACAAAGCGCTCTATGCGCGGGTGAAATCTGTTTGGGAACAACGCGCGAGCCTCGATTTGTCGGATGAACAACAGCGGGTCTTGATGCTGACCCATCGTGGCTTTGTCCGGGGGGGCGCCGCCCTCGAAGGCGCTGATGACACCCGTATACAAGAGATCAAATCCCGCCTTGCCACTTTAGGAACTAATTTCACCCAAAACCTTTTGGCGGATGAGCGGGAATGGTTCATGGAGTTGAGTGAAGAGGACCTTGAAGGTCTTCCAGATTTCGCTGTTGCAGCAGCCCGTGCCGCAGGTGAGGAAAAGGGCGCCAAAGGTCCAGTCGTAACCCTGTCGCGGTCGATCATTACCCCGTTTCTGCAATTCTCCCCCCGGCGCGATCTGCGCAAAACCGCCTTTGCCGCCTGGGCTGCGCGCGGTGCAAATGGCGGTGAGACCGACAACCGCACCATCGCGGCTGAGATCCTGAGCCTGCGCGAAGAACGTTCCAAATTGCTCGGCTATGACACCTTCGCACAATACAAGCTTGAAACTGAAATGGCACAGACACCCGAGGCCGTGCGCGGTCTTTTGATGGATGTCTGGACCCCGGCCAAGGCGCAAGCCGATGCAGACGCTGAAGTTTTGACCCAGATGATGCAGGCCGATGGAATCAACGGGCCGCTCGAACCCTGGGACTGGCGGTATTACTCCGAAAAACGGCGTGCCGTCGAACATGATCTGGATGAGGCAGAGCTGAAACCCTACTTGCAATTGGACCGGATGATCGAAGCCTCGTTCGACTGTGCCACGCGACTGTTTGGGCTGGAGTTCAAGCCCTTGGACGTGGCTCTCTATCACCCGGATTGCCGGGCATGGGAAGTGACTCGGGGCGGCGATCATGTGGCGGTCTTTATTGGTGACTATTTTGCGCGTGGGTCGAAACGGTCTGGCGCTTGGTGTTCGGCCATGCGCAGTCAAGCAAAGTTTCCCGAGGTGCAGTCGCCCATCGTGATCAACGTCTGTAATTTCGCCAAAGGGTCGCCCGCACTGCTCAGCTGGGATGATGCGCGCACCTTGTTCCATGAATTCGGCCACGCGCTGCATCAGATGCTGTCCAATGTGACCTATGACAGTATTTCTGGCACCTCAGTCGCGCGTGATTTTGTTGAGCTACCAAGCCAGCTTTATGAACACTGGATGGAAGTGCCAGAGGTTTTGCAGAAATTTGCGACCCATGCAGAAACCGGCGCGCCGATGCCGGATGATCTGTTGAAACGGGTTTTGGGCGCTGCGACCTATGACATGGGGTTCCAGACGGTGGAATATGTGGCCTCTGCGCTGGTGGATCTCGCGTTCCACGACGGCCCCGTCCCCAAGGATCCGATGGCCAAACAGGCCGAGGTTCTGGAAGAGATCGGCATGCCATCCGCGATCATTATGCGCCATGCTACGCCGCATTTTGCACATGTCTTCTCGGGCGATGGATACAGCTCGGGTTACTACAGCTACATGTGGTCCGAAGTGATGGACGCCGATGCCTTTGCCGCCTTTGAAGAGGCGGGCGATGCCTTCGATCCAGAACGCGCCAAAGCCTTGGAAGAGCATATACTCTCTACTGGCGGTTCGGTTGATCCAAAGATACTTTACACAAACTTCCGGGGCCGTTTGCCGGGTGTCGACGCGCTTCTAAAAGGGCGCGGATTGGCTGCCGGTTAAGGCTGGAGCCACTGCAAAAGACTGCATTGAAACGGAGGCGTTAAGCCTCCGTTTTTGCGTTCAATACCCTTTGTCGCGATCCACTTGGTAGATGAACTCCACACCTGCCTCGCCTCGGCGAATGTTCTCCGCGACAACTTCAGCTGCAGTCGATGGGCGTGTTTCAGCCGCGATATGGGGCGTCACGGTGACATTGGGATGGGTCCAATAGGGATGCCCCTGTGGCAAAGGTTCCACGCGAAACACATCCAATGTCGCATGGCCGATCTGACCGTTGTCCAAAGCCGCCAACAATGCATTATCGTCGATCAAAGGACCACGACCGGGATTAAGGATCCGCGCGCCTTTTGGCAGGTGTAACAGGGTTTGCGCATTCAGCAGATCCCGTGTGGCCGGTGTATCGGGCAGCAGCAGAACCACGATCTCTGCGTTGGACAAGGCGGCGTGCATCCCGTCCTCGCCAAAACGGCAGGTGACCCCAGGCACGTCCCGCTCGGAGCGTGACCAACCGGTTACCGGAAACCCCAAGGCGGCTAGGGCCTTTGCGCAGGATTGGCCCAGTTCCCCCAATCCCAAAATGGTGACTGGCCGGTCCTTTGCCAAAGGTGGCACATAGGGATCCCAGCGGTTTTGCGTGGCCAGACATCTGTCGATCTCAAGATGATAGCGCAGGGTATGGCCGCTCACCCATTCGACCATCGCCGTGCTGAGGCCGGGGTCAACCATACGGCACAGCGGCATGGTCAGCGTTTCATTGCCAACGATCCGCTCAACCCCCGCCCACAGGTTGAGCACGGCCTTGGCATTTGTGAAGGGCGTGAAGTCCTGCAGATAGGAGCCCGGCGCGTAGACGATGTACTCCACATCCTGTGGTGCGTGTCCGAGCCGTAGATCCACATCAAGGTTGAGCTTGGCAAAGGCCTGTTTCAGAGGTGCTTCATAAACATCCCAACGGGCGTCACCGGCCGCGAATTCAACCTTGATCATGTGGCAAAAACTCCTGTCATGTCGCGAAATCCTTTGATCTCAATCGGGTTGCCGGCTGGGTCGTGGAAAAACATGGTGCTTTGCTCACCGGGCTCACCTGTAAACCGAGTAGTGGGTTCTAGGGCAAAGGTGACGCCCTTCGCTTGCAAGCGATCCGCTAGCGCGTGCCACGCGTCTTGGGACAGGATCACGCCAAGATGGGGCATCGGCACCATATGTGCGCCAACTCTTCCGGTATTGGCCGTGGCAAACACCGGCCCGAGGTGCAGTGAGATTTGATGGTCGAAGAAGTTGAAATCAACCCAGCTGTCGGTGCTGCGCCCTTCGGAACAGCCCAGAACTTCACCATAGAAATGGCGCGCGGCGTCAAGGTCATCCACGTGATAGGCAAGGTGAAAGATGCTCATGGTACAGTCCTCAGCGTGGGCGGTGGATATTGGCGCTTTGTACCAGACCAAACGCCGCCATCAGAACCAACATCGCGGACCCACCATAAGACACCATCGGCAGGGGGACACCAACAACAGGCGCCAGGCCCATTACCATCGACATATTCACCGCAAAGAACAGGAAGAACGTCAGGGCGATGCCCATAGTCACAAGCGACGAGAACCGGTCCTTGGTGGCGATGGCTGCCGCGACACAGAAGACGATGATCAGCATATAGAGCGTCAGAAGGGTAACGCCGCCAATGAACCCGAACTCCTCCGCTAAAGTGGTAAAGATGAAGTCCGTGTGTTTTTCCGGCAAGAAGTTCAGCCGCGATTGGGTCCCTTGCATAAAGCCCCGTCCAGACCAGCCGCCAGACCCCAGTGCGATTTTGGACTGGGTGATGTGATAGCCCGCGCCCAGTGGGTCTTGGGACGGGTCAAGGAAGGTATCAATGCGGCGGAATTGGTAGTCTTTGATCAGCTGCCATTCGGTGCCACGGCTTTGGAAGACAGCTGCAACCAGTCCAACACCAGCCGAGATTACGGCGGCAAAATAGGCCCAGTGCACGCCCGCCAGGAACATGACACCCCCACCTGAGGCCATCAGCAGAATAGAGGTTCCAAGGTCGGGCTGTTTAAGGACCAAGGCGGTGGGGATCAAAATCATCGCCACCGGCATCAGGATCCAAAAAGGGCGCGATGTCCGCTCTTGTGGCAGCCAGTCGTAATAGGCTGCTAGCAGCATAACCAAGGTGACCTTCATCAATTCCGATGGCTGCAGTCGCATGAAACCGACGTCGATCCACCGCTGCGCACCCATGCCGACAGTGCCAAAGAACTCCACCGCCAAAAGCAGTGCGAATGAGCCGAGGTAGGCGACAACCGAGACGTTGCGCCAGAACCAGATTGGGATCAGGGCGACAAACAGCATCACACCAAGGCCGAGCAAGAACCGTTTCAATTGTGGTTCAACCCAAGGTGCGAAATCACCACCTGCCACGGAATAGAGCATCAGGAAACCAACGCTGGCGACGGTTGCCAGCAACAGTACAAGCGGCCAGTTCAGAAACAGAATTTTGCGCAGGCCGGTCGGCGTCGATTTTGCGTGATAGGCGAGATAGCTCATGCTTGGTCGCTCCCGGCTGCGCGGGCCTGGCGGATTTCGCGGGTCAGACGTTCTTGTTGCGCTTGGATGAGGCTGCGGTCTGACTTGGGGTAGGCATCAAGCGGCGGCGTGCCGTCATAAAGCGCTTGCAGCAGAACGTCACGGGCTATCGGGGCGGCTGCCTTGGAGCCGCCGCCGCCATGTTCGACCACGACGGAAACCGCGTATTTGGGTTTGTCATAGGGTGCAAAGCAGACAAAAAGCGCGTGATCGCGCCGCTCCCACGGCAGGTCCTCGTTACGGATCACGCCTGCTGCGCGTTCCGCGGCGGTGATGTTTCTCACCTGGCTGGTGCCGGTTTTGCCGGCCATGCGAATGCCATCTGCCACAATCCGGTTGCGATAGCCGGTGCCGCGCCGTTCGTTGCTGACCGAATACATACCCCGGCGCACCACGCGCAGGTTGTTTTCATTAAAGCCGAGGGAGTCGCCTGCACCTGAGGGCTGTTCGACACCGTCCAGAGACTTGATCAAGCGTGGTGTCACCGCACGCCCCGTTGCAAGCCGCGCCGACATGACTGCCAATTGCATGGGGGAGGCGAGCATATACCCCTGACCGATCGAGGCGTTGACCGTATCACCAACCCGCCAGTCCTGTTGGTGCACACGCTGCTTCCACTCTTTGTTGGGCGCCAATCCTGCCGCAACAGCAGACATGGGAATATCGTGACGCACGCCGATGCCAAACCGTTTTGCCATGTCCGAGATCTTGTCGATGCCTACCTTCACCGCCAGATCGTAGTAGTAGACATCGCAGGACCCTTTGAGCGATCCGTTCAAATCCACATGCCCGTGCCCTGCACGTTTCCAACAGTGGAACCGGCGCCCCGCAACTTCCAGATGGCCGGGACACCAGACAGTGTCTTCTGTGCCGATCAACCCCGCCTCCAGCGCAGCCATGGCGACGACCATTTTGAACGTGGAGCCCGGTGGATAGATGCCCTGCACCGATTTGTTGGCAAGCGGGCGATAGGGGTCTTCTGTCAGGATGCGGTAGTCCGCGACAGAGATGCCGCGCACAAACAGGTTTGGATCAAAGCTGGGTGAGGAACAGATCGCCGCCAAGTCGCCGTTTTCGCAATCGATCACGACCGCGCTGGCGCTTTCACGGCCAAGGCGCGCTTGAACATAGGTCTGAAGGTCGGCATTGAGCGTCAGCTGCATATCCGCACCAGCAGTGCCCTCACGGCGGCTCAATTCACGCATAACGCGGCCTGCCGCATTGACTTCGACCTGTTTGGTGCCCGCCTTGCCGCGCAACACGCCTTCGCTTTTGGCCTCAAACCCGACCTTGCCGATTTGGAACCGTGGTTCTTTCAGGATGGGTTCGGGGTCTTCGATCTGGCTCAAATCATAGTCAGAGACGGGGCCGACATAGCCCACCACATGCGCCAGACTGTCCATCATGGGATAGCTGCGCAACAGGCCAATTTCTGTCGAGATGCCGGGCAGGGCAGGCGCATTTACTGCAACTTTTGAGATGTCTTCCCACTGGATCTGGTCCGCCAAAGTTATCGGGCGGAACGGCGCGTTGCGATTGCGCCGCATCTCGGTCCGGGCACGTTCCAGATCGTCGGAGTCCAGATCGATCAGCAGCGAAAGATCGCGAATGACTTTCTCAACGTCGCCCGCGTCCTCGGGCACGATGTTGATCCGGTATGACGGTGTGTTCCGCGCCAGGATTAAACCGTTGCGATCAAAAATCTCACCCCGGGCAGGGGCCAGGAGTTGAAACTTGATCCGGTTTTCCTCGGCCAGCAGACGAAACTGGTCCGCCTGATCCACCTGCAGAAACCGCATACGCATGGCCAGACCGCCGGCAAAGGCCAGCTGTGCGCCCCCCAACAAAAGAGCGCGGCGGGCAAAAACTCGACCAGATCCGTCTTGTTCCTTTGGATTGCGTTTCATTAGCGGTTTCCTATGGCATCTGCTTCGACCGGAGTCAGCTTGCGCACACCCAATACAGTTTGGCTGAAAGCAATGAGAATCGGGTAAATTCCAATTGTCATGATCATCTGGATCATTGTCAGCGTCAAAGAGGCTTGCGCAACGCCCGTCAGGTTCAAAACAACGCGATTGAGCGCGGTGACGGCGGCAATGGCCAGCGCAACCTCGATCCATTCCGCCATAAACGTCGTTTCCCGGTTGGACAGGATTCGCACCTTGAGGATCTCGCAGGCCAAAATGATCAGCAGGGCCATCAACCCCGGCGGGCGCTGGAACAACAGATCAGACAGCAGTAAAAGTGTCGCGAGCAGAAAGGCGGGCACATAATCCGGCCGTCTAAGAGCCCAGACAAAGGCCAAGCCCATGATCAGATCCGGTGGTGCCCATTGTCGCGGCTGTGTTTCCAGCGGGAGCAGTTGGAAGAACATAATGATCAGCACCAACAGGGAAAATGTCCCCCGCATCAGCCAGACACGCGCGCGTTGACCGCTAGCCATTGTCGTCCTCGCCCTGCGCCAATTCATCAAGGTTTTCAGGCCGCGCCCGAGGGGTTGTCGCGTCCGGGGCAGGGACCACCAAACCACCAGAATCCGAAATCACTTCGGTGCCATGGTGGCGCAAGACACGCAGAAATTCCAAACGTTCGTAATCTGCCGACAGACGTACGCGCAAACGTCCTGACGGATCCTGAGCGACCTGACCGATCAGCAGACCTGCCGGAAAGACACTGCCGTCACCAGAGCTGATCACCCGGTCACCGGGGCGCACCAAATCGGAGTTTTCCAAAAAGTTAAGCACCGGCGCCGCCGTGTTGTCGCCGGTCACCAAAGCGGTCTGGCCCGAGGGTTGGATCGTCGCGGGCACGGCCATCGCGGTATCAGTGAGCAGGATCACTCGTGCAGTGTTGCGTCCGGTGCCGGAGATACGACCTACAAGGCCGATCCCGTCCATCGCGGCCCAGCCGTCCTGAATGCCGTCCCGCGCGCCCACGTTCAGCAAGACGGACTGGCGAAATGGTGAGCCACTGTCGGCCATGACAACCCCGGTGATAAAGGTCAGTCGAGGATCAAGGCGGACATTGTTCAAATCCAACAGACGGGCGTTTTCCTGTTCCAGCTGGAGCGCGGCCTCTTTCCAGGCACGCATCTGGCGCAACTCAGAGCGCAGTTCTTGGTTTTGTTCCGCGAGCCGCTGGTAGCTCTGGAAATCACGGAGCAACTTGATGGTGCCGGTTACGGGCGCCATGGCCCAGTCCATATTGGGGACAAAACGATCAACCACCTGCGCGCGAAACCGTTCAACGCGGGGATTATCGATGCGCCAGACCAGAAACATAGCCGCAAGACACAAACACAGGATCCCGATGAGCAAGCGGCGCAGCGGGGTTGTATAGTCTTCGCGCTGAGTCCGGTCTCGGGACACGTTGTTCCTTTCGGGGATGGCGCTTCCCGATCAGGCCGGGAAGGTCAACGCCTCAACTTTCGTAGTCAATCGCGTGGGCCAGCTGTTTTTCAAACTCCAGCGCCTTGCCGGTGCCCAGAGCCACGCAGTTCAGACTTTCATCGGCAATCGATACTGCCAAACCGGTCTGTTCGCGCAGTGCCAGATCCAGATCGCCCAACAGCGCGCCCCCACCGGTCAGCATGACGCCACGGTCCACGATGTCGGCCGCCAGATCCGGCGGAGTGGTTTCAAGCGCGGTCATCACCGCTTCGCAAATCTGCTGAACGGGTTCGGCCAGGGCTTCAGCAACCTGAGCCTGGCTGATTTCGATTTCTTTGGGCACGCCATTCAACAGGTCACGCCCCCGGATCTGCATCGACTGGCCACGGCCGTCATCGGGCATGCGCGCGGTGCCGATGGATGTTTTGATCCGCTCTGCGGTGGCTTCACCGACCAGCAGGTTCTGCTGGCGACGCAGGTAGGAAATAATCGCCTCGTCCATGCGGTCACCACCGACACGCACCGAACGTGCGTAAACAATGTCACCCAGGGAGAGAACCGCAACTTCGGTTGTACCACCGCCGATATCGACAACCATGTTACCGGTTGGATCGGTGATCGGCATGCCCGCACCAATGGCCGCAGCAATAGGTTCCGCAATCAGACCCGCACGGCGCGCGCCAGCGGACAGAACCGACTGACGGATCGCACGTTTTTCAACGGGTGTCGCACCATGAGGCACACAAACGATGATCTTGGGTTTCGAGAAGGTCGAGCGTTTGTGCACTTTGCGGATGAAGTGTTTGATCATCTCTTCCGCAGTGTCGAAATCGGCAATCACACCTTCGCGCATTGGGCGGATCGCTTCGATCGAACCCGGCGTACGGCCCAGCATCAATTTCGCATCTTCGCCAACGGCCAGGACCTTTTTGACGCCATCTTTGACGTGATAGGCAACAACGGACGGTTCGGAGAGAATAACACCGCGCCCTTTTACGTAGACAAGGGTATTTGCAGTGCCAAGGTCGATAGCCATGTCCGAAGTGAACAGACCGCCTAGATTTCCGAAAAACGCCATATAGTCGGGATCCTGTAAGTTCAGCGATTGCACACCGACTCCCATGAGAGCCAATGAGGTTATGATCTTATAAGCAGCGCGGGCTGATGGTGAAAGACTGGAATCGGATCTGGCAGCGCCTTTTCGCTTGCCCCAGAGAAATGACTTGGAGGCAAAGGGGATAGCTGGCGCAATCCCCCATAAAGCGAACGATAGATTCGCATAAAAATCCAGCAGTTTCCCATTTCACAATTGTTGGACACCGGGTACAGGGGGGGATGCTCTCCTATCAACATATCTATCACGCAGGCAATTTGGCAGATGTGCAGAAACATGCGCTTCTGGCTTGGATGCTGTCCTATCTCACCCGCAAGGAAAAGCCGCTGACCTATATGGAAAGCCATGCGGGGCGCGGGCTCTACCAGTTGGATGCGCCAGAGGCGGTCAAAACCGGTGAAGCGGCGGCCGGCGTGGAGCGTGTGTTGACCGATGGGATTTTGCCACCTGATCACCCGCTTTTGGAAGCGATTGCCGATATACGTGCCAAACACGGTGACCATGCCTATCCGGGATCGCCGGTGATTGCGGCGTCTTTGCTGCGGGTGCAGGACACTATGCATTTTGCGGAATTGCATCCGCAGGAATTTGCGGCACTAGAGGATGCTCTCAAGGGCACGGGTGCCCGCAATCGTCAACAAGACGGGTATGACTTGGCGCTGTCCATTGCGCCGCCGACGCCGCGCCGAGGGATGTTGTTGATCGATCCAAGCTATGAGGTGAAAACCGAATACGCACGCCTACCGGGCATCATTGCCAAGCTGCATCGCAAATGGAACGTTGGCATCATCGCCTTGTGGTATCCGATCCTGCGTGACGGACGCCACGCACAGATGCTGAACGCGTTGGAGCATCAAGGCTTGCCGGGCGTTGTGCGGCACGAGGTTACCTTTCCAGCCGCCCGCGAAAACCACGGCATGATTGGATCCGGCATGTTCATCGTGAACGCCCCTTACGGTATGGAGGCGCAGGCAAAGCAATTGGATCAGCTGTTCTCTCATCTCGTGTGATTGTGATCAGCCGAGGTCTGCGTCTCTTGCTTCCCAATCCTTGATCCATCTCCAACCACCGAGCGCGTCGATCAATGGAGCGAGGTGGCATTCAAATTTTTGCCACTTCCCAAGGCCAGAGGAGTTTACCCCGTTGCGAACCTGAGCGGAGTAGGCGGTGACCATCGCCTGTTCGGAGCTCTCAGGGGACATACACGCCGGGTCCCATGGCATTTCGAGATGATTCAAAATAGCCTGCATTTGGGGTTCGGTATTTGTCACCAATGCTCTGTACGATTGCACCCGCAGGGAGTCACCTAGCTTTGATTTGAAGTCGTCCAGGCTCCTGTAGGTCTGGCGGATCATATGCCCAATCCATTCGAGCCTGCGTGTGTATTCATAGCCGTCTTTGAGGTTCGTTGTAAAAAGCGACAAACCAACGTCCAAAGGGTGACGCATCAAGAATATAGAACGGTTTTGCGGTAGGATCATCTGAGCAAAACCCAATTCAAACCGATTGTGAGGGAGCTTGTTGATCACTAGGCTCGGTTTTGCACCAACTGGCAGATGGACATTTGAAAAGAAGCTGGAGCGCGCATGTTCTAAAGTGGATTGCCCGACCGTGTTGGTCCATGACCAGTAATTTGCAGGCCCGTCTTGTTCTTTTATCTCGGCAAGGGTCTGGGCCATCTTCCTGGCCCCCACAAGTTCGGTGCTTTCGTTCGTACTTGCTATTTCCGGATGCCGAGTCAGCATGGCATCCAAAAGGGTTGTACCCGAACGCGGCAGCCCGACAATGAAGGCGAAGTTTGGTACATTCCCTTGAGGAGGCTGCGCAATCCTAACGGGTGACTTGAACGCTTTTCCTTGTGCCTCGACCTCATTTTCAATCTCAGTTGGCGAATAGGGGGCTTCTTGTAGAGCGTTGGATTGCGTAAAAAGCATGAATGCTTCATCTGGGCTGTGCTTCTTAAGGATGTGCCCAAGTGCCGTAAGCAAGGTGTAACGGTTGTTACGAGACAATGACGGATCGTCCAAGAACTGCCGAAGCCGCTCGGTAGTTGGATTGCCAGGTTGCAAATCTTCCACGAAGGTCAGACCAATATAGGCGTCGACATTGTCCGGGTTATCTTGGATCAGCGCATGGTAGATAGCTTTGGCTGCTTCAGTTTGCCCGATCTGTCCCAAACGTCCAGCCAAGCAAAAGATGCTCTGCTGCCTTTGAGGATACATTTGCACCACAAGCTGTAAGACAGACAATGAACGCTGTTTCATTCCCAGCTGCCAGTAACACTCTGACACCAGTTCCAAGAGGTCTGGATTCTGGGGGGCTTGTGCAACAAACGGCTGAAGGTAGGAAAATGCCGATGTGTACTGGCCATCCTGCGCAAATCGGAGATATGTTCCAATCTCAAATTTTGCCGGATTATTTGTGTGCGCAAGGTGTGACATTTGACCTCCAGGTGCTCTTTGCACAGCGGAGATTAAAAGGAAGTTTTTATGAAATTCTTAAGTTGGAAAGCCTCTTAGATGAGTGTGGGGTTGGACACCTCAAAGAGGTATCCAACCCTACGTTTCCCTAATGGACATCTTTGTACGAGATCTCACGCGCGTCGACGCCTTCACCGATCTTGCCACGGCGCACAATCAGACGGTTCAGCGCGTGGATATAGGCTTTGGCCGAGGAAACCACCGTATCAGTATTGGCGCTTTCACCGGTTGCGATATTGCCGTCTTCTTCCAGACGAACCGTAACCGTCGCCTGCGCGTCGGTGCCGGCGGTTACCGCATGCACTTGATAAAGCTGCAGGCGCGCGGTGTTCGGGTAGATCTTGCGGATCGCTTTGAAGGTTGCGTCAACCGGGCCGTCCCCTTCGGAGGTGGCCGTGATGTCCTTGCCGTCGACTTCCATCTCAACCGTTGCTTCGGCCGGACCGCCGGTGCCGCAGACCACTTTCATCGACACCAGTTGCAGGTGATCTTCTTCGGCGTTTTCACTGACGCGCATCAGGGCGATGATATCATCGTCCAGCACTTCTTTCTTGCGGTCCGCCAGTTCTTTGAAGCGGACAAACAGGTCTTTCAGCTGGTTGTCACCAATCTCAAACCCCAGTTGCGAAAGCTTGTCGCGCAGCGCCGCACGGCCAGAGTGTTTGCCAAGCGGCAGTGAGGTGCCGGACAGGCCCACATCCTCCGGGCGCATGATCTCAAAGGTTTCTTTGTTTTTCAGCATGCCATCCTGGTGGATGCCAGATTCGTGAGCAAAGGCGTTTTTGCCCACGATCGCCTTGTTCGGTTGCACCACAAATCCGGAAACGGTCGAAACCCGGCGGGAGATATGCATGATCTTCTGGGTGTCGATGCCGGTGGTGAATGGCATGATGTCGTTGCGCACTTTCAGCGCCATCACGACCTCTTCCAGCGCGGTGTTGCCCGCACGTTCACCCAGACCGTTGATAGTGCATTCGATCTGACGCGCACCACCGGCCACAGCCGCCAGCGCGTTTGCAGTCGCCATGCCCAGATCGTTATGGCAATGGGTGGCAAAGATCACATCATCCGCGCCCGGCACAGTCTCGATCAGACGTTTGATCAGATCAGCGCTTTCGGCAGGGGCGGTGTAGCCGACGGTATCGGGAATATTGATCGTCGTCGCACCCGCTTTGATCGCAATCTCGATCACTCGGCACAGATAATCCCATTCGGTCCGGGTCGCATCCATCGGCGACCATTGAACATTGTCCACCAGGTTGCGCGCGTGGCTGACCGTGTCGTGAATCTTGTCAGCCATCTCATCCATGGTGAGGTTGGGGATCGCCCGGTGCAGCGCGGAGGTGCCGATAAAGGTGTGAATGCGTGGCTGCGCGGCCTTGCGCACCGCTTCGGCGCAGCGGTCGATGTCTTTGAAATTGGCACGTGCCAGACCGCAAATCATCGCGTTCTTTGACCGTTCGGAAATTTCGGAAACCGCGCGGAAATCGCCTTCGGAGGCAATCGGGAAACCGGCTTCGATGATATCGACGCCCATGTCATCTAGAAGCTCGGCAATTTCCAGCTTTTCATCATGGGTCATGGTCGCGCCGGGGCTTTGTTCGCCGTCACGCAGTGTGGTGTCGAAAATAAAGACGCGATCTGTGTCAGATGCTGTTGTCATGTCGGTAGCTTTCTTTGTCTCTGTCCTAAATCCATTCTGTGGCGCGCATGCCAAACCCTCTGAGCGGACGCGCCGAATGGCACGCTCAGAGGCGGATTAGGAGCAGTAGGTCGTGCAGAAGCGCACCGCAAAAAGCGGTGTCGGCTGTCATGATATCTGCACGCATGGTCATGTGGCGATTTATACAGGTGGCGCGGCAAATGAAAAGGGTCAAATCGCAGCTTTATGCGCAACGCTCACATGACGGCCCAACCGGGCGATGAGATCCGGAATATCGGCAACCTCAGAGCGGCAGAAGCCGATCAACAGACCACGCTGACTGCCGTTTGGATCACAGGCGGACAGGGGTTGCACCGCAAACCCCTCTGTTGCGGCGGCTGCACATATCGCGTGATCATCAAGGTCGGCGGACAGGTGAAATGCGATCTGCATGCCCGCGCGGTGGGTCTGGAACGTGCCCCAATCCTGTGGCCAGCGCTGCAGTGCGGCCACTGCCGCCTCGTATCGTTCACCATATCGACGTCGGGCGCGGCGGATGTGGCGATCATATAGCCCCTCTGCCATAAAGATCGCCAAAGGGCGCTGCGCGGTGATACCCGCGCCTGCACTGGGGTGAATGAACCGCTGGCGCATTTTGGGAACCAATGTGGTGGGCAAGACCAAGTATCCAAGGCGGATCGAGTGGGAAAACGTCTTGGAAAACGTCCCCACATAGAGACAACGCCCCAGTTGGTCGAGCCCGGCCATAGCCGGCACGGGTTGACCCGCGTAACGGAATTCACTGTCGAAATCGTCTTCGATAATCCAGGCATCCTGCGCCTTGGCTGCACTTAGGAATGCGCGTCGTTGCGCAATTGGCAGCGTGCCGCCTAGGGGGAATTGATGGGACGGTGTCAGCACGGTGACTTTGGCCAACTTGTCCGGCGCTTCCGGTCCTTGCGCCCCCGGCGTCAGCCAGCGCACGGGCCAATTGCGTGCCGCTACAAACCGGTGCAGCGGCGCAAACCCCGGACTTTCAAGACCAATGTCTTGCCTATCAATGGTCAGATCAATCGCCAGTTCCAGTGCTTCACGCGCGCCTGAAGTGACCAGAATTTGATCTGCGAAACATGTGATACCGCGCCAACGCCTCAGGTACGTCGCGATTTCCTGACGCAGCATGTCGTCGCCAAATGGATCACTGAGCAGGCAGAGCGCTTCGGGCGTGCTGCGCGCCACCCGTGCGAGGGTACGGGCCCAGGCGCGGGTGGGAAACAGCGTTGGATCCGGGTCTCCGGGACGCAACACCTCGGGCCGCGCCGACGGGGCAGGGCGTGGGCTTGGCGTGGACGTCGTTGATACAGGAACATCCGCCAACGGGGTGATATCGGTCGCAAAAACGCCTGAACCACGTCGCGCGGTCAGATAGCCTTCAGCCGTTAACTGGTCAAAGGCCAGCACAACCGTGCTGCGCGACACCCCAAGGTCCAGGGCCAAGGCGCGCGACGACGGCAGGCGGGTGCCTTGTGCAATTTGTCCCTCTGCAATGGCCCCGCGCAATGCCTGGGCCAGTTGCGCGTATCGGGGCGCGGGGTCATCGAAGGAGAGTAGGGCAGAGAGATCAATCATATTGGTATGCAACAATAGTCAAAAACTGGATCTTATGAAGTGTCCAATTGTCGCGTAGCTCTGCTTTTCAAACGCAACCAAGGAAGCAGGCCATGTCCCAAGCCCCCGACACATCCGATTTGAAAACCGACCGCAGCCGCCTGCGCCGCTCACATGAGCGGGGTCACTATGATCGCGAAGCCATCGACGCGGTTCTGGCTGCGATGCCAATGGCCCATATCGCCTATGAAATGGACGGTGCGCCATCGATTTTGCCAACCCTGCAATGGAGAGAGGGCGATTACGTCTATTGGCACGGCTCCTCCGCCAGCCGAGCCTTGCGCGCGATGGAGGGGCGCAAAGTCTGTCTGAGCGTGTCTTGTCTGGATGGTTATGTCCTGGCGCGCTCCGCCATGCACCATTCGGTCAATTTCCGGTCTGTTATGCTGTTTGGAGAGGCCGAGCGGGTGCATGGCGATCACGCGGCAAACAGTCTTGAGCTGATGTTTGATGCCTGGTTTCCCGGCCGGTGGGAGACCTTGCGCCCGATGAACGCGCAAGAGTTCAAGGCGACCGCCGTGATGCGCATGCCAATCACCGAAGGTGCCGCCAAAGTGCGCACTGGTGGTCCAAGCGATGACGAGGAAGACTATGCCTTGCCGATCTGGGCCGGTGTGCTGCCGATCACCATAACGCTGCATCCGCCAGTAGACGATCCAGACGCCCGGCTGGAGGTGCCGCAGCCTGCGCATTTGGGGGATGTCAAAATCGGCTAAAAAAATCCCCCGCTCGGAAAAGCCTAGCGGGGGTGTTTTGAGCGCAACGATGTAGACGCGATCACTCGGTGGCCGGAACGACCTCAGCTTCGGTGCCCTCAGCCGCTACAGGGGCGACGACCAAGGCGCCATCATCCCATTCGCCAGCTGCTTCCTGCCCGCTGGCATAGCGAATGACGCCGGGGCCCTGGCGTTTACCGTTGAGGAAATTGCCTTCGTAGATGTCCCCGTTGGTGTAACGTGCGATCCCTTTGCCGGTGATCTTGCCCTGGTCCCAGTTGCCCTCGTAGCTGAAACCATCAACCATCACGATCTTACCGGTTCCATGGCGCTGCCCGACGTCAAACCCGCCGGTGTAGACTGAACCATCAGCATAGGTGACAACCGCCTCGCCGTGACGCAGGTTCTTGTCCCAGTCGCCCTCGTAACGATAGCCATCGGAATAGGTCATCACCCCGCGTCCGTGGTGTTTGGCATTTTTGAACGTGCCTATATAGGTCACACCATTGGGGTAGATCGATTTGCCTTCGCCTTCGATCACGCCGGCTATCCAGTTGCCCTCATAGGAGGAGCCGTCCGCATAGGTGACTTTCCCCTCGCCATCCGGCAGATCCGCGCGAAACTCACCCTTGTAAACCGAGCCATCGGGATAGGTGACCTCACCAGCGCCTTCGATTTGACCACCAGACCAATTGCCGGAGTACTCATAGCCATCGGTGCCCTTAAAGGACCCCGTGCCGTGGCGCAGGTCATCCTCAAAATCGCCCTCGTAAACTGAGCCATCCGCATAGTTCAGCTTGCCGCGACCCTGACGACGCCCGGCAACCAGCGGACCCTCATAGATGTCACCATTGGGCAGCGTCAGCTTGCCCTGGCCGTGCATTTGGTCGTTGAGCCATTCGCCTTCGTAGATCAGGCCATCGGGCAGGGTGAGTTTGCCGAAGCCATCCAGCTTGCCGTCACGTACGTCACCTTCGTAGGTGGCACCATTCGACTGCAGGATTTTCCCTTTGCCGTCTTTGTGTCCTTCGACCCAATTGCCGGTGTATTGGTAACCATCCGGGTTGGTCATCGTGCCATGGCCGTGATGTTTTCCATCGGCGAATGTGCCCTCGTAGCGCATGCCATTGGCGTAAATCGCGATCCCTTGCCCGTTTATGACACCATCACCCCATTCGCCTTCATAGGTGCCGCCATCCGCAAAGGTGATCTTGCCGATGCCTTCGGGTTTGCCTTTGGCAAATTGCCCCTCATAGATCGACCCATTGGGGAACCGTGCGACACCCTGGCCGTGGATTTCCCCCTCGACCCAGGCGCCGGAGTATTCATAGCCATTGGGCAGGGTGTATGTGCCGGTGCCATGTTGCAACCCGCCTTTGAATTCACCCTCATAGATGCCGCCGATCTCATCCTGCGTGGTGATGGGCTGACCGTCTTGCGCCCAGGCCGCGCCGGTCAGCGCCAGAGCGGTCGTGATTGCGGTGATAGTGCCAAAGCGGATCATGTGAACCTCTGCCTGCCTTTTGGAGACGCACCCCCAAGGGGCGCCGATGCTTGGGCAAAAACTATGTCAGCAAGTGCAATGTCGCAATCTCTTTTACGGCGTGGGCTTCCCCTCGGCGGCTGATCTGATAAATGGCAAGGAGAGCGACTGAAAAAGTGTAGGACAAAATGGCTGATCGATTTCGCATTACTCTCGCACAGTTGAACCCGACTGTAGGCGACATTGCCGGAAATGCAGCCAAAGCGGTGACGGCCTGGGAAGAAGGTGCTGCCGCCGACGCCGATTTGGTCGCGCTGCCAGAGATGTTTCTGACCGGCTATAACGCGCAGGACCTGGTGATGAAGCCCGCGTTTCACCAAGCAGCTAAAGCGGAAGCGGAGGCGTTGGCGAAACGCTGCGCCGATGGTCCAGCGCTTGCGGTCGGCTGCCCCTGGGCGGAAGATGGCAAATTGTACAACGCCTATCTGATCCTCAAGAACGGGAAGATCGCCAGCCGTGTTCTGAAACACCATTTGCCGAACGAGACGGTCTTTGACGAGGTGCGCATCTTTGATGCAGGCCCCTTGGGTGGCCCCTATGTGGTTGGCGAGACGCGCGTTGGCTCGCCAATTTGTGAAGACGGGTGGCACATTGATGTGGCCGAAACGCTGGTGGAAACCGGTGCTGAGTTCCTTTTGATCCCCAATGGTTCGCCCTATTACCGCAACAAAATTGAAGTGCGGCAGAACCATATGGTGGCCCGCACGGTTGAGACCGGCTTGCCGGTGATTTACCTGAATATGGTTGGTGGACAGGACGATCAGGTCTTTGATGGCGGTACTTTTGTCCTGAACCCGGGCGGCGGCCTGGCGCTGCAAATGCCAGCGTTCGAGGAGGCTGTAACGCAGCTGGATCTTGAACGCACCGCAGAAGGCTGGCGCGCGGTCGAG
Source organism: Epibacterium ulvae (assembly GCF_018678075.1). Lineage (GTDB taxonomy): Bacteria > Pseudomonadota > Alphaproteobacteria > Rhodobacterales > Rhodobacteraceae > Epibacterium > Epibacterium ulvae_A. Next base: position 5,576 of record NZ_JAHHIR010000060.1, on the reverse strand, counting down.
GGTGAAAAGGCACATATGCCAGATGAATGGGAGCAGGACTATCAGGTGATGGTTCTGGCCCTGCGCGACTACCTGCGCAAAAGCGGATTTGCCAAAGTGTTGCTGGGCCTGTCTGGCGGCGTGGATTCCGCGCTGGTGGCGGCCATCGCGGTCGACGCAATCGGAGCAGACAACGTGCGCTGCGTAATGCTGCCGTCCGAATACACGTCCACAGAATCTCTGTCCGACGCTGAAGCGGTCGCCAAGGCGCTGGGCGTTCACTATGACTATGTGCCGATTTCTGAGGGGCGCGACGCGATCACCAAAACGCTCGCGCCGCTGTTTGCGGGCCGGGATGCGGATTTGACCGAAGAGAACGTCCAATCCCGCCTGCGGGGTCTGTTGTTGATGGCGATGTCAAATAAGTTTGGCGAGATGCTGCTGACCACCGGTAACAAATCCGAGGTCGCTGTTGGGTATGCAACCATCTATGGCGACATGAACGGCGGCTATAACCCGATCAAGGATCTGTATAAGACGCGGGTGTTTGAAACCTGCCGCTGGCGCAATGCCAATCACCGGGATTGGATGATGGGGCCGGCAACCGAAGTGATCCGCCCTAACGTGATCGACAAGCCCCCTTCAGCGGAGCTGCACGAAGACCAAAAAGACAGCGACAGCCTGCCAGATTATCCGATCTTGGATGCGATGCTGGATATTCTGGTCGATCAGGACGGCTCGGTCGAGGATTGCGTTGCTGCCGGTTTTGATAGGGCAGAGGCCAAACGGATAGAGCATCTCGTTTTCCTCAGTGAATACAAACGCTTCCAATCGGCTCCGGGCGCACGTTTGACGCCACGCGCCTTTTGGCTGGATCGCCGCTACCCCATCGTGAACCGTTGGCGCAGCTCAAGCTGATCACACAACCTGTTTGGAAAAACACCGGCTGAGCGCTCCCGCCTGTCTCGGTTTGCAGGCAATCCTGTGCCAGTTGGGCGAAGCACCGCGCACAGCGCGGTGCTACGCCCAAGATCGAGGTCGGTGCCCGCCTTTTGGCGGGGAGGGGCCGAGGGCGCGGGAGCACCCCCAGCCGCTTCACCTTAGATCGCGAATTGATAGCTGACCGGCACAAAACGGAAGCCGGAACCACGGGTTTCAACAAAACCCATGCCAGGGAAAGGCATGTGGTAACCGATCATCGGGATCTTATCGGCGGCCAGCATGTCCATCTTGGCGCGACGAGTCGCGGCCGCGAGGTCTTTGTCGCCGTCAAAGGAAATCGCCCACTCAGGGTTATGGAACGCCCAGATGTAGTGGTTCGCCATGTCTGCGGTCAGCAGCAACTGTTGGCCTTCGCTTTCCAGCATATAGATGGTGTGGCCGGGAGTGTGACCTGGCGCGGCGATGGCAGTGACGCCGGAAACAACGCTTTCACCGTCTTTGACAAAAGTGGTCTTTTCCGCAACTGGGGTCACGTTCTTTTTCACCAGACCGCCCACGCGGTGGGTCTCATCAAAGCCGGACCAGAAGTCATACTCTTTCGCAGCCGTCACGTAACGGGCATTCGGGAATGTCACATGACCATCGGTCGCCATTCCGCCAATGTGGTCAGGATGCATATGGGTGATGACAACAACGTCGATCTGCTCGGGTGTGATGCCCACTTCGGCGAGGCCGGCTTGAATGCCGCCGTTGCCCAGGCCTGTATCAAACAGAACCAGCTCGGCACCTGTGTCCACAAGAGTCGGCGTGAAATAGAATTGCGCCGCATCTGCAGAGATGAAGTTCTCAGCGGAGACTTTCTTGAATTCGTCTTCGGTGGTAGTGCTGCCAAAGATGTCAAAGGCGTCTTCGCGACGAGCGGAACCGTCCAGAATGGTGGTGACGACGAATTTACCGATCTTAAAGCTGCGTGCGATTATGCTGTTGACCGGAGTCACGCTTGCTTTGGCCAGCAGAGGTCTTGCGGCCAAGGACAAGGGCAGGGCGGCAGCTGCGCCAAGCGCTGCGCGACGGGACAGTTTGAAAGACATTGTGGAACCTCATTCCATAGGGGGCTTCGAACAGGCGTGTTCTTGCGCACATTAACAACTGCTTGGCGATTTTGGGATGACGAGAGCGTGAGCATTGCTACAGTATGAAGTCAGAGGTGAGACCGATGACCAAGCCTTCAAAATCCGGAAACAAAACCACTCCGACCACGCAGGATGTGGCGGCGTTTTTGGGCGGCGTCGAGCCCGCGCGCAAGGCAGCCGAGGCGCGAGCGCTGGATCTACTGTTTCGACGAGTCACCGGATTGGACGCGCAGATGTGGGGTCCAAGCATCATTGGCTACGGCAGCTATCACTATGTCTATGACAGTGGCCGAGAAGGGGACTTTCTCGCCACCGGTTTCTCCCCCCGCAAAGCGCGACACTCGATCTACATCATGCCCGGCTACCAAGACTACGGTGAGATTCTGGCGCGCCTTGGCAAGCACAAGACAGGTAAGTCCTGCCTATACGTGAACAAGCTGGCGGATATCGATATGGATGTTCTGGCCGAGCTGATTGCAAAAGGGCTCAAGGATCTGGATAAAATCTGGTCCGTGTCGCCAACGTAAATCAAGCCTTTACCTTCTTTTGGCACCTCCAAAGTGTGCTGTGCGTCACCTTGCCGGTGCGCTGCAAAAGCCTGCGCCAACCGGGGCGAACTGGACAAAGCAGCCTGCATATGACAGAGCACATCGCAACAGGAGATGCTTGATGACCACCACCCGATTTGCTCCGTCGCCCACCGGATATATTCACGTGGGCAACCTGCGCACCGCGCTGATGAACTATCTGATCGCCCGCAAGGCTGGCGGCACCTTTATCCTGCGTATCGATGACACCGATCCCGAGCGCTCCAAAGAAGAATATGTCGACGCGATCAAGCAAGACCTCGAATGGTTGGGCCTGACCTGGGACAAGGTCGAGCGCCAGTCCGAGCGTATGGATATGTATGTGGCGGCCGCTGACAAGCTGCGCGATGCGGGCCGTTTCTATGAGGCGTTCGAAACTCCGGTCGAGCTGGATCTCAAGCGCAAGAAACAGCTGAACATGGGCAAGCCGCCGGTCTATGACCGGGCGGCGCTCGCGCTGTCTGACGCTGAAAAAGACGCGCTGCGCGCAGAGCGTGGCGATGGCGTGTGGCGGTTCAAACTGAACCATGCCCGCATCGAATGGACCGATGGGATCGGGGGCGACACCTCTATTGACGCGGCATCCGTGTCTGACCCGGTTCTGATCCGCGGCGATGGGCAGTTCCTTTATACGCTGGCCTCCGTTGTCGATGACACCGATATGGGTGTGACCCATGTTGTGCGTGGCTCCGACCATGTGACCAACACCGCAACCCAGATCCAGATCATGCAAGCGCTTGGGTTTGACCATCCGGAATTTGCCCACCACTCTCTGTTGACCGGCCCACAGGGCGAAGCGCTGTCTAAACGCCTGGGCACCCTTGCGCTGCGTGATCTGCGTGAACAGGGCGTGCAGCCCATGGCGCTGTTGTCCTTGATGGCGCGTCTTGGCTCGTCGGATCCGGTTGAACTGCGGACAGGCATGGCCGAACTGATCGAGGGCTTTGATGTCTCCCGTTTCGGCACCGCGCCGACCAAATTTGACGTTCAGGACGTCTTCCCGCTGACCGCCCGCTATCTGCAGGCGCAATCGGCCGAGGATGTTAAGGCGGATCTCGACGCATTGGGTGTGCCTGCCGACCAACAGGCGGCCTTTTGGGGTGTAGCGCGTGAAAACATCACAACGCTCGCGGATCTCGGCCAATGGTGGACGCTCTGCCAGGACGGTGCTGAGCCAATGATCGCAGAGGATGACGCAGATTTCGTGGCCGAGGCAATGAAGCTTCTGCCCGAAGGCCCCTATGAGGCTGACAGCTGGAAGAGCTGGACCACGGCTGTAAAAGAGGCCACAGGCCGCAAAGGCAAAGGTCTGTTCATGCCATTGCGCAAAGCCGTCACCGGCATGGAGCGTGGCCCCGATATGGGAGCTCTGCTACCGTTGATGAAAGTGGTGCGCGCACGCGGCTAAAGCCGCCCGGCTCAAAGGCATCGTTGAAATAACAAAGGCGCGGCCAATCGGGCGCGCCTTTTGCATGTCTATGGTTGCTCTATGGCTGCGACGGCCCTTAGCCCATGACCCGTTCCGCAGCTGTCTGTGCCAGCCAGTGATCCACCAACTCTTGCTCCGATGTGCTCAGTACTTGCGCACGCGGATATTTGGGGTCGGCGCGGTCATCCACAAAGGGGCGCGCCCAATTGTCCGTGGTCTCGAAAAACCCTGCAACGCCCGCCTCGCCAAAGACCCGCAGATAGCCTTGCACCACCACATCCAGATAGCTCATCCAGACGGGATAGGCAGGGGTGGTCTTGTGCTGGACGGCGGGCGCCACCGCATAGACCTGAATATCGGTGCCCGTTGGCAGATCATGGGTGACGCTCTTGGCGGCGGCCAGCCGTTCATAGGCGTATTCCCGTTGATCCAGCGCCACCCAATCCGCATCGGGAACGGCCGCGACCAGCCCGTCAATCTCAAACTCAGGCGCACGCACGGCGGTCAAAAAGGCCTGACCCCGCTCTTCGGCCTGAACCCAGGCACGTTTCCAACCGCTCAGGCGGGCAGGGCGAGGATCCACGTAAGTGTGGGTGGAAACATTGACCAAACTTCCGTAGCCAAAGAAATAGGGGTTCTTCATATGCGCTTTCTCCGATTCCTATTGATGTATGTCAAACCGGCCTTTGGCCTGCTGTGCAACCCTCATGCATCCATTGTTCTACCCGGAGATGTCCCATGCGTATCACCAAACGGACCAATATCGCTGTGCGGTTGCTGATGTATTGTGCCGCCAATGACGGCCGCCTTGTCACCAAGGCAGAGATAGCTGACCGCTGCAAGATTTCAGAGAACCATTTGGCACAGGTGATCAACCAGCTCAGCCAGCGCGGATTTCTGAACACGCACCGTGGTCGGCGCGGCGGTATTGCGCTTGCCCGTCCCGCCAGTGAGATCCGGGTGGGCGACGTCTTCCGCCAGGTCGAAGGTCCGGTGCCGATCATCGAATGTTTTGGCGATGGCGAGGATTCCTGTCCGCAATTGGATGTGTGCCGCCTGCGCACCGCTTTGTCGGATGCGGCCCATGCCTTCTTTCAGGCTTTGGACGAGGTTACGCTCGATGCGTTGATCTGTGACCCGTCAGAGATGATGGATGCCATGCGCCCTGCCGCCTGCGTGCGCGCCTGACCATAGGCAAATCACCGCTCCACCTCTTCATCTCCGGATTCGGGGCCGGTCTGGGTTTTTGAACGCCGGTTCGCATATGCGAGTCGGCGTTTGGTTTGGGATTCCCGTCTATTTTGTGGATAAGTGTGTTGGTATGTTTGTTTTATGTTGTTCTTCGGTGATTTGGGGGTTTCGTTGGGTTGGCCTCACGGTGGTTTGGCCTGTTGGTTTTGTGTATTTCTGCGAAACTTATCACGGTTAGGTCATTGATATTGTTTATTTTTTTATGTTTTGTGTGATTTCTTTTATGTTTTTGTGATTTAGGGGTTGCGGGTATAT